>JAEUNL010000019.1 GCA_016791115.1 Rhodocyclaceae bacterium
CTAAACATTGCGACATATGTAATGCCGCATTATTGAATTATACTGATGACAATTCCCCGTTCCGGAGGTGTCATCATGAGGAAGCTCGAAATCGCCGATCCTGAAGTCATGCGAATCGCCATCCAACAAGAAATCGCCCGCTCCGATGAGTCGCGTTACGACCACCGGCTGCATGGCCTGCTGCTGGTCACCGGCGGCCACAGCTGTCAGCAGGTCGCCGAGCTTTTCGGCGAAGACCGCCGCACGGTGCAGCGCTGGGTCAAGCGATTTGAGAGCCACGGACTGGAAGGAGTGCGCGAGGGCGAACGCCCTGGCCGGCCGGCGACATTGGACGCTAAACAATGGGCGGCACTGGGGCGCGACTTGAGACGCGACCCTGGGGCATTTGGCCTCACCGGTCATCTGTGGGACGGCAAGCTGCTCTCCGAGCACCTGCGCAAGCGTTATGGCGTCGCTTTGGGCGTGCGTCAGTGCCAACGGATCTTCGGGCAAATGGGTTTCCGACTCCGGAAGCCCAGACCTCAAGTGGCCCAGTCCGACCCCGTAAAGGTCGCGGCTGTTAAAAAAACTGCGCCACCTGGCAAGGCAACGGAACATTGAACTGTGGAGTCTGGACGAATGCCACTTCCAACAGCACGGCACCCGATGCCGCATGTGGGTGCCACCGGAGATCAAGGACCCGGTGCTGATGCACGCCCCCACCCGCAAATCTGTCGCCTGCTTCGGTGCGGTCAGTCTGAGTACAGGCAAATTCATACGCACCATGTGCGAGAGGTTCGACGCGGTTACGTTCGAAACCTTTTTGAAGAAGCTTCTGCGGCATCGCTCGCGCGGCAAGCGCATGGTTGTCGTCCTGGACAACGCCAGGTACCACCACGCCATACTTCTCAAGCCCTTGCTTCGGAAATATCGCACCGTGCTCAGTTTGCTGTTTCTACCGCCGTACAGTCCACAGTTGGCTCCTATCGAGCGGGTATGGAAGCTGGCTCGCCGCATGGCAACGCACAACCGCTTCTTCGCCACGTTGAGCGAACTGCTCGCCGCAGTCGACATATGCTTCGACCGTTGGCGGCAACCCAATTCGGTGCTGCGTAGATTATGCGGCATTATTTAAGACGCTATGTTTAGCAGCCGTTGGTTTCCGGGGGATAGCAGGTGATAAAGCATACAACGTCGTCGGTCTGGATGCGCGTCCTGCGGGACTTGTTCGATGCCAACGGCGTCAATGCCAACAAGCTGTTTTCCGATAGCGGAATCTACATTCCGAATTCGACCGACTTCAACGTCCGCGTGCCGACCGAAGCCGTCAGCCGGCTGTGGGAGCTTGCGGTCGAGGTCTCCGGAGATCCGGGCATCGCCCTGAAACTGAAGCCGAAGCGCCCCTTGCCGAGCTTCGACGCATTGGGCTACGCGATGCTCTCTTCGCCCTCCCTGATATCCGGACTGGAACGTTTTTCGCGCTATCTCAGCGTGGTCAGCTCGGCAGCCGAATCTTGCATCGAGATTCGTGGCGATCGCATAGCGCTGTATTTCCACCTCCACGGCGGCACGCAGCCCATTCCACGCCAGCGCTACGAATTCGACATGCTATGCCTGCTCGAATTCTTTCGCTGGGTGATGAATAGCGATCTGGACCCGGTGGTGGTCGAGCTCGGACAGCCAAGGCCGGCCAATCTCAAGCCCTATGAAAAAGCCTTCGCCTGCGAGGTTGATTTCCAGGCGGAGCACTATTGTTTACTGTTCAGCATGGAACAGGCCTTGCGCCCGGTGCCGACCTTCAATTCCGAACTGGTCAGCCTGCACGACAGTTATCTGAACGAATGCATGGGACGGCTGAAAGGCAATTCCACGGCCAACCTGATACGGGAGCGCATCGTCCACACGCTGCCCGAGGGCGAGCCGCAGCGCGCCAAAATCGCCCATGCCTTGCACATGAGCGAACGCACGCTGCAACGCCACCTGGTGGCCGAGGGGACATCGTTCAGCGAGATTCTCGACGATGTGCGGCGCGAGTTGTCGGTCAAATATCTGAATCAGTGCCATCTGGAACTGATCGACATTTCCTGTCTCCTGGGATTCAACGGTCAAAGCAACTTTTCGCGGGCATTCAAACGCTGGTTCAACACCTCGCCAAGGAAGTACAGAGAAGCGCTGAATTGCAGTGAATCGCCTCGGGTCTAGTAGGCATTCTGACGTCGCATCGGAGACAAAGCATCGTATCTGGAATTCCGAACATCAATTCACCTCGGTGAGAGTTGAATAGAACCTGTAAGGGTCCGCTGAAATCAGTAAACTGTCGTTGCCTCATCGGAAATTCGAAGGTCCTTTGAGGGTCAAGTGTGTGAGTTCGATGGATCGAGAAGCTGACGTTCAGGCACTCCCTGCTGCCAACGACAGCAACCTGCGCGACACCGGCCCTACAACCTTGCCTCCCTCAACGGCGGCATTGGCCGAGGAGTTCGCATTCAGCAAACTCTCTGAACGTCAGTAGCACTTTGGGAGCTGCCGTAGCTACGTCTAGAAGTCGAAGGTCAGGATTGGGCACGAAGTTCGCGTTCATCGTATGGAGAAGCTGCCATTCAACCCGCATTTCGATCAATCGGTGGACTGCCGCCCGAGTCCGGATACAGGCCCAATGGCCGCAGTGGCTGACCTGCAGGCCTTGGATTGCCAGGAAGAAGGTACAACTCGACTCATCAAACCCGTCTTGCCGGGCAGGGATATGTGAAAAAAACATGTGGATTGTTTTCAGTAAAACATGTGAATGTCAAAGTCGCAGCCTTTCATGAGCCGAGGACGTTGATTTCGGCAGGGCTGATTTTCACTCTTGCAAAGCTCAATGTAACCCGTATACTGTACGGACAACGCAAGGAGTGACACCATGGGCGCCACCGTCAAGGAAGAACGCATCGAAATCCGTCTCGCATCGGCTGAGAAGGACCGAATTCGTCAGGCGGCCATCCTGTCGCACCAGAACGTCAGCGAATTTGTTCTTCGTGCAGTGCGTACCGTGGCCGACGAGACTCTGGCCTCGCAGACTCGCTTTGTCTTACCTGAAGAGCAGATGAACGCCTTCTATGCCGCCCTTGATCAACCGGCCAAATTGATCCCGCGTCTAAGGGAACTGCTCAAGAAACCGAGCGTCTTCGAGGCTAAATGAAATTACCGCTACGGGGGCCAGAACTCCTGACGGAGGTCCACGACGTATCGGGATTCGACTGCGGCAACGAAGCACTGAACCGTTTTCTACAGCGCTACGCACTCCTGAACCAGCGCAACCAAAGCGCGCGAACTTACGTTGCAATGCGCGGCGAAACCCGAGTCATTGGGTATTACTCGCTGGCCGCTGCCTCGGCGGAATACGAAACCGTTCCTGCACGAATCGCCAAAGGACTGGCCCAGCACCCGATCCCGCTTACCCTATTGGCCAGGTTGGCCGTGGATCGGACAGAGCAGGTGACTGGCATCGGGGCAGGGCTGCTCAAGGATGCGCTGAAGCGCTTTCTTCAAGCACAGTCGATCATTGCCGCGCGAGCCCTTGTTGTCCACGCCAAGGACGAACAGGCCATAGAGTTCTATCAGCACTTCGGATTTGTACCGTCGCCGCTCGACCCGTATCACTTGTATCTGATGACCAAGGATATCCACGAATGTCTGACTTAGTCACTCGTAAAATGCTGCCTATGCAGTGCCTGCAAGTGTTTCAGGCAGCGTATACCATCATCCAAATTGCATGCTCTGAAAATTGAGTGCAAATTCGTCAAAAAATTATTTTTTTGGCAGTGTCTGGCAACTGCTGGACTCGATAAGCAACAACATTTTGATGGTAAATCTGATGGTGATTTTTCATCCGAAAATCGTTTATCCTTTGTAGATCAACTGGATGAAAATCTCGTGCACAATCGAGTGGGAATGAGTCGGGATTGATTCCCCAAGGATTTAATGCTGGACATTCTCCGCATCACTCCGTAGAATGCGCGCCTTGTGCATTGCAGCAATCGCAATCACAAAGCGCGCATCGCGAACCTGAACTACTACAACGACAAAGCCCCACTGCCCCCTGGCACCGCCGAGATACACATGAGCGGAGCGCCGCACCGGCACAAAGCTTTCGTGCCGAAATCTCGATCTCTCTGAGTTTTCAAGCAATTTCGTAGGTTGGCGCTGCACTTTCTGCGTCCGTGTCGTCCGCACTGCGGAATGACGCGCGCGACCATTTTTACGAAAGAAACTGATGACTTTTGAAGAAATCGGCCTGCACCCGGCCATCCTGAAAGCGCTCGCCGATTCGGGCTATACCGAACCGACTCCGGTCCAGGCGCAAGCCATTCCCGCTGCCATCGAAGGCCGCGACCTGCTGGTCTCGTCGCAGACCGGCTCGGGCAAGACGGCCGCCTTCATGCTGCCGTCGATGCACAAGCTGGCCGTTGCTGCCCAGGATAACCCGCAGCCCGCCTTGAAGACCCCGAACCAGGAGCGCCAGTCGGCACGTTCCCGTGGTGAGCGGCCGCGCTACGCACCGGCCCAGCCGAAGATGCTGGTCCTGACCCCGACCCGTGAACTGGCCCTGCAGGTCACCACTGCCACCGAAAAATACGGTGCCAACCTGCGCCGCATGAAGGCAGTTTCCATTCTCGGCGGCATGCCCTATCCGAAGCAGATGCAGTTGCTGGCGCGCAATCCCGAGATTCTCGTCGCCACGCCGGGGCGTCTGATCGACCATATGAATTCGGGCAAGATCGATTTCTCGCAACTGCAGATCCTCGTCCTCGACGAAGCCGACCGCATGCTCGACATGGGCTTCATCGACGACATCGAATCCATCATTGCCAAGCTGCCCGTACAGCGGCAGACGATGCTGTTCTCGGCCACGCTGGAAGGCGTGGTCGGCAAACTGGCCGAACGCGTGACGCGCAACGCGCAGCGCATCGAGATCGCCCCGCCGCCGGTGGACAAAGCGAAAATCGAACAACGCCTGCTGTTCGCCGACAGCATGTCGCACAAGACGCGCCTGCTCGACGCGCTGCTCAAGGACGACGCCCTCGACCAGGCGGTGGTGTTCACTTCGACCAAGCGCTCGGCCGACGATCTTTCGGCATTGCTGCGCTCGCAGGGTTATGCCGCCGATGCGCTGCACGGCGACATGAACCAGGGCAGCCGCAACCGCACCCTGCGCGCACTGCGCGAAGGCCGCACCCGCGTGCTGGTGGCGACCGACGTTGCCGCACGCGGCATCGACGTGCCCGGCATCAGCCACGTGATCAACTTCGACCTGCCGAAGCAGGTCGAGGACTACGTGCACCGCATCGGCCGCACCGGCCGCGCCGGGCGCGAAGGTGTCGCGGTGTCGCTCGCGATGCACGCCGAACGACACCATGTGCGACGCATCGAGCGCTACACCACGCAGCCGATCGCGGTCGGCGTGATCGCCGGTCTGGAGCCGAGCGACCGTCCGCGCCCGACCGGGCCGCGCCCCGGTGAGCGACGTCGCAGCGGCGGCAAGGAAGACGCGCGTCGCCGCCCCGCGGGCAACGGTGGCCGTCCGACACATCGCAACGGCAATCGCGGCTGGTGATCGCGCAGTAGCATTAATGACGGCGAGGGTATACTTGTAAAAATTCTCGCGCGATCGTGCGCGGGACGACACAGACCTTCGCCGGGCATCACCCGATCGTGATCAGCCAGACGGGCATCAGCACTACCGACACCCTGGTCGGCCTTCACGACCTGCCCGGGCTTGTTTATCGCTGCTCGCCCGACTCCCCGCGTCGCCTGACGCAGATTTCCCGTTCGCCGGCCTCGCTGTTCGACACGCAGGACGACACGCCGGCCGAATCACTCGACAACTGGATTCACCCCGACGACCTGCCGCGCGTGCGCGCGGCGGTCGGCGATGCCATGACCCGGGGTGGCCGGTTCGCCGTCAATTACCGGCTCGTGCGTACGGCCGATACGCGCGAAATCTGGGTGCGCGATTGCGGCGCCGTCGCGCTGGGTGCCGACCGCCGGCCGGGCGACATAGCCGGCCTGATCGTCACCATCGACCCGCCGGTCGACCAGCGCCTGATCGACGAGCGAGCGCTGCTGCGCTCGGTCATCGACGCAATTCCCGACCCGATCTTCTTCAAGTCGCCAAACGGCGTCTATCAGGGATGCAACCGTGCGTTCGCACACGACCTCGGACTCTCCGAACCGGCGATTGCGGGCCGCACCGATGCCGATCTGTTTCCCGGCCGTGCCGTTCACGCGGCCGAACAGCGCGCCCAGGCGGTGCTCGCCACCGGCCGCGCGCAGACCACCGAGCAAGTACTGACGCGCGCCGACGGCCGCGTGGCGCACATGGAGCTGGTGGAAACCGCATACGCGGCGCCGGACGGGCGCATGCTCGGCATCATCGGCGTGGCGCGCGACGTGACGGAGCGCGCCCTGACCGAAGCCCTGCTGCACACGGTGGCGAGCGACCATCCTCTCGCCGAACTGCTGGACGCCGTGATGCGCTTTGTCGAATCCCAGGCGCCGGGCGCGATCGCATCGGTCATGCTGCTCGACCCGCCGACGCATCGCCTGCAGTTTGCCGCCGGCCCCAGCCTGTCCGCGGAATTCGTGGCTGCCATGGGCGATGTCGCAGTCGGCCCGCACGGCGGCTGTTGCGGCGCAGCCTGCCATCGGCGCCAGCTCGTGGTGGCGGAAGACATCGCGACCGACCCGCTATGGGAGGGCCTGCGCGAGATCGCGCTGCGGTACGGCCTGCGCGCCTGCTGGTCGATACCCATCTTCAGCGCAAATGGCGACGTGCTCGGTGCCATGGCGGTCTACGCCAGCGCGCCCGGCTCGCCGGACGACGGTCACCTGCGCCTCGTCGACACCGCGGCACGCATCGCCGCCATCGCCGTCGAGCGCCGCAATGCGCGCCGCGCGCTGCGCGAGACGTCGGACCGGCTCGCTGCGCTGGTCGATTCCGCGATGGATGCAATCGTCACCGTCGACGCCGACCAGAACGTGGTGCTGTTCAACGATGCGGCGGAAAAGATGTTCGGGCTGCGGGCAGACCAGGCGCTGGGCCAGCCGATTTCGCGCTTCATCCCGGCGCGCTTTCGCGAACGCCACGACACGTCGTTCCGCGCCTTCGCCGGCGGCGGCACCGATCGACTGCACACCAGCCTGAGCGGCAACGTGTTCGGCCTGCGCGCCGATGGCGAGGAGTTCCCGATCGAGGCTTCGGTGTCGCGCACCCGCATCAATGGCGAGGTGCTGTTCACCGCGATCATCCGCGACACGACGGAGCACAGGCGCGCCGAACAGAGCCAGCGCGAAGCGCTGGCCCGCTTCGAGGCGGTAATCGAGAACACGCCGCTGGTCGCGATCCAGGGTATGACGCGCGACGGCATCGTCCGGCACTGGAACCGCGCCAGTACGGCCATGTACGGAGTGCCGGCAGAGGCCGCGATCGGACGGCATTTCACCGAGACGCTCGACTGCGGCGAAGCGGCAGACGAAGTTTCTCGCGAGATCGAACAGGTGTGGGACACCGGGCACGCCATCGGGCCGGTGGAATGGCCCGCCCGGCGGATAGGCGATGGCAAGTCCATGTGGCTCGTGTCGACCTTGTTCCCGGTGTTCGAGCGCGGCGAAGTCAGCGAAGTGTTTTGCATGGACGTCGACATCACGACCCGCAAGCTGGCGGAAGCCAGTGTCCTGCAACTCAACGATGAACTCGAATCACGCGTTCGCCACAGGACCGGGGAGCTACAGGCTGCGCTCGACGAACTGGAAAGCTTCAGCTACTCCGTCTCGCACGATCTGCGCGCGCCCTTGCGCGGCATCGACGGCTATGCGCAGGTGCTGGCAGAGGATTACGGCAAATGCCTCGACGAGACCGGCCATTCGCACCTGGCACGCATCCGCGGGGCCGCGCAGCGCATGGCCGCGTTGATCGACGATCTGCTGATGCTGGCGCAGATCTCGCGCAGCGAACTGCGCCGCGAGCGCGTCGACCTGTCCGAGGTCGCGCAGCGCTGGCTGCTGCACCTCGCCGCACTGGACGAAACGCGCCACGTGCGATGGACGGTCCAGCCGGGGCTGCTGGCGCAGGGTGATCCGGCCCTGCTCGAACTCGTGCTGCAGAATCTGCTCGACAACGCGTGGAAGTTCACCGGCAAGCGCGACGACGCATGGATCGAATTCGGGCAGCGCGACATCGATGGCGCGCGCGTGTTCCACGTCACTGACAACGGCGCCGGCTTCGATCCGGCTTATGCCGGCCGGATGTTCGAGCCCTTCCAGCGCCTGCACCACGCGGCCCAGTTTCCCGGCACCGGCATCGGGCTGGCCACGGTGCATCGCATCGTCACGCGCCACGGCGGGCGCGTATGGGCCGAGTCCGCACCCGATCGCGGCGCAACCTTCTTCTTCACGCTCGGCTGATCTGCGCGAACGGGCCCTAGACCGCCTGCGCCGCCGCGACGGCGGACGACCAGGCCCACTGGAAATTGTAGCCACCGAGCCAGCCGGTCACGTCGACCACCTCGCCGACGAAGAACAGGCCCGGCACCGAGGTCGCCTCCATCGTTTGCTGGGAGAGGCCGCCGGTATCGACGCCGCCCAGCGTCACCTCCGCCTTGTCGAACCCCAGCGTGCCCGAAGGCTGGATGCGCCAGTGCTTCAGCGCATGCGCAATTTCGCCGAGCACCTTGGCTGAAAGCTGCACGGGGGGCCGATTCCAGCCATGCCCATCAGCAAAGGCAAGCGCCACGCGCCTTGGCAATGCACCTGCCAGCAGATCGCCTATCGGCGAGGCTTCCCGGCGATGCCGTTCGATCCATTCGTGCCCCTTCTCGTCGGGCAGCAGGTCGATCTCGATCGGCCCGCGCGCGCCGGCCTGCTGCCAGTAGGACGAGATCTGCAGGATCGCCGGCCCCGACAGGCCGCGATGCGTGAGCAGCACCGCCTCGCGGAAGCGTGGCGACTTGCGCAGGTCGGGACAGGCGGTAATGGCATCGAACGACGCGCCGGACAATTCGCCGAAGCGCGCGAGGAATTCCGGGTCGGCCGCCAGCGGCACCAGCGCCGGCTTCGGCGACACCACCGCAAGGCCGAATTGCTCGGCCACGCGATAGCCGAAAGGACTTGCGCCGATCTTCGGAATCGACAACCCGCCGCTGGCGATCACCAGCGAGGCGCACCGAAAACTACCCTGGGAGGTCGCCACCTCGAAGCGTGCACCGTCGCTAAAATCACGCGCGACGATCCGCTCGACGCTGGCCGGCATCGCCCATTTCACCTGGCCGCGCTCGCATTCGCGCACCAGCATGTCGATGATCTGCCGCGCACTGTCGTCGCAGAACAACTGGCCGAGCGTCTTCTCGTGGTAGCGGATGCGATGGCGCTCCACCAGTTCGATGAAATGGCGCGGCGTGTAGCGCGCCAGGGCGGAGCGGCAGAAATGCGGATTGCGCGAGAGGAACGCCTCCGGCCGGCAGTGCAGGTTGGTGAAGTTGCAGCGCCCGCCGCCGGAGATGCGGATCTTCTCCGCCAGTTTCTCCGCGTGGTCGACCAGCAGCACGCGCCGGGCGCGCATGCCGGCCTGCGCCGCGCACATCATGCCCGCCGCGCCTGCGCCGATGATGACGACGTCGAAATCCATGGACCGAATCCGCAAGTGAGCGGCGGATCATAGCGCGATCCACTAAACTCGCGGTTCCGCCCCCACGCCGCCGCCATGCTCAGCTATCGCCACGCCTTCCACGCCGGCAACCATGCCGACGTACTCAAGCACCTCGTGCTGGTGCAGTTGCTGCGCTACTTCAACCTCAAGGACAAGCCTTACTGGTTCATCGACACCCATGCCGGCGCCGGCGCCTACTCGCTGACCCGGGGCTATGCGACGCAAGTGGCCGAATACAAGGACGGCATCGCGCGACTGTGGACGCGCGACGACATGCCCGAAGCAGTGCAGGACTACGTCGGCATCGTGCGCTCGGAGAACCGTGACGCCGCGCTGCGCCATTACCCCGGTTCGCCGCGCATCGCCCTGGCGCTGGCACGCGAGAGCGACCGCCTGCGCCTGTTCGAGCTGCATTCGAGCGACTGTCCGCTGCTCGAGCGCAACTTGGCCGAGGCGGGAAAGCGCGTGCTGATCCAGCATGGCGACGGCCTCGCAGGCCTCAAGGCATTGCTGCCGCCGCCACCGCGGCGCGCGCTGACGCTAATCGATCCATCCTACGAGGTAAAAGCCGACTACCAGCACGTCGTGCAGGCGCTGCGCGATGCGTTGACGCGATTCCCGACCGGTTGCTACGTGCTTTGGTACCCGCTGCTGTCTCGGATCGAGGCACAGAAGCTGCCGGAAAGGCTGCGCAAGCTGCCGGCGAGCGGCTGGCTCGACGTGACATTGCGCGTCAAGGCGGCCTCGCCCGACGGCATCGGCATGCACGGCAGCGGGCTGTTCGTCATCAACCCGCCGTACACGCTGCGCGCCACGCTGCAGTCGGGAATGCCCTGGCTCGCCCGTGTGCTGGCTCAGGACGACGGCGCGGGGTTCACCCTCGATTCGCTGGACACCTGAGCCGCCAGCGGCAAGTCTTCACTGGCACTCCCGCTGCCGCCCGGAATGACCACGCGGCCCTTGCGACGGTACAGCAGCACCGGCGCGCAGCGCCGCGGGTCGTGGTAGATGCCGACGCAATCGAGGCACTGGAAGCAATCGTCGTAGCGGATCGCGCCGCTGCGCTCGATCGCGTCGTAGTCGCAGCGATGGCGGCAGGTCTGGCACGGCTTGCCGCATTCGAGCCGGCGCGCGATCCAGTCGAAGCGGCGCAGCCTGCCGCCAATCACCATCGCCGCGCCGAGCGGACACAGGTAGCGGCAGAAGAACTTGTAGACAAATGCGCCGGCCAGCAGCAGCCCGACCGCGTAGGCAACGAACGGCCAGGTGCGGTCGAAGCCGACGGTGATCGCGGTCTTGAACGGCTCGACCTCGACCATCGACTCGGCGAGCCGCGGCGCGAAGGCCGCAGCAAGCACCAGCGCGGCGAACACCGCGTAGCGCCCGCGATCGAGCACGCGTGCAAGCCTGCGCGGCACACGCCATTGCGGCACGCGCAGGCGCCGTGCCAGAACGGCAACGAATTCCTGCATGGCGCCGAAAGGGCAGAGCCAGCCGCAGAATGTGCCGCGCCCCCAGAGCACGAACGTGACGCAGGTGAAGGCAATCAGCAGCAGCGACACCGGGTCGTAGAGGAAGCTCGCCAGCCCCTGCCCCGCATGCAGCGACTTGACCGCGCCGGTGATCTGCACGATGGAAAGCTGGCCCTGCGCATGCCAGCCGATGAACACCAGCGTGAAAACAAGGAAGCCCAGCCGGAACCCACGCAGCCTGCGGGCATCGATCGAGATCCAGCGCGGGCGCGCAAGCACCACGGAGAGCAGCGCAAGGGCAAGGCCGATGGCCGCCAGGTCGGGCCAGCGCCCCTGCCACGCCAGCAGCCATTCCGGCAGCGGCGTGGGCGGATAAACGAAAAGTGATTCGGGCGGGGCGTATTTCAGCGTTGCCGTCTTGTGGGTAATGGTCGGCAGCATCATGCCCTTGGCGCGCGTCACGGTGAGACCGATCTGCATCGCGCGGCCGGGGTCCAGCCCGGCCTGGGCATAGACACGGAACAACCGCTGCGCATTGAATGGCGGCAGCCCGGCCGGCAGCGTGTAGTCGAACGGCATGTCGCGCAGCTCGATCGCGAGTTCGTCCTGCGCCAGCGACAGGCGCTGCGGCTGGGTGCCGGGCACGAAGCTGTCGTCGAACATCGCGTAGCGGCCGGCGGTGCCGACCCAAAGCACGTGCTGACCGGGTTCGAGGCGCTGCATGAGCTCGGCGTAGCGCCGGTCGCCGAGCAGCGCGCGGCCGGCCGTCGGGGCGTTGACGTAGCCGACATAGAGATCGACCAGCGTTTCGGCCGGCCGCGCCAGTCCTTCCTCGTCGACCTCGGCGCCGTCGGTGCCGGCGAACAGCTTCTCGGCTTCGGCATTGGTCAAACGCAGGTGGCCGACTATGCCGCGTTCGACCAGCGTCGCGAAATCGAGTGGCTCGAAAATATCGCCACGCGCCTGCGCCGCTGGGCCGCGCTTGCCGGGATCGGCAAAGCCGAGTTTGACGCGCGCGACGGCGAGCGCGGCAGCCAGCACCGTCTGGTTGACGATGCGCACCGATGCGGTGGCCTTGGTGACGCCGTCGAGCACCACGCGCTTCTCGCCGTCGCCGCCGCGCGTGCTGCCGTAGGCCGAGGAGATCGTGATCTCCTGGCGCAGGCTCCTGCCCGCGTACTGGCGCACGAAGTCGCGCAGCGGCGCCTCGCCCAGTCCGCTCAGGAACACCGGCTCGTGCTGGCGCAGCACCTCGACATCGATGAAGGCGCCCTTGCGGTCGATGGCGACCAGCAGGTTCATCGGCGTACCTTCGAAACCGGGAATCGGCGCCAGATCGATCGACTCAAAGGCGTAGCCGACGGGGCCGGCTTCCGGCTCCAGTTCGCTGGTGATCGGCCAGGCGGGCACGTCGGCGAGCTTGGGCTGCACGTGCAGCGGCGGCTGGAAGCGGCGCGCGACGTCGTCCTGCGTGAGGTCGCCTGCCGCTGCCGGTTGCGAAAGCAGGATCGTGGCGATGCAGCCCAGCGCGGCAAGCGGACGGTAAATGAATCCGGGCATGTCAGTGGCAGTGGAAGCGAACCGCCACGTTAGCGCAAACGCACGGACGATGCGCCCGGCCCGCGCTGGGCTGCAGCCTTCACGATCCGCTCCGCGGCGCCGCAGCCCCGGCTTCACGCCAGCGCCCGCAAGTAAGCGTGTTCGAGGTTGCGCGTGTAAACGGCCATGTCCGCGATGCCCGACTCGTCGATCCGGCGCAGGATCTGCCAGGACTGCGCTGTGCGCTCATCCGGCCGCTGCGCCAAACGCACGGCGAGGTCGACATATTCCGCCTCGCTGTACGCGATGCCGTCTTCCACGCCGAGGTGCTTCAGGATGCTGAAAGTCACCCGCTCGCTTTGCCGCTCGCCGCACAGCGTGACGACCGGCACCCCCATGTCGAGCGCCGCCACGGTGGTGTCGCCGCCGGTGTAGGGAAACGTGTCGAGCACGACGTCAACCCGCCGGTAACGCCAGCGCCCGAAATCGCCTTCGTCGCCCGAGGGGATGAAGACGATGCGCTCGCGTTCGATGCCGGCGGCATCCATGTAGCGCAGCGTCGCATCGCGCGCCCAGTTGTAATGCGGCGAGAACGCCAGCAACCCATTCGGCACGCGCTCTAGGATCGCGCGCCAGGCGCCCAGACAGCGCGGCCCCAGCTTGAGCGCATTGACGAAGACGCCGAAGACCACGGCATCCTGCGCGATGCCCAGCTCGGCGCGCGTGCGTCCGCCGTCCGACGGCTTGTGGCGCAGGAAGGGCATCAGGCAACCCTGCATCGGCAGCAGGTCCTCGACCAGGTATTGCGCGTTGCCCGGCAGATCGGCATGCGCGTCGGTCATCTTGTAGTCCACCGTGTCGAGTCCGAGCGAACCGTGATAGCCGAGGTGGGTGATCTGCACCGGCGCCGGCTTCCACGCGAGGATCAGCGGGCGGGCGCCGGCCATGTGGCCGCCGAGATCGATCAGCAGGTCGAGCCGGTCCTGCGCGATGCGCCTCGCGTTGTCGATCGACAGCGGCGCGTCGAGTACCGTGTAGGCATCGGCTGCCTCGCGGAAGCGACGTGTCAGTGCGTCCTCCGCATCGTTGAGCGCGTACAGGAAGATCTCGAAGCGAGAGCGATCGTGCCGGGCGATGACCTCATGCATGAGTAAGCCCATGACGTGGATCTTGAAGTCGGGCGACAGGTAGCCGATGCGGATGCGGCGTCCTTCGCGCGGCAGCGGCGCTGGCGTGACCCGCTCGCCGCGGGTGATCGCCATCGCGAGTTCGTTGTAGCGCCGGTAGAGGCCCAGCAGGCCGGCCTGCGGCAGGTCGGTGTACTGCAGCAGGCCGAACAGGCGCTGCATGGGGCCGATCTCGGGTATGCGGTCCGCGTCGCGGGCAAGCTGCGCGAGGTCGCGTGCGGCCTTGGCGAAATCGCCGAAGTGCATGCCGATCTCGAAACCGAACAGGGCATGGCGCGCATCGTCGCGCAGCCCGGCCGGCACCGCCTGGTAGTGCGCCGCCCACGTGTCGATGCGGTCGCGCGCCTTGTAGAGATCCGCGAGCCCGAAATAGGCGCCGGCCAGGATGTCCGCCGGCGCCTGCGCGGCCGCATCGCGGGCAAGGCACAGCGCCTGTTCGAACGCCGCGATGGCTTCGTCGTAGCGCTGCAGTTCGCGCAGCGCGGTGCCGAGGTTGAACTGCGCCCCGAGCAATTGCGGCGCGACCGTGGTGGCGCGCCGATAGCACTCAACCGCCGCCGCCGGATCGCGGGCGTCCTGCAGCAGCGTGCCAAGCGCCAGCATCGCCTCGGCGTCGTTCGGGTTGCGTTGCAGGGCCGCGTCGAACATGGCGCGCGCTTCGTCGCACCGACCGAGTTTCTGCAGCGCCAGCCCGAGGTTGTAGTGCAGGCCCGGCAGATCCGGCCTCGCACGTAGGGCCTCGCGATAACGGGCTTCGGCTTCCTCGTTGCTGTCCTGCCGCGTCAGCAGGTTGCCAAGGTTGTTCGCCGCCTCGCCGAACTGCGGGTCGATGGCCAGCGCCTGGCGCAACGCCGCCTCCGCCTCGGCAGTCTGCTCGAGCATTTGCAGCATCACCGCGTGGTTGTAGGCGGCGGCCGCATCGGCGGGCCGCAGTTCGCGGATGCGCGCGTAGCAGGCTGCCGCTTCGGCGATCGCGCCGGCACGTTGATGGACGAACGCCTGGCCCTGAAGCGCGCCGAGGTGATCCGGCTGCAGGACGCGAACGCGCGCCAGCAAATTCAGCGCCGACTGCTGCGCGCCCATCATGACGGCTAGGCGCGCGCGCTCGATCAGCGCCGGCACGTTGTCGGCGTCGTCGCGCAGCACCGCGTCGTATAGCCGCGCGGCCTGCTCGAATTCTCTTGCCTGGACGTGCCGCGCGGCGGTGGCCAGGCGGACTGCGATGTCGGACATGGAAACGATGTTCCGGGTGAGTTGCGCCCCGTTGGCACTGGCCGGCAGGATCGCCCGGCCAGCCGGGATTCTGCCACGCGCCATGATCGCCTTCGCCAGAGATCTGCTCACGGGGCCGCTGCGCTAGGAGCCAGGACCAGGGCCACCTATGAGAGCATGCGCTCACACTCGATGATATGTCGT
Source organism: Rhodocyclaceae bacterium (assembly GCA_016791115.1). Taxonomy (GTDB): domain Bacteria; phylum Pseudomonadota; class Gammaproteobacteria; order Burkholderiales; family Rhodocyclaceae; genus Methylophosphatis. The sequence goes on from JAEUNL010000019.1 coordinate 15,279, forward strand.
TTTTACAAGGGTCGTCTGTCCGGCACGTCTCGGCGCGGGGCACTGGAGACGCGTTGCCTGTGGCTTGGGAATCTGAAACGGCAAGGCAATAATCGGCCCCGGCACGGGAACCCGGGCGTGATTTAGCACTCTATTTGCACGAGTGCTAACAGTGCTAGAATGATTTCAGAGGAGGATGTATCCGTATGGCTCAAACCTTGTCTTTCCCGGTTCCTTCGGCGCTTGGCAGTCTGGATGCCTATATTTCGGCCGCCAACCGCTTTCCGCTGCTGACCGAGGCAGAAGAGAAGGATTTTGCCCATCGCTTCCGCGAAGACGGCGATGTGGAGGCGGCGCGTGCGCTGGTGCTTTCGCACCTGCGTCTGGTGATCGCGGTGGCGCGCGGCTACCTTGGCTACGGCCTGCCGCATGCCGACCTGATTCAGGAAGGCAACGTCGGCCTGATGAAGGCGGTGAAGCGCTTTGACCCGGACCGCGGCGTGCGGCTGGTGTCGTTCGCGATCCACTGGATCAAGGCCGAGATCCATGAGTACATCCTGCGCAACTGGCGGCTGGTGAAGATCGCCACCACCAAGGCCCAGCGCAAGCTGTTCTTCAACCTGCGCAGCATGAAGAACGGGCTGGCGAGCCTGAACCCGGATGAAGTCCGTTCCGTCGCGAAGCAACTCGGGGTCAAGCCCGAGGAAGTGGTCGAAATGGAAACACGCATCGCCGGCGGCGACATCGCGCTGGAAGGCAATCCGGACGATGACGAAGAGCGCTTCGCGCCGATCGCCTACCTCGCCGATTTGCGCGAGGAGCCGGAGCAGGCGCTCGAGCGCAAGCAGATGGCCCGCATGCAGGATGAAGGACTGAAGAGCGCCTTGGCGAGCTTGGACGAGCGCAGCCGCCGCATCATCGAGCGCCGCTGGCTTACGGAAGGCGACGCGTCGACGCTGCACGAGCTGGCGGCCGAGTACGGCGTTTCGGCCGAACGCATCCGCCAGATCGAAGCCAAGGCGATGCAGAAGATGAAGGGGCTGCTCGCCGCTGCGGCGTAAGCCGGCGCGTCAGCCAGAGGCGGGCAGCTTCGGCTGCCCGTGTTCTTTTGCGATCTTCTATTGCGATTGCGAAGAATCACTCAATCGATGGGCCTGAAAACGGCGCCAGCTGGCGCTTGCAGGATACCCCCCCTGAAACCCGCATGAATCGGCCACTCTGCGGCATGCCGGCGCGAGCGCCTTTATCCATGCGGCCCCTGGCACCGACCACGCGCGGCATCGACGGCATGCGCAGTCGCGACCGCGCGGCATCACCGGGGCGTTGGCTCCTCGCGCAGCAGTCCGCCGACCCCGACGCCGGGTTCTTCGCGCGCCGGGTCGCGCGCACGGATGCCGCGCAGACGAGGATCGCCCGGCGCGCTGCCAGCTGCGTCGGGCGCCGGTGCAGGTTCGGGTACGTGTGGGGCGGTCTGCGCACAGGCCGCGAGCAGCGCCACGAGGCAGGCCAGCACGACACAGCGGATGTGGCTCATGGTCGCTCCAGCGGGGCCGGCGCGCGCGGCAGCGAGGTCGTGCCGATGCCGTGATCCTCTCGCCCCAGGCTTTGGGACGGCGGCGCATCGGGCGCGGTCGGCACAACGGTTCGGCTACCCGGCTCCTGACGGCTTTCCGGCGCCAGCGGCTTGTCGTTCAGCTTCAGCGCAAACAGCGCGAGCGCCAGCAGCACGGCCACGAGCACCACCCAATGCGTGCGCTTCACGTTCCCGTCCTTTCGATCACCGCCGGCGTATCCGCGCCGGCCACCGCACGCGCGCGTTCGAGTTCCGCCTCGCAGGCACGCACGTCGGGGTGGGTGGCGCCGAGGCGCTCCCGCATCACGTCGAGCGCTTCGCTCAGCAGCGCCGCGGCGGTGGCGTTGTCGCCACGCGCAAGCGCGACGTCGGCAAGGCCGACGATCGCGCGCGCCGTCTCCGGATGACGCGAGCCGAGCAGCGCGGTGCGCACCTCGCGCGACATGCCGTATAGCTGCTGCGCCTCGTCCAACTCGCCTGCGGCCAGCGCAACGTCCCCCAGGCAGGCGCGCGCGCGCGCCGTCGCGGCGTGGGCATCGCCATAGCAGGCGTGCAGGATGTTCACCGCTTGCGCCGCCTCGTCGCGGGCATCCGCCGTTCGGCCGCAGGACAGATCGAGCAAGGCCAGATTGAGCAGCGTCTCGGCAACGTCCGGGTGGCGCTCGCCGAAGGCCGCCTGGCGCAACGCGAGCGCCTGGCAGTAGCGGCTGCGCGCCTCGTTGTGCTGGCCGAGCCGCGCGCAGACCGCCGCGAGGTTGTTGAGCGATTGCGCGACGCTCGGGTGATTACCCGGCAGCAGCATCTGGCGCAGCTGCGCCGCGCGCTCGAACGCTGCGCGCGCCTCTGTGTAATTGCCGGTCTTGAATTGCACGGCGCCGAGATCGTTGGCGATCTGCGCGGCTTCGATGCTTTCCGCTGCACCGGCCACGGCGATCATCGCCACCGCATCGCTCAGACGCGCGCGGCCCGCGAGCAGTTCACCGGCAGCGGTGTCGACCGTGCCAAGCATGTCGATCACGCGCGCCAGCTCGACGCTCGCCCCGCCCGGCCGCAGTGCGCCAGCCGCAGCCTCGAGGCGCGCACGCGCCGGCACAAGACGCCCCATGCCGAGTTCGATCTGCCCGCAGACCGTGAGTGCGCGCGCCAGCTCGCGCGGCGGCGTGTCGGTCGATCGGGAGCGCTCCGCCAGTCCGCGCTCGGCCAGAGGCAGCGCTTCCGCATAACGCCCGCGCTGGCCGAAATAGGCGCCGATCTCGCAGGCCAGGCGTGCGCCGGCGCCGGTTGCAATGCCCAGCGACTCAGCCTGTTCGAGCGCCGCCAGGCCGTGGGCGGCGAGCTTGTCGCACGCGGCCCAGTTGGCGAAGCGCGGCTCGGGCAAGGCGGCATTGAGCACTTCCAGCGCGCGCATGCACCACAACTCGCGTTCCTTGTCGGACAGGGTGTCGCGCAGCACGGTCTGCACCAGCCGATGCATCGCACGCCTGCCGGTCTTGACATCGCGTCGCACGAAGGCGAACCGCTGCGCATCGCGATAGGCGTCATTGCGCGCCAGGCCGTCGGCAAGGATCGGGGCAAGGTCCGGCCCGGCGAATGCTGCGCCGATGCGCAACGCGTCATCCGGCAGGCAATCGCAATGGCAGAACGAGAGCAGGCGCAACAGCGCCGCCGCGTTCGGATTGGCGCGCTGCAGTTCCGCGAGCGAGAGGCTCCACGCATCGATGAGCGACACGCCTTCGCGCAGGCCGGCCTCGCCGCGCTCCGCCAGCAGTCTGATGCGATGTTCGCACCACAGGCCGACGTACTCGGCGAGCGTGCAGCCGGTTTCCTCGATGTAACTGCCGGCCTGGTCGAGTGCCAGCGGCAGCCCGCCGGCAAGGCGCGCGATGTCGATCGCGGGCGCGAGCAGGTCGGCAGCGGCGGCGCCCTCCGGCTCGCACAGCGCGGCGCGGCGCAACAGGAAGTGCGCGGCGGATGCCTCGTCGAGCGGGTCGAGGTCGATTGCCTGCGCGATGCCGCCGAGCGCGGAACTGCGGCTCGTGACGATGACGGTGCCGCCGTCGCCTTCCGGCAGCCAGTCGCGCAGGATCGAAAGGTCGTCCGCCGAATCAAGCACCAGCAGCCAGTCGCCGCAGGCGCTAAGCGCGCGGCGGGCAGCTTGCGCCATGACAAGCTGGTCGCTGCCACGCGCCTCCGGCAAGCCGAACGCGGCAGCGATGGCACAAAACCCTCGCAGCAGCGGCTGTATCGATTCGGCCCGCGACCACAGCACCCACGCATGGCGGTTGCGGTAGCGATGCGCGTACTCGATCGCCGCCTCGGTCTTGCCGATGCCGGCAATGCCGCACAGTGCAACGCGCCCCCCGCCGGCAAGCTGCTCGCCCAGCGTCGCGAGCAGTGCATCTCGGCCGGTGAACAGCGGATTGCGCGCCGGCAGCCCGACCAGGCGCCCGCGTTCGCACCCGACGACATCGCCGTCCTGCAGGGTATCGGCCACTGCTGCCGCAAGCCGCGCCAGGACGGCCTTGGCATCGCTTTCGCTCATCGTCTCGAGCGGCTGCGAAGGCGGGTTGAGCGACTGGAATTGCGCCAGTTCAGGGATACGTTCGAAATTGCACCAGTCGATGACGAGCGGCAGGATCGCGACGCCTTGGTCCTCCGCCGCGCCCAGCAGGCGCGGCAGTTCGACGCGCGCGATGAAATCCGACGCGAGGAACTGCGCACTCACCAGCAGCACGGCAACGCGGGCGCGCCCGAGCGCCTCGTTGATCTCCTGCGCCCAGCGCTCGCCCGGCGCGATGAGCGTGTCGTCCCAGCGACGCAGCTGACCGCGGCGCTCGAACGGCGCCAGGTAGACCTGCAGGCGCTCCAGCCAGGCGGCATCGCGGTGGCTGTAGCTGATGAAGACCTGGTCGCGCATCTTTTCCCGCTCGCTCCTCGCTCGCCTGTCGTTCGCGCCCGATCCGCGACGGACCGCACGAGGTGACATTGTTCTTTATAGCGGCCAGCCGGGAGGCTGTAAATCGGACGAACGGCAAGGCCGCCCCTGCCGGCCTAGGCCGGCAGGCCGGTGTTGTAGAGAACGATCCGTGGCGGGCTACTTGCCGGCCAGCAGCAGGCGAAGGTCGGCGGCGACGACCTCCGGCTTCTCGCCGTGGCGGATGTAAAGGCGGATGCGGCCCTGGGGATCGAACACATAGGTGCCGGCACTGTGGTCGATGGTGTATGACGTGGGGGTCTGGCCCGGGCGCTTCTCGTAGATGATGCGGAAATCCTGCGTGACCTGCCGCAATTGTTCGGCATTGCCGTAGAGGCCGATGAAAGTGGGATCGAACTGCGGAACGTATTGTGCAAGCACGCTCTGCGTATCGCGTTCCGGATCGACCGTGACGAACAGCACCTGGACGCGCTTGGCATCGGCGCCGAGTTCCTTCATCACCTGCGCCATCGCCGTGAGGTTGGTGGGACAGACATCGGGACACTGCGTGTAGCCGAAGAACATGGTCACCACGCGCCCGCGGAAATCGGCGAGGCTGCGCGGCGCGCCGGTGTGATCGGTGAGCCGGAAGTCTTTCGCGAAATCGGCGCCGGTAATGTCGGTGCCTACGAACTGCGGCCCCTGGCGCTCGCCGCATCCGGCAAGAGCGAGCGACAACGCAACGCCAAGCGCGAGCACCAAGGAACGAACGAAATGGTTTCCGGGCATCAGAACTTCATGTAATGGTCGACGAGCAGTGCCGCGAACAGGATGCTCAGATAGACGATCGAGTAGCGGAAAGTCCGCCGCGCGAGATCGTCGGAATAACGCGTGTACAGGCGTATGGCGTAGGCAAGAAAGATTCCGCCGAGCAGGATTGCGCTGACGAGGTAGATCCATCCGCTCATGCGCGTGGCGAAGGGCAGCAGCGATACCCCGAGCAGGATCAGCGTGTAGAGCAGCACGTGCAGCCGCGTGTACTCCGGGCCGTGAGTCACCGGCAGCATGGGCAGGCCGGCGCGCGCGTACTCCTTGGTGCGGTAGAGCGCCAGCGACCAGAAGTGTGGCGGCGTCCACGCGAATATGATCAGAAAAAGGATCAGCGCATCGTGCGATATTTCGCCGGTCACCGCGGCCCAGCCGAGCACCGGCGGCATTGCACCGGAGGCGCCACCGATGACGATGTTCTGGGGTGTCATCGGCTTGAGCAGCACGGTGTAGATCACCGCATAGCCGACGAAGGTGGCGAAGGTGAGCCACATGGTCAGCGGATTGACCAACTGGTACAGCATAACCAGCCCCGCACCGCCGACGACGGCCGAGAAGGCCAGCGTTTCCGCGGCGCCGAGTTCGCCGCGCGCGGTAGGGCGCGCACGCGTGCGCGCCATTACCGCATCGACCGTCCGTTCGACCAGGCAGTTGATGGCCGCCGCCGCCCCGGCGACGAGTGCGATGCCGACCGTCGCGAAGAACACGGTGCCCATGGGCGGCAAGCCGTTCGGCACGGCGAGGAACATGCCGATCACGGCGCAGAACACGATCAGCGTGTTGACGCGCGGCTTGGTGAGGGTGAGGTACTGCAGCAGTCGCTGCGCGACCCGGTTCTGCTCGAGCGAAAGGGCTTTCATCGCGGACTCTGGGAAACGATCTTGGGATGGAATGCCAATGTCACATGCGCCGCAGAACCTGCGACGCGAAAGTTTATCACGGTGAGCAAAACGACCAGCAGTGCGGCCCCGCCATTGTGCGCCACCGCAATCCCGAGCGGCAGGCCGAACCAGACATTGGACAATCCGAGGCAGAACTGCAGCACGACGATTGCGACCAGCAGCGCGCCATCGCGCCGCATGCCGGCGCCGACCAGGATCGCACCGAGAACCAGCAGGTAGCCCGCAACAAGCATCGCGCCGATCCGATGTGTCCAGTGGATTGCAGTCAGGGCGGGAAGGGGAAGCAAGTCGCCGCTTGCCGTCTGCCCCAGTTCGCGCACGACGTGGAAAGCATTCGCAAAATCCATCGCGGGCAGCCACGCTCCCTGGCACGTCGGCAGATCGCTGCACGCAAGTGCTGCATAGTTGGTGCTGACCCAACCGCCCAGCGTGATCTGGCAGGCGAGCAGCACGAAGCCCAGCGCTGCGGCAATGCGCAGTCCGCCCGAGGTGCGCACGCCGGGGCGCGATGCAGCCTGTCGCATCGACAACCACGTAAGCAAGGCGAGCGTCGTCAGCCCTCCGATCAGGTGCCCCGTCACGATGGCCGGCTTCAGGAGCATGGTCACCGTCCATTTGCCGAACAGGCCCTGCAGGATGACCACGGCGACGAGGGCGATCGGCAGCCAGGGCGACTGATCGAGGCGGACGCGCATCTTCCACGCCATTGCCGCAATCACGATGATGAGGAAGCCGAGCGATGCCGCCAGATAGCGATGCACCATTTCCTTCCACGCCTTGGCCATCGAGACCGGTCCGTGGGGTGCCGCCGCATGCGCCTCTTCGATGTGCTCTGCCGCATGGTGCGGCGTGATCTTGCCGTAGCATCCGGGCCAGTCCGGGCAACCGAGCCCGGCGTCGGATAGCCGCACGTAAGCACCGAGCACGACAACGCACAGCGTGAGAAGGGTGGCGAACAGAATCAGTTTGCGGAACATGTCAGCCGACTCGGGAAAGACGCAACAGGTGCTCGAGATCCTTCAGCACGCGCCGGGCATCCGGATCGTTCGGATAGCGCAGCATCACGTTGCCCTGCGGATCGACAAGATAGAAACTCGCGGGCTCACCGCCATTCGCATTCAGCAGTGCGAGCGCCCGGCTTCCGGCAGCGCGGACGACACGCGTGCCCGCGTGTTCGGCGATCAGCGTGGAGTCGGGCATGGTGCCGTCGCTCACCATCCACACACGCTCGACGCGCCCCATGTCCTTCCCGAGCGCCGTGCGAATCTGCCGCATGAGGAATAGCCGCTTGCGACATAACTCGTTGCAGGTTCCCGGGCCTTCCATGACAAGAACCCAGCGCCCGCGCAGCGCTGCAAATTCGAAAGACGATCCGCCGATGTCGGCGAGAGGTTCTGCAGGAAGCTGGCTCGGTTCGACGATCGTTCCGTAGTTGCTGGTATGCCCGCGATTCGACCAGCGGAACGTCAGCAGGCCGGCAATCATCGGCACGCCGACCAGCAGCAGCATCACGATGAGCGCTTTCCTGCCCGAGGTCGTCATCGATTTGTGCCCGCGGGAACGGCGCCGAGTCCGGCACGGCGCGCGCGCATCGGATCTGCCAAGTCTGGAGCACAAGCAGCGCCGGGTATACACTGTTTCCCCGGCCAAGAAAGTCTGTTCGACATGCGAATCGTCGTCATTGCCATGCTTCTGCTGATCCTTGCCAGCCTCGGGTCGGCGCTGGTATTCCTGTTCAAGGGTCGCGACAACAACCTGGCGAGCCGGCGCATGGCGAAGGCGCTGGCGCTGCGGGTCGGATTGTCGATAACGCTGTTCCTGCTGCTGATGGGCGGCTATTACTTCGGCATACTCACTCAGCGCCTCTAGGCCGCCGATTAGCGCCTCGCCCGAATCGCTCGGACCCCTGCAAAAAAAAGCGCCGCAGTTGTGCGGCGCGCCACTCATTGCCCCGAATTTTTTGACTGCCTAATGCTGGGGCGTCTCCTCCACCGTTCCTCCTAGAACTGTTCTTGCGTATCCATCGATCACGCAATCATCACATGGCTCGGCGCCGCAATCAATATCGAAACAGCGCGTAGCTTGAAAATCCCTTCCGCGATCAGCGTCGCACGATTGCGGCGTCGGCAATCAGGACAACAGGAGATGTCTTCAAGGCGACCGGTAGCGCACCACCGTATCGCTTCACCACGGTCGGCGACGCCGCAGCGATCGCGGGCACTGCCTTCTGGTTCGAATCGAGCACGGTGCGCATCGCCGGCCAAGCGCTGCCGAACAGGATGAATACCGGCACGACGGTCCACATCACTTCCACCATCGCGTTCTTGTGCCACCGCGGCGCACCGGGCATGTTCGTCCTTCGGAAGGCATACACCGAATAGAACATTGCACTGAACGCACCCACCAGCAGTACAACGCAGATGCCAAGCACCAGCGTATGCACATCGAAGGCGTTCTGCGGCGCCCCGGCACGCGCCTCGGAAACGAGGTCGGCAGCAACAGCTCCGCCCGAGACGACTAACAACAGTCCGCCCGTGCTTGCACCAATCGCATTGGAAGAAAGACCTGCTGCAGATGCAGCCCGGTTGCCGAAATCACGCGTAGCGATCATGTCCTGCCATGCTCCACCGCGAAACATCCATCCAGCCTCACGCGGCAGGACGCAACCAACGCCGCAGTTCCCGTTCAAGCCGGGCACGATCGACGTCATCCAGAAAACGGCCTATTTCGACTTCCCTGCCATGCGAACGCAACGCGAGGCGACGCCCGGCAAAGACTTTCCCTACGACAAGCCGCGCCCATTCCTGGTTGAAATGGTGACGACATATCGCGCTTCCATCGCATACCTCGACTTCGATTTCGTGGCTGTCGATGCGGATTCTTTCGTAGTCGGTCGCATGCCTCGCGTAACAGACGAAAACTACCGCCAGCGCCGCCAGTTCGAGCATCGTGAACGGGAATACCACCCACGCACCGGACAACGCGAATCCCGAAGCGATGACGATCGAAACCAGCCCAAGACCCAGCATCACCCCCACCAACACCTTCGGGCTGGCGGAACAGTTACGCCGCGCGACGTAACAGGCAGTGTTGTCTCCGAGATTGAGAGCATCGAGCATTCAAACGAGCCCTGATATCCACCACTGGCGCGACGATATTGCTGAGGCTCTTCGGCCGACAGTCGCGTCCTTTCGCCGCATCATGCCACACACGCATCACCGGCCGCAACGAGACGTTGACACAAGTCAATTCGCTGCACTGCAATAAATGCTAGTCGGATCGCGGCGCAGCCATTGCCTCTCGGCAAGGCGCGGGATTCAGCGCGAGAGCGCCGCCAGCAATTTCTCGTGGATGCCGCCGAACGCACCGTTGCTCATCACGAGCAAATGGTCGCTGCTGCGCGCCTCGGCCACAACGTCGTCGACGATTTCCTCGACGCGATCAAAGACACGCGCCTTCGCGCCCAGCGGAGCAAGCGCTTCGCGCGCATCCCAGCCAAGATTCGCGCCAGCGCACCACACCTTGTCTGCCAGTTCCAGGCTGGCGGGCAATTGCGCCTTCATCACGCCCAGCTTCATGGTGTTGGAGCGCGGTTCGAGCAGCGCCAGGATGCGCTCGGCCCCGACGCGCTGGCGCAACCCCTCCAGTGTCGCCGAGATGGCCGTCGGGTGATGTGCAAAATCGTCGTAGACGGCAACGCCGCGTACGGTTCCGCGCAACTCCAGCCGCCGCCTGATGCCGCGAAAATCCGCGAGCGACGCCACCGCGTGAGCAGGCTGAACGCCGGCATGGCGGGCCGCGGCCAGCGCAGCCAGCGCATTCATGCGATTGTGCGCGCCTGCCAGCGGCAGGCGAACACGCCCCAGCGATGCGCCATCGAAACGGAATTCGCAGCTTCCATCGGCCGACACTTCGCCGACCTGCCACTGCCCCGGTCCGCCGAAACGTTCCAGCTCACTCCACAGGCCGCGCGAGATCACGCGATCGAGGCTCGCCTCCAGTCCGTTCGCGACGATCCGCCCGGAGCGCGGCACGATGCGCACCAGATGATGGAATTGCGATTCGATCGCAGCAAGATCGGGAAAGATGTCCGCATGATCGAACTCGAGATTGTTCAGGATCGCCGTTCGCGGTCTGTAGTGCACGAATTTCGAGCGCTTGTCGCAAAAAGCGGTGTCGTACTCGTCGGCCTCGATCACGAAAAAGGGCGAATCGGACAAGCGCGCCGACACCCCGAAATCCAGCGGCACGCCGCCGACCAGAAAGCCCGGTTTCAACCCCGCCGCCTCCAGCAGCCACGCCAGAATCGAGGTTGTCGTCGTCTTCCCGTGCGTACCCGCAACCGCGAGCACCCACTTGCCCTGCAACACATTCTCGGCAAGCCATTGCGGCCCGGACACATAGGGCAGACCGCGATCGAGAATGGCTTCGAGCAGGGGGTTGCCGCGCGAGATTGCGTTGCCGACCACGAACACATCGGGCGCAAGCGCGAGTTGCGCCGCGTCATAGCCCTCGATCAGCGCGATGCCTTCGGCCTCGAGTTGCGTGCTCATCGGCGGGTAGACATTGGCGTCGCACCCCGTTACCCGATGACCGGCAGCGCGCGCAATCAGCGCGATGCCGCCCATGAAGGTGCCGCATATACCAAGGATGTGGATGTGCATCGGGAACCGGGGCAGTTAGAATGCCTCGAATTCTATCAAGCGCCACCCGATGGCGCCCCGCCCGTCTCGCGGAGTTCCCCGGAGTTTCCATGTCCCGCCAGCCCAAGCCCCGCATCACGCGCGAAAATCCTGCGCGCAGAGAGATCGCGAGCGTCGCAGCCCGGTTGATGGCGGAAGACGGCATCGACGACTACGGCTACGCCAAGCGCAAGGCGGCACGCCAGCTCGGCCTGCCCGACGACGAGGCACTGCCGACGAACGCGGAAGTCGAGGCCGAGCTACGTACCTACCAGGGACTCTACCAGTCCGAAGAACAACCGGCTCTGCTCAAGGAACTGCGCCTTGCGGCGCTTGGCGCAATGCGATTTCTCGCCGATTTCCGGCCCTATCTCACCGGCCCGGTGCTCGACGGTACCGCCGGACGCTACGCGGAGGTCGAAATCGAACTGTTTGCGGAAAGCGCGAAGGAGGTCGAGATCTTCCTCATCAACCGCGGCGTACGTTACGAACACGCGCGCGTTCCGCAGGGACCAGGCGAAATGCCGGAGGCCGTGCTGGAACTGGAATGGGAAGGCACGCCGGTGCGCCTGAGCATTCTGAGCGAAACAGCAGAACGCACCCGACGCATCAATCGTGCAGGCAAAGTCCACGAACGCGCCCGCATCTCGGCAGTCGAATCGCTGCTGGGAGAAACCGGGCCGTGACTCCGTTGCGCACGTGGCTGTTGGTCGGCGCGGTCGCAGTGGCTGCAGCAGGTGCCGGTCTGCTGGTGGCGCGCCACCAGCAGCCGGAACACACAGCGCAGGCACAAGATGGCGCGGCGTTGCGCGCCCTCCAGCTCGCGGACATGGACGGCAAGACTCGATCGCTGGCCGAGTGGAAGAACGAGGTCGTGGTCGTCAATTTCTGGGCGACCTGGTGCGCGCCCTGCCGCGAGGAAATGCCGGAATTTTCGCGCATCAGCCAGGAATATGCTGCAAAAGGCGTTCAATTTGTCGGCATCGGCATCGATACGCCAATCAACGTCCGGAAATTCATCGAGGAATCGCCAGTCGCTTACCCTCTGCTGATCGGAGCGGGTGATGCCATGGAGGCCGCCGCCGCGGTCGGCAACACGCTGATGGCCCTTCCGTTCACCGCCGTACTCGACCGACGAGGGCAGGTGGTGCAAACCAAGCTGGGCAAGATGCAGCGCGCCGAACTGGAGACGGCAATCCAGCACGCCCTGGCTACGCCGCACTGATCGCCGCCGCTGGCGGCCAATCTGGCTATTTGCAGTGATTTCCGGCAAACTTGTTGGGATGAAGGGCAATAAAAGCGACAAGGGTGCAGCAGCAGGCGGTCAGAAAATGGCCCGGATATTGGTGCTTCACGGTCCGAACCTCAATCTTCTGGGCTCGCGCGAACCGGACATCTACGGCCGCACAACGCTTGCCGACATCCACCAGGCCATGGAAGCCCAGGCACGCGCCCATGGCATTCAAGTGGAATCGTTCCAGAGCAACCACGAAGGCGAGCTGATCGATCGCGTGCAGGCCGCGGCAAGCGAGGACGTTCGCTTCATCATCATCAATCCGGCCGCGTATACGCACACCAGCGTCGGGCTGCGCGATGCACTCGCCGCGGTGCGCATCCCTTTCATCGAGGTTCATCTGTCGAACGTGCATGCGCGCGAGTCCTTTCGCCGCCGCTCGTATTTCTCCGACATCGCAGCCGGCGTGATCACTGGGCTGGGTGCGCTCGGATACCAACTGGCACTGCAGTACGCCCTCGAACAACTGCGAGATTAGCGGTCATCTCGCCGGCATCGCCGGCGAAACTACGGGAGTATTCATGGATCTTCGAAAACTGAAGAAACTCATCGACCTCGTCCAGGAGTCCGGCATATCGGAACTCGAAGTGACCGAAGGCGAAGAAAAGGTCAGGATCGCCAAGCACGTTGTTGCCGCACCGGCGCAAACCCTGGTGCATGTTCCCGCCGGCATTGCCGCCGCGCCCGGCGCAACCGTTCCGGCTGCCGCTGCCGCCGCGCCTGCCGCCGCAGTCGAGGACGCGCAGCCGGAAGGCAAGGTCGTGAAATCGCCGATGGTCGGCACCTTCTACCGCGCGCCATCGCCGGAAGCGAAGAACTTCGTCGAACTGGGCCAGAGCGTGTCGGTCGGCGCGCCGCTTTGCATCATCGAAGCGATGAAGCTGATGAACGAAATCGACAGCGATGCCGCCGGCGTCGTCAAGGCGATCCTGGTCGAAAACGGTCAGCCGGTGGAATTCGGCCAGCCGCTGTTCATCATTGGCTGACAACGCGCCGGCCCGGACGATCCCAGCAGTTCGTCGCCGGCCGGCCGCCTGAAGAGGCATCATGTTCGAGAAGATCCTGATCGCGAACCGCGGCGAAATCGCCCTGCGGATCCAGCGTGCGTGCCGTGAGCTCGGCATCAAGACGGTGGTGGTGCATTCCACGGCCGATACCGAGGCGAAGTACGTCAAGCTTGCCGACGAATCGGTCTGCATCGGGCCGCCGGCGTCGAAGGAAAGCTACCTCAACGTTCCGGCAATCATCAGCGCCGCCGAAGTCACCGACGCCCAGGCAATTCACCCGGGATACGGGTTCCTTTCCGAGAACGCCGATTTCGGCGAGCGGGTGGAGAAAAGCGGCTTCGTTTTCATCGGCCCACGCCCGGAGACCATCCGCCTGATGGGCGACAAGGTGAGCGCCAAGGACGCGATGAAGGCTGCCGGCGTGCCCTGCGTGCCGGGTTCGGAGGGCATGCTGCCGGACGACCCGCGCGAAATCGTACGCATCGCGCGCAGCATCGGCTACCCGGTCATCATCAAGGCCACTGCGGGCGGAGGCGGCCGCGGCATGCGCATCGTACACACTGAGGCTGCGCTGCTCAACGCGGTGCAGACGACGCGTTCCGAAGCATTGGCCGCCTTCGGCAATCCCGGCATCTACATGGAGAAATTTCTCGAAAACCCGCGCCACATCGAGATCCAGGTGCTGGCCGATTCGTACCGCAACGCGGTCTACCTCGGCGAACGCGACTGCTCGATGCAGCGCCGCCACCAGAAGATCATCGAGGAAGCGCCGGCGCCGGAAATCAACCCGCGCCTGATCTCGCGTATTGGCGAGCGCTGCGCCGAAGCCTGCCGCAAGATCAACTATCGCGGCGCCGGCACCTTCGAATTCCTGTTCGAGCGCGGCGAATTCTTCTTCATCGAAATGAACACCCGTGTGCAGGTCGAGCATCCGGTGACAGAACTGATCACCGGCATCGACATCGTGCAGCAACAAATCCGCATCGCGGCGGGGCAGAAACTGGGCTTCCGCCAGCGCGACATCGTGTTCAAGGGGCATGCGGTCGAGTGCCGCATCAACGCCGAAGATCCCTACAAGTTCACGCCCTGCCCGGGCAAGATCGCCAACTGGCACACGCCGGGCGGGCCGGGCATCCGCGTCGATTCGCATGTGTATTCCGGCTACACCGTGCCGGCGCACTACGACTCGATGATCGGCAAGCTCATCGCCTATGGCGACACGCGCGACCAGGCGATCCGCCGCATGCGCATCGCGCTGTCGGAAATGGTGGTCGAGGGTATCAAGACCAACATTCCGCTGCACCAGGAATTGATGCTCGATGCCAACTTCCTCAAGGGCGGCACCAGCATCCACTACCTCGAGAACAAGCTCGCCGCACGCGAGGAAGTGGTCAAATCCACCTGACAATCGTACCGATGCCTCTGCGACGCGCATGGATGCTCGGCCTTCCGGCATGCCGCCCTGAAAGGCGCTCCGGCGCTGGCGATCAGGCGTGGTGGTCTGTAGAACGCCTATCCACGGCTGCTCCAGGCCAGCGCACTCAAGGGCTCGTGTGACCATGTGGCTGTCGGTTTCGCTTGTCACCCACTCGGCGGCCGCAGAACGCCTGTCCGACGCGCTGTTCGAACGTGGCGCGCTGTCAGTCAGCATCGAGGACGCCGACGCGGGCACCGACCGCGAGACGCCTCAGTTCGGCGAGCCGGGCTCGCCCGCCGCGCCGCTTTGGGACGCCTCGCGCGTGAACGCACTCTTCGATCCCGCCGAAGACCTGGCTGATCGACTGGCGCAGGCCGCGCAGGATGCCGGCATCGACGCGCCCGGTTTCCGCATCAGCGAAGTTGCCGAGCAGAACTGGGTGGCGCTGACACAGTCGCAATTCGAACCGATCCGCGTAAACCAGCGGCTGTGGATCGTGCCGTCGTGGCATGACGCACCGGACCCGGCTGCCATCAACCTCGTCCTCGACCCCGGCATGGCTTTCGGCACCGGCTCGCACCCGACGACCCGGTTGTGCCTCGAATGGCTCACCCGGCAGGCGCTCGCCGGGCTGCGCGTGCTGGACTACGGATGCGGTTCCGGCATACTCGGCATCGCCGCGGCGCGCCTCGGCGCGGCCAGCGTGCTCGGCGTGGACATCGACGACAAGGCGCTCGATGCGGCGCGCGACAATGCCGAACGCAACACGGTCGAATTGCGTTTGCAGCATTCCGCACAGGCGCTGACCAGCGAATTCGATTTCGTGATTGCCAACATCCTGACCAATCCGCTCTGCGTGCTTGCGCCGCTGATCGGCAGCCGCGTCGCACCGGGCGGGCGGCTTGCCCTGTCCGGCGTGCTCGAGCCGCAGGCCGCGCAGGTCATCGCGGCCTACGCGCCCCACATCGCGCTGACGGTCGAGGCCGTGCTCGAAGGCTGGGTGCTGCTCACCGGAGAGCGGCCATGCTGACGCGCTGCCCGGCCTGCAGCACCACTTTTCGCCTGCGCCCGGAGCAGATCGCCAAGGCGCAGGGCCGCGTGCGCTGCGGCAAATGCCAGACGCCGTTTTCGGCGGTGGACAACCGCATCGACGGCGGCAGCGACCCGACCGACTTCGTCGCGCCCGAGCCGCCAGAAAGCCGCCCGCCGTCGCTGCCGCCTGCGACACCGCAATTCTCCGCGGCGGGACAGCGCAAACGCTTCCTGGCGCAGCGCGATCCGGCCGATTCCGCGGCGCCGGAAGCGGCCGCCGCGTTCGGCCCGGACGACATCACGCTGCCGCCCCTGCCAACGGAGATTCCGCAGGACGCGCCGTCCGCCGCGGACGCCGCGGCAGCATCCGGCGAACTTGTGACGCCGACCGAGAGCGCCACCGACGCCGACACCGGCTCTGCCGCCGAATCAGTCGCGGAACCCGACGGCGCAACAGCACGGTCCGCAGCGCGAGAGCCCGCAGATAACCCCGCGGAAACCGCGGCTGAAGAACCCGCGCCAAACGTCGCCGCCGTCGACGACACCGCCGCGGACACCGTGGACGATACGGCTGCAGCCACCCTGCCGCCGCCGGAAGACTATCTCGCCCCAGCCAGACCGGCGCGCCTCTGGCCTTGGGCCGCGGGCGCCGGACTGCTGGCACTGGCGCTTGCGGTGCAGGTGGCCTACGCCTTCCGCACCGAGATCGCGAAGCGGCATCCTGACTGGCGTCCGGCACTGGAATCGGCCTGCAGATCGTTGGGATGCGCGGTCGAGATGCCGCGCGATGCCGATCTCGTCAGCATCGTGTCCTCGGAACTCACCCCCGAGAGCGACAAGTCGCGCCTGCACCTAGAAGCACACCTCAAGAACCGCGCCGACTATCCGCAGGCCTATCCTTACCTCGAACTGACGCTTACCGACGTGCGCGACCAGCCCGTGATACGCCGCGTTTTCGAACCGAAGGACTACCTGCCCGCGAATGCGCCGACGGACTTCCGCGCCGGTAACGAAATCACCGTGAAACTGCTGCTCGATGTCGGCGAAACCTCGGCCTCGGGTTACCGCGTCTACGTCTTCTATCCCTGACAAGGGCGTGGGTATTGAGCCGCACCCGAGCAAGCGGATCGAAATGCAGTATCCTCTTCTGCCCCGGTAGCGACACCCAACAACAGGAGACAACCATGAGCACCGTCACCCTTGCAGGCAATCCGATCCACCTGGCCGGCCAGTTCCCCAAGGTCGGAGATGGCGCGCCGTCCTTCACGCTGGTCGGCACCGACCTCGCCGACGTCTCGCTCAAGGATTACGCAGGCAAGCGCAAGGTGCTGAACATCGTGCCCAGCCTCGACACGCCGGTGTGCCAGACGTCGACGCGCAAGTTCAACGAGCGCGCGAGCGCGCAGCACAATACCGTCGTCCTCGTCATCGCCGCCGACCTGCCGTTCGCCATGAAGCGTTTCTGCGAAACCGAAGGGCTGAAGAACGTCGTCTCGCTGTCGACCATGCGCGGCCGCGAGTTCATGGCCAACTACGGCGTCGAGATCATCGACGGCCCGCTCGCCGGCATCACCGCCCGCGCCGTCGTGGTGCTCGACGAGCACGACAAGGTCGTGCATGCGGAACTGGTACCCGAGATCAAACAGGAACCAAACTACGACGCCGCACTCGCGGTGCTGAAGTAGCGCGGCAACACGGCGGCGCGCTGCGCCGCCCCCAAGACGCAGACCCGACATGAGCAAACCGAACGAGGAAACCGCGGATTCGCCGGGCGCAGACAACCCGTTCAAGGGCAAGACGGGCCTGACTCGCCTGTGGAATGCACTCGGCTACTCACGCGCGGGCCTCGTGGCGGCCTACCGCAACGAAGACGCCTTCCGCCAGGAAGTGCTGATGGCTGCGGTGATGATTCCAGCCGCCTTCTTCGTCACCACCAGCGGCATCGGCCGCGCGATGATGATCGGCAGCGTGCTGCTGGTGATGATCGTCGAGTTGCTGAACTCGGCGATCGAGGCCACGGTGGACCGCATTTCGGTGGAGCACCATCATCTCGCCAAGCGGGCGAAGGATATTGGCAGCGCTGCCGTCCTCCTGGCGCTGATCAATCTGGCCGCCATCTGGTTGCTGGTGATCTTCGGCAGGTAATCGCTCGGTAACAGCGTTGTCATCGACGTGTCGCGCGCCCCGGCGAACATGCCGGCATGGACACGCGAACCGTTGAGCCCCGGTACGACAGCGGGCTGAAGGCCGGGCTGCGCATCGCCGTCGTGACGGAGACCTATCCGCCCGAGATCAACGGGGTCGCGATCACCTCGGGCAGGCAGGTCGAGGGGCTGCTGGCGCTCGGACACCGCGTGCAACTCATTCGCCCGCAACAGCAGCATGACGACCAGCCGATCCGCAACGAGGCCTTTTCCGAAATATTGATCCGGGGTCTGCCGATTCCTCGCTACCCGCAACTCAGGCTCGGCCTGCCGGCTGCAGGACGACTCGAATCACTGTGGCGATCGGACCCGCCCGACGCGGTGCAAGTGGTGACCGAAGGACCGCTCGGCTGGTCCGCAGTAACGGCGGCTCGCAGGCTCGGGCTTCCGGTCGTCAGCGAGTTCCACACCAACTTCGACGCCTATAGCGCACACTACGGTGCCGGCTGGCTGCGACAGGCGGTCGGCGGTTACCTGTGCCACTTCCACAATCGTGCCGACCTGACCCTGGTCCCGACGCGCGAACTGCAGAAGACGCTGCTGCGTGCCGGCTACCATGGAGTTGAAGTGGTGTCTCGCGGGGTCGATTGCAGCCTGTTCAATCCCGGCCGTCGCCGCCCGGCGCTACGCACGGCCTGGGGGGTCGGCGCTGACGACCTCGTGGTCATCCATGTGGGACGCCTGGCGCCCGAAAAGAACCTGCCGTTGCTGATGCGCGCGTTCGACGCGATTACGGCCAGTCGGACGAGTGCGAAGCTGCTGCTGGTCGGCGATGGCCCGTCGCGGGCGCAACTCGAGGCTCAAGCGCGCCCGAACGTGGTTTTCGCCGGCATGCGCCGGGGCGAGGATCTTGCGAACCATTTTGCCTCGGCCGACCTGTTCCTCTATCCGAGCATCACGGAGACTTTCGGAAACGTGACCGGCGAAGCACTGGCAAGCGGACTTCCAGTGGTGGCCTATGACTATGCCGCTGCCGCACTGCTTGTCCGGGACGGTCACAACGGCCTGCATGTCCGCTTCGACGATGGCGACGCATTCGTGAAGGCTGCCGTCCGCGCATCCCGTGCCGAGTGTCTCGCGCACCTTCGACAGCGAACCGCCGCAAGCGTTTCACATCTTGGCTGGCGCACCGCAGTCGAACGTCTGGTCGAAAAACTGCATACCGCCATTGCCCGCAAGCGGCAGCACGCCAAGGCCCACGCGAAACTCGACTCGGCGGCGCACTGAAGGCACGGGCGACCCCCGACGCTATAATCTGGTTTTCTTGCTGACCCCGCCTTGCCATGCGCACCCTGATTTGCGGTTCCATCGCCTACGACACGATCATGGTCTTCCATGACCGCTTCAAGCACCACATCCTGCCCGAACAGATTCACATCCTGAATGTGGCATTCCTGGTGCCCGACATGCGGCGCGAATTCGGCGGAACCGCCGGCAACATTGCCTACAACCTGAAACTGCTCGGCGGCGAACCGATCGTCATGGCCACGGTCGGCGACGACTGCGCACCGTATGTCGAGCGCCTGCGGACACTTGGCATCGCCGATGCCCACGTGCGGCAGGTGCCGCAGACCTTCACGGCACAGGCGTTCATCACCACCGACCTCGACGACAACCAGATCACCGCCTTCCACCCCGGCGCGATGAACCACTCGCACATGAACAAGGTTTCGGATGCGGGCGACATCCGCCTGGCAATCGTCGCACCCGACGGCCGCGACGGCATGTTCCAGCATGCCGCGCAACTGCGCGACGCGGGCATCCCGTTCATTTTTGATCCGGGCCAGGGCATGCCGATGTTCGGTGCGGAAGACCTGCTGCATTTCATGGACCTGGCGGACTACTGCACGGTCAACGACTACGAAGCCAGGCTGATGGCCCAGAAGACCGGCCGGTCGATCGAGGAACTCGCACGCATGGTGCGGGCGCTCGTCGTCACACTCGGGGCCGAGGGATCCGAAATCCATGTCGATGGCAGGATCATTCGCATCCCCAGTGCCGCCCCCGAGGCCGAAGTCGATCCGACCGGCTGCGGGGATGCGTTCCGCGCCGGGCTGATCCACGGCATCAATCACGGGCTCGACTGGGAACAGACCGGGCGCCTCGCCTCGTTGATGGGTGCCATCAAGATCGCACACCGCGGCGGCCAGAATCACAAACCCACTCGCGACGAGATCGGCGCCCGCTATCACG
The DNA here is from genome assembly GCA_016791115.1 of Rhodocyclaceae bacterium. Lineage (GTDB taxonomy): Bacteria > Pseudomonadota > Gammaproteobacteria > Burkholderiales > Rhodocyclaceae > Methylophosphatis. Next base: position 35,304 of record JAEUNL010000019.1, read on the forward strand.
CAAGCTTCGGCTCGTCGATCTGGTAGGGGCGCGCCGCAGGCACGAACGGCGAGCGGGCGGAACCCGCGGCGAGCGTAGCGGTCTATCCGGAGGTGCAATCGATGCTCGGCCTTCGCGACCATGAACGCTCCCTCTCTTCGCTCGCAATTTTCGTCTGTCAGCCATCACACCGGATCGGCCGATCTGAGACGCCCTTGGCCGCCACGCCCGCGCCGTGGGCCACGTCCCAAGCCGCGCCCCGAGCAACCCTGATGATGACGGGGCCGTCTTAACGCCCCCGTCACGGACGTTTAACCTCTTCGCAACAGCGCGCTCCTAGAGTTCGGGCATCCGAACCCTTGGGAGCGTGCAATGCTGGAAAAACTCGCGCGGGAACGCGCGTCGCGGGCACCCCGCCTCAACGTCCGCCTCGCCTGCTGCGACAGCGAAGTCCATGAGGCGCAGAAGCTGCGCTATCGCGTGTTCGCAGACGAACTCGGCGCCAGGATCGACACGCGCCATCCCGGCGTGGACAACGACATCTACGATGCATACTGCGATCACCTGATCGTGCGCGACGAGGACAATGCGCGCATCGTCGGCACCTATCGCATCCTCAACCCTGGCGCGGCACGGCGCGTCGGCGGGTATTACTCCGAGAACGAGTTCGACATCACGCGCCTGCAGTACCTGCGCGGCAACCTGGTCGAGGTGGGACGCTCCTGCATCGACGCCGACTATCGCAGCGGCGCCGTGATCGGTTTGTTGTGGTCCGGCCTCGTCGAATACATGCTCAAGGGCCGTTACGAATACCTGATGGGCTGCGCCAGCATCGGCATGGCGGACGGTGGCCACGCGGCGGCAACGATTTACCGCGATCTCGATGCCCATCAGGCGCCGCTCGAGTACCGCGCATCCCCGCGCCTGCCGTTACCCCTGGACAAACTCGACAACGGTGCCCCAGCCAACCTGCCGCCCCTGATCAAGGGCTATCTGCGCGCCGGCGCCTGGGTGTGCGGTGAGCCGGCCTGGGATCCGGACTTCAATACGGCCGACCTTCTGCTCCTGTTGCCAATGTCGCGCATCGAGGCCCGCTATGCCCGGCACTTCGTGGAGAAGCGCCTTTGACGTTCGCTGGCCTCTGCCGTCTCGCGCGCGTCGGCCTGCATCTGGCAAGCGGTATCGCCATCTCCGCCAGCGTGATGCGCGCCTGCAATGCGCAGAGGCGCGCGCGCATCCGCCAATGGTGGTCGGGCAGGCTGCTGCACGTTCTCGGGGTCGAGCTGCGCACGCATGGCGCGGCGCCCGGCGGGCCGTGCCTCGTCGTGGCGAACCACATCTCGTGGCTCGATGTGTTCGCGCTTTCGGCATGGCGTCCGATGCGCTTCGTGTGCAAGTCGGACGTCCGGCAATGGCCGTTCATCGGCTGGCTGGTCTGGCGCAACGAGGCGATCTTCGTCGAGCGCGGCGCCCGGACCGCAATCGCGCAAACGAATCGGGCAATCGTCGCCGCACTGCAGGCCGGCAATAGCGTCGCGGTGTTCCCGGAGGGCACGTCGACTGATGGTACACGCGTGCTGCCTTTTCATGCGGCGACGTTCCAGAACGCGATCGACTTGCGCTGCGAGATCAGGCCTCTGGCGCTGCGTTATCTGGACGCGCATGGCGCCCGCAGCACTGCAGCGGCCTACTGCAATGACATCAGCTTCATGGCATCCCTGCGCACGATAGCGAATGGCGAGCGGCTCGCCGTCGAAATCGTCGCCCTCGAACCGCAGCAATCGGATGGCCTGCATCGCCGCGAACTGGCAACGCGCACGCACGCCGCGATCACCACCCGTCTGGAGCGAGGCTCTGCGGACACTGCAACTGAAAGATCTTCCTGTCTTCGAGCCGCACCGCCGTCAGGCAGCCGCCCCATAGACAACCCGAATCGAGCGCCAGCAATTTTTCTTCGCGCCTGAATCCGAGCGCCGACCAGTGGCCGCACACCACGGTGTGCGTGCGGCTGGCCCGCCCGGGCACCGCGAACCAGGGCAGATAGCCCTCCGGCGCCGATTCGAGCGGGCCCTTGGCGCGGAATTCCATGACACCGTAGCGGGTACAGAAACGCATGCGCGTCATCGCGTTCACGACGATGCGCAGGCGGTCCCAGCCACGCAGGTGTTCGCTCCACTGCGCCGGCTCGGAACCCCACATGTGGGATAGGAAATCGCGATACTCGGGCGCACGCAGCGCCTGTTCGACCTCGCCGCCGAGTTCCAGCGCCTGCAGGATCGACCACTGGGGCAGCAGGCCGGCATGCACCATCGCGTAGTCGTCCTCGACATGGAACATGGACCGCGAGCGCAGCCACACGAGCAGTTCCTCACGATCGGGGGCAGCGAGTACTGCGTCAAGCGTGTCTTCCTTCGAGGGCCGGCCGTGACCTTCGGCAACCATCGCCAGATGCAGGTCGTGGTTACCAAGCACCGTGATTGCACGCTCGCCCAGATCTCGCACGAAGCGCATCACCTCGAGCGACGAATCACCACGATTGACGAGGTCGCCGACCAGCCAGAGACTATCTCGGGACGCCGAGAACCCGATCTCGCCGAGCAGGCGCTGAAGGGCAGCGTAGCATCCCTGGATGTCGCCGATCGCGTATGTCGCCATGAGGACCGGAACTCAGTGTGCCGCCGCGACTCCGCTCTCGGTCGACGATGCCGACGCGACGGCACGCAACTCAGTGCGCTGCGTCGGCTGGTACTCGGGAATCCAGCGGCGCAGGTCGCGCCGCACCTCGGCATCCGGCACCACGCGCGGCTGGCGCAACCAGACCAGCACTTCGTCGAGCCAGCCTGCCTCGACCTCGCGCGCCTTGGCGATGCGCAGCTTCGGATGGCGCGTCGGCAGGGTTTCCTCGTCGTCGGCGAGCAACTCCTCGAACAGCTTCTCGCCGGGACGCAGCCCCGTGTATTCGATGCGGATCTCCTTCTCCGATGCGCCGGAAAGCCGGATCATGTCGCGCGCCAGATCGGCGATCTTCACCGCTTCGCCCATGTCCATGACGAAGATCTCGCCGCCCTGGCCCATGCAGGCTGCCTGCAGCACCAGCCGCGAAGCTTCGGGAATCGACATGAAGTAGCGCGTGATCTCCGGGTGGGTGACCGTCACCGGACCGCCGCGCTCGATCTGTTCCTGGAACTTGGGAATCACGCTGCCGGCGCTGCCCAGCACGTTGCCGAAGCGCACCATCTCGAATCGGGTCGAACCCGACGCGCGCATCATTGCCTGGCAGATCATTTCAGCGAGGCGCTTGGTGGCACCCATCACGTTGGTCGGGTTGACCGCCTTGTCGGTCGACACCAGCACGAATTCCTCGGCACCATGCGCCACCGCGGCGCGAGCAACGGTAAAGGTGCCGAGCACGTTGTTGCGCACCGCCTCCCACGCATTCAGATCTTCCATCAATGGCACGTGCTTGTACGCGGCGGCATGGAACACGACCGTCGGCGCATACTGGCGCATGACCTGATCGACTCGCACCGGATCCTTGATGTCGCCGGCGACGCTGATGACCTGCACTTCGGGGAAGCTGACCGTAAACTCCTCCTGCAGCTTGTAGAGGAAGTATTCGTTCTGTTCGTAGGCGACGAGCAGTGCGGGACGAAACTGCGCGATCTGACGACAAAGTTCCGCGCCGATCGATCCGCCGGCACCCGTCACCATGACGGCCTTGCCGCTCAGGGCATTGCTCAGCAGCGAGTTGTCGATCCACACCGGCTCGCGGCCGAGCAGGTCGTCGACTTCCACGTTGCGGAACTTCGCCACCGTCACCTTGCCGCTCAGCAAGTCGTCGAGCGGCGGCACGATGAGCGTGCGCACCCCGGCGCGCGCGCACATGGTGGCGGCACGCCGACGCGCCGTGTGGTTTGCGCCCGGCATCGCGATGATTGCGTGCTGAACGCGCAACTCGCGGGCCCAGTGCTCGAGCTCGTCGAGCCCGCCGAGCACCTGCTGACCAGCAAGGCTGCGCTTCTGCTTCTTGTGGTTGTCGTCGAGCAGCCCCACCACACGCCATTCCGGCGAGCGCGACAGTTCGCGCAGCAGGGACACGGCGGCCTCACCCGCCCCCAGCACCAATACCGGTCGGCCCAGCACCTGCAACGCGCCGTAGAGTCGATGTTCCTTCCAGGCCCGATAAAGAACACGCGCGCCGCCCATCAGGAACAGGACGAGCAGCGGCTGCAGCATCACCGCCGAGCGGGGAACCGACGGCGCCGGCTTGAAGAGCAGGAGCACCAGCCCCACGAGCAGAGCCGACACGGCCACCGCCTTCACGATGCGGAACAGGTCCGGCAGGCTGGCGAAGCGCCATATGCCCTCGTAGAGCCCGAACACCCGGAACACTACCGCCTGAAGAGGCATCGCCCAAGCGATCAGGATCAGCAAGCCGCCGAGGTACTCCGGCGGAATGGCGAGATTGAAACGCAACAGGTAGGCGCCGCACCAGGCGAGCGCGATGGCCGCGAGGTCGTAGAGGATGACGAGCAGCGAGCGAAGTCGAGCTTTCTGCATTACGGACAGGGCCTCCGTTCGGTACGGCAGCGCAGATCGACGGCCACGGCGAGCGCGGCGTAGCCAATCGCAAACACGGTGAGCACCGGCACCACCGCACTGGGTACCGAAGTCCGCAGCATGCAGGCAGCAATCGCGCAAAGCGCCATCAGCGCATACGCTGCCAGCGCGGTCTTCCTGTGGCCGAATCCGCTCATGATGATCCGTTGATAATAGTGCTCGCGATGCGCCTGCCAGACGCGCTTGCCGCGCATCGCGCGACGCAGCAGCGTAACCGTCGCATCGCAGATGAAGGGCGAGAACACCAGCACGGGAAACCACCCCGGCCAGAGATTCCGCTGCAAACCCTCGAGACCGACGGCCCCGGCGAGGAATCCCAGCGGAATCGAACCCACGTCACCCATGAAGATGCGCGCCGGAGAAAAGTTGAACACCAGGAATCCGAGCGCACCGGCGGCGAGGCAGGCTGAAACCAGACCAAGCGCGCCGTCGCCGGCCTGAAAAGCCGCGACCGAGTATGCCCCGAATCCGAAAACCGTCATGCCGCCAGCAAGGCCGTCGGCACCATCCATGAAATTGTACAGGTTTGTCATCCATGCGAGCGCAACCACAAGCAGGATCGCCCCGCCGCCCCAGCCGAAGAGCGCCGCATCCGACGATGCCACCACGAATGTCGCCGCAGCCGCCACCTGGGCCGCCAGTCGCACGGACACGGGAAGGCCCAGACCGTCGTCGAACGCCGACAGTACGGCAAGTGCCGCTGCGCACGCCGCGATGAGCCACGGACCCCCGGCGGCGACGAAGCCGATCGCACCCGCGGCGATAATGCCGAACCCGCCGGAGCGCGGCACCGGATGCGTATGCAGGGAACGCTCGTTCGGCGAATCGAGCCGGCCGTGAAGCCCCGAATGGAGCAGCGCCTTGAGCAGCACGACGCTGGCCAGCAGGGCCGCCAGGACGATCATGCCTTCAGCCAGATTGCCCATCGCGGCCATCGAAGCGCGGCTGGAAACGACGTGGCGCGAAACCGAAATCGCGCTCGGCATCGGAACAATCGAAGACCAGGTCGTGGTTCATGCGCCGCGCCATCTCGGGATTGAAATCACGATAGCGCGGCAGGCGCGCGATGCACCACATCGCGAGACGGAACAACGGCAGGGGCACCCGGACGAAGCGCGGTGTGCGCCCGAGTGCGATGAAGATGCGCCGGACCATTTCCCGGTAATCGAGGGTTTCGCCACCGGCGAGATTGTAAGCCCTGCCTATCGTCGCCGGTTGGTCCAGCGCACGCAGGCAGGCCTCGGCAAGATCCGCCGCATGGACCGGCTGCCGCAGCCCGCGCGCCGGACCGAACAGGGGAAAGCAGCGCAAGCGGCGGATCAGCGCGGCGATCAGCGTCACGTTGCGGTCCATGCCGGCGCCATAAACCAGCGTGGGCCGCAACACCGTCCAGGCGATGCCATGTGCGGCGCACAGCCGGGCGACGCTCGATTCGGCATCCGCGACCCGTTCGGCCAGCGCCCTCTCCCGCGCATCGTCGGACGCCGATTTCGAGTACAGGCTGGTGGTGCCGAACGCGACCAATCGCCTGCCCCCGCACGCCGCGAACGCCGGTATCAGTGGCGGCAGCAAGGCGAGCGGCGCGATGTGGATCAGCGTATCGGCGCCGGCCGGCAGACCGCCATCGCGTGAAACATCCGCCTGGCGCCATTGAGCGCAGTCCTGCAGATGGTCGAAGTGCGGCGTCGCCCGCACGCGATCGAGGCTGCGCGTCAGCGCGATCACCCGATCGCCGCGGCGCGCCAGCATCGGCAGCAGGTACACGCCGATCTGGCTTGCGGCGCCGGTGACCAGAACAACCGAAATGGCTCGACTCCTCGAAGGCGGAACATCGGGCAGGTGATCAATATCCGCGCCGGTTGGGCGCGACGCTCAGATCAACTGACCTCGTAATAGTCGCGGTACCAGGCGACGAAGCGGGAGATTCCGTCCTGCACGCTCGTTGCAGGCGCAAATCCGGTCGCTGCCGCGAGCTCGGCCGTGTCGGCGCTGGTGGCGGGCACGTCGCCGTCCTGCATGGGAAGCATGTTCTTCTGCGCCTTGCGCCCCAGCGCTGCCTCGAGTGTCTCGATGTACGTCATCAAATCGACCGGATTGCTGTTGCCGATGTTGAACACGCGATACGGCGCCGAGCTGCGCGCCGGATCGGGTGCGTTGGCGTCGAAGTTCGGATCGGCCTCCGCGGGACGATCCAGCACGCGCACCACGCCCTCGACGATGTCGTCGATGTAGGTGAAGTCGCGCTTCATGCGGCCGTGGTTGAACACGTCGATCGGCCGCCCTGCAAGGATCGCGCTGGCGAACAGGAACAGCGCCATGTCCGGCCGGCCCCAGGGTCCATACACCGTGAAGAAGCGCAGTCCGGTGGTGGGTAGCCCGAACAGGTGGCTGTAGGTATGCGCCATCAGCTCGTTCGCCTTCTTGGTGGCGGCGTAGAGGCTGATCGGATGATCGATGCTGTCGTGCTCGGAAAACGGCATGCGCGTGTTGCCGCCGTAGACGCTCGAACTCGAGGCGTAAACCAGGTGTTTGACGCTGCCGTGCCGGCATCCCTCGAGGATGTTGGTGAACCCGACGAGGTTCGAATCGACATAGGCATGCGGATTCTGGAGCGAATAACGCACGCCGGCCTGCGCCGCGAGATGCACCACGCGGTCGAAGGATTCGTCGGCGAACAGGCGCGGCATCAGCTCGCGGTCGGCGACATCGCCCTTCACGAAGCGGAAGCCGGCGCGCGGCGCCAGGCGGGCGAGGCGCGCCTCCTTCAGGCGCACGTCGTAGTAGTCGTTCAGGTTGTCGAGCCCGACCACCTGGTCGCCGCGCGCCAGCAGGGACTGCGCGACGTGCATGCCGATGAAGCCGGCGGCCCCCGTGACCAGAACCTTCACGACCGCTCCTGACGTCTTGAAATTTCGAGCATTTTTGCATACTTGGAGAAGCTGCTGAAACACCCGACGCCGATATGCACCAGCCCCGGCACGCCGTCCAGAAAGCCGGAGCGGAAGAAGTAGAACTTGACGAAGCGGAACAGCGGCGACAACACAAGTTGCGAGCGCGACACCGCGACGCCCTGCCGCGCGAGTTCCTGGGCAGAAAGCGTGGTGCGGCGGTTCTGCTTGGCGATGTAGTCCTCGAGCGATTCGCCGGCCTCGCGCAGCAGGTCGCCATCGAGACGGCCGACCGTGCCGAGCGTGATCACCTTCTCGTGCACCACGTCGTCGGACCAGCGCGCATGGTTCTTCTGGAACAGGCGCAGGCACAGGTCGGGATAGCCCTCGCCGTGGCGCAGATAGCGGCCGAGAAAGCGCGTGCGCCGCGCGAACTCGTAGGCATGCTGCGCCGGGGCCGCAAGCGCCGCCTCGATGGACTTGCGCAGCTCCGGCGACAGGCGCTCGTCGGTATCGAGGCACAGCACCCACTCGTGCGTCGCCTGTTCGACGGCAAACTGCTTCTGCCGGCCGGTGCCGAGCCAGTCCTGATGGACCACGCGCGCGCCGCGCTCGCGCGCCAGATCGAGCGTGCCGTCCGCACTGCCCGAATCGACGACCACGATCTCGTCGGCCCAGGCCACGCTGTCGAGGCAGGCGCCGAGCGTCCCCACGCAATCGCGCGTGATCAATACGACGGACAGCGGTGCGGGCGAACCAGGCATGGGAAGGATTTTCTGACCGGGGATATAATTCGCGGCGAATGTCCAGCACGGAATCCGTCGCGGAAAATTCGCGCCATTCTACCGCGGCCTGCGCGGCATCCCCATAACAACACGCGCGAACGGCGCCCTGCGCCGGCCCGCCCAGACCAGGACCGACCGCCGCACCCGCGATGTCTTCGCCCAAATCCGCTCCTGCCGTACCGGTCGCGCTCGACCCGGCGCCGCAATCCGCGCTGCTGGTGAAAACCTCCTCGCTCGGCGACGTGATCCACAACCTGCCGGTCGCCACCGACCTGCGCCGGCAGTTTCCCGGTCTGGCGATCGACTGGGTGGTGGAAGAATCCTTCGCCGCCATCCCGCGCCTGCACCCGGCGGTGCGCCATGTCATTCCGGTGGCATTGCGCCGCTGGCGCAGGCAGTTGTTCGCCGCTGCCACGCGAAGCGAGTGGCGCGAATTCCGCCGCACGCTCGACGCGCGCCACTACGACGTCGTGCTCGACACGCAGGGACTGATCAAGAGCGGCCTGATCGCCTGGCTGGCACGCGGCAAGCGCTGCGGCTACGCTGCCGAGGCTGCGCGCGAACCGCTGGCCGCGCGCTTCTACAACCGCACGTTCGCGATTCCGCGCAACCTGCATGCGGTCGAACGCAACCGCTGGCTCGCTGCAGCCGCCTTCGACTACCCGCCGCCGGATGCGGCGACGGCACCGCTCGACTACGGCATCGCCGCACAACCGCTGCACGCGACCTGGCTGCCCGCCGCGCCCTACGCGGTGCTGCTCACCGCCACCAGCCGCGACGACAAGCTGTGGGCCGAGGCCGAATGGCGCGTGCTGGCCGATGCGCTCGCGCGGCGCGGCATTGCCGCCGTGCTGCCCGCCGGCAGCGCGCCGGAACGCGAACGCGCAGCGCGCCTCGCCGGCGCAATGGCACGCGGCGTCGCGGCGCCGCCGCTCGACATCCCGACGCTCGCCGCACTCATCGCCGGCGCGGCGATCGTTGTCGGCGTCGACACCGGGCTCACCCATCTTGCAGCCGCACTGGGCCGCCCGGTGGTGGCGATCTTCGCCGCGTCGGAACCCGGCCTCACCGGCGTGCTGGCGGCCACGCCGGCCGTCAACCTCGGCGGCATGGGCCGCCCGCCGGGCGCCGCAGACGTGATCGCCGCCGCCGACGCGATGCTCGGCTGAAGCATGTCGCCCGCACGCACGCTCTACACCGCCCTGCTCTGGCTGCTGCTGCCGCTGATTCCGCTGCGCCTGCTGTGGCGCGGGCGGCGCCAGCCCGAGTACCGCGCGCACTGGGGCGAGCGCTTCGCCGGCAAGGCGCCGGTCGCGCGCGGCCCGACGATCTGGATCCACGCCGTCTCGGTGGGCGAAACCCGCGCCGCACAGCCGCTGGTGCGGGCCCTGCTTGCCGCCTACCCACAGCACCGCATCCTGCTCAGCCACATGACGCCGACCGGGCGCGCCACCGCGCGCGAGCTGTTCGCCGCCGATGCCGGGCGCATCGACAGCGTGTATCTGCCCTACGACTATCCGTTCGCGATCCGCCGCTTCCTCGAGCGCGTGCGGCCCGACTGCGGCCTGGTCATGGAAACCGAAGTGTGGCCCAACCTCGTCGCCGCCTGCGCCGCGCGCCGGCTGCCGCTGCTGCTGGTTAACGCACGACTGTCGGCCCGTTCGGCACGCGGCTACCGCCGCCTCGGCGCGCTGGCGCGCGACGCCTTCGCCGGGCTCGCGGCCATCGGCGCCCAGACCGAAGGCGACGCGCAGCGCCTGCGCGAACTCGGCGCGGGCCAAGTGGAAGTCACCGGCAACCTGAAGTTCGACGCCTCGCCCGACGCCACACAGCTCGCGCTCGGCAGCCGCCTGCGCGAACGCTTCGGCCCGCGGCCGGTGCTGCTGTGCGCGAGCACGCGCGAGGGCGAAGAAGCGCTCATCCTCGATGCGCTGGCGCAGGCCGGCGGCGAGTTCCTCACGGTGATCGTGCCGCGCCATCCGCAGCGCTTCGACGATGTCGCGCAACTCGTCGCCGCGCGCGGCCTCGCCCAGCAGCGGCGCAGCGCCGACGAATCGATCCGCAGCGACACCCGCATCGTGCTCGGCGACAGCATGGGCGAACTGTTCGCCTACTACGCCGCCGCCGACCTCGCCTTCATCGGCGGCAGCCTGCTGCCGCTGGGCGGCCAGAACCTCATCGAAGCCTGCGCCGTCGGCACCCCGGTGCTGATCGGCCCGCACACCTACAACTTCCTCGACGCCACCGCGCAGGCCATCGCCGCCGGCGCCGCGCGCCGCGTCGTCGATGCCGGCGACATGGTGGCGCAGGCGCGAACCCTCCTCGCCGATCGCGCCGCGCGAATCGCCATGGGCGAAGCCGGCCGCCGCTTCGCCGCCACCCACGCCGGCGCCACCGCGCGCACGCTGCAACTCATCGAACGCACGCTCGCCAGCGCCCGACGCTGAACCGGCCTGCAGCCCGCATGGACAGGCCCTCTGCAGATGGCCCGCCCTGCAGGCCGCGCCGAATGGCGCACGTGGCAAGGGCAGGCCGCAGAGGGCAGGGGCATGCGGGGTGTGGCGTGAGGGTAACCACGGTGCGTCGGAGATGCAATGCCGCGGTGGCACTGCCCGCAGGCTTGCGGCTCAGGATCTGGACCCGGCGTTGTCGGAAAAAATTGAGGTGCGTCCCCTATTTCCCTCACGAGAGGTCGTCGGACAGGTTATCGGGTAGTCAGACGAACAAAGGGCCGCGTCAGCGGCCCTTCTCTTTTAGCAGCTACCCGCGCAGCGGGTGGGAGAGGTTTTTTACTTCTACCTACAGCAAATCGCCGTGGCGCCAGCGCCGACTTTCAAGGCTATGCCAATTCAATTCGCGCCTGGCCCCTTATCACTCCCGCTGCTTGCGCAAGCCGCCGAACTGGCGATCCGAGAAAACACCGAATCGATCAGTATCGATCTACTCGATCAGGCCGCAGGTGCCGGAATCTACAAGCTGCCAGCGCGGCAGGAAGAAGAGGTCATTTGAAGACCGCCCCCTCTAGCCCATCCGCAGCTTCAAGTTCTCTTTAGCGCGTCAAGAACCTCATTCACGGAGGGCATGATAGATGAGACGAAGTCCTCTTCCGACGCGAAAACTTTTCCGCAAATCCACTCATCCGCCCCAGACAAAAGACTGGTGATATCTCGGTTAACAACGTCTGAACTGTGAATCATGTTTACGGCATTTCCATTTTGATCAGAATTGAGGCGCGTCGGATAAAGATTGTAGTTTTCGTCTAACCATACTCTCGCCCTAAAATTTTTTGGCTGACTTATGCATTCGAATACTTCTATTCGCACAAACCGCAGCCATTCCCCGACACGCTCTGGCCACTCGTATACAACTGTCATCTTATAAATCTGGCGCATGGTCTTGGTGATCTAACGAACTGTTAGCTAGCTAAAAACCCTGATCACCCTCAACCCAGTCGGTTTCAGATGGGCAACTATCGCCAGTTTGAATCCGGGTGACAAAGCCGCTTCCGCCGCTATCGAGTTTGCATATGTAATTACACCGAATTTTCCCGGGGGGAAGGCCAATTCTATTCTGGCTATGCAGTTTGCACTTCTTTTCTGTTGAGTTGCTCTTGCATACCTCGTATATCACGACACCCGTGATAAAACCTAAAACCGCCCCGACGACTGCGCCCGGTGGTCCCGCAATGGCTCCGCCGGCCCCTGCTCCAAGCGCAACCGTGTTTTTTCCTTCAGGATCAACGTTGCTGAGAGGATTTCCACGAACGTAGCTGTATGTATTGATCCCCCCCGCCAACCCGATCGGATCACTCTCGACATACCTTCCCGTCCCCGGATCATAATCCCGGAAGTGGTTGTAGAAGAGTCCCGACTCGGCGTCGAAGTATTGACCGGGCATCCGCAGGTTGAAGACGAAACCCCCCAGCCCCGCCGGGTTCTCGTTCGGCGGCAGTTGCCCGAAGCCGTCCGCATCCCACGCCCAGCGATTGTTGTATTGCGCATCCTGCACCATGCGCGGGGTGTCGATCTGGTCGGCGTGGATGAGGTAGACCGTGGGCGGTTGATTGGCGGTGTGCGCCAGCATCAGCACCGGCGTGTCGCCGAGCCAGACGTATTCGCGGATCGGCGTGCCGCTGGCAGCGTATTCGCCCAGCAGGTGGCCCTGTTCGTCGTAGGCATAGCGCGTGGTGGTGCCGAGCACGGTCTTGGCGGTGCGCTGCCCGAGCCCGTTGTGCTCGTAGGTGCTGACCCCGGCCGCGGTGGTGAGCGTGGCGAGCCGCCCCCTGAGGTTGTAGGCATAGGTCTTCTGCCCGTCGCCGGTGATGGCGCCGGTTTCGTTGAAGCTGTAGTTCCTGGCCGGCAGCGGGCCCTGGGCGGCGAGCAGGCGGTTGGAGAGCGGGGCGGTGCTCTTGTAGGTGTAGGCGTAGTTCGTGCCGCCAATGCCCAGGCTGGTACGGTTGCCCGAGAGGTCGTAGGCATAGCTGCGGCCGATGGCCGATTCACCCACCAGCCGGTCGAGGTTGTCGTAGAGGTAGCTGCGGTAAACCGGGACACGGTAAACCGCGGTAAACCGCGGTAAACCGGCGCGGTAAACCGGGACAGACCACGATTTCTCACCGGAGCAAAAGCGGCCCAGCTCGAATTGATTCCCACAACCGTTCTTGACAATCGTGCCTTCGGCTTTTTCCCCGCCATATCGATTCCCGTTGAGCCCTGCATAGCCGATGTGGATATTGCCCGAGCATCGATCCAGCGTCCAGCGGGGCGGGGACCAAAGCGCAGTGCAAATGAACACGCCATCAGGCGCTCAGTAGCGAGCCCGAAACCCGCATGGACAGGCGCTCCCCGCCTTGCCTGCCCCGAAAAGCCCACTCCGCCTGCCCCGCAGGCCGCCCGTGCCCCGGCGCGCCTATGCACGGGCCTTCCAGCCCGGCTGGGGGCTTCGCGATCCGCGCCGCCGCCGGGCACCCGCCGCTGCGCTGCTGTCAATGGCGGTCTATGGGCCCGCGGCCTACCACCGCCGCGCGTGCCGCAACGCCCCGCCGGTCGCCGGGCAGGCGGCGGCCTGCTAGACTGCGCGGCTCGCCACCCGATCCGTGCGCCACGATGTCCCGCCGCCCGACCCTCAAGCTCCCCGCCAAGCCGCGCGCCGACAAGACGCGCACCGGCACCGTCCGGCCGACCAGTCCGAAAAAGGCGCCGCGTGGGCAATCCGCAAGTGCCGAGGCGAAGGCCCGCGCACCGCAGCCGCGCAAGCCGGCGCCGGCAGCGACGGAACCGGCAGCGCGCCCGGCCCGGCCCGCGCGGCGCGACGATGCCGCGGCGGCGGAACGCCCGCGCCGCGCAAAGCCCGACCCGGCCGCCCCGCGCACGCCGCGCGAGGACCGCTACACCGACGCGCGCCCCCAGCGCAGCGACCGGCCCGCGCGCACCGCGCCACCGGCGCGCGCCGGCCGGCGCGACGACAGTGCCGAACGCCCACGCCGCAGCGCCGACGAGAATCGCCCGCCGCGTCGGTCGGATGACGCAACCCGGCCGCGTCGGGCAGACGATGCTCCGCGCCCCCGGCGGGCAGACGATGCGGCCCGGCCGCGCCGAACCGACGATGCAGCCCGACCGCGCCGCGCCGACGATGCGACCCGGCCGCGCCGCATGGACGACACCGCCCGGCCGCGCAAGCCGTTCGACGAGAAGCACGACAAACGGCCGCCGCGCGCCGCGCGCCCCGCGACGGGCGATGCAGACAGCGCGCCGCGCCGCCCGCGCCCGGCGCCGCCGGCCCGCGCATCCGCTTCGCGCCCCGACACCCGCCGGCCCGAGGGTCGCACCGGGCGGACCTCGCAGGCCACCCGTGCCGAAGACGACCGATCCACGCGCCCGCCACGGCCGAGCGGCCCGAAAGCGCCATCCCGCGCGGGTTCTGGCGATGCCCGCCGGCCGGCGCGCAGCGTCGAAGACCGGCGCGACGCGCGTTACGCGAAGCCGGAACGCGAGCGCCGCCCGGCCGCCAAGCCGCGTTTCGAACCGGCCGCGCCGGCCGCTGCCGACGCCGCACCGCGCCGCGCCGCGCCCGAGTTGCCGCGGCTCTCGAAGCGCATGAGCGAACTGGGCCTGTGTTCGCGGCGCGAGGCCGACGAATGGATCGACAACGGCTGGGTGCGCGTCGATGGCGTGGTTGCGGAACTCGGCACGCGCGTGCACCCGAACGCGAAGATCGAGATCGACGAGGCCGCGCGCAAGCACCAGAGCGAAACCGTCACCATCCTGCTGCACAAGCCGGTCGGCTACGTCTCCGGCCAGGCGGAGGATGGCTACGAGCCGGCGATGGTGCTGGTGCGCCCGGAGAACCGCTGGGAAGACGACACGCTGCCGACCGCCTTCAAGCGCGGCCACCTGCGCGGCCTGGCGCCGGCCGGCCGACTCGACATCGACTCGACCGGGCTCTTGGTGTTCACGCAGGACGGCCGCATCGCCAAGCGCCTGGTCGGCGACGACAGCAAGGTGGAAAAGGAATACCTGGTGCGCGTCGAGGGCACGCTGGTCGAGAACGGCCTCGCGCTCCTGAACCACGGTCTCGAACTCGACGGCAAGAAGCTCAAGCCCGCCCACGTGAGCTGGCAGAACGAACACCAGTTGCGCTTCGTGCTGCGCGAAGGCAGGAAGCGCCAGATCCGCCGCATGTGCGAACTGGTCGGCCTGAACGTGACCGGCCTCAAGCGCATCCGCATCGGCAGCGTCGTGCTTTCCAAGCTGCCGCCCGGCAAGTGGCGCTACCTGCGGCCGGACGAGAGCTTCTGATCCGCACGCGGCGCCCGCCCTGGCCGGCCCGCTGGAAGCCAGCCGCAGGCCTCGCGGTATAATCCGCGCCTGCCGGACGGCGCGCGGCTGCCGGCCCCCCTCCCATCTAGATCCTGAATCGTGACTTCGGCTCTGACCATACTCGGCCTTTCCGGCGCACTGACACACGACCCCTCGGCCGCCCTGTATGTCGGCGGCAAGCTGGTCGCCGCGGCGGAGGAAGAACGCTTCGTGCGCGACAAGCATGCCAAGAACCGCATGCCCTACGAGGCGGCGAAATACTGCCTCGAGGCCGCCGGCATCAAGCCGAAGGACGTGCATGCGGTGGCGATCCCGTTCGCGCCGATCAGCCTTGCCGAGAAGGCGCGCTGGCATTACGCGCGGCGCTACTGGTACGCGCCCGACCGCGGGCTCGACGCGATCCTGACGGGCAACCGCCGCTACCACCGCTACCGCGGGCGCATCGAGTGGTGCCTCCAGCAACTCGGCTTCGACGTGAAGAAGACCGAGATCGTGCCGGTCGAGCACCACCTCGCGCATGCCTCGAGCGCCTACCACTGCTCGGGCTTCAAGGAGAAAACGGCGATCCTCGGCATCGACGGCAAGGGCGAGTACGCGACCACCTTTTTCGGCTGGGGCGAGAACGGCACGATCCACAAGATCAAGGAGTTCTACGACCCGGATTCGCTCGGCGGCCTCTATGGCGCGCTGACCGAGTTCCTCGGCTTCGAGATGCTCGACGGCGAGTACAAGGTGATGGGCATGGCGCCCTACGGCGACCCGACGCGCTACGACTTCTCGCGCCTGGCGCGCTTCGAGAACGGCGAGCTGGTGATCGACACCGACTATGCCAACGTGATCGGCCTGCGCCGCTACAAGGAGAACGGCAAGGGCTTCTACTTCTCGCCCAAGCTGGTCGGGTGGCTCGGCCCGCGGCGCGTCGGCGATGTGGCCGACGAGCCCTACATCCACTACGCGGCGAGCATGCAGAAGCTGTTCGAGGATCTGTCGCTCAAGATGATGGATTACTACCTCGGCGACATCCTGCGCGAGACGGGGCGGCTGGCCTTCGCCGGCGGCGGCGCGCTCAACGTCAAGCTCAACCAGAAGATCATCGCCCGCCCGGAAGTGCGCGAGCTGTTCGTGCAGCCGGCCTCGGGCGATTCGGGCACGGCGCTGGGCGCGGCGTCGTACGTCTCGGTGCAGCGCGGCGTGCCGGTCGAGAAGATGGAGCATGTCTATCTCGGCCCCGCGTATTCCAACGAGGATGTCGTCGCCGCCTGCGCGCGCCATCCGGCGCAGCCGAAATGGACGCGCATCGACAACGTGCCGCAGCACATCGCGCGCGTGTTGGCCGACGGCAATCCGGTGGCCTGGTTCCAGGGCCGCATGGAGTTCGGCCCGCGGGCGCTCGGCGGGCGCTCGATCCTCGGCTGCCCGAGCGTGCCCGGCGTGGCCGACCGCATCAACGCGCAGATCAAGTTCCGCGAGCGCTGGCGGCCGTTCTGCCCGAGCATGCTCGACAGCGTCGGACCGCAGATGCTGGGCACCGATCACCCGGCACCGTTCATGACCTTCACCTTCGAGGTGGCACCGGGCTGGAAGGAACGCGTGCCCGAAGTGGTGCACGAGGACGGCACTGCGCGCGCGCAGGTGCTCAGGCGCGAGTTCAACCCGCGCTACTACGACCTGATGGCGGAACTGGAGAAGCTCACCGGCAACGGCGTGGTCCTCAATACCTCGCTCAACCGCCGTGGCGAACCGATGATCTGCTCGCCGACCGATGCGCTGAACATGTTCTTCGGCTCCGACCTGCAGTACCTGGTGATGGAGGACATCCTCGTCACCAAACCGGGCGTCCCTTCGCAAGGCGCAGCGGGCTGACCCGCAGGTCACGTGGCCCCGCCACCGCAGCTTGCCGATCGACCCGCGGAGCGAGGATTTGGCGCCCGGGCCATGAGATCAGCCAAGGTGCGGCCGCATCCGGGCTGCGACTGCCTCGGTCGTTCGACGTTCGACACGCTGGATGCGACTACTTCGACAACCGGGGAAGACTGAGCACGCGATGAACCGCCGGATCAAGATCCTGCAGTTGCAACTGGACTACAACGTCAAGCGCCACGATTTCGCCGATCTGGCAGAGCAGATCGTGCTCTCCTTCGACCGCGATCGCTACGAGTTCGTCTCGGCCTTCCTGTGCGGCCGGCCGCAGGCGGATGAACCGGCGAGCCGCGCCGAACGCTCGGTGTATTTCGATCTGACCGATGGCCAGCTCAAGGGCACGCGGATCATGGCGCTGCGCCGCCTGCATCGCTTCTGCCGCGACGAGCAATTCGACGTCGTCATCTGCCATCGATTCAAGCCGATCAGCATGATGCTCTGGCTCAACCGCTGGCTGCGCATTCCCGCGTGCATCGGCATATCGCACGTGATGAACGACTTCGAACGTGCGCAACGACGGATGCAGGTCCGCATGCTGGCAGACCGTCATTGGCGATTCGTCGGCGTTTCGCCCGCCGTCAGGCAGGCGCTGCTGGATGCGCGCAGCGGCTTCACGCCGGACAATACCGTCGCCATCACCAATGCCATCGACATCGAAAGGGCCGAAGCCGCGCAGCTTGACCGAAACCGGGCGCGGAGCGAGCTCGGCCTCCCTGAGGATGCCACCGTGGTCGGCGCAATCGGCCGGCTGGTGCCGGTGAAGGGGCACGCCCATCTGCTGCGCGCGTTTGCCGATGTCGCCCCCCGCTTCGCATCGGCGCAGCTCGTGATCATCGGAGAGGGGCGGGAACGCACGGCACTGGAGGCACTGATACGCCAACTCGGCCTTGCGGCGCGCGTCCGCCTGCCGGGCAACATACCGGACGCGCTTCGCTACATGCGTGCATTCGATGTGTTCGCCATGCCCTCGCTGCGGGAGGGACTGGGCCTCGCACTCATGGAGGGCATGAGCGGGCGCCTTCCGGTGATCGGGTCGGACATTCCGGCCATGCGGGACCTGGTCCGCGGTGCGGGCGGAACCCTGGTTGCGCCCGGCGACGAGCCTGCCCTCGCCGCCGCGCTCGCCCGCTGGCTTGGCGCGTCGCCGGACGAGCGGGAATCCGGGGGCCGGATTGCATCCGAATACCTGCAGCGGAATCACAGCATCGCCGATTACCGCAACGCCTATCGAAACCTGGTCGACGAAACACTGCGGCTCAACCTGGAGCGGGCTGCATGAGCAAGGCTGCCGCGCCGCTGGTCACCGTCATCATCTCGTCGTACAACCACGCGCCCTACGTCGAGGCGTCGATCCTCAGCGTGATCGGACAGACCTATCCGAACGTCGAGCTGCTGGTGATCGACGATGGATCCTCGGACGACAGCGTCGAGCGCATCCGGCGCCTGCAGGCGACCCACGGCTTCGATTTTCGCGTCCAGCAGAACAAGGGGCTGACACGCACACTGAACGAGGCGATCGCCCGCGCCCGCGGCGAACTGATCGCCCCTTTCGGGTCCGATGACATCATGCTGCCCCACCGCCTGGCCACGCAGGTCGAGTACATGGCCGACAAGCCGGAGGTGGGCATCTGCGCCGGAAATATCGAGTTGATGCGCGCCGATGGGACGCCCTATCCGGAGTCGAAGCAGCGGCGGGATATCCCGTTTCGCCGCATCGATTTCGAGGCGCTGTTTGCCGATCGCCACCTGTTTCCGCCGGCACCGACGCTGCTGATCCGGCGCGAGGCGCTGGAGAAGGTCGGCGGGTTCAACCCGGAGATTCGGCTCGAGGATCTTTACATCGAGTTGAAGATCATGAACGCCGGCTATTACATCGACATTCTCGGTGTCGCGCTCGCCCGTTACCGGAAACACGATACCAACACCTACAAGAATCTCCGCTTCATGACCGACAGCATCCTGCGCATCTACGAGGATTACGCCGACCATCCCGGGTACACCGAAGCGAAGATGCGCCTGCTCGACTCCATGTTCGCCAAGAGCGCCACCCGCGACCGCAAACTGGCAAGGGAACTGCTGCGGCAGATTCCGCTGCGATACTGGACGCGAAAAACGCTGCGCGGCCTGCTGCGCTACGTGTTTTCGCGCCCCGCATCCTGAGCCTTGCGGCGCGCGCGCGCGTAGTCGAGAAACGCCGTGACATCATCGGAACACAGCAGGTGGACGACGCGGCGTATCTCGGCCTCGGGCCACGACCACCATTGGGTCATGCGAAGCGCTGCACGCGTCGCCTCGTCGAAACGCCAGCGAACGTGGCGCGCCGGGTTGCCGGCGACGATCGAATAAGGCTCGACGTCCCGCGTCACCACGGCGCGCGCCGCCACGACCGCGCCATCGCCGATCGTGACGCCGGACAGAATCAGGCAGCCCGACCCGAGCCAGACATCGTTGCCGACGATCACGTCGCCGCGGGTCGCGTCAGCCCCGGCAATATGCCGCGCCTCGTCCACCAACAGCGGAAACGGATAGTTGCTGACCCAGTCCGTGCGGTGGTTCCCGCCCAGGAAGATATGCACGTCATCGGCAATCGACGTATAGGCACCGATGCGCAGCGTCGTGCCCTGCGACCAGTCATGCACTTCCGGCATGCCGTAGGTGCCGATGCCGATCTCGAAACCGGGGTAGCGCTCTCTGAAACGAACCTGGCCGCGGTAGAACTTCGGTATGCGCTTGCGCCCGAAACGGCGTTTCCACCACGCGCGCAACCCGCGCCCGAAATCATGCCTTGCCATGTTGCTCGTACCTCGAGCCGGCCGCTGCAAGCAGCGCGAGCGGAATCCACACCAGGAACCAGTGTTCCTTGGGACCCGACAGGAACGCCCCGCCTTCCGTCAAGCCTGCCACGAGCCCATAGACCACCGGGGCGGAACCGATGAATACCGCCCGATCCCGACGCAGGCGCCAGCCTGTGGTCAACGCCGTGGCGTACAGCGAGATCCACAGCACCAGGCCGATCGCACCACATTGGTAGAGCACGGAAAGCGCCAGGTTGTGAGGGTCGGACAGGGTAAGGTCGAGTCCCTCCACGCGGATCTGCAACGGATTGCCGTAGCCATGTCCCGCGAGCGGCTGGTCCATGATCAGCCGGATCGTTTCGTTCCATATCTGCGGCCGGAACGACAGGCCGCGCTGGGCAAGGAGGTCGGACCATCCGGTTGCCACGATTGCTGCTACGGCCAGGTAGGCAATCAGCACCATTACGCCCCGCCGGTTTCCCAGCAGCAAGGCGAGCCACGCCACTGTCACCGTAAGCGCGACCAGCGGCGTACGCGAACCGGTTGCGACGATCAGCGCGCCCAGTGCGAGAACGGCGACGATGACGGACGGCGCAAACGGCCGGCCCTGCCATGTCCAGTGCGCCAGCCAGAGAACCAGAAAGAATCCGAACACGTGCGAGATCAGCAGCGGGTTCCCGAACGCACCATAGCCGGTCAGGCGGTCGCCGTGCCCGTCAAGTGCGTGCCCGGCCAACAGGACGATCGCACCAGCAACGGCAATCCATGCCGAAGCGGTCAGGGCCTGAACCAGTCGCTCGTACCGGTAACGCGTAAGCCCGACGATCCCTGCGAACACGAGCAGGACATAGAGCGGACGTTTGATCAGCGACGTTACAGCCTGATCCGGGTTCGACCACGACAGGCTCAAGGCGGCATACGTGGCGAAGACCAGAAAGGCGACAACGATGGGCGAGCGCACCAGGTGCGCGATGGTGTCGCGGCGAACGGCGACCAGCAGCGCCGCAGGAAGCGCGATCAGCCAGTAGAAGAACTGGTGATACAGGCTGCGATTTCCGCTCCATATCATGCCGGTCAGCAGAAGGACCAGCCCCGCCGGCAGCACGTACCCGGTAATGCAGTCCGCAACCCGTGTCGCGAAAGGGCGTTCGTCCGGACCGGAGCGCGGAAGATGTTCCGGGGTCGTCACGGAAAGGCTGTTCGGGGGCGTTGGCAAAGCCATGTCGCGGTGCAATTCACGGGAACGACGCCGGTCGATCCTCCTCGAGGCAATCGACGGATTCTAGCGAATTTGCCCTTCCCTGACGGGCATGTGGCGCGTGGTAACATGCAACGTCCGCGAATATCCTCACTTCCATGAGCGCTACCGATGCGCCGGCGGCGTCCAGCCTGAGCATCTATCTCCGCCTGCTGACCTATGTGCGCCCCTATGCGGGGCGATTTGCGGTCAGCATTCTGGGCTACGTCATATTCGCCTCTTCCCAGCCGATGCTGGCCGGGGTCCTCAAGTATTTCGTCGATGGACTGACGCACCCGGAAACTGCCGGCTTCCCCGGCATTCCGCTGCTCGACGGCCTGCCATTGATGCACGCGGTGCCGCTGCTGATCGTGGCGATCGCCGCGTGGCAGGGCGTGGGATCCTACCTCGGCAGCTATTTCATTGCGCTGGTTTCGCTCAGCGTCGTGCACGACTTGCGCCAGGCCCTGTTCGCCAGCCTGATGCGCCTGCCCAACGCCTTCTACGACAACCACAATTCCGGGCATCTGATCTCGCGCATCACCTTTGACGTGACGATGGTGACGGGCGCCGCGACCGAGGCGATAAAGGTCGTGATCCGCGAAGGACTGACCGCGGCCTTCCTGTTCGCCTACCTCCTCTGGATGAACTGGAAGCTGACGCTCGTTCTGGTGGCAATACTGCCCCTGATCGCGCTGATTGTCGGACGCGGAAGCCGCAAGTTCCGCAAGCAGGCTCGCCGCATCCAGCAGGCCATGGGCGACGTGACGCATGTCGCGTCGGAAGCGATCCAGGGCTATCGCGTGGTGCGCAGTTTCGGTGGCGAAGACTATGAAACACGCCGCTTCGAGGGGGCAAGCGCGGATAACACGCGCAAGCAACTGCGCATGGTCAAAACCTCCGCGACGTTCACGCCGATGCTGCAACTGGTGACCTATGTCGCCATGGCGACCGTCCTGTTCCTGGTGCTCTGGCTGCGCGGTTCCGCCACGGTGGGAGATCTCGTTTCCTACATCACCGCGGCCGGACTGTTGCCCAAGCCGATACGCCAGCTTTCCGAGGTCAGCTCGATGATCCAGCGTGGCGTTGCCGGCGCGGAAAGCATCTTCGAACAACTCGACGAACCACCGGAATCGGACAATGGCACAGTCGAACGCGAGCGAATCGAAGGTCGTATCGAGGTGCGCGACCTCAGTTTCCGCTATCCCGGCACGGAGCGGAACGTGCTCGAGAACGTGAGTTTCCGGATCGAGCCCGGCCAGATGGTCGCCCTCGTCGGCAGGTCGGGCAGCGGCAAATCCACGCTGGCTCAGCTGGTTCCGCGCTTCTACCATCACGAGCAGGGGCAGATTCTGCTCGACGGCGTCGATGTCGAGGATTTCACCCTGCGCAACCTGCGGCAACATATCGCGCTGGTCACACAGCAGGTGGTCCTGTTCAACGATACCGTCGCCAGCAATATCGCCTACGGCCAGCTCGCCGCCGCGCCGCGCGAGGCCATCGAGGAGGCCGCACGCGCTGCCTATGCGAGGGAGTTCATCGACCGCCTGCCTCTCGGATTCGACACGCTGATTGGCGAAAACGGCGTCATGCTGTCCGGTGGGCAGCGGCAACGCCTGGCCATCGCGCGTGCCTTGCTCAAGAATTCGCCGATCCTGATCCTCGACGAAGCCACCTCGGCGCTGGACACCGAATCGGAGCGTCACATCCAGGCCGCGCTGGATCGCGCGATGCGTGGCCGCACCACGCTGGTCATTGCCCACCGCCTGTCCACGATCGAGAAGGCAGACGTGATCCTCGTGATGGATCAGGGCCGTATCGTCGAACGTGGCAACCATACCGAATTGCTGGCAACGGGAGGCCATTACGCGCGGCTCCATGCCATGCAGTTCCGTGAGGAAGCGCTCGCCTCGAACACCTGAAAACGCCCGGCGGAACGACCCGCTTTCGCGTGGTTCGTTCTGTCAGGCGATCTTGAGGCCGCGATCCCGTTTTTTCGCTCAGATCGCCAGTCGATAGGCAACCAGCATCGACTTGTCCGACAGCAGGCTCTGCTTGTGCTCCTTGACGGCGATCATCGGCACCGCGTCCTGCAGTTGCGGAAACGCCTGAAACAGCGCTTTCATGTCCCGTTTTTCCGTCACCAGGATCACGGATTTCGCGTCCCCCGGGATTTCGCCTTTGTTTTCGATTACAGGAATCGGTCGCGTCGGATTCAGGTAAAAGACCGTCGTCGTATGATGGGACTTGAAAAAGACGATCTGGTCTTCCGGACGGCGCTCCTTGGCGAGCGACAGGGCAAATGATTTTTCCGACCGATAAGCGTCGATACCGGGCAGGACAAGGCCGAAGACGACCGTCATTTGCAGCGCCGCCAGCAGCACCAGCAGCGGAAGCCACGGCGCAACAGGTGCGTCGTTCAGGCGGGCAAGCGTGGTCGGCACCAACGGACGAACCCTGGCCGACTGCACGAGGATCACGGTACCGAGCACACTGGCGGCAGAAGCCAGCCAGAACTGCATCGGCACCGCGACGTCGCGGATTCCGAAACGCGCCGCAACGGGCAGCAGCAACAAGCCCATCTCAACGACCGTCATTGCCGCCACGGTTCCGAGCAATGCCGGTCGCTGCCAGCGGTGCCCCCGTTCCTGGACCAGGTATGCCGCGAGCAGCATCATGCAAAAGGGCATGATCGGCAGGATGTAATACCAGCGGCGCGACCCCGACGCCGAGAAGAACAGGAAGATCAGGCCGATCGCCTCGAGCAGCCGGCGGTAGTTCGGTTCCAGCCGGGCGTAGCGCGGAACGTAATAAACCAGGGCCGCGACCAGCAGCAGGGACCAGGGGAAGACGATCCGTGGAACGTGATACAGATAGCTATAGAAGGGATCCTTGTGATCGAACGGATCCGCGTAGCGCACCAGGTTCTCGCGGATCAGCAACTCGATCGCACCGCGGTGATCGCCTTGTGCGCGCACGCCTTCCGGCATGTCGAGCAGCGAGGCGCCGAGGTAGGGCAGGAGGAACACGCCGATGCCCAGAACCGCTGCCGCGAGATGCGCCAGATTCAGGTGGCGCTTCCACAGGCCGTCGCGCAACAGGAACGGCACGATGACCAGGATCGGAACGACCGCCGCCGTCAGTCCCTTCATCTGCGAGCCAATCGCGCACAGCAGATAGAAGACCAGATAGGAACCGAAATCCGTCCGCTCCCGCCTCTCGATGAACCAGGCCAGCGCCGCAGTGATCAGTGCGAGATTGGCCATCTCTGCGGACGCCGTATGCGTCCAGAACAGGAATCCGAAGCAGGTCGCGATGAGCCAGGTGCCCAGCCAGGCAACCATGCGG
The DNA here is from genome assembly GCA_016791115.1 of Rhodocyclaceae bacterium. Lineage (GTDB taxonomy): Bacteria > Pseudomonadota > Gammaproteobacteria > Burkholderiales > Rhodocyclaceae > Methylophosphatis. Next base: position 59,694 of record JAEUNL010000019.1, read on the forward strand.
TCGAACAGTTGGGTCGCGATGCGATAGCTGCAGAACAAGGCCAGCAGTCCAGCGACGGCGCACGGCAGGCGCACGCTGAACTCGTCGAGAGATCGCGTGACACCCGCAGCAAGGGTAACCAGCCAGTAGGACAGCAGGGGCTTGTCGAAATAGATTTCGCCGTTGATGACCGGATGGAACCAGTCCTTGTACAAGAGCATGTTCCGGGCAATCTCGGCCCAGCGATCCTCGGAGCCGGTCAGTGCCCGGCCCAGGCCGGTTCCGAACAGCAGGATTGCGACAACCGGCAGGAACCACCTGGATGGCGCGCGCAGGTACATGGGTCGTAATGTCATCGTCTGGACCGGGTATCTGAAGAAGCGGCAGGGCAGCGGTCGAAGCGCGCGCGCAATCCTGCCGGCCTGGAGCCCACCGGGGCGTTCGCACGAACCGGCGGTTCCGCGCGATCGCGACATGCGGCACGCGAAGCAGCACCCTGCCCTTCGCGATGTCGGCCGCATGGTCGATGCGTGCGCATAGGACATCGCAGGCCGGATCGACCGCGGAAAGACGGACCGGCGGAAATGAAGGAACCCGCACGGTTGCGCGGCAAGACTGCCCGGCCACCCCGTGATGATGATCCGGGTCGCCCCGAGGGCAGCGCGCTCAAGTGGTAGCGAAAGCGGGGGAACGCGCGCCACGGGGCTTCCGGCGCAGAAAGCAGAAACCGCGTTTCGAATGCGGTGAAACGTGGCTGCCGACCCGTGAAGTCAAACCTCACTCGCCCGGAATGGGCGGTGGTCGAGAACGATCCACCCTCTCGTTCCCGGACAAGATGCGAGCGCGAGTAACGCGCGCGGAAATAGGCGTGGGCGCTGATAGCGTGGCCCCTAGTTTTTCAGGGCGCCACGCTATCAAGGAAGGATTACGAGTGAATTAACCGATCGACCAGCCCGGATCGATCCCGAGGCGGCGAGTTGCCGAGGTTTGGCCCGGGCGGACCGGTTTCCCTGGTTCCGCGTTCCCCGTCAGCCGGATTGTCCGGCAATCCCCAGATCTGCAAAGCCGTTCTTTTCGATCGCCGGCAAACGGCCTGATCCAAAACGGTAGCCTGAAATAAAAGCCCGGCCGCCGTCGAAGCTCAGCCAAGACCGGTCGCCTGGCAAGCGAAACAAGTGCCTCATGTTGCGCTCGACGAGACGCTTGCCCAACGCGCCCCGAGCGAATCGCAGATCGGCCAGATCGATCAGCCCGAAATCGCCGCCGGGCATGAGAATGACATTGCCGAGATGCAGCGAACGGAAATAGACGCCGAGTCCATGCAACTTTGCGACGAAAGCGCCGAACTCGAAGCGAAGCCGTGTTCCGCAGCTGTCGACCGCGACGAGCTGCCGCAGCGCCTGCCCTGCGACCGGTCGATAATGCACGGCATCGCGTGAAATCGCCGGCAACCAATAGACGCCGACCACCGCGGGACACGGAATGCCACGTGCAGTCAGCGCCTCGGCATTGTCCGAAAAACGCTGGGCATAGGGATACCAGACAGCAGAGGACAACAGTCGCTTGCGACGGAACAGCTTGAGGTAGGTGCCGTCCCGCAGCAGAAGCACCTTTTCGCCGTGGCCATCGGCTTCGACGACCTCCGCGCCCTCGCGCAGACTCAGGAAAGATTCGTATTCAAGCTTTACCACTGCACATTCCCTGCAGGGAAAAGCTTAATTTTACCTTAAATTAATATTGCCTTAATAAACCGCGTAACACTTTGGCTCAGGGTGGCAAGACGCCGTCGAGCCATCGGTGCAACTCGCTGCCGGCAGGCCAGTTGCGCAGCAGGCGTAAGCGGTCGCGGCGCCAGGCGCGCGCATGGCCGGCCGCGCTGCGGTGCTGGCACATGGCGTCGAGGTCGATCAACTTGATCTCGCGCCCGTCCCAAAGCAGATTGGTCGCCTTGAGGTCGCCGTGGCTGATGCGCACACGATGCAGGGTCGCGAACAGCGTGCGCAGGGCGGCGGCAATAACCGGCGGCGGTGGAACAGATGGATCGAGGTGGCCAAGGAGGTCAGCACCGCCGCAGTACTCGGTAATCAGCCAGGCGCGGCCGCGCAGCGGCCCCTTGCGCTCCTCGACCAGCGCCAGGGGTGTCGGTGTCGCGATCCCGTACAGGGCGAGCCGGTGGCCCTCGCGCCATGAATGCCAGCCGCGACTGGGCCGCCACACCCGCGACAACGCGTGGCGCAGGCTCTTCAGGTTGTAACGCTTGATCACCAGCTCGCGATCGCCGAGGCGCACTCGACAGACCGTACAGGTGTTGCCGCGCTTCAGTACCGTGCCTGTTTCCATCCAGCGATCCGGATCCGCGAGCAGCAGCTCGAATGCGTCGGCATCGCTGCGCAGCACGGCCGTAAAGCGGTCGAACCGACGCACCACCTTGAACAGCGAGCAATCGCGGACGGTCTTCGACAGGAAATCGCGCAGGCGCCAGGCACGCGCCTCCACCAGCGCCCGACGCAACGCCGCGTCCGACAACGGACGCAGACTGGCAGCGCGATACGCATCCAGCAGCGGCGCGACGGCGGCGTCCCAGGTGCGGGGCAATTGCGCGAGCAGCATTGCCAGATCCCGGGCAGCCGCCTGCTCCGGCAGCGGACCGGCACCGTGCGCCCGCACGGACCCGGCGTCGATCAGGTACAGACGGGTGTTGTGGCGCAGGAAGTTGTCGAGGTGCAAGTCGCCGTGGCTCAAGCCTGCCCCATGCAGCCGGCCGAGCAGTTCGAACATCGGCACCAGCAACGCCATCGCCGCGTGGTCGCCGGGCGGCCGTCCATCGAACTGGCGCCAGGCGTCGAGAACGGTTTCGGCATCGTCGAGAAACTCGGTCAGCACGACGTGGCCGCCGCCGCCAAGGCCATGAGCCGCTTCCAGGCGCGGGGTCGGAATGCCGGCCGCGGCCAGCGCTTTCACGCCCGCGTGTTCGCGCTGCCAATAGCGTTCGCTGCGCGCATCGAAAAACAGTTTGGCCAGCAGGCGCCGGCCGTGACGTTCAGCCTCGCCGACGATGCGCCTGCCCGGCAGCACGCGCAGCACGCGGCGCACGACCAGTTCGCCCTCCGCCTCCCCGTCGGCGAGGGCAATCCGGAACGGCACGGGTGGCACCCGTCCCGCAGCGCGCAGCATTGCGGCGTCGAGCAGGGGCGGCACCGCCGTCATCGCTGCAGCACCGGCCGATGGGCGAACTTCCGCTGGTAGCGAAGCTTGAGACGCGCCGCCTCGCGCTCGAGATGCTGCAGCAGGGATCGTTCCCTGACGAGCGTCTCCCGCAGCGTGCCGGGAAAGTATTCGCGCAGGAAGCGAAGCTTGTCCCGCGCGGTCAGACCGATGTCGAGTGCCGAAAAATAGAGTGCGGCCAGATCCTTGTCGCGCCAGCGCCTCGGCGTTCGCACGCGAATCTGCGCGCGATGCAGATCGATCACGAACAGGCGCAACGCGCTTGCACACGGCGGCGGATCGAGGTGCAGCAGAAAATGGCACAAGTAGAAGTCGCGATGATTGATGCCGCCCTCGTGCATGCGACGCGTGATCGCGGCCACCTCGCGCAGCAAGGCACGTTTCAGCGCGGGGTTGGGCGGCATGTCGCGCCAGCCCTGCGTGTAGGTGTCGAGATCGACGGCGGGTTCGATTGCGGCAGTCACCAGGAACGATTCGCGCCGCGCCGGACCACGGCCGCGCTCGCCGCAGGCCACCGCCTGCATGGTCGGCACGCCGATCGCATGGCACGCGCGGATCGCGCGCCACTCGTTCGCCGCACCGATCACCGGCTTGCGCAGCCGCAGCAGGTCGCCGGCAATGCGCCCCCAGCCGATGCCACGCTGCAGCTTGAGGTAGTAGGCCCGGCCGTCCAGCTCGAAACGCAGCGTGCGCCTGCCTTCGAGATCGCGCACGATCGCGTCGGCGGGGGCCGCGCGGCCGAGCGCCTGCGCGGCGGCAAACGGATCCTGACCATCCCAAATCGATAAGAACGGAGAGGCCAGGTCGACCCGGCTCATGACGGCGTCTCGAGAATGATGTCGGCGGCGCGCTCGGGCATGCTGTAGAGATCGGTGCGATCGGCAAAGGCCAGGGCGTTGTTCCGCCAGCGGGTCCGTGCATTCGCATCGCCCAGCATGGTTGCGAGCGCATCGTTCAATGCCGCCTGGTCGAATGGCTCGGCGACGACCTTGCCGGCATCGGCATCGACGATGTAATGTGCATAACCGCAGGCGGCGCTGACAAGGACCGGCAATCCGGCGACCAGCGCCTCGAGCAGCACGGTGCCGGTGTTTTCGTGGCGCGCGGGGTGCGTCAGGAGATCCGCCCCGAGCAGGAAACGGGGCACATCGTTGCGCCCGCCAGGAAGGAAAACCTGATCGCCGATCCCGAGCGCCTGCGCGCTCCGCCGGTAAGGCCGCGGATCATCTTCCCCGATGGCCACCAAGCGCGTCCGCCGGCGCAATGGCCCGGGCAGGCTGGCGATGGCGGCGATGGTCCGGTCCAGTCCCTTGCGGGGAAAATCGGAACCGATCTGCACCACCAGCAGGTCATCCGCCGCAAGACCGAACTCCGCGCCGAACGCGGCGCGCGCTTCGAGCCGGATCGCGTCCGCATCCGGCGGCGCCCGGCGGTCCGGTGCGATGCCTGGGGGCAGCATGTGAAACCGGCGCGGGTCCGTACCGTAGTAGCGGACGAACAACGGCAACTGGGTCGCGGAGATCATGAGGATTTCGGTGCCCGCCTCGGGGCCGAACACCGCCCGCTCGTAGCGCGAGAAATGCCGGTAGCGCGGGCTATAGCGATACAGGGGCTTGCGCAGCGTTCGCGCCTTTTCCTCGAAACACGGGTCGGCGGCGTAATACACGTCGAGCCCCGGCATCTTGTTGAATCCGACGACGCAGTCGGCAGGCCGGGCAGCAAGGTCGGCCTGAACCCAGCTGGTGAATTTCCGGTACAGACGGTGGTTTGCAATTGCGCGCACCGGCACCGTGACGACGTCGAAGCCGGGCGGAATGTCGCCGTGCCACTCCAGCACATAGACACGGATGGCATGTCCGCGCGCCTGACAGGCACGCGCGATGCGGATGAAATCGCGCTGCAGTCCGCCGAACGGGAAATACTTGTAAAGACAGAAAGCGAGCTGCATCACGCGCCTGCGATTGGTTGACCGAACGGCGATCCGGCACACCGGATTGCCTGGCCACTGGCTTGTTCGACTTGCAGCGATTATCCCATGAAGGCAGTGCGGCCGAAGCGCGCCGGTCGGGGCGCGCAAGCGGTCAGGCCGGAGGCGGACCCTACCGGGCGCGCTTCGTGCCCGCGCGCAGGGCGAGCCGGCGCCACAGCCAGCGGCCATAGCGCGACAAACGTTCGACGCCGAGATAGTCGAGCAGGAAGCGCAGGCGATCGCTGCGGCGCCATTCTGTTGCATGGCGGTTGAGAGTGTCGAGGTCGCGCAAGGCACAGACCGTCGCAAACGGCCGGCTGCGCGACTTCTCGAGGTCGATGACGCGCGCTTGCGCTGCGCCGTCGCCATCGACGCGCACGAAGATGTGCTTGGGGTAGAAGCAGTTGTGCTGGATGCGGCTTTCATGCATGCGCCGCGCAAGGCGCGCGACCGCGCCGATGACGTTGCGCCGGACGGCGGCCGGCGGGGCGCCGTCGCCCACCCAGCCGGCGACCAGGGATTCGAGCGAGACGAAACCGGCCAGCTCCTCGGTGATCAGGATCGCGCGATGGCCACTGCCGTCGCGGCGCGCAGCGAAATACACCGGCTCCAGCGTCGGCACGCCGCAGTCGCGGTAATGCATGATGTGCTGGAACTCGCGCCAGAAGGTCGGGATGCCGTGGATCGGATGACGCCACGAGAACGTCTTGTGGTTCTCCTGCCTCTTGAGGAATACGCCGCGCTTACCCGTCGAACCGGCCTGCGCCAGTTCGCAGCGCGACACGCCGCTCCAGCCGCCGCGCCGCTTGTTGGGCTCCTCGAACCAGCCGGCCTCGAGTTGCCACAGGGATTCGAAATCCGCCAGCCCGTTGCCTTCGAGCACGGCCCGCCAGTCGTCCTTGACGTAATCGCGCATGACGCCTTTTGCCCGCGCCGCCGGGCGCTCAGGAACGCGGCACGCGCAGCACGTAGGCGCGCTTCTTGTCGATACGCTTCAGGAAGTCGACATGCCCGACGATCTGCAGTCCGGCAGCAGCGACTTCGCGTTCGAACTGCGCACGCGGAATCACCAGGCGATTCACGCTGGCCGTTTTGCCGGCGCTGCGTCGGCGTTCCTCGAGCCGCGCCCGCTGCCAGGCACCGAGGTTGCCGTCCACCCAGAGGGTGACGATCACGGTGTCCGCGCTGACGCGAGCGAATTCCTTGAGCATCAGGATGCGGTCTTCGCTTTTCTCGATGTGGTGCATCAGCCGGATGCTGCAGACGCATTGCACGAACTTGTCCGGCAGGCCGGTGGCGAAAGCCGAGCACTGATAGGTGCCGGCAAGGCGCGAGGTGACCGCCGGCGGGCGCATGCGCAAGCCCTCGTCGATCATCGCCTGGCTGTTGTCCGCGGCGTAGATCCGGCGGTTCGGCTCCTCGGCCAGCATGGCCCAGAAGCGACCGGTGCCGCACGGCAGGTCGAGCACGGTAGACGGCCGCCCGGCCATCACCAGCGCCTCCCGCACCATCGCGGTCTCGCGCCAGGTGATGAAGCGGTCACCGAGGCTCGCGTGGTGCTTCTCGAAGTACTGCTTGGCGTGCTTCGGGTCATATTTGTCCGAGAACTCGTAGTGCGGCAGGCGAGAGTCTTCTTTCATGCGCTGGCTTTCGTGATTGCTGGAAGGCGTCATCGGCGCCGATCGACCGGCGAACGCGGCACGCGCAGTGCCCGCTCCGCCTTTCGTGTCGCCAAGGACCGGGATTGTAAGCCAGACGCTCGATCGGCCCGGGGAATATCGCTGGCCACGCGTGACCGACACTCGGGCGTCGTACGGACGTGGGCGGGAGAATCGGCGCAGTCGATCGCTCGCAAGCGCCCGCGTGCTGGCAATCCGGCGTCGGACGACACGCGGAGGCCTGAAATCCGCATGGATAGGGACGTTGCAGGTGGCATGCCGCACAAGGCCCGCCGATGGACGCTTTGCGCGCCCCCTCGCTTGAAACCAAGCCCCAATGCGGCTTGCCGGCGAACCTCCACGAGATGCCCACTCAACGCCCACGGTTGCCGCCGACCCGGCACCCCGCCCACAAGATGAGAATAATTCCTATTGATCCCGCCGCAAAAACCGCCTATATTGCGAATCGCTCTCATTTACCTATATCGGGAGATCTCCCATGAAAGGCACCCTCGCCACGCTCGTGGCACTGAGCACCGTGCTCTGGATCGCACTTGACGCCGGCACGGGCGGCCGCGTCGCCCCGCTTCCGGCCGCGACGGCAGGAGCGGCACGATGAAGCCGCTGCTGCGCATGATCGACACCGCGCGCGCCGACCTGCCCCTGCCCCCGCACGCCGAAGCGGCACGGCAATCGCCCGCCTCGCCCGAAGCCAGGCTGTGCATCGGCGCGCTCACCCTGCTGTTGCGCCACGGGCTGACTGGCTGCTCGCGCGCGGCCGAGCAGGCCGCCGACCTGCTCGAGCGCATCGCCGCTGCGCCCGGCGTGGATCGCGACATGCGCCGGCTGTGCGAAGCGGCCAGCCAGCGCCTCGACACCCGGCCACTGGCAGTGCTGCGATGAAGCAACCGAAGCCGCTCGATCGACTGGTCAGCCGGCTGCTCGGCAGCACGGCCGATGGCGATACGCCGTCGGCCCGCATCGCGGCCCTGCCCGGTGCGGTGCGCCCGGCCGGACCGGTCCGCCACCAGGCGCGCACCAAGCTGTGGGATCTGGAAGAGAAGCATCTGTGCCCGGTGGTCGGCACCTGCGTGCCGATGCACGAACTGGCGCGCTTCGCGAAGCGCTACCGCTTCGATGCCGACTTACACAACGAATTCGCGCTGCACGTCGAGGCGGTGTGCTACGCCAAGACGCGCAACGCCATTTCCCAAGCGATGCAGCGCCATCTCGACCACAAGTACGCACAGGTACTGTCGCGCTTCAGCCGCCTGCGCGACGACGCCGCGGTGTTCGACGCATGGCAGCAGTGCCTCGCCCGGGGCGAGGTCGCCGGCCCGCTGTGGGCAGCCTACACGCACAAGGCGTCCAGCGAGCTGACGCGCCACCGCATCTACGAAGACATCCACATGCTCTCGCACCAGGTCGGCGCCGGCCAGGCGGCCGATGCGCGCCGCCTCTCGCACCTGGAGCGCGAGTACGCGGCACTGAAGGCGGAACTCGCGACCGAACGCGCACAACTGCAGCAGCTGCGCCTGCAACTCGGACAGACGAGCGAGGCGCTCGCACGGACCGCGATGGAACGCGTCGCGCGCGACACCGAGCTCGACGCACTGCGCACGCGGCTCGCGCATCACGAATCCGGCCGGCGGCTGCGCGATCTCGAACAGCAGCTCGAACGTGAGCGTCAGGCCACGGCGCAGGCGGCCGGCGCGACGCAGCGTGCCGGGGATCTCGACCGCGCACTGCGCGCGGCGCGCGAAGAGGCGGAGAACGCCGCGCGCGAGCGCGATGCGGCACGCGCGGCATGCAACGCCGTCGAAAAGGTGCTGCGGACCGCCGCGCTGCCGCACGATGCCTTGGCGCACGACGGGGATTGCGCAGCGTGCGAGGACTGCGAATCGGCCGGTTCGGCGCGCTGCGTGCTGTGCGTCGGCGGGCGCACTTCGCTGCTGACGCAATACCGGGAGCTGGCCGGCCGCGTCGGCATCCGCCTGCTGCATCACGACGGCGGCCAGGAGGAATCGCTGTCGCGCCTGCCGGATCTGATCCACGGCGTCGACGCGGTGGTCTGCCCCACCGACTGTGTCAGCCACAGCGCCTACTACCACCTGAAGAATCAGTGCAAGCGCATCGGCAAGCCGGTGCTGTTCTTCAAGGGCGCAAGCGTGTCGAGCTTCGCGCTGGCGATGACGCGCTTGGCGGACGGCGACTACAGCCTCGCGGGCAGGCACGAAGCGTGAAGCGGCCCGGCGCCAACGACAGGGTGGGCCCGCCGGCTGCCGGATCGGCCGTCGAATCGGCAGCCGGCGCCACCGCCATGCCGCAGTCGGGCATCGCGCATTCGAGCACTGCGCAGTTGTTCCGCAGCGGCCGGCAGGTGCTGATGGAACATCGCGGCGAACCACCGCCTGGGCCTGACGCGATATTACACACCGATTCTGACCAAGTGACCGACCGGCGCGCCCCGCGCCGCCCATGCATCCCCGAGCCGACCGCCAGGCATAGAATCCCGACTCGGCGTCAACCGGCGCAGCGCGCGCATCGATCGACGATCGGCGCGCGCGCCGGCACACCGACCACCCGACCGAGGAGACAGCACATGCAGATCGAGAACAGCGTGTTCGTGGTGACCGGCGGCGCATCCGGCCTCGGCGCGGCCACCGTGCGCATGGCGGTCGATCAGGGCGCCAGGGCGGTCCTGGCCGACGTGAACGCCGCGGCAGGCGAGGCGCTCGCGCGGGAACTCGGCGACGCGACGACATTCGTCGCCGCCGACATCGCCAACGAAGCCGGCGCCGCGCGCGTGATCGACGCGGCAACCCGCCGCTACGGCGGCGTGCATGTACTGGTGAACTGCGCCGGCGTCGCGCCGGCCGAAAAGGTGTTGGGGCGTGGCGGCCCGCACGCGCTCGCAAGCTTCGCCCGCGTGATCGGGATCAACCTGGTCGGCACCTTCAACATGATCCGGCTCGCGGCGGACGCGATAAGCAAGGCACCGCCCAACGCCGACGGCGAGCGCGGCGTGATCGTCAGCACCGCCTCTGTCGCCGCCTTCGAGGGCCAGATCGGCCAGGCCGCGTATGCCGCGTCGAAGGGCGGCGTGGTCGCGATGACGCTGCCGATCGCGCGCGAACTCGCGCGCCACGGCATCCGCGTGCTGGCGATCGCGCCTGGCATCATGGAGACGCCGATGATGGCCGGCATGCCCGCCGAGTTGCGCGAGACGCTCGACAAATCCGTCCCCTTCCCGCCACGCATGGGCCAACCCGCGGAGTTCGCCGCGCTAGTGCGCCACATGGTCGAGAACCCCTACCTGAACGGCGAAGTCGTGCGCCTCGACGGCGCGATCCGCATGGCACCGAGGTAAAACAGGGCGCCTCGCGGAAGCGCTACCGAGGGGATCTGCCGGTCATCGAGGCAGGCTCGTTCAGATCGAGCAAGCGGATTGAACCGACGGATGCCGCATTTCGCCCTGCGCCGGGAGCGCCTATCCATGCACCATTCAGGCATGCCGAATCGCACGACCGATCCGGCGCGCGGATTCAGGGCGCAAGCGCGGCCTACGCGTCAGGCGAAGATGTCGAAGGGCTGGAACCGCCCGCGCAGTACGTCCTGGCTGGCGCCGAGGCGCAGCCAGCCGTCGATGGCGGTGGCATAGCTGCGGCGGAAGTCGGCGGTATGGACGAGGTTGTCGCCGGCATCGAGGGCGGCGAGCGACGAACGCTCGCCATAGTGGCCGCCCCTGACGCCCTTGCCGGCGAAGAACATGACATTGGCGGTGCCGTGGTCGGTACCGAGGCTGGCGTTCTCTTTCGCGCGGCGGCCGAACTCCGAGAAGGCGAGCACGGCGACGCGGTCTGCCTGGCCGAGCCGTTCCATGTCGCGCAGGAAGGCGAGCACGGCGTCGGCGGTGTAAGTGAGCAGGCGCTGGTGCAGGTCCACCTGCTGCACATGGGTATCGAAGGCGTTGTTGCGATAGGCGGTGTAGTAGAGCCGCGTCGGCAGGCTGGCGGCGATGCACGCGGCGACCTTGTTGAGCCCGAGCGGGTTGATGCCGTAGTCGACCGGCGACTTGTAGGCATGCCAGGCCTGGCGCACCAGCGACGACGCATCGCGCGCGCTGCGGGCGACGTCGTTGAGGAAGGCGCGGCTGGCGTTGCCATTGGCCGCATCGGGCACCTGGTCGAGCAGCGCCCGCTGCTGCTGCAGGCCTTCGCGCATGAATTTCTCGGGGTCGTCGAATACCACCGGGGTGTGCACGCGGCTGGTCACCGCGAGCGATTGCGCAGCATCGACGTTGATCAGGAAGTTGGGCTTCGGCTGCGGCGACATGCGGTCGGCGAGACGCCCGAACCAGCCGGTATCGGCGCCGCTGTTGGGCGTGGCGGTGTGCCAGTAGGCCATCGAGGTGAAGTGCGAGAACGACGGGTTGTCGTAGCCGCAGCCATGCACGATGGCAAGCTGGCCGTCCTTCCACAGCCGCTCGAAGCCGCTCATGCCGGGGTTGAGGCCGTGCATGGCATCGAGCTTGCGCAGTTGCTTCTCGCGGATGCCGATGGCGGGCCGCAGGCGATAGTAGGCGTCGTCGCCGTACGGCACGACGGTGTTGAGGCCGTCGTTGCCGCCGGACATTTCGAGCACCACGAGGATGCGGTCGTTCGCCGCAGCGCTGGCGGCGGCCGCGCGGGCGATGCCGGAAAAGATGCCCGGCGCGAGCAGCGGCGCGATGCCGTTGAGGCCGATCGTCGCCAGTGCGCCCTGCATCAGCCTGCGCCGGGTGGCGTTGTTTTCGCTCATGGGATTCTCGCTATGCGTTCAGCCGAGCTGGTATTCGGGCCGGCTCATGATCAGGTGCAGGGTGAGGCGCAGCGCATCTTCGGCGTAGGTTTCGGCGGCGAGCAGGTCGCTGGTGCCGAGTTCCTTGCCAAGAAATTCGGCGATCGCGTTGCGCGATTTGTCGTCCAGCGGCACCGAAAGGAAGCGGCCTTCGAAATGGCGCACGGCGTCCAACGCGGTCTTGCAGCCGGCGCCGATCACCATGCGCGTGAGGTCGAGCCGTGCGATGGTGCGCGGAATCGGCTTGACGCGCTCGATCGCCATCTGCCAGCCGCGGTAGCTGGCAAAGCGCGTGTTGAAATCCTCGTCGCGATCGACGTTGCGGCTCGATGCGGCCATCATGTCCATGCCGCCATCCTTGTCCACCGGCCGCGTGGCGCTGGTCATGTCCAGCCCGGCGCGGATGCGCTCATGCACGGCACGGATCTCGTTGCCGGTGGAATACGAGGGGTAGCGGTCTTCCGGCAGGAAGCTGATATCGGGGAACACGACATCGAGCGCGAAATTGCCGCGCAGGATCAGCAGCCCCGGCGTGACCCAGCTGCGCCCGCCGGCCCAGCCGGCCACGGTGGGCGGATAGAGCAGGCGCTGTCCGAGCGCGCTCGACACTTCGTTGAAATCGGGCACGCCCGGCATTTCCTTCACGCCGAGCTTGCGGTAGGTGGAGACGATGAGTTCCACCGGGCTCTTGATGTGCGTGGCGACCGACTCGGGCGCGTGGAAATCCTTCGACAACAGCACGGCTTCCATGAACGGCGCGATTTCGTAGCGGTTCGCGCGCAGCAGGTCGCCGAGCTTTTTCTTCAGCCCGGGGTCGGGGTCACTGCGCACGAAGAAGGCGTAGAGCTTGCCGGCGATGTATTCGGCCGTCACCGGCTGCTGCAGGATGATGTCGATCACATCCACGCCGTCGAAGCGGCCGCTGCGGCCGAGCACGGTTTTCTCGGCATCGTCGTGCCTGTCGGCATCGACATGGAACGCCAGCCCCTGGAAATTCCAGCCGGTGAAGGCGCGCGCCGCCTCGCGGATGTCCTGCTCGGAATAGTTGCCGACGCCCATGGAAAACAGCTCCATGATCTCGCGCGCGAAGTTCTCGTTGGGCGCACCCTTGACGTTGATGCCGGCATCGAGGAAGGCGAGCATCGCCGGATCCTGCGCCACGCCGACCAGCAGGGTTCGGAAGTTGCCTCGCCCCTCGCGCTGGAACAGTTCGAGCTGCGCCAGCATCTTGCGGTAGTCGCGCACCTTCTCTTCGGTGGTGGCGAAGTGGCCGTGCCAGAACAGGGCCATCTTCTCCTCGAAGGGACGCGGCGACGCCAGCATGCGGTTTGCCCACCAGTAGTTGATGCGATGCGTTTCGAGCCGGCTCGCGCGAAGCCAGTAGAAGAACTTGTTCGCCACCGGCTGGATTGGCCGGTTGCCGGCGGGCTTCACCTTGACGCCGATCGCCTCGCCCTTCGCCTTGGCAAGATCCGTCGTTGCCGGGCGGCTGGGCGGGAAGGCGTCGAGCGCGGCGTCGAAGATGTCGGACTGATCGAACGGCGCGAGCGTGGATGCCGGCGCGCCCTCGAAGTAGACCAGGCGCCGCACCGCCTCGCGCGGCGAGAGCGCGGCGAGTTCCGCGACCTGCTCCGGCGTACCGCCGAAGCCAGCACGCTCGAGCAGGTGCGCGGCACGCCGGACATTCCATTCCGCCTGCGGAAGCGGCGTCAGATCACCGGCCCAGCCGGATGCCGCCATCACCGGCTGGCCGGGCGCGAGCAGCAGCGCGCCGATCAGGGCGAGGCCCAGGACTCCCTTCATCGTTGTCTCTCCACGGATCTTCGTATGCGCCGGATGCGGCAAATCGCGCGAGTGTGCCGCGCAGCGCCGCAGCGGAACATCGCTGAGATGCGGAATCGGCACTCATGAAAATCATGAGAATCGGGCGGCCCTGCCACCGCGCGGAATCGTCCCTGCAAGGGTTGGTGGCAAGGTTTCTGCAATCGATCCCGGATGCGTACGACGGGCTTGCGACGGCACACGGCCACCGAAGCGCGCGACTACTTGCTGCGGCGCATGACGCCCCAGCGCTTGTCGAAGGCCCCCTTCGCCGCCGCCTTGAGCAGCTTGCGGAAGCTCGGGCATTCCGCGTGGCTCGGCGCCGGGCAAGCCGCCGCATGGCGCAGGCCGAGGCTGATCGCCTGCAGGCGTTTGACCTGCGCATCGATCGCGTCGGCCTTCGCGACCAGCAACTGGCGGTCGATGTTCGGCTCGCCGCCCGGCGAGAGCATCGAGCGTATCTCGTCCAGCGACAGCCCGACAGACTGCCCGAGGGCGATCAGCGCCAGGTGATCCACCACGTCCGGCGCGAAGCGGCGCCGCGCGCCGTCGCGGCCGACCGACCGGATCAGCCCTTTCTTCTCGTAAAAGCGCAGCGCCGACGCCGGCACACCCGTCAGCTTTGCCACCTCGGCGATGTCCATGCCACGCCCCCTTGACTTGAAGTCGACTTCAACCGGCACAGTGCAACCGACACGCCCACCGGTCAACCTGCAAGGAGCCCGTCATGACATCGCTATCGGACATCACCCTCGTCGTTCTCATCGGCATCGGCGCCACCGCCATCATGGACGCCTGGCTGGCGCTGCTCGCGCGGCTCGGCGTGCGCACGCTCGACTTCGCCCTGCTCGGGCGCTGGATCGGGCACCTGCCGCGCGGCCGCCTTGCCCATGCGTCGATCGCCAAGGCGCCGCCGATCCGCGGCGAGCGCGCGCTCGGCTGGATCGCCCACTATGCAATCGGCGTGGCGTTCGCCGGTTTGCTGGTCGGCATCCAGGGCATCGCGTGGACCAGCCGGCCCAGCCTGTTGCCGGCGATCATGGTCGGCGCAGGCACGGTCGTCGCGCCGCTGTGCATCATGCAACCGGCGATGGGCGCGGGCTTCGCCGCCGCCCGCACGCCGGCGCCGCTTAAGAACTGCCTGCGCAGCGTGGCCAACCACACCGTGTTCGGCCTCGGTCTCTACCTGGCTGCGTTCGCCCTGCAAGCGATCACGCGCTGAGGGCGCCAGCGCGCAGCAGATGCCGGAACGCGTCTGCTGTCCATGCGCGGGCCAAGGCCAGATGCGAACGCAGACGATCGTCGCCGCACAAGGCGAGCGTTCGATTCCGCGCCCTTCGTTCGGCTTCACCGCGCCCCGCACTACGCCCGGGGCATGATAGCGACGCGGGCCTGGTTCCTGGAATCGGTGCCATCGTCGCCCCGTTCTCCGGTTCAAACCCGCCATCTGACCAATGAGCGCAGTGAGACCGCGCCGTTCAAAGTGAGGCTTTGCGCTTCGCTCTACCCGTCATGCCCCCGGACTTTCGCAATCCGCATGTAAGGATTCGCGGCCTCGACACGTCTAATGCATTGAACGGTGACGCGGGGTGTTTCCTGTGCGACCCGTATCTCCCACAACGTCTCAGAGGAACACGCCATGAAACAGACATCTATCGGCAAGGCATTTCCCGCAGTCGTTCTCGCAACCGCCCTAGGCACCGTCCTGGCTGGCGGCCCCGCTGTCGCGGCGGAACCGGACAAGGACAAGTGCTTCGGGGTTGCCCTGAAGGGCAAGAACGACTGCGCCGCGGGCCCGGGAACGACCTGTGCCGGAACCTCGAAGGTCGACTACCAGGGCAACGCCTGGCGTCTCGTTCCGAAGGGCACTTGCGAAAAGACGGCGTCCCCGACCTCGCCGACGGGATTCGGGCGACTCGCCGCGTTCAAGGAAAAGAAGGCCTGACACGGCCACCGCGCAGACCCGGAGCCGCACATGAACCACTCGACCCGCGACGCAACGCTGCTGCCCCCGCGGGCCGGCATCGGCCTGAAGGGGCAGCACGTGCGGGATTTGCTGGCATCCGCCGGGCTTCCGGCCTTCGTCGAAGTCCATGCCGAGAACTACATGGGAGCAGGCGGCCCGTCGCACCGGGCGCTCGACGCCGTCCGGGAACGGGTGCCGCTGTCGGTCCACGGCGTCGGGCTGTCGATCGGTGCCAGCGAGGGCATCGACGCCCTTCACCTGGGGCGTCTCGCGCGCCTGCTCGAACGATTCGAGCCGGCCGCGTTCTCCGAGCATCTTGCATGGTCCACGCACCGCGGCACCTTCCTCAACGACCTGCTGCCGATTCCCTACGACGCAGCCTCGCTGCATCGGGTCTGTGCGCACATCGATCGGGTCCAGTCCGTGCTGAAACGGCGAATGCTGCTCGAGAATCCATCCACCTACGTCGAGTTCGCCGGCAGCACCATGGGCGAGGCCGACTTCATAGCCGAGGTCATCAGCCGAACTGGCTGCGGCCTGCTGCTCGACGTCAACAATGCCTTCGTGAGTTGCGTCAACCACGGGCGTGACCCGGTCGCGTATGTCGAAAGCCTGCCGCTGCATGCAGTCGGAGAGATCCATCTCGCAGGGTTTGCCGAAGACCGGGATTCCGCAGGCGACCGGCTCCTGATCGATTCGCACGGAAGCCCTGTCACACACGCGGTATGGTCGCTCTACCGGCACGCCCTGTCGCTGACCGGCCCCATCGCGACACTGATCGAATGGGACAACGACGTCCCCGACTTCGCACGCCTGATGGACGAAGCCCGCACAGCGGACGAGGTTGCGGAGGCTTGCTGCGTCCCCGCAAGGCAGGCGGCATGAATCCGGGCACACGACAGGCAGAGTGCCACGATGCGCTGGCAGGGTTCGCCGTCGCGCTGCTCGACGCCGCCCGGCCGGTCCCGCACGACCTGCGCACCTGGAACGGATCCGATGCGCGGCAGCGCTTTGCTGTCTACCGTAACAATGTCGTCGTTTCGCTCGTCGACGCACTCGACGCCGCGTTCCCGGTGACGGCGCAACTGGTCGGCGAGGAATTCTTCCGTGCCATGGCACGCGAGTTCGTCGCCGGCCATCCGCCGGCATCGCCGATGCTGTTCGAGTACGGCGCAGATTTTGCCGATTTCATCGAGGGCTTCGCGCCGGCCGCGGCCGTGCCGTACCTCGGCGACGTGGCGCGGGTCGAATACGCGCTCACGCAATCGACGCATGCGGCGGATGCGCCCGTGATCGACCCGGCCGGTTTTCGGGCGCTGCTCGCCGAACCCGAGCGGCTTGCCTCGCTGCGGTTCCGGCTGCACCCGGCACTCGGCGTGGTGCGTTGCCGGTACGCCGCAGCCTCGATCTGGGCCGCACACCATGGCGCCGGCCATCTCGAAGCCATCGACTGGACTGCGGCGGAAGACGTGCTCGTCACGCGTCCGCACATGGAAGCTGCGCTGCGCATCCTGCCGCCGGGCGGCGCCGAATTCATGCTCGCGCTGGGCCGCCGCTTGCCGCTCGCAGAGGCGCTGGACATCGCGCTCTCGAATGCACCCGGCTTCGATCCACAGTCCGGCTTCGGCGTCCTCGTCAATGCCGGTGCCGTCACCGAAGTAATTGTCGAGGAGACCACAGCATGAACGTATCCATGGCCAGGACGGCCAGCCAGCGGAACCCGGATGCGCTGCCGGGCGCAGTCCGGTTCTTGCAGTGGATCATCCGGCTGCTCTCGGCCATGCCGGAAAGCCTGGTCGCGTTCATCGCCCGCTTCTCGATCGCCGCCACCTTCTGGAAGTCCGGCCAGACCAAGGTCGAGGGCTTCGCGGTCGACATCGTGGAACGCAGTTTCAACTTTGGCTGGCCATCGCTCGCGCCGTCGACGGTCGACCTGTTCCGCGACGAGTACCGGCTGCCCCTCGTTCCGCCCGAACTCGCGGCACCGATGGCGGCCTTCGCGGAGCACCTGTTCCCGGTATTGATTCTGCTGGGGCTGGCCACGCGGCTCTCGGCGACCGCCCTGCTGGTCATGACCCTGGTGATCCAGCTGTTCGTCTATCCGGATGCGTATGCCACCCACGGCACCTGGGCCGCCGTACTGCTATACCTGATGCTGCGCGGCCCCGGACGATTCTCTTTGGATCATTTCGTAGCGCAGCGGTTCGCGCGGTAAGTTGCGCCGGGCCGGCGCAACCGCCCAGATGCAGCGGGCGCTGCAAACCGCCCGACGCGGCAGTCGGAAATCAACCTCGATCCGGAGCCCATCGATGAACATGCTTCAGGCACTCTCGGCGACGACGCTGCTTGCAGCCACCCTCCACGTCCAGGCCGCCGACAACGGCATCGTCTCCAGGGAAAGCCCGCACTCGGTGGATGAAACCGTGCGGCGACTGGAGTCGGTGCTGCAGTCGCGCGGCATCACGGTGTTCGCCCGCATCGACCACAGTGGCGAAGCCGAGAAGGCCGGCCTGCGAATGCGTCCGACCAGGTTGCTGATCTTCGGTAACCCCAAGGCCGGCACGCCAATGATGGTTGCCGCGCCGTCCGCGGCGCTCGACCTGCCGATGAAGCTGCTCGTGGCCGAAGGCGAATCGGGCAGCGTGACCGTCAGCTACAACGCCGCCGACCATGTTCGCCAGCGGCATGGTTTGTCCGCCGAGGTCGCCAAGCCGCTTTCCGCAATCGAAGGGCTCGTCGCCGAGGCGATCCGCTGAACGGCAACGCACGACGCACGGCAAACCGACGCAAGCCGGCACCAGCCAGTTCGACTTCTTGACCCCCCGACCACCGGCCGATCAAGCACCCTGCACGCCGCATGTACAGGCGCACACCGGGCAGGCATGGCCGACAGGCGCATGGATGCTGGATTGCACGGCATGCAAGCCGAAGATCGCCTGTACATGCACCTCGCAGCCGTGCCGATTTGTCCGCATGTTGACATCACACGCATCGCGCACGCGCCGCGGCACGCACGCCGCGTCCATCGAATTCGCGCCGACGACAGCGCAGCAATGCGCGCGACCTCAGCCCTCGGGCGCGTGGCAGGCCACGCACAGATCGTTGCCTTCGCTGTCGCGGAAATAGGCGCCGTAGTAGTGGGCGTGGTATTCGGGGCGCAGGCCGGGTGCGCCTTCGCAGGTGCCGCCGTGCGCCAGTGCCACGTCTTGGGCGTGGCCGACCAAGCGCCGGCTGGCGGCGAGCAAGGCGACCATTTGCCCGTTGCCAGCGGCACGGGCGCAGCCGTCGTGGGCCACGCCGATCACGAACAGCGGGCGCGGCACGCCGGGCACCTGCCAGCCGGCCCAGGGCCGCGCGCGATCGACGAAAAGCGGCGCAATGCCGAGCGCCTGCATCAACGCATCGTAGAAGCGCAATGCACGCACGAAATCGTCGATGCCGATGAACACATGCGAAAACATGCCGCCCTCTGCATTGTTCCTTGATTCCAGTTCCTGCCTCGCGCGGCGGCGCGCCGCGTTACCAGCGCGTGCCGTCGCGATGCGCGAAGCGCCAGACGCCGTCGACCTGCGCACGCTGCAAGTCCTTACCCGGCCGTCTCGCGTGCGAAAAAACGCACGAGGGATTTGCGCACCTCCTCGAGGATCAGGGTGGTCGATGCCACCGCTACCGAGATGCCCCACTCGAACGCGGTCAGGTCGACGGTATCGAACACCGCCTGGGCCGGCGTCCAATGCACGGCCACGACCTGCAAGCCGATCACCGCCGCCAGGGCCAGCCACAGCTTGCCGTTGCGGAAGAACTGGCGGTTGAAGGCGCTGCCGTGCTCGGCCCGGGCGTTGAAGATGTTGAAGAACTGGAACAGCACGAAGGTGGTGAATGCCAGCGTGGTTGCTTTCGCCTCCTCGCCCGGTGTCGTCAGGCCCCAGGCATACACGGCGAGGGTGCCGGCGGCCATCGTCATGCCGTAGAGGCCGATGCGCCACATGCGCTTCCAGGACAGGATGGATGCGTCGGCGGCGCGCGGCTTTTCCTGCATGATGCCGGGCCGGCCGGGTTCGACGCCGAGCGTCATCGCCGGCGGGCCGTCCATGATGATGTTCACCCACAGGATCTGGATCGCGGTGAAGGGCGTGGCGAAGCCGAGGAAAGGCGCGCCGAGCACGGTCAGGACGGCGCCGATGTTGGTGGAGAGCTGGAAGCGGACGAACTTGACGATGTTGTCGTAGATGGTGCGCCCCTCTTCGACGGCACGCACGATCGAGGCGAAGTTGTCGTCGGTCAGCACCAGCGTCGCGGCTTCCTTGGTGACCTCGGTGCCGGTGATGCCCATGGCCACGCCGATGTCGGCCGACTTCAGCGCCGGTGCGTCGTTGACGCCGTCGCCGGTCATGGCGACGACGTGCCCGTGCGCCTGCAGCGCCTCGACGATGCGCATCTTGTGTTCGGGCGCGACGCGGGCAAACACCGCGCTGCGCTCGACCAGCGCCGCGATCTCGCCTTGCGCCAGCCCGTCGAGTTCGCGGCCTTCGTGCGTTTCGCCGGCCAGGCCCAGCTCGCGGGCGATCGCCGCCGCGGTGATGCGGTGGTCGCCGGTGATCATCTTCACCTGTATGCCGGCGGCGTGGCAGGTGACGATGGCCTGTTTCGCCTCGGCGCGGGGCGGATCGATGATGCCCACGAGCGCGTGCAGCGTCAGATCCGTCACCCACGGCAGCAGATCGCCGGACGGATCGAACGCATCGGCAGGAATCACGCGTCCGGCGAGCGCCAGCACGCGCAGCGCCTGCCCGGCCAGTGCCGCGTTCTCGGACGCATAGGCCGCACGCGCCGCGTCGTCGAGCGCCAGCGCCGTGTCGCCGCCCAGATGGCGCGACGCGCGCCCCAGCAGCACGTCCGGCGCACCCTTGACGCAGACGCGCACCCGGTCGCCCTCGTGGTGAAAGGTCGCCATGAACTTTGCGGCCGAGTCGAAAGGAATCTCGGCGATGCGCGGCAGGTGTTCGAGCACCGCATCCGCATCCAGCCCCGCCTTCGCCGCCAATGCGAGCAGGGCGCCCTCGGTGGGATCGCCGATGAGCTGCCCGTCCCGGATGCGCGCATCCACGCACAGTACCGCCGGCAGCAGCACATGGCGCAGGTCCTTGCCGTCACGCTGGCCCTCGATGCCGCCCCCGTCACCATAGCCTTCGCCGTGGACGGCGTGACGGCGGCCATGGCAGTAGAGCGCGCGGGCGGTCATCTGGTTGAGCGTCAGCGTACCGGTCTTGTCCGAGCAGATCACCGTGGTGCAGCCCAGCGTCTCGACGGCAGCCAGCTTCTTGACGATGGCATGGCGCCGCGCCATGCGGTGCATGCCGAGCGCAAGCGTCACCGTCACTACGGCGGGCAGGCCCTCGGGAATCGCGGCAACGGCCAGCGCAATCGCCGTCATCGCCGTTTGCAGCAGCGGGTCGCCGCGCATCAGGCCGGTGATGAACATCAGCGCGACGACCACACCTGCGATCAGGGCCAGCCGCTTGCCCAGGCTGTCGAGCTGTCGTTGCAGCGGCGTCTCGCCTTCTGGCGTTCCGGCCAGCAGGCCCGCCAGCCTGCCCATCTCGGTACGCATGCCGGTTGCCGTGACGATGGCCTCGAGGCGGCCGTGCGAAATCACGGTATTCATGAACACCATGTTGCTGCGTTCGGCCAGCGCCGCGGCCTCGTCGATCGCGTCGGCGAACTTGGCGACGGCGTGCGATTCGCCGGTCAGCGCCGCCTCTGCCGCTTCGGCGCTGTGCGCCGACAGCACGCGCGCATCGGCGGGCACGCGGTCGCCGGCTTCGAGCAGCAGGATGTCGCCCGGCACCAGGCCGGCAGCCTCGATCAGGCGCACCTCGCTGACGTTGCCAGCGCGGCGCCGCACCCGCGCCGTCGGGGCCAGCATGTTCTTCAAGGCAGCAAGCGCTGCTTCGGCGCGATACTCCTGGAAGAAACCCAGGCTCGCGTTGAGCAGCACGACGACGCCGATGACGAGCGCATCCTTGAGGTCGCCGATCGCGCCGGCCAGCACGGCGGCACCGAGCAGGATGATCACCAGAAGGCTCTTGAACTGGTCGAGGAACTTGAGCCAGGCGGGGCGTTGCGGCGTTTCGGCGAGCCGGTTCGGGCCGCCGGCGGCGAGGCGTCGTTCCGCCTCCGCCGCGGTGAGGCCCCGAGCGGCATCCGAGGCGAGCCGGTTTGCAACGTCACCGGACGGGAGTGCGTGCCAGGCGTTGGTGGAATCGGGCTTCATGGTTTGGCGGCATTCACGATTTGAGCGTGACCAGAACGAAGCCGGCATACAGGATGAGCAGCAGGACGCCGCGATGGCGCACGATCAGGCCGCTGCGGCCGGGCAACAGCAGGAGCAGCGCGATCAGGCCACAGGCGAGAGTCAGCGTCACTTCGGCAAGCGGCACCGCGATCGGGTGGATGCTGCCGGCAATGCCGACGATCGCCAGTCCGTTGAACAGGTTGCTGCCGATCAGCGTGCCGACGCCGACATCGTCATGGCCGCGCAGCCGCGACAGGATCACCGTGACCAGTTCCGGCAATGAGGTGCCGACCGCCACCAGGACTGCGCCGATGACGAACGCGTCGACGCCGAGGGCGGTGGCGATGCCGGTCGCGCCGCCGACGAACAGGCGGCCGGCGGCGATCAGCGCGCCGAGCCCGAGCACGCCGAGGACGAGGCTCTTGCCCGGGGACAGGTTCCCCGCCCCGATATCGACCGCGGCACCCCGTCGGCGCAGGGCGCCGCGCACGACCCATGCCAGCCAGACGAGGAAGATCGTCAGCAGCACGACCGCTTCGCCGCGCGCGATGCGGCCATCGAGCGCGAATAGGAAGGTCAGCAGCGGAACGGCGAGGGCGAGGTAGAAGTCGCGGCCGAAATCGGCCCGCGTGGTCTGCACCGCGCCATACAGGAGCGCCAGGCCGAAGATCAGGCCGATATTGACGACGTTGCTGCCCAGCGCATCGCCCAGGCCGATCTCCGGCTGGCCGGCAAGTGCGGCAACCGTGGAAACCGTCAGCTCGGGGGCGGAAGTGGCGAAGGCCGCCAACGTCGTGGCGACGATGATCTTGGGCACGCGCAGATGCAGCGCCGCGCCGAGGATGGACTTGAGAAAGGCCTCGCCGCCGGCTGCCGCCAGCACCACGGCACCGAGGATCCACAACAGGTCGGTCATCGGCATGCCTCGGGTGGCGTGCGCGGATCGCAGATGACCAGCACGTCGCACTGCGATTGCGCCAGCACGTGCTTGGTCACGCTGCCCATCAGCAGTTCCTCGCCGATGTGGGCGCCGTGCTTGCCGACAACGATAAGGTCGCAGTCGTATTCCTGCTCGAGGGCAATGATGTGTTGCGAGGGGTCGCCATGGACGACCCGCGCGGCATAATCGACCGGCTTCAGGCCGGTCGCCGCCGCCAGCGCGTGCAGTCGCTCGCGCCGGATTTCGCCATCCTTGATGACGTATCGTCGAACGGCTTGCTCGTCGACGCCGGCGAATGCCAGCTTGCCCTCGTAAGGCAGCTCGAAAGCGTGCGCGAGGAGCAGGTCGGCGCCGGGTGCCAGTGCTCGCGCCACGCGAATCGCCCGCGGCGAGACCGGCGAGAAGTCCACGGCGACCAGCACGCTCCGGTAGGCCTCGTGCGGCGGCTGTTTGACGACCAGCACCGGGTGCCGCGCCGACTTTCGCACCAGGCGCGCCGCCGTCGAACCGAGCATGTTGTAGCGCAGGAAGGATTCGCCGCGCGAGCCAAGCACCACAAGGTGCGGGTCCATCGCGTCGGCCCGGGCCGCGATCGTGGCGAGCGGGTTCCCCGCGGCGACGTGCGTGCGCGCAGCGATGCCGCGATGGATTGCCGGATCGCCGGTGAGCCGTTCCAGGCGCGCGAGCGCGTCGGCGTGCAAGGCCGCTTTCACCGCCGCCATGTCGTCGCCCAGCATTTCACGCAGGCTGTCCAGGGTATCGAGCTCGGTTGCGTGGAGTACCTCGAGGTCGCTGCCGGCGTCGGCCGCAAGGAGAAAGGCGCGTTCGACGGCATGGCGCGAAGGCGCGGAAAGGTCGGTGGCGACGAGAATCGTCCGGGCGGGCGTCATTGGGCTACCTCCTTCACAGGGGTTTCGATCACGGGCCGGTAGTCCCGGTCGCGGATGTCCTGCAGCATCCGGTCGATGTCGACGACCGGATGCTGCAGTATTCGCAGAGCCGTCGCCCCCAGGCGCAAGCTGGCTTCGATCGTCTCGGGATAGGCATGCATTGCGCCGGCACCGACCAGGGCTGCGCTGGCATCGAGGTCGCGGGCGCGGGCGATGACCGGAAGCTGGAGGCAATGCCGGCGCAGCGCAGACACCGCCCGCAATGCGACCGCATGGCTGTCCACGGTGACGATCGCCAGGCTGGCCTGTTCGGCGCGCGCGGCGGCCAGCAGCTCGGGGTCGGCAATGTCGCCGTATAGCACGGCATGGCCATCGGTCCGGCCCTGCTGCACCCGCTGCGGGTCGGTATCGAAGGCGACGAAATCGACGCCGCCGGATTTGAGCAGTACTGCAATTGTGTGGCCGACCCGGCCGTAGCCGCCGATCAGCACCCGTGGAGGCGGCAATCCGGCGAGCTGATTCGCCGGCCCGGGTGATCGCGGGTTCGCGCCGGCCAGGCGGGCGGCGATCGCGTGGTTGTAGCGGATCAGCAGCACGCCACCGATCAGCGAGAACAGGACGGCATTCAGCACGATCTGGCCAACGTGGGGATCGATCACGCCTGCCCCCAGCGCGATGGCAAGCAGCGCGAAGCCGAATTCGCCGCCTACCGCCAGCAGCAGGGCGGTGCGCCACGCACCGGGCATGTCCATGCCGCTACGATGAACGATCAGCACGACGACGGCAATCTTGCTCGCCAGCAGCAGCACGGCGCCGAGCAGCGCCCAATGCCAGATCTGCGGCAACGAAGCCGGATCGATCAACATGCCGATGCCGACGAAGAATAGGCCGAGCAGCACGTCGCGGAACGGCCGGATGCTCGATTCCACCTGATGGCGGAACTCCGTTTCGCCGAGCATCATGCCGGCCAGGAAGGCGCCGAAGGCAAGCGACAGCCCGAGGCTGTGGGTCGTCCAGGCCGCCGCCAGCACCACCAGCAACACCGTGAGGGTGAACAGTTCCGCCGAACGGCGCTCGGCGACGAGATGGAAGAGGGGACGCAGGGCCCGGCGCGCAGCGTAGAACACCAGTGTGAAGGCCAGCACCGCCTTGGCCAGCGCCCAGGCCAGTTCCCCGGCAAGCATGTCCATGCCGGTGGCAGCGCCGAGCACGGGAATCAGGATCAGGAACGGCACGGCGGTCACATCCTGGAACACCGAGATGGCGAGACCGAGCCGCCCGTGCGGGGTCGCCTCCTCGCCCTGTTCGGCCAGTTGTCGGCCGATGATCGTTGACGAGGACTGCGCGAAGACGGCGCCGATGACAAAGGCCACCACCGGGTTCGAACCGGCGAGCCAGAGCAGCACCGCCACGACGGCGGTCGTCAGCACCACTTGGGCAGTGCCGAGGCCGAGGATCTGGTGGCGCATCGCGTGCAGTTGCGGCAGCGAGTAGTTGAGCCCGATCGAGAACAGCAGGAAGACCACCCCGAACTCGGCGAGCGCCTCGAATTCGGCAACGTGCACGGTCGGGCCGGCCGTATGCGGTCCGAGAACCAGGCCGACCAGCAGGTAGCCGAGGCTCGACGGAATGTGCAGCCGCTGGAAGATGACCATGATCGCCACGGCAACCGCCAGCAGCAGGATGATCTGCACCAGATGGTCCATGGGCTCAATCGCTTGATGCGTGTGTTCTTGCGTGCACGGGCTGTGTTTGTCCTCTCTGCCTGGCCGTCACATCGTTCCGGCTCGGCGCGGCCGGCGCACCGGCCGCGCCGAGAATCGCGCGGAGGCGGATTGGGACATGCGCCCTGATCGGGTGGCGGCTGCCGCGCCCGCCCGCGTCGTCAGCTTGGCAGCGTCGTGCGCAGTGACGCCCGGCCATGCCGGGCGACGATGCCGATGATCACGCGCCAACGCGGCACCGGCCGGCGCCGCAGGAGCGAAACCGCGCCGGGCGACCAGCCGCCGCCGGGCGGTGGGTGATCGCCCGGCCCCCCTTTCAGGCCGCGACGGGGCGGGCCTGCCCGCGCCGGTCCGCGTGATCCCGTCCAGCAGCGCCGCCGCGTGCTGGTCGTCAGTCGCTGTTGCTGGTGAAGCCGAGCAGGTGCAGCAGGCTGGTGAATAGATTGAAGATCGACACGAACAGCGATACGGTCGCCATCACGTAGTTGGTCTCGCCACCGTGGATGATGTTGCTGGTCTCATAAAGAATGAGGCCGGACATCAGCAGCACGAAGGCGGCCGACACGGTCAGCGACAAGGCCGGGATCTCGAAGAAGATCGCCCCCAGGCCGGCAAGGAAGGCCAGCAGGATGCCGGCCGTCAGGAAGCCGCCCATGAAGCTGAAATCCTTCTTCGTCGTCAGGACGTACGCCGACAGGCCGAGGAAGATCGCGGCCGTGCCGCCCATCGCCAGCATCACCGTCTGGCCACCGTTGGGCAGGCCGAGATAGTGGCTGACGATGGGGCCGAGGGTGTAGCCCATGAAGCCGGTCAATGCGAACACGAGGCCGACGCCGAGCCCGCTGTCGCGGAAGCGGGTGATGGCGAACAGCAAGCCGAAATAGCCGACCAGCGTCAGGATGATGCCGGGATGCGGCAGTTTCAGCGCAACGGCCGCCGCGGCTGACGCCGCGGAAAACAGCAGCGTCATCGCAAGAAGCAGGTAGGTGTTGCGGATGACCCGGTTGGTTGCCAGCGCCGATTCGGCGCCGGCGCCGTGCGGCAGGGCAACCGCTTGTGTCCTGAACGAGGGCATGGTGCTTCTCCTTTAGTTGTCGTCGTGGGCCGCTTGCGATCGTGCCGCTGTCGGCCGGCCCCGCAGCGGCAGCATCGCGGCGTCCACTTCCGCCTCGGCCTGCAGCCAGTCATCCATCTCCAGGCCGGGCTCGAATCCCCGTGTTTCGGCCTTGTAGTACGCGGCCGTGGCGATGCGCTGCTGGCGGTCACCACCATCCTGCTCGCTTGCGGAATCGTTCATCGCCGCGAGCACGCTGTTTCTGCCGAGCCGGGACTTGCTGATACTGGTCTTCATGTCTTCTCCTTGCACCGGTTTTGCGACGGCGTGGCACGTCCGCCCCGCCGGGAAATGCCTTGTCAGGATGCCAACTCCGCCAGAGCCGGCCGGATGCCGTGGCGGTCGATGCGGATGATCCGCGACAGCTGGCGGGCCACGCTCTGGCGCAACCGGTCGGCGACGCGCTCGATCACTTGCGCGAAGTTGGCGCCGACTTCCTCGATGACCAGGGTCGATCCGTCGGTCATTCTGAGTACGACCCGGCAGAGCTTGTCCAGCCCGCCCCGGTTCGGTCCGTTGATGTCATCGAGGCGCACGCTGGCCGCCTGGACGCGATGCGCGTAGCGCGCCAGCGCGGCGTCGATCTTGTGCGCGGCAGCGCGGCGTAGCGCCGACGCGCGGGGCAGTCCCGTGATCTGGATGTTCAGCTTCATGGCTCGTCTCCTGTCGATGCAGCGACGGCTGCGACAGGACCAAGGTAGCGGAACCGGAAATAAATAAAAAGTCGTATTATCGATAATGACGTTACGAGTTTCTCGTATCATTGAATGCCATGAACCTCAAGCACCTGTATTACTTCTGGAAGGTCGCCAAGCATGGCGGCGTGGTTCGTGCCGCCGAGGCGATCCACATCTCGCCGCAAACGCTGAGCGGTCAGATCAAGCTGCTCGAAGAGCGGATCGGCACCGTGCTGTTCAGCCGCCAGGGACGCAGCCTGGAACTGACCGAAGCAGGCAAGCTTGCCCTGGAATACGCGGACGAGATGTTTACGCTCGGCGCGGAACTCGACCGGGTGCTGCGCGAGTACCCGCACGGACGTGCCATCGAGTTTCGCGTCGGGGTGTCGGACGCCCTGCCGAAATCGCTGGCCTATCGACTTCTGCGTCCTGCCATCAAGCTCGACGTGCCGGTCCGGATCGTCTGCCGGGAATGGCGACTCGATCGGTTGCTCGCCGAACTGGCGCTGCATCGCCTCGATCTGGTGATCTCCGATTCGCCGGTTCCGGGCAACGTCGACATCAAGGCCTACAGCCACAACCTGGGCGAGTCCGGCGTGACCTTCATGGCGCACCCGGCGCTCGCGAAACAATCCAGCCTGCCCTTCCCCAGAAACCTGGAACAGCTTCCACTCCTGCTGCCGGGCGAGGATTCGGCCATGCGCAAAGCCATCAACGAATGGCTCGATCAACAGCGGCTGCAGGTGTCGGTCGCCGGCGAGTTCGACGATGCGGCCTTGATGGCGGCCTTCGGCAGCGAACAGGTCGGCGTGTTTCCAATTCCGACCGCGCTCGTCGCCGAATACGCGCAGGCGCACGCCACCGTCTGTGTCGGCGCTGCCGACGCCATCAAGATCAAATACTACGCCCTGACCATC
This sequence comes from Rhodocyclaceae bacterium, assembly GCA_016791115.1. Classification (GTDB taxonomy): domain Bacteria; phylum Pseudomonadota; class Gammaproteobacteria; order Burkholderiales; family Rhodocyclaceae; genus Methylophosphatis. The sequence goes on from JAEUNL010000019.1 coordinate 87,708, forward strand.
AAGCGCCGGCTGACCCACCCGTGCGCGCTCGCAATCACGTCGCAGGTGGACGCCACCTTCAATGGCCGACCTGTCGGCGCAGCGTAGCTGAGCCTGCAACCGCTCGATCGGTGACTCGTTCGACCATGCGGGTGGCGCAACGGTTGATTCTCCTGACCTGCGCCCGATCTGGTGCCGCTTTCGACCTACAGGTGCGCATGCGGCGCATGCGGCCAACTCATCCTCGCCCTGCCTCCTCCACGATCCACTCCGCCGCGACGCGCACGGCCTCGCGCGGCGCCGCTTCGCCGAGGACCAGCCAGTAGCCCCGGCGCGTCGGGCCGGGTGAATCCGGCGCTTCGATCGTCACCAGGAGTTGCCGTTCGAGCTGGTCGCCGACCAGCGGCAGGCGGCCGAGGGCGATGCCCTGGCCGGCCATGGCGGCGAGGATGACTTGGTCATACTGGTTGAAGCGCACGATGCTGCGCGGGCGGGCATCGTGCCAGCCGCGGGTGGCCAGCCACGGTTGCCAGTGCAGCCAGGGGCGCTGCGGGTCTTCGTATTCGAGCAGCACGAGGTTGCGGAATTCCTCGGCGGAGGCGAGGCGCGCGACCTGCAGCACCGGGTTGGCGACCACGGCGAGCCCTTCGTCGAACAGCGGCGTGGCGCCGGGGGGCGCGTCTTCCGGCAGGCAGTAGCGGATGCCGAGGTCGATGCCTTCGCGCTGCAGGTCGGCCACGCGGTTGAGGGTGACGACGCGCAGGTCGACCTCGGGATGGGCCGCCTGGAAGCGGCCGAGGCGCGGCAGCAGCCAGAGCGTGGCGACCCCGATGCTCGCGGTAACGGTGACGGGGCGCTCGGCGGGCTGCAGGGTTTCGATCGCTTCCTGGATGCGGCCCAGCGCCGGGTCGAGCTTGCGGAACAGGCGCTCGCCTTCGGGGGTAAATGCGATCGCGCGATGGCTGCGCAGGAACAGCCTGCAGCCGAGGGCGTCTTCGAGGGCGAGCACCTGGCGGCTGACGGCCGATTGGGTCAGGTGCAGTTCAGCGGCCGCGCGCGTGATGCTGAGATGGCGGCCCACGGCGACGAAGCCTTTGAGGAGGTCGAGCGAGGGAATGCGCGGCGGCCGTGCAGTTGCCATGATGCATGCTCTACAGGAATGCGATGGATTCCTGAATGTCGCTTGATATGGATGGTAAGGCGAATTCTAATGCCGTAAAACCATTCCCAACAATCATCCTACAGAGAATCAGGCCGACATGGATCGCGCCAACGAGGACACCGCCGGGATACCGCTTGCGCTGCGTACGCGCGACGGCACAACGCTGGCGGCCCATGTGTGGCTGCCGGCGACGACGCGGCAGGCCGGCACGGTGGTGATCAACCCGGCGACGGCGGTGAAGGCGAGCTACTACCACCGCTTCGCACGCTTCCTCGCGCGGCACGGTTATGCGGTGCTGACCTACGACTACCGCGGCATCGGCGGTTCGCGCCTGCGGCATCCGCGCGCGATGCGCGACACCGACAAGTTCTGCTGGGGCGCCTGCGACTGCGACGCGGCGCTGCAATGGGCACACGACACCTTTCCCGGCGAGCCGCTCGACGTGGTGGCGCACAGCATCGGCGGGCTGATGGTCGGGCTGGCGGGCCACGGCCGGCATGTGCGCCGCTGCCTGACGGTGGGCGCGCAATATGCGTACTGGCGCGACTACGCGGCCGGCCGCCGCTGGTCGATGTGGCTGCGCTGGCATCTGGTCATGCCGCTGCTGACTGCGCTGCTCGGCTACTTTCCGGCGCGCCGGCTGGGCTGGCACGAAGACCTGCCAGCCGGCGCAGCCTACGAATGGGCGTTCCGCCCGGCGCGACTCGAAACCTCGTATCGGCGGCTGCAGCGGCACGGACGCGATCCGCTCGAACACTTCCCGGCGATGACCGGCGAGATGCTGGCAATCGGCCTGAGCGACGACCCGTTCGGCACGCCGGCCGCGCTCGACCGCCTGCTCGGCTACTACACCGGCGCGCAGCGCACGCGCATCGAGATCCGCCCCGAATCGATCGGCGAACGCTGCATCGGCCACTTCGCCTGGTTCAACGATCGTTTCGAAAACACCTTGTGGATGGACGCGCTGCGCTGGCTGCGCGATGGCGAGCTGCCGGGCGGAAAACACAGCGACTTGCCGAACATGCATCCCCACACGAACAAGGATCGCGGTCATGCACGTCGCGCCTGAATCGCCCCGGCATTGGTGGCAGGAACCGCTGGCGTTCGTGCTGGCCGGCGGCATGGTGATGGGCCTCTCGCTCGGCGCGCGCCATGCGTTCGGGATTTTCATGCTGCCGGTGACGCTGGAGCATGGCTGGTCGCGCGAGACGTTCAGCTTCGCGATCGCGCTGCAGAACCTGATATGGGGGATCGCGCAGCCGCTGGTCGGCATGGTGGCCGACCGCCACGGCTCGCGCCGCGTCGTGATCGCCGGTCTGGTGTGTTATGGCGGCGGGCTGGCCGGCATGGCGGTGGGCGCGACGCCGCTCGCATTCACCCTGAGCGCCGGCGTGGCGGTGGGCGTGGCGCTGGCCTGCACGTCGTTCGGCGTGGTCTACGGCGCGCTGAGCCGCATGGTGGCGCCCGAGCGCCGCGGCTGGGCGCTGGGCCTGGCCGGCGCGGCGGGCGGGCTGGGCCAGTTCTTCCTGGTGCCGGTGTCGCAGGCGTTGATCGACGCCTTCACCTGGCGCGGCTCGCTGCTCGCGCTGGCGATCGCCTGCGTGGCAGTGCTGCCGCTCGCGCTGCCGCTGGCCGATGCGCCGTCGCGCGCGGGCGGGCAGCAGCAGAGCCTGCGCAGCGCGCTCGCCGAGGCGTTCTCGCACCAGGGGTTCCGGCTGCTGGTGCTGGGCTTCTTCGCCTGCGGCTTCCATCTCGCCTTCATCGCCAACCACCTGCCTTCGTACCTGCGCGACAAGAACATGGCGCCGTCGGCCGCGGTGATCGGTCTCGCAGTCATCGCGCTGGCCAACGTGGCCGGCACCTACCTGTGCGGGCTGCTGGGCAACCGCTTCCGCCGCAAGTACGTGCTGTTCTGGATCTACGTGATCCGCTCGCTGGCGATCGCGGCGTTCTACCTGCTCCCGCTGAATCAGATGACGCTGTATGCGTTCTGCGCGGTGATGGGCTTCATCTGGCTGGGCACGGTCCCGCTGACCAACGGCGTGCTGTCGCAGATTTTCGGCGTGCGCTACCTGACGACGCTGTTCGGCTTCGTGTTCTTCGGCCATCAGCTCGGCTCGTTCCTCGGCGTGTGGCTGGGCGGGGTCGTGTTCGACGCCACCCGCTCCTACGACCTCGTATGGCAACTGAGCATCGCGATCGGCCTGATCTCGGCGGCGCTGCACTACCCGATCAGGGACGCCGAGATCCGCCGGCCCGCGCTGTCGGGCGCTGTCGCGTGAAACGCCGGATCGTTCCGGTTCTGGCGCTGACGATTGCGGTCGCAATGGCATTCCTCGCCTACCTGAACCCTGTGAACGCGCTGCACTGGTCCTACCTGATGACACTTTGCCGGTAAACGCGATCGCCTCGACGCTGCATCGGATTGTCGTCCCGTGGCAACCACGCTCACGGTACACTCCGCGGCCACACGCCACCGATATCGCGCCATGGATGAACCCGTCAGAGCCAGACAAACCGTCACCCCGGAAGGAAAATCCGTTGCACCGCTCATCGACGGGGTGAAGATCCACCACCCGGTCACCCATCAGGACGAGCGTGGCACGCTGTGCGAGGTGTACAGCCGGTCGTGGAAATTCGACGACGTGTCGATGGTGCACGCCTACCTCGTTACCGTGCGTCCGGGCAAGGTGAAGGGCTGGGCGATCCACCACGTGCAGATCGATCGCTACTTCTTCGTTTCCGGCACCCTCAAGCTGGTGCTATATGACGCGCGCAAGGATTCTCCGACCCGGGGCATGATCAACGAGTTCTATTTCGGCGAGCTGAACCGGGCGCTGGTGTCGGTTCCGCCGGGCATCTACCATGCCGTGGAGAACGTGGGCACGGTCGACGGCCTGATGTTCAACATCCCGAGCGAGCCCTACCGCTACGAGGCACCCGACAAGAGCCTGCTGCCGCTCGAGAACGATGTCATCCCCTACTCCTTCGCGCTGAACCGGGGACATTGATGGGCGCCGCGCCGCCGCTCACGGTCGTCACCTCCACCTATAACTGGGCGCGCGCGCTGGCGCAGGCGATTCCGACCGCGCTGGCGCAGACCTACGGCGACTTCGAATACCTGATCATCGGCGACTGCTGCACCGACGAGACGGAAGATCTCGTGCGCAGCTTCAAGGACCCGCGCATCGTCTGGCGCAACCTCGGCGAGAACACCGGCAACCAGTCGGGCGTGAACAAGATCGCCCTCGAGATGGCGCGCGGCGACAGCATCGCCTATCTGAATCACGACGACCTATGGTTTCCCGATCACCTCGACACGGTGCTCACGCCCCTGCGCGAACGCGAACTCGACGTTGTCAGTGCCGTGTGCCTGGAGATCGGCGCGGCCGGCCACCACTACCGCGGCTTGCTCGGCCTGCCCATTCCGTCGGCGCCCGGCGCCGTCGACATCTCGCCGATGACGACCTCGGTGGTCCACACCGCACGGGCAGCGCGGCAGGCCGGCGGCTGGATCGACTGGCGCGACACGCACGAGATTCCCACACAGGATTTCTTCCGCCGGCTGCGCTACCTGCGCCGCCGCTTCGCCATCGTGTCCGCCGTGACCTCGCTCAAGTTCCACTCGGGCGACCGCAAGAACTCTTATCGGCTGAAGGATGCGGGCGAGCAGGAGGCCTGGGCAGCGCGCATGCGCACCGACCCCGAACTGCGCTGTCGCGAAACCATGACCGCACTTGCGTGCCGGGCCATGTCGGAGCGGCCGCCCCGTCTCGCCCAGCCAGCCAAGCCCGCCGACGCGCCGGCCGGGTGGCAGATCGAGCAATGGCGACGCATGCGTGGCCTGCCGCCGATGCTTGACCTCGGCAACAGCGAACCAGGCGAAATCGCCGAAGCGGCGCCGCGTCCGTCCGCCGTTCAGGTCGATGGCACCGGATGGGCATTGATTTCCCCGGTGCCCGCCAACCCGGTTTGTGGCGGTAGCGGCTGATCGCATCACAGGTTGCCCGCGACGACATGGCCTTTGCCGCGCAAGCACTTACGCGGCGAGGCGGCGCGGCAGCGCAATCAGGCCGCCCGCCTGCGCCCCCGGATTACCACAGGGTTTCCCGTTCCGCGGTAGCCGTGATGCGGTGGAGCGTCAGGTCGGCGCCGTTGTATTCCTCTTCGGGATCGAGGCGCAGGCCGACGGCGGCGCGCAGGGTGCCATAGATCAGCGCCGCGGCCGAAACGGCAATCACGATGCCCAATCCGGTGCCGATGACCTGCGCGGCAAGGCTGACGCCGCCCAGACCGCCGAGCGCGTGCGCGCCGAAGATGCCGGCGGCGATGCCACCCCAGGCGCCGCACAGTCCGTGCAGCGGCCAGACGCCGAGTACGTCGTCGATCTTCCAGCGGTTCTGCGTGAGCGTGAACAGATAGACGAACAGCGCACCGGCGACTGCACCGGTGGCGAGGGCGCCGGCCGGGTGCATCACGTCGGAACCCGCGCACACCGCGACCAGGCCCGCGAGCGGCCCGTTGTGCACGAAACCCGGGTCATTGCGGCCGGCAACGAGCGCCGCGATGGTGCCGCCGACCATGGCCATCAGCGAGTTGACGGCGACGAGGCCACTGACCTTGTCGATGGTCTGCGCGCTCATCACATTGAAGCCGAACCAGCCGACAGTGAGGATCCACGCGCCGAGTGCGAGGAATGGAATGCTGGAAGGCGGATGCGCCGAAATGCCGCCGTCCTTGTTGTAGCGGCCGCGGCGCGCGCCGAGCAGGATGACGGCCACCAGCCCGATCCAGCCGCCGAAGGCATGCACCACCACCGAGCCGGCGAAGTCGTGGAACTTGGCGCCGAAAGCAGCCTCGATCCACGGCTGGATGCCGAGCTTGTCGTTCCACGCGATGCCTTCGAAGAACGGATAGGCGAAGCCGACGATGAAAAAGGTAGCGGCGAGCTGCGGGTTGAAGCGCGCGCGCTCGGCGATGCCGCCCGACACGATGGCCGGAATGGCCGCCGCGAAGGTGAGCAGGAAGAAGAACTTCACCAGCTCATAGCCGGATTTCGCGATCAGCTGGTCGGCGCCGACGAGGAAGCTGGTGCCGTAGGCGATGCCGTAGCCGATGAAAAAATAGGCCAGCGTGGACATCGAGAAATCGACCAGGATCTTGACCAGCGCGTTGACCTGGTTCTTCTTGCGCACCGTGCCGAGTTCGAGGAAGGCGAAGCCGGCATGCATGGCGAGCACCATGATCGCGCCCAGCAGGATGAACAGGACATCGGCCGAGGTTTTGACTTGATCCATTTCGGGGCTCCATGCGCACAATTCCGGCGCACGCGAGCAAGCCGCGTTCCAGCCACCCGTCCTCTATGCATCAATCAGTTAGCCGGACGGCTCGACCGAATACGCACCAATACAAGGCATCGGCCGCGTGCGGCGCACCGCTTTCGTGCCAGGTGGCGTCACGCCGGCTTCACGCTGGTGCCGCAGGCCCGAAAGCGAACCGGCGCGGTGCGCCGCCGCGGATCCACGCTCGGCCCGACCCGGAACCCGCATGGATAAGAGCGCACAGGGCATGCCGTGCCACAAGGCCGATGGATACTTGATCAGCGAGGCACCATGCCGGAGGGCGCCTATCCATGCGCCGCTCCGGCCTGCATTGCCTCAGGGTGCGCTACGCGGCAGCAGCACCCACATCCGACCGTTCGGCCGCATGCGCCCCGCCTGCGCCCCGGCCTCGGCGCCGAAGCCCCAGAAGAAATCGGCGCGCACCCCGCCCTTGATGGCGCCGCCGGTGTCCTGCGCGTTCATCAGGCGCTGCAGCGGCTTGCCCGTGGACGGATGCGTCGTCGCCAGCCACACCGGCGCACCGAGCGGGATCGCGCGCGGGTCGACGGCGAGGCTGCGGCCCGGCGTGAGCGGCACGCCGAGCGTGCCGGCGGGGCCGGCATCCTTCGGCACGCCGGGTTTGGGCGGCACTTCACGGAAGAACACATAGCTCGGATTGGCGTTGAGCAGCTCGTCGAGCCGCGACGGATTGGCGCGCACCCAGTTGCGGATGCCGTCGAGCGAGGCCTGCTCGGCCTTCAGCTCGCCCTTGTCCACCAGCCAGCGGCCGATCGAGCGATAGGGGTGTCCGTTCTGGTCGGCGTAGCCGACGCGCACGCGTGTGCCGTCGTCGAGGTCGATGCGGCCCGATCCCTGCACCTGCAGGAAGAAGGCCTCGATCGGGTCGGCGAGCCAGAACAGCACGTCGCGCGAGAACTGGCCGGACTGCTTCTCGCGCTGCGCGATCTCCTCGCGAGACCAGTACGGCACCACCTTGCGCCCGTCGATCCGGCCGCGCACGCGCGCGCCCTTGAGTTCCGGGTAAAGATCGCCGAGTTCGACGCTGAGCAGGTCGTCGGGCACACCGTAGAGCGGCCAGGCGTTGGCCTTCGAGCGCTTGCGGCTGCCCTTGAGCAGCGGTTCGTAGTAGCCGGTGATCAGCCCTTCGCGCGTGCCGTCGGCATTGACCACCTGATGCGGCACGAAGCGCAATTCGAAGAACTGCTGCAGGCGCGGGTTGCCGGTGCCGACGAGCTTTGCGGCATCGGCGCACAGATCGGCCGGCAACCCGGCTCTGGCGGCCTTGCACGACTCGAGCAGCGTGGCAAGCGCCGGCGCGAGATCGTCGCCGCCCCAGCCGGGCAGATCGCGCCAGCTCGCCTCGACCAGCGGCTTGGCCGCAATGGCCGGCGTGACCGGGGCCACGCCCGGGCATTGCGGCGCCGGAGGGCATGGCGCACAGGGTGCGCATGCGGCGGCGGCGCTGCCGTTCTGCGTCGGCGGCGGCACGGAGGGTGGCGCCGGTTGCGCCGGCACGGATTGCGGCGGCACCGCTGGCGGCGCCGGTTCGCGTGGCGCCTGCACGCGCGGCGTGCTCGCGCAGGCCGCGAACAACAATGCGGCCAGCGGAACGAGGGGCACGAAATGGCGAGGCGACATGGATTTGATAGAGTGCGTGTCCGAAACGATCGGAAAATCGACGGAAATCGCGACGGAATCGAAAGGGCGAGAGTATAGGCCAGTCATGCACGGCCACGCGCCCGGCACCTGCAAATGAAACGGAGAACCCCGCAGTGAGTGACACCAATGCGCTGCTCGCGCAACTGATCGCGCGCCTCGATACGCTGCTCGAGCGCGCCGAGCCCCTGCTGCCGGCGACGACATCGCTGCCCGATCTGGCCGGGCACATTGCCTTCCGCTGGCGGCGGCGGCACAACCGCGGACAAATGGTTCCGGTGCATCATCCGCATCGCATACGCCTGGCCGACCTGCAGGACATCGACGCGCAGAAGGCGCGCATCGACGCCAACACGCGCCAGTTCCTCGACGGCAAGCTGGCCAACAACGTGCTGCTGACCGGCGCGCGCGGCACTGGCAAGTCATCGCTGATCAAGGCGCTGCTCAACGAGTACGCCGCGCGCGGCCTGCGCGTGATCGAGGTGGACAAGGACGACCTGATCGACCTGCCGGACATCGTCGAACTCGTCGCCGGCCGCCCCGAGCGCTTCATCATCTTCTGCGACGACATGTCGTTCGAATCGGGCGAGCCGGGCTACAAGGCGCTGAAGAGCGTGCTCGACGGTTCGGTCACCGCGCTGGCCGACAACGTGCTGATCTACGCCACCTCGAACCGCCGCCACCTGATGCCCGAATACTTCGACGAGAACCTCGCCGCGAAGCATGTCGACGGCGAGGTGCATCCGGGCGAGGCGACCGAGGAGAAGATCTCGCTATCGGAGCGCTTCGGGTTGTGGCTGTCGTTCTATCCCTTCTCGCAGGACGAATACCTTTCCATCGTCTATCACTGGCTGCGCGGATTCGGCGTGCCGGCCGGCGAGCTGGAAGCCGCGCGCACCGAGGCGCTGCAGTGGTCGCTGATGCGCGGCTCACGCAGCGGACGCGTCGCCTGGCAGTTCGCGCGCGACTACGCGGGACGCCACGCGCAGTGATTCCGCAATGAGCCGCAAGATCGTCGACGTCGCTGCCGCGGTGATCACGCGGCCCGATGGCAGCTTCCTGCTCGGCCAGCGCGCGCCGGGCACCTTTTACCCGGGCTATTGGGAATTTCCCGGCGGCAAGGTCGAGCCGGGCGAAACGCCGCGCGATGCCCTGGTTCGCGAGTTGAACGAAGAACTCGGCCTCGAGGTCGAGATCGCCTGGCCGTGGATCATGCGCGAGTACGAGTACGAGCACGCCCACGTGCGGCTGCATTTCTTCGAGGTACCGCGCTGGACGGGCGAGATCACCGACCACATCCACAGCGCGCTGTCATGGCAGCGCATCGACGGGCTCACTGCGTCGCCGATGCTGCCTGCCAACGGGCCGGTGCTCGCCTCGCTTGCGCTGCCCCATGAATACGGCATCACGCACGCGTGGCAGATCGGCGTCGATAGGCAGCTTGCGCAGATCGACGCTGCCCTCGCGCGCGGCCTGCAGCTGCTTCAGGTACGCGAAGCGATGCTCGATGCGCCCGCACGCCGCGCGTTCGCACGCGAGGTGGTGGTGCGCGCCCGCGCGGCCGGTGCGCGCGTGCTGGTCAACGACGATACCGCGCTGGCGCGTGAAACCGGCGCCGACGGCGTGCATTTGCCCGCTGCGCGCCTGGCCGCGCTCGATGCGCGCCCCGACCTGCCGCTGGTCGCCGCGTCCTGCCATGATCGCGCCGAACTCGAACGCGCTGCCGCACTGGGCGTCGACTTCGCGGTACTCGGCCCGGTCAAGCCGACGCTTACCCACCCCGACCAGCCCGCGCTCGGCTGGTCCGCCTTCGAGCACATCGTTGCCGGCTTGCCGATGCCGGTGTTCGCGCTCGGCGGCCTCGCGCCGTCCGACATGGAATCCGCACGCGCCGCTGGCGCCCACGGCATTGCGGCAATACGCGCGAGCTGGCGTGGCGTCGTCTGATTTCGACGACAGGCGGCCCGCCTGCACCGCAGGAGTACAATAACCTCTTTGGAGTTGATCGCGGCGTCCACTGCCGCGCCGGCAGGGACTTCGCCTCTGACTGATCCAGTCGCCGGATTCGCCGGGCAGCCTGTCGCACGAGCGCACGTCGACACCGCCGCTTTCCAGATCCACCGCCCCAGCATGGAGTCTTCCACATGCCTGGATACCGTTTGCTGCTGTTGCTCGCTTTCCTGGCGTGGATGCCCGCCGGCCACGGCGCGTCGGTCACGACCGCCTGGAACCCGAGCCCGGGCGGCAACGCAGCGGGTTATTTCCTCTATGTCGGAAAGAGCAGCCGTCAGTACGACATCAAGATCAACGTCGCCGACTCGACGTCGTTCACCGTCCGCGGCCTGCCCAACTTCAGCACCTACTACTTCGCGGTTACGGCATATGGCGCCGCGCGCGCCGAGAGCGCGTTCTCCAACGAGGTCGGCATCTACGTTTCCGGCAAGGACGAGGGCAACGGCACCGAGGTGATCGAGTATCACGACAGCCTGCTCAACCGCTACTTCGTGACGGCCGACCCGCTGGAACAGGCGACGATCGAGAACGAACAGGCGGGCCGCTGGCGCAGGACGGGTCTGAGCTTCAAGGCCGGCGGCACGGTGGCGGTGTGCCGCTTCCACGGCAACACGCACATCAACCCATCGACCGGCCAGATGTATGGCCCGATCACCTACTACTACACGCCCGACATGGGCAACTGCAATTTGCTCAACCAGATCTACGATCCGTACATTGCGAGCATGGAGTTCGAGCGCTTCGATTTCTCGACCACACCTGCGGTCGGCGGCAACTGCCCGCCCTATCTGACACCCGTCTATCGCGCGTACAACAACGGTTACGCCCTGGGAATAGAATCCAACCACCGCTTCTCGACGGACCCGAGCGCGATACAAGAAGTCGTCGCCCAGGGATGGATCGACGAAGGTGTGCGATTCTGTGCGCCACAATAGGCAACACGACATACGAAAACAGCCAACCCGCGTGACGAAAAGAATAGAACACGATCTGCTCGGTGAGCGCGACATCCCGGCGGACGTTTACTGGGGCATCCATACCCTGCGCGCGATCGAGAACTTCCCGATCACCGGCAAGCGCATCGGCACCTATCCCGACCTGGTGCACGCCTTGGCGCTGGTCAAGCACGCCGCGACGCGCGCCAATCTCGAGCAGGGCAACCTCGACACGACGCGTGCGCAGGCGATCCTCGAAGCCTGCCGCGAGATCGCCGACGGCGCACTGCACGACCAGTTTGTGGTCGACGTGATCCAGGGGGGTGCCGGCACGTCGACCAACATGAATGCCAACGAGGTGATCGCCAACCGCGCACTCGAGCATCTTGGCCGGCGCAAGGGCGACTACGCCTTCCTGCATCCGATCAACCACGTCAACATGTCGCAAAGTACGAACGATGTGTACCCCACGGCGCTGCGCGTGGCGGCCGAGTTCGGGTTGCAGAACCTGCTCTCGGCACTGGGCGAGCTGCGCAGCGCGTTTGCCGATCGCAGCGAGGAGTTCCGCGACATCCTGAAGATCGGCCGCACGCAGTTGCAGGATGCGGTGCCGATGACGCTCGGCCAGGAATTCTCGACCTACGCCGTGATGATCGAGGAGGATGAACAACGTCTGCGCGAGGCGATGCTGCTGATCCGCGAGGTCAACCTCGGCGCCACCGCGATCGGCACCGGCATCAATACGGACGCCGGCTACGCACGACTGGCGATCCAGCATCTCGGCAACATCAGCGGCCTGCCGCTGCAACCGGCGCCGAACCTGATCGAAGCCACGCAAGACACCGGCGCCTTCGTTCAGCTTTCGGGCGTGCTCAAGCGCATCGCGGTAAAACTGTCGAAGACCTGCAACGACCTGCGCCTGCTTTCCAGCGGCCCGCAGGGCGGGCTGTGCGAGATCCGCCTGCCGGAGCGCGCAGCGGGCAGTTCCATCATGCCGGGCAAGGTGAATCCGATCATCCCCGAGGTGATGAACCAGATTGCCTTCGAGGTGATCGGCAACGACGTGACGATAACCCTCGCGGCTGAAGCCGGCCAGCTTCAGCTCAACGCGTTCGAGCCGATCATAGGCCACAGCCTGTTCAAGAGCATCGAACACCTCGTCGCGGGTTGCCGCACGCTGACGCGCAACTGCGTGGTCGGCATCACCGCCAACCGCGAACTGCTGGCCGCGCGCGTCGCCGGCTCGGCCAGCCTCGCGACCGCACTCAACCCCCACATCGGCTACGAAAACGCCACGCGCGTGGCGCGCGAGGCTTTGCGCACCGGCCGCAGCGTGGCCGAGCTGGTGCTGGAATGGGGTCTGATGGAGCGCAGCGAGCTCGACGCAGTGCTCCGACCCGAAGTGCTCACGGCACCACGCGAGCGCGGCAAGGCATAGCCTGCTTTCGATCGTGTTATTTTTCGGGCTGGAACGAGTCCCGCCACGCCGGGGACTCCGGGGGCTGTTCTCACTCAAACCATGGATCGCGTTGCCACCCAATGGCTTCGGATGCAAGGCGCGCCTCGCGGCGAATGGTGTGGCCCTTCGCAAGAGACGCAACACGGCAGCCGGGGCCATTGGGTGGCAGCCCGAAGGGCTCGGCTGGCTTGGCCCGCATTGCAAGGCGCGACGCCGCCGGCTGGGCGATCCCACTCAAGGCGGCGCAACACCGCAATGCGGGCCAAGCCAGCCGAGCGCGACCATGGATTGAGTGAGAACAGCCCCCAGGGCAAGGAGTTGCCATGATCCGCAAACTGTTTCCGGCGCTGCTGGCGCTTGCCGCCGCCTGCCTGCCGCTGCTGGCGCAGGCCGAAGACGGCACGCTGAAGAAGATCAGGTCGAGCGGCAGCATCACGCTCGGCGTGCGCGAGTCGTCTGTTCCGCTCTCTTACCTCGATGCCGCCCAGCAGCCGGTCGGCTACCACATCGAGATCTGCAATCGCATCGTGGATGCAATCAAGGCACATCTCAAGCTGCCGGCACTCAGGGTGCTGCACCAGACGGTGACGTCCCAGAACCGCATCCCGCTGGTGACAAACGGCACCGTCGACCTGGAATGCGGCTCCACCACCAACAACGAGGCACGCGGCCGCCAGGTCGCATTCGTACCGACCACCTTCGTCACCCGGGTACGCATGGCGGTGAAGAAGTCATCGGGCATCGCGAGCCTCGCCCAGCTCGACGGCAAGCCGGTTGCCACCACCACCGGCACCACCTCGGTGGCGCTGATGCGCGCCCACGAGAAGGGCAAGGCAGTCGACTTCAAGGAGGTTTATGGCAAGGACCACGCCGACTCCTTCCTGATGCTGGAAACCGATCGCGCGGTCGCCTTCGTGATGGACGACAACCTGCTCGCAGGCCTGATCGCGACCTCGAAAACGCCCGACGCCTACGCGATCGTCGGCGAAGCGCTCGCGGTCGAACCGATCGCCATCATGTTCCGGCGCGACGACGCGGAGCTCAAGAAGCTGGTCGACACCACGGTAGCCACCCTGATGAAGAGCGGGGAAATCGAACGTTTCCATGCGAAATGGTTTCAATCGCCGATTCCGCCGCGCAACGTGAACCTCGCCTTGCCGATGAGCGACACGCTCAAGCAGTTGATCCAGAACCCGAGCGACGCGCCGGCCGAAGCCTACAACCGCAAGTAGCCCGCGCCACGCCGTGAACTACCACTGGGACTGGCATTTCTTCACCCGCCAGGTGCAGGCGGGGGACGAAACCTATGTCGACTGGCTGCTTACCGGGCTGGGCTGGACGCTGGCCTGCTCGCTGACGGCATGGATCATCGCGCTGTCGATCGGCACGCTGGTCGGCACGCTGCGCACCACGGGCAGCCGCGGGCTGGCCGGATTCGGCGCCACCTGGGTCGAGCTGTTCCGCAACATTCCGCTGCTGGTGCAGATGCTCCTGTGGTTCTTCGTCGTGCCGGAATTGCTGCCACGCGATCTGGCGCTATGGGTCAAGCAGGACATGCCGGCCAAGGAGTTTGTCACCGCGACGCTGTGCCTCGGTTTATTCACCTCGGCGCGCATTGCCGAGCAGGTACGCGCCGGGATCGAATCATTGCCGCGCGGCCAGCGCGAAGCCGCCCTGGCGCTCGGATTATCCCCATTCCAGGCTTACCGCCATGTGCTGCTGCCGCGTGCGCTGCGCACCGTGCTCGCGCCACTGACCTCCGAGTTCATGAACACCTTCAAGAACTCCTCGGTCGCCTACGCGATCGGCCTGATGGAGCTGACCTTCCAGGCGCGCCAGATGCAGGAGGATTCCGAACAGGGCATCGAGACCTACCTCGCGGTGACGCTGCTCTATTTTCTCTGTGCATTCATCGCGAATCGCGGCATGGCATGGATCGAACGGCGCACACGCGTGCCGGGCATGATCGGCTGAGATGACCCCCCCTCGCTCACGATGTTCGCGCAGGGCCGGCTTTGCACAGCCGGCCCGTGTTGCGGGCGCGCAGCGATGCTGCGCGAATTCCCCGCACCACGCCCCCGCGGGGGGCTCGGTTCGCTTGGGGCGGCCCGGCGCGAACTGAGATGCTCGAAACGCTCGACCCCGCCGTCGTCGCAGCCGCACTGCCGTTTCTCTGGACGGGCTTCCTGTTCAGCCTCAAGCTCACGCTCGTCGCCGCAGCGGGCGGCATCGTGTTCGGCACGCTGCTCGCGCTCGCGCGGCTATCGTCGAATGCGCTGCTGCGCAACGCAGCGGCCGCCTACGTGAATACGCTGCGCGCCATCCCGCTGGTGATGGTGATCCTGTGGTTCTTTCTGGTGATTCCGCTGATCATCGGCAAGCCGGTCGGCGCGGAAAACTCCGCACTGATCACCTTCACGCTGTTCGAGGCGGCCTACTTCGCCGAGATCATGCGCGCCGGCATCCAGAGCGTGCCGCGCGGACAACTCGCCGCCGCCCATGCGCTGGGCCTCGACCGCCTGCAGGCAATGCGCCACGTGGTGCTGCCGCAGGCCTTCCGCAACATGTTGCCGGTACTGCTGACGCAGACCATCATCCTGTTTCAGGACACCTCGCTGGTGCACGCGATCGGGGCGCGCGACTTGCTCAAGGCGGCCGAAATCAGCGGCAAGAACTTCAACCGGCCGGTGGAGATGATCCTGTTCGTCGCGCTGATTTACTTCGGCGTCTGCTTTACACTGTCGCGCGTCGTGCGCCGCCTGCAGGCGCACACCGCCGTCGCCCGATAAGCCCCAGATGATTTCGATCCGCAACGTCTCGAAGTGGTACGGCACGACGCAGGTGCTCGCCGACTGCAGCGCCGAAGTCGGCAGGGGCGAAGTGGTCGTGGTGTGCGGCCCCTCGGGCTCGGGCAAGTCGACGCTGATCAAGTGCGTCAATGGCCTCGAGCCGGTGCAACGCGGTGCGGTGGTCGTCGACGGCATCGCCGTGACCGACGCGAAGACCGATCTGCCGCGCCTGAGGGCGCGCGTCGGCATGGTGTTCCAGCACTTCGAGCTGTTTCCTCACCTGTCGGTTGCCGACAACCTGACGCTGGGCCAGACCAGGGTGCTCGGGCGCAGCCGCGACGAGGCGATCACGCGCGGCATCGCGATGCTCGAACGCGTCGGCCTGGCGGCGCACCGCGACAAGTTTCCGGCGCAACTCTCGGGGGGCCAGCAACAGCGCGTCGCGATCGCGCGCGCCCTGGCGATGGACCCGGTCTGCATGCTGTTCGACGAGCCGACCTCCGCGCTCGACCCGGAGATGATCGGCGAAGTGCTCGACGTGATGATCGAACTCGCCGAGGAAGGCATGACGATGGTGTGTGTGACGCACGAGATGGGCTTTGCGCGCCGCGTGGCCGACCGCGTGATCTTCATGGACCATGGCCGCATCGTCGAGGACCGCGCGACCGAGGCGTTCTTCGACGCCCCGCACAGCGAACGCGCGCAACAGTTTCTTGCCCGGATCCTGCGTCACTGAGGAATGTTACGGAGGAATCGGACGCGGGGCCGGACGGCCCCGTCAGAAGATTCTCAGCGCTTGGCGCCGACCTTGTACCGCGTCAGCACGCACTCGCCTCCCAGTCCGTCGGCCTCGGCAACGAGCCCGACGCCCGATGCGTAATAGCGCCCGCTCCACTCCATGCGCTGATCCGCCGGGATCTTCGGGTCGTCGCGGCCGAAGTTCTCGACCCGCACCACGGAAACGGCACCCAGCGCCGGAACCCGGGTCTTCTCCCCGGCCACCGCGATGCGTTCACCGACACGATCGCCCGTCTTCGGTGCACTGGTGACCAGCACTTCGCCCGGCCCCTCGCCGACCTTGAACACGCTGAAAACCTCGCCCGATCCGCCAGTGGAGAGATAAGCAATCAGTGGCTTCGGGTCGCGCTTCAGACGCATCTCCGCGCGATAGTAGCGCTTGCCGTCGTGGTCGACGACCGCCGTCAGCTTGACCGTCTTCTCGAACGCGCTGCTGCCTTCGGCGCCGCAGCGGTAGGTCCAGGTGTTGCCGACTGACAGCGGATAGTAGGCATTGCCGCCCGCATCGACAGGCGGCATCGCATCGGCGAAAGCCGGCGAAGCGGCAACGATGCAGGCCGCCGCAGATGCTGCGAGCCGGCACACGGTCAGAGAATCTCGAAATGCACGCATCCGTTTCTCTCCTTCAGTGGGGCCTTGATGCTGAACAGATCGGTATGCGCCATCGCGACCATCCGCACGATGCGCACCTGCTCGTTGTCGCTCGGGCCGCCGATGTCGATGGCCTTGCCTTTCTGGTGCATGCTCGATCCGGGCCTGGCGATCGCCTGCCCCACCCCGCGCACCATTTCGAGCACCTTGTCCTCCTGCCCGAGCAGGTCACCCGCGACGTCGTCGTACTGCTTCTGTCCGTACTTCGCAACGATCTGACCGCGGAAGGTGGTAGTGTAGAACCTGTGCAGGATGCGACGCTGGTCGTCGGCGCTGCGATAGCCGCTGGAGCAATAGCTGCCCCGCGGAAGCAACGGATTCACCCAGTCCCACGCCGCGCGCAGCTTTCCGGGCAACTGGACGCCCGGACTGATCGGTTTTTCTTCCCAGTTGGAGAGGAAACGGTGTGTCGCGCCATTGACCGATATCGCACCATCGGGCTGGCGCATGAAGTGGCGCTGCACCGCCTCGATGCCGGCCTGGATCTTCGGGTCCATGGTTCCGTTGCATCGGTAGCATTCGATCTTTCCGATTTCCATCAACCGCTGATGAACCGCGCTGACATCGGCGGGCCGATTGGCGCCCCCCTTGCCGACCGACTGGCTCAAGAACAGTACAGCCATGCATTGACTCCCTTCTGTTCATAAATCGGGTTTCCGGCGGTCCGGCTGCGCAATTGCGCGGGGCGTACCTGCCGGCGTGGCGCGGATTCTGGCGCGTTCCGCGCGCGGCCGCATCCCCCATCCGGCATAGTCCGCCGACGGCACGAGGACGACGTCATTCGAGGCTGCACGGCGACAGGCAGTGGCGCGCACTCACCGTGCCGTCCGCCTCGATGCGTATGACGATCCGGTACCCCGCACCGGCCGGCATTGCCGGCCCTTCCCAGACGCGCTTGTGTTCACCCTGCCGGTAGAGCAGGATGGGCTGCCGGTCATCGCGCGGGCCGGGCAGCAGGTTGGCCCGCTTCGATTCGCCCGGCGCCAGCTCGGGCCACCCGACCTTGTCGCCACCGACGATGAGGCTCAGATCGGCCAGCCGCGCGCCGCCCTGCGGGCCGGCGAACTCGACACGCGCATGCACCGCGTCGCTTCGCGCCGCATCACACCCGGCAAGCAGCGACGCGAACGCCAGCGCCGCAACGCGAACCATCACGGCGCGAACGGCCGCGTCTGCACATAGGATGCGCCGACCACATGCGCCAGCACGTCCTGCGCGACAAGCTTGCGTTTGCCGGCATCGAACAGCCGGATACCCGCTTCGACCGCGGCACGGTCGGTGGCGGCATCCCATGCGCGCAATCCCCTCACGCCCGGCGTGCGCGCGGGCATGTTGCCGCGCAGGACATCCGAGCCGATCTGTTCCAGGCCTGCGCCGTCGAGCAGCACCGCTTCCGAGAAACCCGCCGCACGGCCGACGTAACCATAATGGAGGTTCGACCACACATCATAGAAATACAGTGTGCAGCCGTAGAGGTGCCAGTGCTGCAGGCCGCCGGGGTTGCGCGGGTTGAACATGCGCGCGATCTTCGGTTTGTGATCCCACTCCGCGTTCTGGCGCACCTTGAGCGTCCATGCCAGCAGGGCGGCGCCAGTGTAGGTCATGCCCTGTTCGACGCACTGCTGCGGCGTCACGCCGAGGCCGAGAATCTGCTTCCACATCGGCAATCTGTTGAAATCGCTGACGCACGCCGTGGGTTCGTAGGCATTCATCTCCCTCATGCGCAGCACATCGCTGCTGGCGGCGTTGACGTTCATCTCGGCCGCCATGTAGCGCGCGATCGGCGTGAGTTCGTCGCGCGCGGCGTCGCTGCATGCCCCGTCCGCCGGCCGGAACGGCGCGCTCTCGATCCGTACATGCGTGCCATGGTCGACCAGCGCGGATCGCGTTGCCCCGTCGGGGCCGGGTAGTCTGCCTGCCATTCGATTCTTGCCCGCGTGACGCGTGCGATCGCGGCGATCGCACGAAAAGGGTTTGTGACGCGCAACCCGCTTCGCGTCGGGCTGCGCGACGCGAAGGATACTGCGCGCCCCGGATTATGTCGAGAGCGTATCACTTAGCGGCGGACGCGATGCGCCACAGCGGATCAGTCACCGATGTCGTCGGCGTAATGCACGGCGAGCCACACGGTGGCCTCGCCCGGCGCAGTCCATGCGACGCGATGCCGGCGATGCGGCGCGATATCGAGCCAGTCGCCGGGACGCAGCTCGCGGTCTGCATCCTCGTCGGCAAAACGCAGTCGTGCCGCGCCGGCGAGCAGCAGCACCCATTCGCCCTCTGCCTGGTCGTACCAGAATCCCGGCGGGCTGCACTGGCCGGTGGACACGATGCGTTCGATGCGCAGGCCGGGGCGCGACAGCAGCGCGTCGAACTCCTCGTCGCGCGCTTGGCCGGGTGGCAGACCGGCGAACAGGTTGCCGCTCATCTGCAAACAACCCGGCCTGCAAGCCGCATGGCATGGGGCGCTGCAGGCAGGCAGCCCTGCAAGTCGCATGCACCGGCGTTTCTGGCAGGGCATGCCTCGAGATCGAGCATCCATGCGCCCCGCAGGCTCATGCTTTTTCGACAGACAGGGCCGCTGCCGCCTGCCCCTCTTCGGCCGCGATGCGCTGGATGGTGCGCGCGAAGTCGGGATCCTCGCCGTTCATCAGCTCGGGAAGCGCGGCGCGAAAGTCCGCGCGCTTGCACCACTCGCGCATGTAGTCCTCCCAGGTGCCCCAGAGGCGGCGCTGCTGGCGGCTCATGTCGTCTTCGTAGACCAGCACGTAGGCACGCTCGAACAAACTCACGAGCAGCGCGAACAGCACCAGCTTGCGTTCGCGCTGCTCGTCGTCGAGATCGGTCTTCACCACCGCCGAACGCAGTTGCAGGTCGGCGTTCTGCAGCACCAGCTGCATGAAACGCGAATAGTCGTCGGACAGTTTGAGGAAGATTTCCTCTTCCTCGTTCGCGCGCTCGCGCCGCTGCTCGAAGATGAACACGCCGATTGCGAACGGCAGGCCGACGATGGTGACGAGGTAGGAGGCGGCTTCGAGTATCTGCAGGGTATCCATGTTCGATGCGAGCTTGGTTTGGGAGACAGTCTGCCGCGCCCGCGGCATCGGCGCAATCGGCCGCGCCGGCTTGCGTGCCACCGCCCTGCCACAATCCGGCCGCGTTTGCGCCCGCACGCACGCGTCATCGCGCCAGAAGCGGCGGTCAGACTGTGAGCCTCCGATAACGTCCGAAGAAGAGGAACCACCATGCAGAAGGCCTTGCTGTTGAAGGCGCTCGCCGTGCTGCTGCTCGGCCTGGCGCTGATGATCCCGCTCACCATGATCGACGGCCTGGTGCGCGAACGCCAGGCGCGCCAGCAGCAGGTGACGCTCGACATCGCACAAAGCTATGCCGGCGAGCAGCAGGTCGCCGGCCCGCTGTTGATCGTGCCCTACGAGGAGGAATACCGCGCCAGCGAGGTCGATCCGCAAACCAGCACGCGGCGCGAAGTCTGGCGCCGGCAGGCGCGGCGCATCGTGCTGTTTCCCGACAAGCTCGACGTCGCCGGCAAGATCGACACCAACGTGAAGACGCGCGGCCTGTTCCGCGCACGCGTGCTCGACCTGCAGGCCACGCTGAGCGGCGGATTCACGCTGCCGGCCGAGCTGCCGTGGGAGCGCCAGGACAAGGATTCGCGCATCATCGCCGGCAAGCCCTATCTCGCGCTGGCGATCGGCGACCCGCGCGGACTGTCAGGCGCGCCCCGGCTCGCGCTTTCCGCCGCAAACGGCGAACAATCCCCGAGCTTCGAACAGGGCAGCCGGATCGATGCGCAACTCGCCGGCATCCACGCGCCGGTCGACCTGCCCGCACCCGGCAAGCCGCAGGCTCTGCACTATACGATCTCGCTGGCGCTGACCGGCACCGAGCGCGTGGCCTTCGTGCCGATCGCCGGCGACAACCGCGTCGACCTGCAATCGAGCTGGCCGCACCCGAGCTTCGGCGGCCGCTTCCTGCCCGACCCGAAGACGCAGAGCGTGACGCAGGACGGCTTCCGCGCCCAGTGGCATGTCGCCTCCCTGGCGACGCGCGCGCAGCAGCAGATCCTGGCGGCCAACTGCGGCCCGGTCGGCTGCCTCGACACACTCGACGTGCGCTTCATCGAGCCGGTCAACATCTACTCGCAGGCCGACCGCGCGATCAAGTACGACGTGCTGTTCATCGGCCTCACCTTCGCGGCGTTCTTCCTGTTCGAAGTGATGAAGCGCCTGCCGGTGCACCCGGCGCAATACACGCTGGTCGGCCTCGCGCTGGCGATGTTCTTCCTGCTGCTGCTGGCCCTTTCCGAGCACATCGCCTTCGGCGCCGCCTACCTGATCGCGGCGAGCGCCTGCGTCGGCCTGGTCGGCTTCTACCTTGCCGGCGTGCTCGGCAGCGCGCTGCGCGGCGCCGCCTTCGCCGGATTGCTGGCCGCCCTCTACGGCGCCCTCTACGGCCTGCTGGTCAGCGAGGACAACGCCCTGCTGATGGGCGCCCTGCTGCTCTTCGGCGTGCTCGGCCTGGCCATGTGGGTGACGCGCAGGTTCGACTGGTACCGCATGGCGCCGCGCGGCGGCGCGCCGGGCACCGCCTCCTGACCGGGGCGCATTGCCCGGTTGTCGCTCCATCGAGTGCGAGGTTGCCAAAGATTTCGCACTTTGCTGCCGATGAAGGTGGACGCGCTGCCGCCCGGATTTCGATAATCCGCCCAGCGCCGTTCCACCCGATCCGGATAGTCACGAGGAGCAACAGATGGCATGGAGAGACGTTTGCGTACGGGGCCGACCCGCCGGAGGCCGCGTGCGCCAGGATGACGTACCCCGCGGTTCGCGCGCCCGGGATCACGATGCCGGCGGGCCGTCGCCGGGCATCGAGCGCTTCATCCGCGAAGTGGTCGTCGGCACCCCGGCACTCGCCCCCTTCAAGCCCCGCGGATTCCCCGCCGGCCTGCGCGTGCAGACCTATCCCGGCCGCGGCCACGCCGACGTGCATTTCGAAGGCCGCGCGGCGGACGTGTTCCTGTCATTCACCGATTCGAAGCAGCGCGAGTGCGGCAACTGGCTGTTCGACTGGTGCGTCGCCAACTGCCGCGCCTACAAGATTCAGGGCGTCATCTTCGGCGACCGCCAATGGTTCAGCGAAATGGCCGGCGGTCGCATCCTGCCCCGCCGCGATGGCCAGGCGCACTACGACCACGTCCACATCGAACTGAACGGGGACGGCGCCGCACGGCGCTGAACCCGGCGCCTCGCACCCGGCGAGGACGCACGGGCCGGCAGGTGCCGGCCCGACCATCCGCAGCCGGGGGGCCGTTCCAGCCGCATTGCGGATGCCGGCGTCCTGGCGCGGCTTGCGTGTCGCGCCACGTGGTCTAAGGTGAGTCTTGGAGGCCCGCCCACCCACGACCCCACCCGACACGGAGACCCGCATGCCGAATCGATTGTCCGGCGTTGCCCGCCGCTGCCTCGCCCTCCTGCTCACGCTCGCCGCCGGCATAGCCCATGCCGATGGCACACCGCGCGAACTGCAGGTGACATTCACCGACTGCACCGAGTTCGCCGGCCTGACCGCGGTATCGCGCACCGCCATGGCACCGCTGGTGCCGGCCGGCTTCGCCCTTGCCGATTTCGGACCGGACACGGCCGGCGCCGTGGTGCGCATCGCCAACTGCGAAGGCGTCTCGGTCGATGGATCGAACCCGGTGCCGGGCACGGTCTCTCACATCGGGGCGAATCTCGTCTCGCCCGACGGCACCGGCGACATCAACAACTACACGCTGCTCTACGCCACCGACAATCCGCGCCTCGCCCTGCGGCTGCGCCAGTTCGGCCTGCCGGTGCGGCTCGACCCGTCGATCGCCTACGAGGTGACGCCATCCGGCGCGCAGCTGGAGCTTTATGCCGCCGTCCATCCCGGCGCGGGCGAAGCCTACTTCCTGCACGGCACCGAGACCGACCCGCCCGCCGGCAGCGAGATCCCCTTCCTCGCCAACTGGTGGTATGCCAGCCGCAAGGGCCGCCTGCGCATGTCAACCGACATCCCCGCCATCGGCTTCGGCACCGCCGACATCGCCTTCTACACCGCCCGCGAAATCGACCTCGGCGCCGTGTTCAACGCCAACCGCACGACCTTCCCGCTGCTCTCGGTGCGTGGGAAGTTCGCGGTGGGGAACATGAGCGTCACGCTTGCAAGGTAGCGAGCCAGCGCCCGCGTACAAGGGCGCGATCGAGATTGAGCCGCAACACAAACGTCCGGTGCAATGCGCTGCGCCCGAGGTCGAACCCACGGGTTGAAGCGATCCGTTCAAGACCGGTGCGGTGCCGACGAAGCACGCCCATTGCCGCACCATGTTGGGCTTCGCGCAGCTCAGCCCAACCTACCAGCTTCGTTGTAGCAGTAGCTCTTTGCAGGCGGTGGGCCTTGCGGAAACAATTGAGGTGCGTCCCCTATTGCCATTGCGCGGCTCCCTTGAAATCAGTTCGACCCTGGCCCCTTATTTCCACATTCCTGGCCTCTTATTTCCCGATCGCATCATTTGGCCGCCCCAGAGAAATTGACTGACAGCTTGGTTTCGCCAGTGTCCGTCTTGGTAGCGACGGCCATCGCGCTATTGCCAGCAATTGTGACTTTGCCCCAAGCAACCTGAACGTCACCGATTTTTCCGTGACGTACGCCGAACTTGGCAATCTCCACTTTGCACGGGCCGATGACGCGGATGGACTCGACCGGCCTCATGACTTCTGGCTCGATCTTCTTCATGTACAAGGGGCGCCCCTGTTGATCGCTCGGTGGCTCCCAAACGAACTCGAACCACTTGTGCTCATCGTTGCCCTCGGCCAATAGATAGTCTCTAGCACGAGGAGTCTTCAAAAGCCCATCAACCAGCTCCCTCGTTTGGCAAAGTTCAGTGCCATCTTCTAAGTAGAGCAGATTGTCTGGGTTAGTTGCTACGGTCTCGGAAGCAAGGAGGCCGACCTGTGCAACCCGAATGCTCACCTTCTCAGCGGTGATGGTCACGGACTTTAGCCAAAGTTCTCCATTGGGCCCAAGCAATGCGTGAATGTCGTGGTCATCGATGTCTTCAAGTGTAAAAGCCTCAATTCCATACTTGCTTGCGACGTCACGAGCTTCCGGGGTAAAGCCACTGCGCGATGCCAGTAGCAAGACATTCGTATCCAGGCGGTCA
Organism: Rhodocyclaceae bacterium; assembly: GCA_016791115.1. Lineage (GTDB taxonomy): Bacteria > Pseudomonadota > Gammaproteobacteria > Burkholderiales > Rhodocyclaceae > Methylophosphatis. The sequence continues at coordinate 111,693 of JAEUNL010000019.1, forward strand.
TGTTTTGCTTTCATTGCGTCGACCCAACTGACGTCTGCGACCCGTTGATGGTCGCGACACTCGATGGATACATAGACAGGCTGAGACCCAACCTTACCTTCAACCACGACGTCGACTTCCCGAAAACGCTTGGTCAAGCGGTCGCGCATCATCTTCGATTCGCTGACCCTTGCGCCTTCCGAGAGATTGAGGCGTACGAGGTAGATCAGACGCTGAAAGTCGTTTGATCGCTTCGGCATGTTCCGGAATTCTGGCGTGCCCTAACGTAAAGTCTGGCGCCTAAAACTGTCGGAGAACTTTCCGTCACTGAGACGGAGAACACGACAGATAGGGGTGGGATTTCTCATCGCATCAAGCCTTTGGCTGAATTCAGGGGAACCCGAAAGGCAAGTAGGCATGATGCCAAAGGCGTCGCCGAATGCGCAATCGATATCGGCATCAGGGATCGGCAGGGCGTGTTGCAGATTCCGGTTGCCGAGGGCGTGTGACAAGGTTGCGGGCGTTCGCGCAAGGCGGCTTCTCGCCGTTTCCTGCGCTCGCAGCCGTCAATCGAGCATCGCCAGAACGCGCATGGACTGGCGCTCGCGAGGCTGCACACTCCAGGAGCGCCACCCGATGCGCCTGACAGGCAGGCCCCCCTGCAGACCGCCGATCCATGCGGGTTTCAGGGCGGCGTTCCAACAAGAAAACCACAATCATCCAACCGCCCGGCGCGCATCGACCTTTCCCGTGTGAGCCGCCGAGCAGCGCAGAGCTGTCGGGGGAGGTCGGCGAGCACTGTCTGAGCGAAGCGCAGCGGAGCGAGTTGCGCAGCCGCCCGACAGATCGAGCAGCGCAGGGGAGTTCGCGCGCAGCGCGAACCGGCCGGGTTTGAGTAGATGCGCGGGTCGCCTTCTCTTGGTTACTTCTCTTGGCGAGCAAGAGAAGTGACTCGCCTGCCGGGCGAGACCGGCGCGGCGGTCGCATCGCGCATGCGACGATTCAGCGCAACGGGAATGGTGCTTCGACTTCGCTGCGCGCCGCTCGGCACGAACGGCGTGAATTTCGACACCACGGCCGCGCCAGAAGGCGCATGCACTGGCGCTCCCACGGCATGTCAAGCCACACCCCGCATGAACATTACCCCGCAGGCCGACATGCCCGTAGATCGCCTGTCCATGCGCCCTCCAGACCATCACCCGGAGAACTGCGCGAACGCCTCCTCGACCGTATGCGATTTGAGCAGCCGCTCCTGCACCTGCGCCGGCGACCACCGGCCGGCCGGCTGTTCGGCGGCGAAGCGTTGCGCGGCGGCGGCATCGTCGTGGAACTTGCGGAACATCTGTTCGAGCTGGTGGGCGTCGCAG
>JAEUNL010000027.1 GCA_016791115.1 Rhodocyclaceae bacterium
CGCGTCCCGTCAGACTCGCGCCTTGGATGCATCCGGACGAGGCCTAACCGACCTCTTCTTGGCCGGCGCGTCCGCACCTCCTCGGACCGCCGGTTTTTTTGCCCGCTGGCTTCACGGATCACGCCACGGCGCCACGATCACCCTTCGGGTGGCACCTCCCTACACGAAACCCTGACGGCCTCTTGCTGGCTCTTTTGACGGCTAGACCGGGGCGGAAAGAATCCGGGAACGGCGCTTGGTCCGCCTGCTTTCCCTCTGAAAACCGGGCTGCTACTTCTGAAAAGAAACAATATCAGAAACAGTGAAAAACACAGATAACCAGAAAATCAACGAGTTACCCGCGTCTCCGTCCAAAACCCATGCCAAATGAATGAAAACAGGTCAAAACCCGGGGTTATCTATCCACAGGCTACGGTCAATCAATGACGGATTTACTTGCGCAGGGGGATAACCTTCGGATCGGCTGCGCCGGCCTGCAAGCGGTCGAGTAGCCGGTTCCATCGCTGCAAGGCCGTGCGCTTGATCGAGAGATACGCGGAGCGGTCATAGTGTCGGTGCACGAGGCTGTTCCGGCCGTGGCTTTGAATCTCGATAGCGGCATCCTTGCTGATGCCGAGTTCGCCGAACATCGTCGCCACGGTCCGCCGCAAGTCGTGTGCGCTGAATGGCTCGCGGATTTCCCCGGCCGCAAGCATTTCGGCGGCTATGTCCCTCACGGCCGTAGAAGCGGTGCAGCCGTGCATGTGCGTCTTGCCGCGAGGGCTGAAAATCCAGATTTCCGACATGCCGCGCAGCGTGTCGATCAGTTCGCCGAGAGGCGCCACGAGGGGCAGGACGTGCTCTATCGGTTCGTCGCGCCGGCCTTTGCCGTCCCGCTGCGTCAGCACGTCGCCGCGCAGGTCGGTCCATTTGCAGCGCGCTAGCTGCTCCAATCGTTGCCCGCCTAGCCGCAATTGCAGGGTCAGGAAGGCGCGCATGACGGGCGAGGGCAGGGCGGAAACGTGCCGCATGTATCCGGCTAGCTCGCGTTCGGTCAGTACCCGGTCGCCGGCCTTGTCGAGCTGCTTCATGCGCTTGACCCGCGCGACCGGGTTGGCTTCGATGCGGAACACCTTTGCCGCTCGTGCGTGGCGTGGATCGTCTGCCATGCTTAGGCCGAACTCGAAAGCCGCACGCAGCGAGGCGCGCATCATATTGGTCTGACGCCCGATGCCCTGATCGAGCATGCCGCCAAGGATGCCGTGTACGTCGTCTTTGCTGATGAGCCGCGCCGGGCGTCCCCAAAGGTCCGGCCGGGCCTTGGCGACGTGCTTGGCGAACATGTTCCGCACGTCGCGCCAAGAACGCCGGCTGCGTGCCTCAAGATGACGCACGTAGGCGGCGCACAGGGCGCCTAGGCTGTTGTCGCCGCGCTGTTCACTCTCGCGCTGTTCATCCTCGCGCCGTTGCTGTTCGATGATCGCGTTCTCAGCTTCGCGGTCGGCAACCAGCGCGCTCTTGAGTCCGACGCCTTCTTCGGTGTATCGCTTGGCAAGGTCGAGGGCTGCGGCTCGTGCCTGACTCAGCGTGATTCCGCCGTCTCCCGTCTTGGACCATGTCCCGATGCGGTGCAGTTGGTCGGTACCGCCGGCCTGCGTGCGTAGGTAGAACTCAATCTGTACCCGGCCTTTGCGTCGACGGGCAATCAGGCTGCCGCGTAATCTGCCCGCAATTTCGCCGTCAGGGTCAAATCCGCCATCGGTTCGTTTCGATCCTTCGGGCAGAAATTCCAGTTCCTTGACAGTTAAAGCATCCGGTTGTCGTTTTTGACAGTAGGTCACGATGCGTCCCTTCATGGCGTCCCTTCGTAGCGTTCGCTAGGGGAGAAACGTAAAAAACCGATAATGGACGAATTATAGTGACTAATCAGGCTGTTGCAACATACCGGACAGAATATTAGTGAACGATGAAAAACGCCAAAAACCCCTATTTCTAACGATTCGTAATCAGTAGGTCACCAGTTCGATTCCGGTCAGCAGCACCAAATGAAACGGCCCGCTCTCATGGCGGGCCGTGTCTCTTTGGAGTTGGCGTTTCCGCCGTCAGAGCAGTACCAGATTGTCCCGGTGTATGAGTTCGAATTCGTCTACGTATCCCAGAATGCTCTCGATTTCCTGGCTACCCTTGCGGGCGATGCGGCGGGCTTCGTTGCTGGAGTAATTGATCAGGCCGCGTGCGAGTTCGCGGCCGTCCGGGGTACGGCAGGCGACAACGGCTCCGCGCTCGAAATCGCCGGTTACCGACACGACACCTACTGGCAGCAGGCTCTTGCCGGCCGCGAGTGCTTTTTGCGCACCATCATCGAGTGCGAGGCTGCCGGCGAGTTGAAGGTGATCGGCCAGCCACTGTTTGCGTGCGGCGAGGGGGGTGCGCGAGGCGACGAGAAGGGTGCCGAGCACTTCGCCCTCAGCGAGCCTGAGCAACGCATCGGGTTCATGGCCGCTGGCGATCAGCGTGTGAGCGCCGCTGCGTGCTGCGCGTTGTGCGGCGCGGACTTTGGTGATCATGCCGCCCTTCGAGATGCCGCTTCCAGCGCCGCCCGCCATGGCCGCGTAGGCGGGGTCTTCCGAATTGCCGGTTGCGATTAGCGTTGCCGTGGCATCTTTGCGGGGGTCGGCGGTGTAGAGACCGGCCTGGTCGGTGAGGATGACGAGGCAATCGGCCTCGATCAGGTTGGCTACAAGTGCGCCGAGCGTGTCGTTGTCACCGAACTTGATCTCGTCATAGACGACGGTGTCGTTCTCGTTGATGATCGGCACGACGCCGAGTGTCATCAGGGTGCTGAGCGTCGATCGGGCATTGAGGTAGCGCGTGCGGTCGGCAAGATCTTCGTGCGTGAGCAGGATTTGCGCGGTTGCCAGCGCGTGCGCAGAAAACGCGGATTCGTAGGCCTGTGCCAGCCCCATCTGGCCGACGGCTGCAGCCGCCTGAAGCTCATGCATGGCATGCGGCCGCGATTTCCATCCGAGGCGCTGCATGCCGGCCGCGATGGCGCCGCTCGAGACGAGCGCGACCTCTCGGCCTCGCGCGCGAAGTTGCGCGATCTGACGCGCCCAATCGGCCATCGCATCGAACGCGAGTCCGGTGCCGTTGTTGGTAACGAGTGCGCTGCCGACCTTGACGACGAGTCGGCGCGCTTCACGAATCTGGGTTCTCATGGACTTCAGTGTCTTCCGTTACGGCGTCCGCAGCAGCGCGCATGCGCTCCACATGTTCCATGATGGCGAACGTCAGTTCGCGGCAGCCGTCGCCCTTGATCGCGGATATGGCGAAATGGCGCTCGACCGGGCCGTAGTCTCTCAGAAAGGACGCAATCCGTTCCACGCGCTCGTCTTCGGGAAGCAGATCGATCTTGTTGATGACCAGCCAGCGTGGTTTTTCATAGAGGGCTTCGTCGTACTTGCGCAACTCCGACAGGATGGAGTGAGCTTCCTGGGCCGGGTCGACTGCGGGGTCGAAGGGCGCGATGTCGACGATATGCAGCAGCAGGTTGGTGCGTGCCAAGTGCCGCAGGAATTGGTGTCCGAGTCCTGCGCCCTCGGCTGCTCCCTCGATCAGTCCGGGAATGTCTGCAATGACGAAGGATCGCGCGTTGTCGACGCGCACTACGCCGAGGTTGGGGTACAGCGTCGTGAACGGATAGTCGGCGACCTTGGGACGTGCCGCCGAGACAGATCGAATGAATGTGGACTTGCCGGCGTTCGGCATGCCGAGCAGGCCAACATCGGCCAGCACTTTCAGTTCGAGTCGCAACTCGCGCCGCTCGCCGGTCTCGCCGGGCGTGCATTGGCGAGGTGCCCGGTTGGTGCTGGACTTGAAATGCAGATTGCCAAGCCCACCCTGGCCACCCTTCGCAATCAGCGCCTTCGCGCCATCGTGTGCGAGATCGGCAATGACCTCACCGGTTTCGAGGTCGCTTATAACGGTGCCAACCGGCATACGCAGCGTCATGTCATCGCCACCTTTGCCGTAGCAATCCGAACCGCGCCCATTCTCCCCGCGCTGGGCCCTGAATATGCGGGTGTAGCGAAAATCGATCAGCGTATTCAGATTTCGGTCCGCGATCGCGAAAATGCTGCCGCCACGGCCGCCATCGCCGCCGTCCGGTCCGCCTTTCGGGATAAATTTTTCGCGGCGGAACGATGCGACACCGTTACCGCCGTCGCCTGCTATCACCTCGATCCTGGCTTCGTCGAAGAATTTCATATTGCGTGCCGCAAACAAAAAGCCCTGCCTCGTCGGGCAGGGCCTTGTGCCGGTTGGGGAGATCTCAGGCTGCTGCGGGGACGATTCTCACCGTGCGACGGCGCGTCGAACCCTTGACGGTAAATTCCACCGTGCCCTTGACCAGCGCGAAGAGCGTATGGTCCTTGCCGATACCGACATTCTCGCCTGGGTGGAACTGCGTGCCACGCTGGCGCACGATGATGCTTCCGGCGTTGATCACTTGTCCGCCGAAGCGCTTGACGCCGAGTCGTTTCGACTCCGAGTCGCGGCCGTTACGCGAACTGCCGCCTGCCTTTTTATGTGCCATGTCTTGCTCCTTCCTTCGAAATGCGCGTTACGCGTTGATCGCGTCGATGCGCAGTTCGGTGTAATTCTGGCGATGTCCCTGATGCTTCTGGTAGTGCTTGCGCCGACGCATCTTGAAGATCTTGACCTTGTCGTGCCGACCTTGGGACAGCACAGTCACCTTGACGCTTGCGCCGGATACCAGAGGCGAACCGATCTTGACCGACTCCCCCTCGCCGACCATCAGAACCTGGTCGAGCGTGATTTCCGCGCCCACGTCAGCCGGTATCTGTTCTACTTTCAATTTTTCGCCGGCGACGACACGATATTGCTTGCCGCCGGTTTTTATGACCGCGTACATGGTTGAACTCCGAATGATTTGAAACAAGAGTGCTGCAGAGAATCGCGCATAATACACAATCACTTAGCGTGAGTCAAAGCCGCTGTCCGCTGGCTTGACGTTCCAGGGGCCTGCGCCTAACATCGCCGTTTTTCGCGCAATACCGTTCGCCTTGTCTCCCGACGTTCTCTATGCCCCGATTGCTGCCGACATGAAGGCAGTCGATGCGGTGATTCGGTCTCGGCTGTCCTCCGATGTCGTGCTAATCCGGCAGGTTGCCGAGTACATCATCAGCGCCGGCGGCAAACGGCTTCGACCGGCGCTCGTGCTATTCGTCGCGGGCGCGACAGACTATCGCGGAACGCAACATCACGAACTCGCGGCGGTCGTGGAGTTCATCCACACCGCAACGCTACTTCACGATGATGTCGTGGACGAATCGGATCTGCGCCGCGGGAATCGCACTGCGAACGCGATGTTCGGCAACGCGGCCGCAGTGCTGGTCGGGGATTTCCTTTATTCCCGCGCTTTTCAGATGATGGTCGCGGTCGACAACATGCGCGTCATGAAGGTGTTGTCGGATGCAACCAACACCATCGCAGAAGGCGAGGTGTTGCAGTTGATGAACTGCCACAACGCCGACATCGATGTCGAAGACTACCTGCGCGTCATTCGATACAAGACCGCCAAGCTGTTCGAGGCGGCATCCCAACTTGGTGGAATCTTGGGCGGTGCCGATGCCATTCTCGAGGCAGAGCTTGCCCGTTTCGGAATGCATCTTGGGACAGCTTTCCAGTTGATTGACGACGTGCTGGATTATTCCGGCGACGAGAGCACCACCGGCAAGCATCTTGGCGACGACCTTGCTGAAGGGAAACCGACACTGCCCTTGATTCATGCGATGAAGTACGGAAGCGCAAGTCAGTCGGCCGCTGTGCGCAAGGCAATCGAAACGGGGGGCCGCGAGGATTTTCCTGCGGTGCTGGATGCTATTCGTTCGACCGATGCGTTGGCCGAGGCACGCGATCGGGCGGGCAAGGAAGCCGCACTTGCGCTGGATGCGTTGGATCGACTGCCTGCGTCGACTTACAAGGATTCTCTGGTACAATTATCGAACTTTGCAGTCGCACGCAACTACTAGTCCTGCGCCCGTGCGGGAATTGGCCGGTTGTAGTCGTTGGTCAAGAGTCGTTGCTGATGCGGCTGCATTCGTTTTGGCGTTCGGGCGGGTTGCGTACCCGGACGTTTTGGTCGATCCGGGGTGTAGCTCAGCCTGGTAGAGTACTGCGTTCGGGACGCAGGAGTCGGAGGTTCGAATCCTCTCACCCCGACCAATCCATCTCGCAACTTCGCCAGGCTTCCGTCTGAGCCGAAACCGTATCTGTAAGTTGTTCTCCGTTCGCGCGTTTCGGGCTTGTCCTGGGCGAGGAGCGTCGATATTCTCTGGGACTTCGATACCAAACGGAGTACCGATGTGAGTCGGGTTCTAGTCCTGCTCGCCATGGCAGTGGTTGCCTGGTTGTTGATCAAACGTGTTTCGGGCGGGTCTGCCAGGAGCGGGCGCAATACAGCCGAACCCTCCGAGGACGCCGAGCCGATCCTGGCGTGCTTTGTGTGCGGCGTGCATGTCCCCGTGAGCGACGGTTTGACAAAAAACGGCGTGTTCTATTGTTGTGAGGCGCACAGCCGCCGAACTGATGACCGCCGTGGCCAGTGATTCGAAACCGGATTTCGTGGCGCTTTCCGGTTCGGGTGAGGAGTCGCGCTGGACGTCGCTGCGTTACTTCAGCATCTATCGACTGGCGATTGCATCCGTCTTTCTCGCAGCCTCGTGGATTTATCGCGGATCACTGACGTTCGGTTCGCAGGATCTGCGCCTCTTCGCAGTGACATCGGCCGCCTACTGGGTGTTCGCCCTCGCCGCCTTTTCCTCGCGCGGATCCCGCAAGGGAAGTTTCGATTTCAAGCTTTCGGTACAGGTGGTCGTCGATATCGTGGCGCTCACTCTGTTGATGTATGCCAGCGGTGGCCACCGCAGCGGACTTGCCTTCATGATGCTGATCGTGCTCGCCGGGGCAGGGTTGGTCGGGCAGGGCCGGTTGGTCGTCTTCTATGCGGCCGTCGCTACGCTCGCGGTGCTCGGTGAGCATGCTTTCCGCATCCTGACCGGGAGCATCCAAGGCCTGGACATGGTCCCGGTTGCCATCACCGCTGCAGGATTCTTTGCGGTGTCGGTAATTTCGCGCTACGTCGGACAGCGCGCCATGACCAACGAGGAGCTGGCGCGCCGCCGGGGTGTCGATCTCGTGAACCAGATGCATATCAACGAGCGGGTCATCCGGGATATGCAGGACGGCGCGCTGGTGATTGATTCCGACGGGCGCCTGCGTCAGTGGAATCCCCGTGCCCAATTGCTACTCGGCGTCCCGCTCGCGGCAGGGATGACGATTCGCGAAGTCGCGCCAGAGGTTGGGCAGCATGTTGAATCCTGGCGCGGAGGTGGAGAGCATGCGGTTCCTGTCCGGCTGCCGGACGGCGCTCGCGAGATTGCGGTACGCATCGTTCCGGCGAGCGAACGCGGCGACTTGCTGGTTTACCTCGAGGATCTCGGGCGCTTACAGGACCAGGCGCGCGAACTCAAGCTTGCGGCACTCGGACGCTTGACTGCCAACATGGCCCACGAAATTCGCAATCCACTGTCGTCCATTACCCATGCTGCCGAGTTGTTGCGCGAAGAGAAGCGTGCCGAGACACAGGCGCGACTTACCCGGATCATCAACGACAATGCACACCGCATTGAACGCCTGATCCGCGACGTGCTGGAACTCGGCAGGCGTGACCGGGTGCAGCCGGAAAGCATCAGGCTCTTGCCTTTCCTCGAGGGATTCCTCGAGGAGCTTGGACTGCATCAGGGCGATCTCACGTCCCGGGTGACGATTGATTGTCCCGCCGACTTGGTTGTGCGATGCGACCGGGTGCACCTGAACCAGATACTGGGCAATCTGGTCGGCAATGCTCTCCGTTACTGTAACGGCGAACCCGGCTCGGTGATGCTGTGGGTCTCGCCCCACGGTTCGGCCGCCACGCCGGGCGAGCGCGTCGAATTGCATATCGTGGATAATGGTTGCGGAATCTCGGATACCTTGCGAAGCCAGGTTTTCGAACCGTTCGTTACCACATACAGCAAGGGAACCGGGCTCGGCCTGTTCATCGCCAGAGAGCTTGCGGCCGCTAACGAGGCTGCTTTGGATCTCCTCGACAACGCGCCGGGGGCACACTTTCGACTGATGCTAAGAACCGCGAATGAATAATCGAACTGACCGTCGTTCCCGGGGTAGCGCGCCGAGCGTGCTCATCGTGGACGATGAAGCCGATATCAGGGAGTTGCTTGATCTGACGCTGGCGAGGATGGGGCTTTCGGCCGATTTGGCGGGTACGGTCGCCGAAGCGCGTGCGCTGCTCACGCAGAAATCCTACCGGTTGTGCCTGACCGACATGAGGTTGCCCGATGGCGACGGGCTGGAACTCGTTCGGTACATCGGGGATTCGACGCGCGATCTTCCTGTTGCGGTGATCACGGCCTACGGAAGCATGGAGAACGCAGTCCAAGCCCTCAAGGCAGGGGCATTCGATTATCTTGCAAAACCGGTGTCGCTTGAACAGTTGCGCGCGCTGGTCAAATCCGTATTCACCCTGCCTCAATCCGGCGGAGCTGCTGCCTCGGCAACAGCTCCGGCGTCCGGGCTCCTGGGTGATTCGCCTGCAATGCAGCAGGTCCGAGACATGATTGACAAGCTCGCCAAGAGCCTGGCGCCTGTCTGGATAACGGGTGAGTCGGGCAGTGGGAAGGAGCGTGCAGCCAGGCTCATCCACGACAACGGGCAACGGGGGACGCACCCCTTCATCGCCGTCAACTGTGGCGCGATCCCGGAGAATCTGATGGAGAGCGAGTTCTTCGGCTACCGCAAGGGATCGTTCACCGGTGCGGAGACAGATCGTGACGGCTTCTTTCAGGCCGCTGCCGGTGGTACGCTGTTCCTCGACGAAGTAGCCGACCTTCCCCTTGCCATGCAGGTCAAGCTTCTTCGGGCAATCCAGGAGAAACGGGTGCGCAAGGTCGGCGGAACCACGGAAGAGCCGGTCGACGTGAGGATAATCAGCGCGACTCACCAGAACCTTCGTGATCTGGTGGAGAAGGGCCGGTTTCGTCAGGATTTGTTTTACCGCCTCAATGTGATTGAGTTGAGGATGCCGAGTCTGCGGGAGTGTCGGGAAGACATCCCCCTGCTGGCTGAAAAGCTCACTGCGCGCATTGCGCAGGAATCGGGCAATCCGTCCCCGCCGCGACTTGCCCCGGACGCGGTTGCAGCCCTCCAGTCCTATCCATTTCCAGGCAACGTCCGGGAGCTTGAAAATGTTCTCGAACGTGCGCTCGCCCTGACGCCGGGCGACGTCATCCGTGCGGCCGATCTCCAACTATCGCCCGCCGCTTACGAGCAGGAGCCCGTGTCATCCGAGGGGGTGTCCCTGCAGGAGTATCTGGACAACGTCGAGCGCCAGGCGATCAACGAAGCGCTGCAGAAGACACGCATGAACAGAACGGCTGCCGCGAAACTTCTAGGTGTAACTTTCCGGTCTCTGAGATATCGTATGGACCGGCTCGGGCTCAAGGATTGAGAGAACGGTCGTATCGGCCGGGCCGGGTGTCCGTGCTGAAGGCGGTCCCGGATCTCGACCCGGCGTCACGGCTCCCGGGCGTCAGGTTTGCCGCATCGCCGAATGCGGACGATCGTCCAGACGGTGCTGTGGTCGAACTGATCGTTGTGCATGCGATCAGTCTTCCGCCCGAACGCTTCGGTGGCTCATACATCGAGGCGCTCTTTACCAACCGACTTGATGTCGATGCCCATCCGTATTTCCGGTCAATCGCGGATCTGCGCGTCTCTGCGCATTTCCTGATCGGGCGCAGCGGCAATTTGGTCCAGTTCGTGGAATGTAACCGGCGTGCCTGGCATGCTGGTGTATCCACTTGGCGCGGGCGTGAACGTTGCAACGACTTTTCAATCGGCATCGAACTGGAAGGGTGTGACACCCGGCGGTTCGCGCCCGCTCAATACGAGATGCTCGCCCAACTCGTGGATCGGATCTGCGCTCGCTATCCGATTGCCGACATCGTCGGCCACAGCGACATTGCTCCCGGACGAAAGACCGACCCGGGGCCGCACTTCGATTGGCTGCGATTCCATCGACGCCTTTCCCTGCTTCCTGCCTGAGCGCCAGCCCCGCTTTCCGCCCTGTTGACTTCCCGATTTTTTTGTAATCGCGCAACATCTGGCGCGAACGGTGCCACTTGACACAAAAAAATCTTGCGGGATCAAAATCGCACCACTACAATTAGTCGAACAAATCCAACGTGCCACTAGATCTAGTAGGTAATCGCGGGAGCATTTCTAGAGAGCCGAAAACGGCCAAAACTTGCTCCAGCGAGGCGCGGCGAGAACAAGTATCCCGGTCTCGCGAGGGAAATACAGGGATGGACGGAGATAGTTGATGCTGAGTGCGATCGAGCAAGGTCCAGACGCCATCAAACCGGATACGGTCCCCGATTCCTCGATCGCCCCATTCGTTTCCTATCCCGACTACAAGGTCATCCGTCGAAATGGCGCAGTGGTCGCCTTTGAGCCGTCCAAGGTTTCCATAGCGATGACCAAAGCCTTCCTGGCGATTAGCGGGGGTCAGGGGGCGGCCTCTGCCCGGATTCGCGAATTGGTCGCGCAACTTACGCAGCAGGTCGTTGGGGCATTGGTGCGCCGTACGCCTTCGGGCGGCATCTTCCACATTGAGGATATCCAGGATCAGGTCGAGCTTGCCCTGATGCGATCGGGCGAGCACGACGTCGCGCGTGCTTATGTGCTGTATCGCGAACGTCGCAACCAGGAGCGTGCCCAGCAGAAGAAAGCGGCCGGCATTGCCGGCGACGTGACGCTAAACATCGTCGATGACGGCGTAGCTCGCCCATTGGATCGGGGCGCCCTGCAAGCGTTGGTAGAGTCCGCTTGTGCGGGCTTGGGTGGCGAGCTAGATGCGACGACGGTCGTCGAAGCGGCGCTGAAGAATCTCTACGATGGCATAGCCGCGGAAGAGGTTCGCAAGTCCTTGATCCTCTCCGCGAGGGCACTCATCGAGAGAGATCCTGCCTACAGTTACGTTACAGCGCGGTTGCTTCTGCATTCGATCCGGCGCGAAGTCCTCGGTGAGGACGTCCTGCAGGCTGCCATGGCGGAAGGCTATGCGTCGTATTTCCCGTCATTCATCAAGCGCGGCATCGATGCGGAGCTCCTCGATCCGAGGCTTGGCCAGTTCGATCTCGGTCGCATCGCGGCTGCCTTGGATGCTTCGCGGGACCTGAAGTTCGGCTACCTCGGACTGCAAACCCTTTACGACCGCTACTTCCTGCATGTAGACGATTGTCGTATCGAACTGCCGCAGGCTTTCTTCATGCGCGTTGCGATGGGGCTGGCCCTCAACGAGGTCGACCGCGAGGCGCGCGCCATCGAGTTCTACCAGGTTTTGTCGAGCTTCGACTTCATGAGCTCGACGCCGACCCTTTTCAATTCGGGCACGTTACGGCCGCAGCTGTCGAGCTGCTACCTGACGACGGTCGCCGACGAACTGGAAGGTATCTACGAGGCGATCAAGGAGAACGCGCTGCTCGCCAAGTATGCGGGGGGACTGGGCAACGATTGGACGCCCGTCCGCGCCCTCGGCAGCCACATCAAGGGCACGAATGGCAAAAGTCAGGGGGTCGTTCCATTTCTGAAAGTGGTTAACGATACGGCGGTTGCTGTGAACCAGGGCGGCAAGCGCAAGGGTGCGGTGTGCTCCTACCTTGAGACATGGCACCTGGATGTCGAAGAATTTCTCGATTTGCGCAAGAACACCGGGGACGACCGGCGGCGCACACACGACATGAACACCGCGAACTGGATTCCCGATCTGTTCATGAGGCGTGTCATGGAAAACGGCGAGTGGACGCTGTTTTCGCCGTCCGATTGTCCTGATCTGCACGACAAGTTCGGCAAGGCGTTCGAAGCCGCCTACACTCGCTACGAGGAACGCGCAGCCCGAGGCGAGATCCGTGTGTTCAAGAAGGTCACGGCGACGGCGCTGTGGCGCAAGATGTTGACGATGCTGTTCGAGACCGGACATCCGTGGATCACGTTCAAGGATCCATGCAACATCCGTTCGCCGCAGCAGCACGTCGGAGTGGTCCACAGTTCCAACCTCTGCACCGAGATTACCCTCAACACGTCGGCGTCGGAAATCGCGGTCTGCAACCTGGGTTCGGTGAACCTTGTAGCGCATCTTTCGGATGATGGCGGGAAGAAGCGCCTGAATCACGAAAAATTGCGCTGCACCATTCGTACCGCGATGCGCATGCTCGACAACGTGGTCGATATCAACTATTACGCGGTCGGCAAGGCGCGAAACGCCAACTTGCGGCATCGTCCGGTTGGCATGGGGATCATGGCGTTCCAGGATTGTCTGCACGAAATGCGGGTGCCGTATGCGTCCGATGCGGCAGTCGAGTTTGCCGACACGTCGATGGAGGCCGTCGCCTACTACGCCTATTGGGCCTCGACCGAACTGGCCGAAGAGCGGGGGCGGTATCCAAGCTACAAGGGCAGTCTGTGGGACAGAGGCATCCTTCCGCAGGATACGCTTGATCTGCTGGCCGAGCAGCGCGTCGGCTATGTCGAGGTCGATCGGTCATCTACGCTCGACTGGTCGGCGCTGAGAACCCGCATCGCTGACCACGGCATGCGCAATTCCAACTGTCTCGCTATTGCGCCGACTGCGACCATTTCAAATGTCGTCGGCGTCGATGCCAGCATCGAGCCGACGTATCAGAACCTATACGTCAAATCGAACCTGTCGGGCGAGTTCACCATTGCGAACGAGCACCTGGTCCGGGATCTTAAGGCGCTCGGCCTCTGGGACGAGGTCATGGTGGCCGACCTCAAATACTTCGACGGATCCTTGTCGCGCATCGATCGTATCCCGCCCGATCTGCGCAGCCTGTACGCGACAGCGTTCGAAATCGACCCGCGCTGGCTGGTCGAGGCCGCGGCGCGGCGCCAGAAGTGGATCGATCAGGCGCAGTCGCTGAACATCTACATGGCCGGCGTCTCCGGCAAGAAGCTCGATGAGACCTACAAGCTGGCCTGGTTGCGCGGCCTCAAGACGACTTACTACCTGCGCGCGCTCGGTGCCACGCATGCCGAGAAATCGACAGGTCGCGGCGGAGAGCTCAACGCCGTCAGCGCCGATGTCAGTGTAGCCGAGGCCAAGTTCTGTTCGATCGACAACCCCGATTGCGAAGCCTGCCAGTAGGAAGCAGGGTAGAGAAGCACGACAGGAGAAGAATCGGATGCTGAGTTTTGAAGACGATGTTCCGATCCTCGGCTTGCGCCCGGCCGTGTCAGGTTTCGCGCCAGCGGGCACGGCACGTTCGTCGATCGAGCCGGCGCGCGACATTGCCGAGTCGTTCCAGCGGGTGCGGGTCGAGGACAAACGCGTCATCAATGGCAAGGCAGACGTCAATCAGCTCGTTCCGTTCAAGTACAAGTGGGCGTGGGAGAAGTATCTGGCGGGTTGCGCCAACCACTGGATGCCACAGGAAGTGAACATGCAGCGGGACATCGAGCTGTGGAAGAACCCCGCCGGACTGACGGCGGACGAGCGGCTGGTGGTAAAGCGCAATCTCGGGTTCTTTGTGACGGCGGATTCCCTTGCCGCCAACAATATCGTCCTAGGCACCTATCGCCACATCACTGCGCCCGAATGCCGCCAGTACCTCCTGCGCCAGGCATTCGAGGAGGCGATCCACACCCACGCCTATCAGTACATCGTGGAGAGTCTCGGCCTGGACGAAGGGGAGATCTTCAACGCCTATCACGAGGTCGCCTCGATTCGGGACAAGGATGAATTCCTCATGCCCTTCATCGAGACGCTGACCGATCCGGCGTTTCGTACCGGTACCCCCGAGACGGACCAGAAGCTGCTGCGCAGCCTGATTGTCTTCGCCTGCATCATGGAAGGTTTGTTCTTCTACGTCGGTTTCGTGCAGATCCTTGCACTTGGGCGCCAGAACAAGATGACGGGGGCCGCAGAACAGTATCAGTACATTCTTCGCGACGAATCGATGCACTGCAATTTCGGCATCGATCTGATCAATACCATCAAGCTCGAGAACCCGCATCTCTGGACGCCGGCATTCCGGAGTGAAATCCAGGACCTGATGCGCAAGGGCGTGGAACTCGAATACCGCTATGCCGAAGACACCATGCCCCGTGGCGTGCTCGGCCTGAATGCGCCGATGTTCAAGGAGTATCTGCGCTTCATCGCGAATCGACGTTGCCAGCAGATCGGTGTCGAAACGCTCTACCCGGGTGCGGAAAATCCGTTCCCGTGGATGAGCGAAATGATTGACCTGAAGAAAGAACGAAATTTCTTCGAGACGCGCGTCATCGAGTACCAGAGCGGTGGCGCCCTGAATTGGGATTGAGCGATATCTCTTGTCATGTGTGGCGGTTGCGGTGCAACGCTGCATGGCAAACCGGACTCGGAGGTTGCAGGACCCAGTAACAGGTACGACGCCGGTTTGGATTCACAAGATCGAGCAATCGATCGGCGCAGTACTGAACGTATTCAGTCCGCCGGAGGCCGAAACGCCTCGGACGGTTGAATCCCGGAGTTTGAAAGAGCTTCGGGCAATGCTGTAGTTGGTGTTTCTTTTTCCTGTTAATTGATGAAGGAGGTTTGTTATGCCTACTGCCAAGAAACCGGCTGCCAAGAAACCGGCCGCCAAGAAGCCTGCTGCCAAGAAGGCACCGGCTGCGAAGAAGGCCGCACCGGCCAAGAAGCCTGCTGCCAAGAAGGCACCGGCTGCGAAGAAGGCTGCCGCTGCGAAGAAGCCTGCTGCCAAAAAGGCGGCGCCTGCGGCTGCTCCGGCGGCTGCTCCGGCAGCGCCCGCGCCTTCCACGGCTGCAACGCCCGGTCTGAAGTCGTCGTTGAACCCCGCGGCCGCATGGCCGTTCCCGACGGGTTCGCGTCCCTCCTGATCGCGGTTGATGGTCCTGCGCGGTTGGCGCAGCACTCGCTTCGGCGAGCGCTGCGCCGCCGAGCAGCTTTGTGGCATCCGGTTTTCGGCGGTTTGGCACCAAGGCCGATCTAGTTGCACGAGGATTTTCTTTCGTGCGCCGGCATTCGGCGGTTATTGATTTCGCGTAAGTCCAGTATCCACGGGCCTCGGGGCGGCGATTGACAATCTGCAGTTGAATCAATAGAATACAAATCTGCTGCAAAGCAACAATCATGGTCAGCCGATTCAGAACAAATTGTCTCGGATCGTAAGTCCCCACTCTCCCGGAGATTGACCCGGGAGGTTTTGCCAGTCTTTTTGCTGCCCTGGCATCTCGTTGTGGCGGCATCCGCCGATGCGGTGGATTCCTCCCCAAGCGCGTCCCGAAACGGGACGATTTCCGCGAGTGATAACGTCCGTTCGGGGCGGATCACGCCATGGAAGAGAGGTCGGGCCACAGGAAAGGAGGAAGCATGTCGTTTCTTCTGGTCTTCAAGCGGTGGTGCGTCAATGCCGCTTCGCTCGCGCTTCATTTCGCCCATGGTGGGCTCTTGGTCACCGGATTGCTGGTAGCCGGATACGTCGCGTTCGGTGTCAGCCAGTATGGATTGCAGGGCCCTTGGCTTACCGGCCTGATTCGCTCGGGCGATGCTTCGTCGGAAGCAGTTGCCTGGGCCGGCGATGACAACCTTGCCGCCGATGCGTCGCATGGCGGGCCTACCTTGTCTTTGCCGATGCAACGCGTTGCGACCTACCTGTCGCGCCGCTACAAGGTTTCGCGGGAAGGTGTGGAGCCTCTGGTGGCCTCCGCCGAGGATGTGGGTAAGCGCATTGGCCTCGATCCGCTTCTGTTGGTCGCGGTGATGGCGGTCGAGTCGAGCTTCAACCCGCTCGCCGAAAGCCCCATGGGGGCGCAGGGGCTGATGCAGGTGATTCCGCGTTTCCATCAGGAGAAGCTGGTCGATCAGGGTGACGGCGCATCGTTGCTCGATCCCGAGACAAACATTCTCGTCGGTGCGCGAGTCCTCAAGGAATACCTGAAGCGCACCGGATCGCTGGAACTCGCCTTGCAGGTCTATAACGGCGCCAGTACCGAGGCGACTGGCTCGATCTATGCGAACAAGGTGCTGGCGGAGAAGCAGCGCCTCGAAGCCGCAGCTCAGGCGCGCCGCCTGGTTGCGATTCCGGTGCAAGCCCCGCAGGTGGCGCGCATACAGCGTACGATTCAGCCTGCAGAGCCCACCGCGTCAGCGCCGGCCCTGCCGAGTCTGTTGCAGGGGGCGAAAGAGGCCACGACGGTGGCAGACGCTGCGCCGGCCGGGTTCGTGGCCGACTGAATCTTTCGACGAATCGATCCGGGGCCGCCTGCGGGCGGCTTTTTTTTGCTGTTTGTGCAACCGCCGATCCAGGGTCAGCGCGGCATGCGGGCGATGCGTTCCACGGCGGCTTCCAATGTCGGAACTTCGTGCGTGTAGGCGATGCGCGTAAAGCGGGCGCTCGCGTTCTCGCCGAAATCCAGGCCGGGCGTGATCGCCACTCCGGTCCTGTCGAGCAGTTCGTGCGCGTAGCGATGACTGTCGTCGCTCGCGCTCGATACGTCGGTGTATAGGTAGAACGCCCCGCGCGGGTTGCCCGCGATTCGCAAGCCGATAGATTCCAGTGCCGGACGCAGGAAATCGCGCCGTCGCGCGAATTCGGCTCTCCGTGCTTCGAGCATCGTGCGTGTTTGCGGCGAAAACGCTGCGAGTGCCGCGTATTGCGCGGGCACGGGCGCGCAGATGAAAAGGTTCTGCGCAAGTTTCTCGATGTCGCGCATGTACGCTTGCGGCGCGACCAGCCAGCCAAGCCGCCAGCCGGTCATGCCGAAATACTTCGAGAAGCTGTTGATCACGAAGGCGTCAGGGTCGCAGGTCAGCGCGGTGTGCGCCTCGCAGCCGTAGTTGAGCCCCTGGTAGATCTCGTCGACGACGACGTGTCCGCCCAGGGTCCTCACGCGAGTGCAGATATTGGCCAGCGTTGGCGCGTCGAGCACGGTGCCGGTCGGATTGGAGGGCGACGCGATCATCAGGCCGCGTGTTTCGGCGCGCCAGGCTGCGTCAACCGCGCCCGCGGTGGGTTGGAAGTCGGTCGATTCGTCGACCGGCAAGGCGACGGGGCGGCCTTCGTACATGCGCACGAAATGGCGATTGCACGGATAGCCGGGATCGGGCAGCAGCCACTCGTCGCCCGGATTGACCAGCACGCCCAGCAGCAATTGCAGTGCAGCCGATGCGCCCGTCGTGACCACGATGCGCGAAGCCGGTACGTCGAGCCCGAAGCGCTCGGCGTAGTAGCCCGAAATCGCCTCGCGCAGCGCGGGCAGGCCGAGTCCCGCGGTGTAATGCACGTCGCCCTTGCGGATGAACGCGAGCGCGGCGTCGACCATCGGCTGCGGCGTCGGGAAATCGGGTTCGCCGACGCACAGCGTGATTACGGAACGTCCTGCGGCTTCCAGCGCGCGCGCTTTCTGCAGCAGTTCCATGACGTGAAAGGGCGCGATGTCACGCATGCGTGCGGCGAGGCGGGGTGGGTTCGGCGGGGTCGGGTTCATGGTCGTGAGTTTCGGGGGCGGGAGCAGGCGGCCTGCGACACCTTCAGTCTAAGCCCCCTGACGTGCTGATTTTTGGATCGGGCTGCAGTCCGCATGGGCTGGACTTCGCAGGGGGTGCCAAGCCACGCGGCAGAGTGTGCCTGCCTCACAGAGGCAGGTGTCTGGAGATCGCCTGTCCACGCGCCTTTCAGGTCGGAAAATGAAAAGAGCGCCCTCGGGCGCCCTTTTTCTCGACGCGCTGTCGATCAGCCCGCCAGACGTGCCTTCAGTGCGTGGCGCTTGTGCGCCAGCGCTTCCGGCAGGCGGCCCTTCAGGTTGTCGAACAGTTCGGCGTGCAGCTCGAACTCCTTAAGCCAGGATTCGCGGTCGATCGAGGTGATCTTGTCGAACGCCGCCTTGGAGAAGTCGACGCCGTCCCAGGCGAGATCTTCGTAAGCCGGCGTGACGCCGAACACATGCTCGACGCCGCCCTGCTTGCCGTCGATGCGTTCCAGCATCCAGCGCAGCACGCGCATGTTGTCGCCGAAGCCCGGCCAGATGAAGTTGCCGTTCTCGTCGGTGCGGAACCAATTGACGCAGAAGATCTTCGGCAGCCTGGCGCCCGAGGCGCCGAGCTTTTCACCTAGCTTGAGCCAGTGGTCGAAGTAGTCGGCCATGTTGTAGCCGCAGAAAGGCAGCATCGCGAACGGGTCGCGGCGCACCACACCCTGCTGGCCTGCGGCCGCTGCCGTGGTTTCGGAGCCCATGGTCGCGGCCATGTAGACGCCCTCCACCCAGTCGCGTGCTTCGGTGACCAGCGGCACGGTGGTCGAGCGGCGGCCGCCGAAGATGAAGGCCGAGATCGGCACGCCGGCGGGATCTTCCCAGGCCGGGTCGATCGACGGGCACTGCGAGGCCGGCGCGGTGAAGCGGGCGTTCGGGTGCGCCGCCTTGCGGCCGCAGCCCGGCGTCCATTCCTGGCCGGTCCAGTCGGTCAGCCTGGCGGGCGATTCCTTGGTCATGCCTTCCCACCACACGTCGCCATCTTCGGTGAGCGCGACGTTGGTGAAGATGATGTTTTCCTTCAGCGTCGCCATCGCATTGAAGTTGGTCTTCTCGCTGGTGCCCGGCGCCACGCCGAAATACCCAGCTTCCGGATTGATTGCGTAGAGCTGGCCATCCTTGCCAGGCTTGATCCAGGCAATGTCGTCGCCGATCGTGGTGACCTTCCAGCCTTCGAAGCCCTTGGGCGGAATCAGCATGGCGAAGTTGGTCTTGCCGCAGGCCGAGGGGAAGGCAGCGGCGACATAACGCTTCTCGCCCTTGGGCGACTCGACGCCGAGGATCAGCATGTGCTCGGCCAGCCATCCCTGCTCGCGACCCATGTTCGAGGCGATGCGCAGCGCGAAGCACTTCTTGCCCAGCAGGGCATTGCCGCCGTAGCCGGAGCCGAAGGACCAGATCTCGCGCGTTTCGGGGAAATGGCAGATGTACTTGGTGGCGTTGCAGGGCCAAGGGACGTCCTTCTCGCCGGCAGCCAGCGGCTTTCCGACTGAGTGAACGCAGGGCACGAAGTCGCCGCTTTCGCCAAGCTGCTCCAGCACCTTGCGGCCCATGCGCGTCATGATCTTCATGTTGACGGCGACGTAGGGCGAGTCGGACAGTTCGACGCCGATGTGGGCGATCGGGCTGCCGATCGGGCCCATCGAGAACGGCACGACATAAAGCGTGCGGCCGCGCATGCAGCCGGTGAATAGTTCGCGCAGCGTCGCGCGCATCTTGGCCGGCTCTTCCCAGTTGTTGGTGGGGCCGGCATCGTCCTTGTGCGGCGAGCAAATGAAGGTGCGGTCTTCGACGCGTGCCACGTCGGACGGGTCGGAGCAGGCGAGGTAGCTGTTCGGGCGCTTGGCGGGATTGAGCTTCTTCATCGTGCCCGATGCCACCATTTCGGCGCACAGGCGGTCATATTCTTCGTCCGATCCGTCGCACCAGACCACGCGCTCGGGCTGAGTCAGGGTCGCGATCTCTGCGACCCACTGCTTCAGGCGATTGTGGCGAACATAGGCGGGTGCTGCGGCAATGGCCGCGTCGGAAATGCGCTGGTTCATGATGCGGGTTTCTCCAGATGTCGAATCGGGGCGATGCCCCCCGTTGGGTTCTGGTGCCTCGCATCCCCTCTGGCGCGAAGCTTGTACTTGTCCGCCTGTGGCGGGGCCGCGGCATGCACCGAATCGGTGCGGCGGGCCGTTTTTGAGCCCTTGATTATGCCATACCCGAGGGGGTGGGAAAACCCGAATGTTCGCAGTCGCGGAAATGCATCACGGGTCTCCACAATGGCGTGCGCCGTGCGCGAAGGGTTAACATCGCAGCCTTCACAAAAGAAACCCCAACGAGAGGGACTCACAATGGACGAGGGAATTCGCGCCGCCGCGCTTGACTATCACCGCCTGCCCAAGCCGGGAAAGATTTCGATCCAGCCGACCAAGGCGCTGACCAACCAGCAGGATCTGTCGCTGGCCTATTCGCCCGGTGTCGCCGCCGCGTGCGAAGAGATCGTTGCCGATCCAGCCACCGCGCGTGACTACACCGCGCGCGGCAACCTGATCGCGGTGGTCACCAACGGCACCGCAGTGCTCGGCCTGGGCCCGATCGGTCCGCTTGCCGCCAAGCCGGTCATGGAAGGCAAGGGCGTGCTGTTCAAGAAATTCGCCAACATCGATGTCTTCGACATCGAAATCCAGGAGCGCGACCCGGACAAGCTATGCGACATCATCGCCTCGCTCGAGCCGACCTTCGGCGGCATCAACCTCGAGGACATCAAGGCGCCCGAATGCTTCTACATCGAGAAGAAGCTGCGCGAGCGGATGAAGATCCCGGTTTTCCACGACGACCAGCATGGCACGGCCATCGTGGTCGGCGCGGCGGTTCTCAACGGACTCAAGGTGGTCGGCAAGTCGATCAAGGAGGTGAAGCTGGTAGCCTCCGGTGCGGGCGCGGCTGCCCTGGCGTGCATCGACCTGCTGGTGCTGCTCGGCCTTCCGGTCGAGAACATCTGGGTGACCGACATCAAGGGTGTCGTCTACAAGGGGCGTATCGAGGAGATGGATCCGCTCAAGGAGCGCTACGCGCAGGAGACGTCGGCGCGCACGCTGGGCGAAGTCATCGAAGGCGCGGACATCTTCCTGGGCCTCTCCGCTGGCGGGGTGCTCAAGAAGGAAATGGTGGCGAAGATGGCAGCCAGGCCGATGATCCTTGCGCTTGCCAACCCGACGCCGGAGATCATGCCGGAGGAAGTGAAGGCGGTGCGCGATGACGCGATCATCGCCACCGGGCGCTCGGACTACCCGAACCAGTGCAACAACGTACTCTGCTTCCCGTTCATCTTCCGTGGGGCGCTCGACGTCGGCGCGACCACGATCACCGAAGAGATGAAGCTGGCAGCCGTGGTGGCGATCTCGGATCTTGCACAGGCCGAACAGTCGGACGTGGTACAGGCGGCTTACGGCGAACTGCCGTCGAGTTTCGGCCCGGAGTACCTGATTCCGAAGCCCTTCGATCCGCGACTGATCGTGAAGATCGCACCCGCCGTTGCCAAGGCGGCGATCGAGTCGGGCGTGGCAACGCGGCCGATCACCGACTGGGACGCCTACAGCCAGCAGTTGAACAACTTCGTCTGGCAATCCGGGTTGATCATGAAGCCGGTATTCACCGCCGCCAAGCAGAATCCCAGGCGCATCGTGTTCGCCGAGGGCGAGGACGAACGCGTGCTGCGTGCGGTGCAAACGGTGCTCGACGAAGGCATCGCGCAGCCGATACTCGTCGGCCGTCCGCACGTGGTCGAGCGGTATCTCGAACGCTTCGGGCTTCGCATGAAACCGGGCCGGGATTTCGAGCTGGTCAATCCGGACTCCGATCCGCGCTATCGCGAACTGTGGACGCACTACCTTTCGCTGATGGAGCGCAAGGGCGTTTCCGAAACCTTCGCCAAGACCGAGGTGCGTCGGCGCATGACGCTGATCGGCTCGCTGCTGCTCAAGTTCGGCTACGCGGATGGCATGATATGCGGCACCTACGGGATGTACAGCAACCACCTGCGCTTCATTCGCAACGTGCTCGGTCTGCGCAAGGGTGCGCGCAACTACTATGCAGCGAACCTGCTGTCGCTGCCCGGGCGCACCGTCGTGCTGTGTGATACCTATGTGAACTACGATCCGACAGCCGAGCAGATTGTCGAGATGACCGAGCTGGCAGCCGATGAAGTGCGCCGCTTCGGCATGACGCCAAAGATCGCACTGCTTTCCCATTCGTCATTCGGCACGGATGACTCGCCCACGGCAAACAAGATGCGGCAGGCACTTGCCGTGTTGCACGCGACGCGGCCGGACCTCGATGTCGAAGGCGAAATGCACGGCGACGCTGCGCTCGACGCCGAAGTCCGCCTCAAGATCTTCCCGAACTCGCGCCTCAAGGACGATGCCAACCTGCTCATCTTCCCCACGCTCGATGCGGCGAATATTGCCTTCAACCTGCTCAAGACGGCGTCGGGGGAGGGCATGACAGTCGGACCGATCCTGCTTGGTGCCGCCAAGCCGGTTCATATCCTGACGCCCACTGCGACTGTCAGACGCATCGTCAACATGACTGCTCTTACCGTCGTAGAAGCCGGGGCGACCGAACGCCGGTGAGATGCGGCCACCTGCGGGTGGCCGCCACGAGGCTGCCGCGACGTGGCACGGTCACGCCGGAGCTTGTCATCGCAGAAATACCCCTCAATCCGGCCGCTGATCGGTCGTTACCGGCCGGTGAGTCCGTGAGAAATTTCACATTCTGCAATTTACTTGAGAGATAAGCTGTATCTTGTTATTTTTCTTGTAAATTCTCCGGTTGTTGGTAGAATGCGGCGGGTAAGGCGAGGAAGGCGGAAATAATGAAGATTCTCAACAAGTTGCTCGGCATGGTGGCGGTGTCCCTGGTGGCCGTCACGTTCTGCGCCGGCCCGGCCGAGGCAGCGTCCAAGCGCGTCGATGCACGCAAGGCGACGGCCGTTTCCGCGAAATCGAAGACCAAGGCGGCGCCTACGCGCAAACACGTGACCTATGTGAAGGGCAAGCGCGTGGCCATGCTGCGCCAGCGCGTCGCTCATGTGGCGCCGGAACCGGAGTTCAATGCTGAAGGCGACCCGATACTGCGTTCGCAGGCGTTCCTGGTCCAGGACCAGGCTTCCGGCGCGGTGCTGCTCGAGAAGAATTCGGACGCGGTGCTGCCGATTGCATCGATCACCAAGTTGATGACCGCCATGGTGGTGCTCGATGCCCAGCAAGGCATGACGGATCTGCTGGAAGTCAGTGACGAGGATGTCGATTATCTGCGCGGCAGCAGTTCCCGCCTCGCGGTGGGCTCCATCCTGACGCGCGAAGACATGCTGCGTCTGGCGTTGATGTCGTCGGAGAACCGTGCCGCGTCGGCGCTGGCCCGCTACTACCCGGGCGGCATGCCGGCCTTTGTTGCGGCGATGAACGCCAAGGCCGCAGCCCTGGGATTGCACGATACGCGCTATTACGACAGCACCGGCCTGAACGCAGGCAATGTGTCGAGCGCACGCGACCTGGTCCGGATGGTGGGGGCTGCCGCTCGATACCCGCTGATCCGCGAGTTTTCCACAACGGCCGAGTACATGGTCGATGTCGGAGGGCGGCCACGCCAGTTCCACAACACCAATCCGCTGGTGGCCAATGCCGATTGGCAGATCGGCGTATCCAAGACCGGCTACATCCGCGAATCAGGGAAATGCCTCGTGATGCAGGCGTGGCTCAAGTCGAAATCGCTGATTATCGTCCTGCTCGACTCGGCTGGCCGCTACACGCGGGTTGCCGATGCCGCACGCATCAAGAAATGGCTAGAAGGCGCTGTGCTATCGGAGCAGCGCGAATTCGAGCCGGTCGGTGCGCGCAAGCTCGCGCGCAACGTCAGGCGCGCTTCTGCGGCTTGATATATCCCAAGGCGGCCGATATTTCTTCGGCCGTCTGTTTCACGATCGGGGCGCGGTCTGCGTCGAACCGTTCCGCCGGCGTCGATAACGACAGGCCTGCAACCAGCGCACCGCTGTCGTCGCGAATGCCGGCCGCGATGCAGCGCACGCCTGTTTCCACCTCGTCCATGTCGAATGCCACACCGTGGCGGCGCACTTTGTCGAGTTCCCGTTCGAGCAGCGGAAGGCTGGTAATCGAGTTGGGCGTGGCTGCCGGCAGGCCGGTGTGGCGCGCATAGTCGCGAACTCTGGACACAGCATCCTCCGCAAGAAACAGCTTGCCGGTTGCCGTCGTATGCAGCGGTGCGCGCGCGCCGACGATATGCACGATGCGCACTGCCGAGCGGCCACTCGACGTTCGTTCGACATACACGATCTCGTCACCCTGCCGCATGCCCAGATTGACGCTTTCACCGGTCTGCTCGTGCAGGCGCTGCATCAACGGCATCGCGACATCGCGGATGTCGATGCGCGATTTGACGATATTTCCCAATTCCAGCAGACGAATGCCCAGACGGTAGGTGCCGGAATCCCCCTTCTCCACGAATCCGCTCGAGGCCATGGCACCCAGGATGCGATGGGCGGTCGACGGATGCAAACCCGTCTCCTGCGATAACAGCTTGAGGCTCACCGGGCCTGTGTAGTGTGACAGCACATCGAGCAGTTTCATCATGCGCTCGATGACCTGGATGGGATTCTTGGTTTCGTTGGCGGACAATCAAATGCTCCGGCATGCGGGCGACGCAGCACGTACTGGCGGGGGGTTGCCCAAGGGCGCGGGACGATGGTGCGACTACGGAAAACCCTGATTGGAGCTTACTATAGCAGATGGTCTAATCCGCACCATTTTCGCCGGCCGCGGTTCCTATCGCGCCGTCGGCAATCGTTTCGGAGGCATTCTGTGCGCGTCGGCTTGTTCGTGACCTGCCTGGTCGACATGATGCGTCCCCGCATCGGATTTTCGACGCTAGAGCTGCTGGAAAGTGCGGGCTGCGAGGTCGTGGTGCCGGCGACCCAGACGTGCTGCGGCCAGCCTGCATGGAATTCCGGCGATGCGCCCGCCACGCGCGCGCTTGCGCTCAAACTTCTCGCGGAATTCGAGGCTTGCGACTACGTTGTCGTGCCGTCGGGTTCCTGCGGCGGCATGATCCGCTCCCACTACGGCGAACTGTTTGCGCGCGACAGCGAAGAATCGCGCAGGCTCGATGCCCTGTCGGCGCGAACCTACGAACTGTGCGATTTCCTGGTGAATGTTGCCAGGATCGACGCGCTGCCGAATGCGGATTTTCGCGGTACCCTGACCTACCACGATTCGTGTTCCGGACTGCGCGAACTGGGCGTCAAGGCGCAACCACGAGTGCTATTGGGCAAGGTCGGCGGTGCCGCGCTGCTGGAAATGAACGGTTGCGAGGAGTGTTGTGGTTTCGGGGGTACGTTCTCGGTCAAGTACGGCGATGTCTCCGCGGCAATCGCAGAGCGCAAGTGCCGCAACATCCAGTCCTCGGGTGCCGATGCCGTCGTGCTCGGCGACCTTGGCTGCATCCTGAACATCGAAGGCAAGCTGCGCCGCATGGGCGACGAGAAGACGCGCGTGCTGCACATAGCGGAAGTGCTGGCCGGGAAGGCCGACGCGTGAAGATCCAGTCGATGCATTTCAAGGCGCGCGTCGGCGAGAAACTCGCCGATCGCATCCTGCAGGAGAACCTCGCCAAGGCGAAACCCAAGTTCGTCGATTCGCGCGCCAAGGTGATGCTCGAACTCGACGACATCGAAGCCACCCGTGAGGCAGCGAAGCAGATCCGGAACCGTTCGCTGGAGAACCTCGACCTGTGGCTGGAAACCTTCGAGTCGAAGGCGACCGAGGCGGGGGCACAAGTTCACTACGCGCGCGATTCACAGGAGATCTGCAAGCTTGTAGTCGACATCGCACGTCGCCACGGCGTGCGCAAGATCACCAAATCCAAGTCGATGGTCACCGAGGAAGCCGGCTTGAACCGCGCGCTCGAAGCTGCCGGCATCCAGCCCGTCGAAACCGATCTCGGCGAGTACATCCTGCAGATCAACGACAACGAGCCGCCCTCGCACATCATCGCGCCGGTATTCCACAAGTCGAAGGAAGAGATTTCCGATCTGTTTGCGCGTACGCACAACACGCCGCGCAAGACCGACATCAACGAACTGACGCGCGAAGCGCGCGAGCAGTTGCGGCCGCATTTCCTGTCTTCCGACATGGGCATCTCGGGTGGCAACTTCATCATCGCCGAAACCGGCTCGGTTGCCATCGTCACCAACGAGGGTAATGGCAGGTTGTGCACCACGCTGCCCAAGGTGCACGTGGTGATCACCGGCATCGAGAAGGCCATTGCGACGCTCGACGACCTGTCGACGCTGCTGCGCCTGCTGCCGCGCTCGGCAACCGGCCAGGCGATCACCAACTATGTCTCGGTGCTGACCGGTACGAAGCGGCCCGACGAGTTCGACGGCCCCGAGCACCTGTACTTCATTCTGGTTGACAACGGGCGGGCCGATCTCATCGGCAGCGAATTCCAGGACATGCTGCGCTGCATCCGCTGTGGAGCCTGCATGAACCATTGTCCGGTGTACCAGACCATCGGCGGCCATGCCTACGGCTGGGTCTATCCGGGGCCGATGGGCTCGGTGCTCACGCCGCTCTATCAGGGCTTGGAGAACGCGCTCGATCTGCCGCATGCCGCCACCCTGTGCAACCAGTGCGGCGTGGTCTGCCCGGTGAAGATTCCCTTGCCGGAGCTGTTGCGCAAGCTGCGAGAGAAACAGGTCGAGCGCGGATTGCGCCCCCTGTCGGAGCGAATCGCGCTACGGGCGTGGGCCTGGGTCGCGCGCCGGCCGGCGCTTTACGCGCTGGGCACGAAAATCGGCGTGCGCTACCTGAAATGGCTCGCCAGCGGTAAAGATCGGATCAAGGTGCTCGGTGTCGCACCAGCCTGGACGCAAGGACGCGACTTTCCGGCCCCGCAGGGTGAAACCTTCCGCGAACTCTATGCACGGGGGCAACGTGACTGCGCGCGATGACATACTCGGCCGGCTGCGCAGCAAGCTCGGCCGCAATGCGCAGAACGCTGCGACCGCACGGCAGGCGATGGGCGAGGTGCTCGAACGTCACCCGGGCGGACCGCGGCCCTCCCAGCCGGCAGACCGGCTCGCGTATTTCCGCCAGCGTTCCGAAGCGCTCTCGACGACGATCGACGAGGTTGCGGCGTTCGCCGATGCCCCGGCCGCGGTTGCCGCGTACCTGAAGCGCCACGGTCTGCCGCTGGCAGGCGGGGTGGCGCCGGGTCTCAGTGATCTGCCGTGGGCCGAAGCGGGTCTGCGCTTCGAGGCGCGCGGCGGCCGGCCCGACGACCTTGTCGGCATCACCGGCTGTTTTTGCGCAATCGCCGAAACCGGCACTCTCATGCTGTGCTCGGGGCACGATACGCCGGCAGCATTGTCGCTGCTGCCCGAGACGCACATCGCGCTTGTGCGGCTTTCGCGCATCGTTGCCGCGATGGAGGACGCCTGGCAACTGGCGCGCGATGAACTCGGCCGCTTGCCGCGGGCGGTCAATTTCGTCTCCGGACCTTCACGCACCGGCGATATCGAGCAGACCATCGTGCTCGGCGCACACGGCCCCTACCGTGTGCATCTGGTGGTGATCCGGGAGGCCTAGGAGAATGAACCGAATTGTCCGGTTTTCGGCTGGCGCAGGCAGCCTGTCGCTGGCGGCGTTGCCCGCCAGTGCGGCAACCGGCCCGGCGGTTGCCGGCATTCCAGCGGACTTCGTCCTTTTCGCCCTGACGCTGCTCGGCGTTGCTTTGTTCCACAATCACACGCTGAAAGTCGCGCTCACCGGATTGGTCGCGATCACGCTGTACAAGCTCGTATTCACCGGCTTCAAGCAGGGCGCCGGACTGGCAGGACTGACCGCCCACCTTGGCCACGAGTGGGTGACGATAGCCAACTTGTTCTGCCTGTTGATGGGCTTTGCGTTGCTGTCGCGGCATTTCGAGAAGAGCCATGTGCCGGTTGTCCTGCCCAAATTCCTCCCGGACGACTGGAAGGGCGCCTTCGTAATGCTGGTTCTGGTATTCGTCCTGTCGAGTTTTCTCGACAACATCGCGGCAGCAATGATTGGCGGCGCGATGGCCCATCAGTTGTTCCGTGCCAAGGTGCACATTGGCTATCTGGCCGCGATCGTCGCCGCTTCGAACGCGGGTGGCGCCGGCAGCGTGGTCGGCGATACGACCACCACGATGATGTGGATCGATGGCGTCGATCCACGCGACGTGTTTCACGCCTATGTCGGCGCGGTGGTGGCATTGGTCATCTTCGGCATTCCGGCCTCCATCACGCAACAAAAGCATTCGCCGATTCTGAAGGGGGCGCACGAGCACACGCGCATCGACTGGGGCCGGGTCGGTATCGTCGCGCTGATTCTGATGGCGGCGATCTCGGCCAACGTCTTCGTGAACCTGCGCTACCCCGAGCTTGCCAGTTCGTTCCCGTTCATCGGTGTGGCAGTCTGGCTTGCGATTATTGTTTCGATCGCCGTGCGCCGCCCGGACTGGGAGGTGCTGCCCGAAACCTTCAAGGGCACGTTGTTTCTTCTGTCGCTGGTCCTGTGTGCCTCGATGATGCCGGTCGAGGAACTCCCTCTTGCGTCGTGGCAGACGGCGCTTGGCCTGGGTTTCGTGTCGTCGGTGTTCGACAACATTCCGCTGACGGCACTGGCGATCAAGCAGGGTGGCTACGATTGGGGTTTCCTCGCATATGCAGTCGGCTTCGGTGGGTCGATGATCTGGTTCGGCTCGAGTGCCGGGGTTGCGCTGTCGAACATGTATCCCGAAGCACGGTCTGTCGGACAGTGGCTACGGCATGGCTGGTACATAGTTGTCGCCTACGTCGTGGGGTTCTTCGTGATGGTGGTCCTGGTAGGTTGGGAACCCCATGCGCCGCACAAGGCGGTACCGACGACCCCGCATTCCGATGCCGGTTTCGTTGTACCCGCGTTCCTGCAGGCCGCATGAGCCTTCCGGTGGCCGGCGAGGGCATTGGAAAATTCGTTGGAGAAGGAGAGGTTCGCCTCTCGATGAAACTCACTGGAAAGTGATGGAGGAGATGAAGATGCAAGACAAGACGAGCAACCCTGAAACCCAAGCGGAAACCACGACGTCGCGGCGCAAGTTCCTGACCAATACGGCGGCGGGTGCCGCGGGTACCGCGGCAATGGCGTTCCCGATGATCTCGGTGGCGCAGTCGCCGATCACCATGCGCTTCCAGTCGACCTGGCCGGCGAAGGACATCTTCCACGAGTACGCGCTCGATTACGCGAAGCTGGTGAACGACATGTCCGGCGGCAGGCTCAAGATCGACGTGCTGCCGGCGGGGTCGGTGGTCAAGGCGTTCGACCTGCTCGACGCGGTGAGCAAGGGCACGCTCGATGGCGGCCATGGCGTGATTGCCTACTGGTACGGCAAGAACTCGGCGCTCGCCCTGTGGGGCTCGGGTCCGGCATTCGGCATGGATCCCAACATGTTGCTCGCCTGGCACGAGTACGGTGGCGGCAAGGCGCTGGTGCAGGAGATCTACCAGAGTCTCGGCATGGACGTCACATCCTTCATGTATGGCCCGATGCCGACGCAGCCGCTCGGCTGGTTCAAGAAGCCGGTCACCAAGCCGGAGGACATGAAGGGCCTCAAGTACCGTACGGTCGGCCTGGCGGTGGACGTTTTCACCGACATGGGTGTTGCAGTGAATGCCCTGCCGGGCGGCGAGATCGTGCCGGCGATGGATCGTGGCCTGCTGGATGCCGCCGAGTTCAACAATGCCTCTTCCGACCGCCTGCTCGGCTTCCCCGACGTGGCCAAGGTCTGCATGCTGCAGAGCTTCCATCAGTGCTCGGAGCAGTTCGAAATCCTCTTCAACAAGAAGAAGTTCGATGCGCTGCCCGCTGACCTGAAGTCGATCATCAGCAACGCCGCGTCGGCCGCCTCGGCAGAGATGTCGTGGAAGGCAATCGATCGCTACTCGAAGGACTATTTCGAGATGCAGGAGAAGCAGGGCGTCAAGTTCTACAAGACGCCGGATCCGATCCTGCGCGCCCAGCTCGAATCCTGGGACAAGGTAATTGCCAAAAAGGCCGGCGAGAACCCGATGTTCAAGAAGGTGCTCGATTCGCAGCGTGCGTTCGCAGCGCGTGCCGCGCGCTGGCAGAACGACACGTCGGTGAGCTATCGCATGGCCTACGATCACTTCTTCGCCAAGAAGGGCTGATTTGCGCTAACCGCCACGATCAGGCTGCGCCCGCCCGGGCGCAGCCTTCCGATGTCCGACGGACGCAGTTGGCGCGTCCCGGGAGCTTTCCATGCAGAAATTTCTGCTTCTGGTTGACAAGGTCAGCACGAAGCTGGGCCACGCTTTTGCCTGGTCCATCGTGATCCTGACGCTGATGATTTCCTACGAGGTGTTCTCGCGCTATGTGCTCAACACCCCGCATCCGTGGGTGTTCGATGTTTCGTACATGCTCTACGGCACGCTGTTCATGATGGCCGGCGCCTATACGCTGGCGACCGCCGGCCATGTACGAGGCGACGTGCTCTATGGTTTCTTCACGCCGCGCACGCAGGCCACCATCGATCTTGTGCTCTACGTCGTCTTCTTCATACCGGGCGTGGTTGCGCTGGCCTATGCGGGCTGGTCTTTCGCCGATCAGGCGTGGACGATCAAGGAGCATTCCTCGATTTCCGCTGACGGCCCGCCGATCTACCCGTTCAAGGCCATCATCCCGATCGCGGGCGCGCTGCTGCTGTTGCAGGGCATCGTCGAGATCGTGCGCTGCGTCGCCTGCATCCAGCGCGGCGAATGGCCGTCACGCACCCAGGACGTCGAGGAAGTCGACGTCGACAAGCTCAAGGAGATGGTTCACGTGAAGGACGAGGACATTGCCGCGCTCGATCAGCTCGTCGTCGCGCATGAGCACGGCCAGCCACAGGGAGCCGCCAAATGAGGAAGGAACTCTGGTTCGGCTTTTCGCTGATGGCGATCATCATCGTTGCCACGGCGGTGATGATGCCGCCGCCGTCCGAATGGACCAACGGCCACCTCGGATTGTTGATGCTGTCGCTCGTGGTGGTAGCGATCATGGCGGGGTTCCCGACCGCGTTCACGTTGATGGGCATGGGCATGCTGTTCTCCTGGCTGGCCTACCGCTCACAGGGGCCGGACATCGCGATCCAGCAGACACTCGACCTCATGGTTCAGCGTGCCTACTCGGTCATGACCAACGACGTGCTGATCTCGATCCCGCTGTTCGTGTTCATGGGTTACCTGGTCGAGCGCGCCAACCTGATCGAGAAACTGTTCAAGAGCCTGCATCTTGCGCTGGCGCGCATACCGGGCTCGCTGGGCGTGGCCACGCTGATCACCTGCGCCGTGTTCGCGACCGCAACCGGCATCGTCGGCGCGGTAGTGACGCTGATGGGCCTGCTGGCACTGCCGGCGATGTTGCGTGCCGGCTACGACATTCGCCTGTCGGCCGGCGTGATCACCGCAGGCGGTTGCCTCGGCATCCTGATTCCGCCTTCCGTCATGCTGATCGTCTATGGTGCGACGGCCGGCGTGTCCGTGGTGCAGCTTTACGCCGGCGCGTTCTTCCCCGGCATCATGCTCGCCGGGCTGTACATCGTGTACGTGATCATCGTCGCCAAGCTCAAGCCCGAGATGGCGCCGCAGCTCCCCGACGTCGAGCGCGACATTCCGCTGCCGCGCTTTGCCCAGGTCGTTTCCTCGTCGATCAGCCGCAAGGTGCTTCCCGGCATCATCGGCGCGCTCAAGGGGCAGCGCAACGCGGATGTCCCGATGGCCGCGCTCGCGGGCCATCTCGGCATCGCGCTGCTGCCGCTGCTGGCCTTCGTGCTGGTGATGGGGGCGACCTACTCCGCGGTCACCGCTCCGCTGGCCACGGACGATTTCAGCGGCCTGCAGGAAATGGGCGCTGGCGTGGCCGAACCTGCCGGCGGCTACGATGCGCCGAAGGCGCCGGGGATTGCGGAGCCGCCCTCCGCGCCGGGCGTGCAGGAACCACCCGCTGCGCCCGGTGTTCAGGAGCCGCCAAAGGCCGAAGGAATCCAGGAGCCGCCCTCATCCCAATCCGTGCAGGAACCGCCCGGGGCCGGGCAGGGCGTGCAGGAGCCGCCAAAGGCACAAGGCATCCAGGAGCCGCCAAAGGCACAAGGCATCCAGGAGCCGCCAGGCGCAGCCCAAGCCGTGCAGCCGCCGCCCAAGGCAGCCAGCGACGTTACGGCAAAAGCGGCAGCCGCACCCGAGGCGCGACCGGTGCCGCGCAGTTACTGGATCGCGTTCGCCATCGGCGCCGTGCTGCTTGCGGTGATCTACGCGACGCTGACCTTTGCGCGGCTGGAAATCTTCAAGATGCTGCTGGCAAGTTTCTTCCCGCTCGCCATGCTCATCCTTGCCGTGCTCGGTAGCATCGTTTTCGGGCTCGCGACCCCGACCGAGGCGGCTGCGGTCGGTGCGCTGGGTGGCGCGTTGCTGGCGGCGGCCTATGGCCGGCTCAATCTTGAGGTGGTCAAGGAATCTGTGTTTCTGACCGCCAAGACCAGTGCCATGGTGTGCTGGCTGTTCGTCGGCTCGTCGATCTTCTCGGCGGCCTTTGCGCTGCTCGGCGGCCAGGAACTGGTGGAGAAGTTCGTCCTGTCGATGGACCTGACGCCGATCCAGTTCATGCTGCTGGCGCAGTTCATCATCTTCATCCTGGGCTGGCCGCTGGAATGGACCGAGATCATCGTGATCTTCATGCCGATCTTCATTCCGCTGCTGGCGCATTTCAACATCGACCCGCTGTTCTTCGGGTTGCTCGTGGCGCTGAACCTGCAGACGGCCTTCCTCTCGCCGCCGGTGGCGATGGCCGCCTTCTACCTGAAGGGCGTCTCGCCGCCACACGTGACGCTGAACCAGATCTTCGCCGGCATGATGCCGTTCATGGCGATCCAGGTCATCGCGCTCGTGCTGCTCTACGTCTTCCCCGAGATCGGTCTGTGGCTGCCCAAGGTGCTCTACAACTGATCGCCTGAAACGCGCATGGATAAAGGGCCTCGAGGCGGCATGCCTCGAGGCCCTTTGTACAAGCGCTATCCCCCTGTGCATGCCCTGCGATCGCCACTGCATGCGGCTTCTGGCCATGTGTAATCAAGGCTGCCGAGCCGGACCGGATTCTTTTTCCGCCTCCCGTATATCGAACGGCCTAAGCCGTTTCACCTAGGCTGACGCCTCGCCCTCCCGGCCGATTCGGCCTATCCCGAATCTCGATATCGTTCGAGTATGCGGCAGTCTTCCCGCACGCTGCGAGGGCGCGTTCCGCCGTGCTAGATTCGCCCGGAACAGGTTCTCGCAGGAACTTCCAGCATGGAACACGCACGCAACCTTGCCTCGGCGCCCGATCACTTGCGACTCGCACTCCTACTTATCGCCGGCCTGCACGCGGTGCCAGGCTGGGCGCAGCAGCGCGATGGCGAAAGCGGGTTCTTCGAGGAACTGCCGGTCGTCCTGTCCGCGTCGCGGCTGCCTCAGCCGCTGTCCGAGGCGCCCGGGGCTGTGACGGTGCTCAGCCGCGACTTCATCCGCGCCACCGGCTATCGCGACATCGGGCGCCTGTTCCGGCTGGTGCCGGGATTCACCGTGGTCCATGACCGGGCGCACACCCCGGCGCTGAGCTACCACGGGCTGACCTCCTCCTTCGCCTCGAACAAGATGCAGGTGCTGATCGACGGGCGGTCGGTATATTCGAACTATTTCGCCGGCGGCGTCGACTGGGGCGGGCTGCCGATCACCATCGACGAGATCGACCGCATCGAGATCGTGCGCGGCTCGAGTTCCGCCACCTATGGCTCGAATGCGTTCCTCGGCGTGGTCAACATCATCACCCGGCACAGCGCCGAAGACGAAGGCGCGATGATCGGATTGCGCACCGGCAACCGGAACCAGTTCGATGCGGCGGCCCGATTCGGCATGCGCACAAACGACATGTCGTTGCGCGTTTCCGCGGAACACGCATCGGACGCCGGCTTCGCGAATCTCAACGACAGCCGGCGCAACTCGATCGTCACGGTGCGCGCCGACTACCGGCTGTCGCCGCAGTCCGAAATCACCTTCAATGCCGGCGCCAATAGTTCGCTGCGCGGGTTGGGTTATCCGAACGACTTCGGCAACGATATCCGCAACCTCGATTCGCTGCAGGATTTCGTACATCTGCGCTGGCGCCACGCGCCCGGCCCCGACGAAGAATGGTCCGCCGGCTACTACCACAACACCGAATACGGCCGCGAGCGGCTGCCCTTCGTGCTCGGCCCCGAGTTGGTCCTGTTCGCCAACTTCGACCGCAAGGCGCATCGCGACAACATCGACTTCCAGCACTACTTCCGCCCGTTCAAGAATCTGCGCCTGCTGTGGGGTGGCGAGGCGCGGCGCGAGGAAGTCGTGTCGCGCATCTTCTTCTCCGGCAGCCCGGGGCGCAGCACCACCGTCGGACGCCTGTTCACCAACGCTGAATGGCGCGCAGTCGACCCGCTGCTGATCAACTTTGGTGGACTCTACGAGAAGTTCGAAGGCGAATCGGGGCGCCTCGCGCCGCGCCTGTTTGCCAACTGGCAGGCTACGCCGGGCCACACGCTGCGCGCCGGCGTATTGCGCGCGTACCGCGAACCCTCGCTGTGGGAGCATTTCGGCCAACTGAAGGAGGACGAGACCACGTTCGCCATCCGGCCCGGGCAGGGCGTGCGGCCGGAGCGCGTCGACACGCGGGAACTCGGCTACCTCGGTGTGTTGCCCTGGTTCGGCGCGGTGGTCGATCTGCGCGCCTATCGCGAACGCGTCTCGCGGCTGGTTTATGTGCGCGAACTCGACAACGGGGAGGGCGTCTCCGACAACCGCCCCGACGACGTCACGATCAAGGGGCTGGAATGGCAGATCAAGGCGCGCCCGATGGAGGCGACCGACCTGATCTGGAGCCACGCGCTGACGCGCATCGATTCGCGCGACCGCGACCTCGAAGCCAGTGCGCCGCCTTACACGTCTAGCCTGACATGGCTGCAGCGCTATCCGCGTGGCTTTGCATCCACCGTTTCGGTAATCAACGTCGGCCCGGTCGAGTGGCTCGACAGCCGCAGGGTCAAGTCCTACACCACCTGGGATGCGCGGATCGCCTGGCGCTTCAACATGGGCAACGGCAGCCATGAGCTTTCAGCCGGCTTGATCAACGGCGGGCCAGCGCACGACGAATGGCGCCTCGGCCGCAGCGCAAATCCGGTCGATCGCTTCTGGTACCTCGCCCTGCGGACGGAGCTGAACTGAGCATGTCTGCCCGTTTCCGTTCCGCGCGCATGCGCGTTCCTGAACCCGCCTGCGCTTGGCCGCAGCCGGCTTGCCCATGATCGAGACCCGCATCCGGCGCTTGCTGCCTGCACGGTCGACCATGCCTTTCGCATGGCAACGCGTGCTGGGTGCGGTGCTGGCCTGCGTGATCGCGGTGTGCGTCAGCCTTCCGGCGCGGGCGGGCAACCCGGGTGCGGGCAGGATCGAGATCGAGCTGGTGCTGTCCGACGGCACCAGCCTGTATGCTGACGCCGCGCAAGAGCTGAAAAAGGGCCTCGCCGCCGACGTGTCCGTCGTGTCCGTGCTGGCCGAGGCGGTCGAGCGACGAGCCCGGCCCGGCACGGCCAGCGCCATCGTTACGCTCGGCACGCGCGCGCTTACCGCCGTGCTTGCGCAAGAGGCCAGGGTGCCGGTGATCGCCGCGCTGGTGCCGCGCAAGGCGTTCGATTCGGCGGTCGCGGCTGCGCCCGGCTCGCAGGTCAGCGCGGTGTTCCTCGATCAGCCCTATGCGCGCCAGCTCAACCTGATCCGCCTCGTCCTGCCGACGCGTCCGCGCGTCGGCGTGCTTGCCGGGCCGGAGTGGGATGTGCAGATCTCGCAACTGGCGAACACGGCACGCGATCAGCGCATCACGCTGGTGCGAGAAACCGTCAATACGCCCAAGGATCTGCACCCCGCGCTGCAGCGCATCCTGGGCGAGGCCGATTCGATACTCGCGCTGCCCGATTCCAATGTGTTCAATGCCACCACGCTGCCCAACGTCCTGCTCACGACCTATCGCAACCAGCAACCGGTGTTCGGTTTCTCGCCCGCCTACGTGCGCGCTGGCGCACTGGCCGCCGTGTTTTCGACGCCGCAACAGAACGCGCGGCAGGCAGCGGAGATGCTGCAGCGCACGCTTTCCTCGGGCGTGTTGCCGCAGCCTCAGTATCCGCGCACCTTCTGGGTCAGCGTGAATCCGACGGTGGCGCGCTCGCTGGACCTGAAGGTCCAGGAGGAAGCGGCGCTGGTCGCCGAATTGCAGAAGCTGGAGCGCGAATGAGCGCGGCCTGCGCGCAAGGCGTCGAACTCGATCGGCGGGGCACGTCTTGAACAAGCTGGACATCCGCACGCGGGTGCTGCTCGCGGCCATCATTCCGGCCACGCTGATTGCCGTGCTGCTGGCGTGGTATTTCACGCGCAACCGGATCCAGGATCTCGAAACTTCGCTCTACGGGCGCGGCAACGCGCTGGTGCGCCAGCTCGCAGTCGCGTCCGAGTACGGGGTGTTCTCGGGCAACCGCGAACGCCTGCGGCAGCTTGCCGATTCGACGATGCGCGAGGCCGACCTGTCAGGCGTCGCGATCTTCGACGCGAGCGGCGACCTCCTCGCCTCGAGCGGCCGCGTGGCCCCCTTCAAGCCGGCGCAGCAGCCGTTGGCAACCAGCGGGCTGTGGCGGGCCGATCGCGAACGCATGGTGTTCCTCTCGCCGGTCGGCCAGAGCGCCTCAATGGGAGACGATCCGTTCGACAAAGAAGCCGCTGCGGAACCCGTCCGCGCAGAGACCGAGCGCCGGCTCGGTTCAGTCGTGGTCGAGATGTCCCGCGCCGACGTCGATGCGCGCAAGCGTGACCTGGTCATGGGTGCGGCCGCAATCACGCTCATGGGCCTCGTGCTTTCTGGGTTGCTCGCGCGCTGGCTGGCACAGGGCGTGACCAATCCGGTGCTCGACCTTGCCGACACCGTGGCGGAGATCGAGCGCGGCAATCTCGAGGCGCGTGCCAACGTGCGCGCCGGCGGCGTGCTGAAGGTGCTCGAATCCGGCATCAACGACATGGCCGAATCGTTGACCGAGGCGCGGGACAACCTCGAGGCCCGTATCGCCCTTGCGACGGCCGAGCTGCAGCGCCAGAAGGATCGCGCCGAGCAGGCCAACCATACCAAGACGCAATTCCTCGCCGCGGCAAGTCACGACCTGCGCCAGCCATTGCAGGCGCTCGGCATGTTCTCGCATGCACTGCGGCGCCGCGTCACCGATCCCGCCACCATCGAATTGGTGGAGGGCATCGGACGCGGGGTCGACTCCCTGGAATCGGTGCTCGAGGCGCTACTGGACATATCCAAACTGGATGCCGGCGCCGTGACGCCGCGGAGCGAAGACGTGCCCCTCGGACCGTTGTTCGACAACCTGCGCGAGACCTTCCGCCCCGCGGCGGTGATGAACGGGCTGGATTTCGTCATCGTGCCGACGCGAGTCTGGGTGCATAGCGACCCGCTGCTGCTGATGCGCATCCTGTCCAATCTCGTGTCGAACGCGCTGCGCTATACCGCACGCGGTGGCGTGGTGGTCGGATGCCGGCGGCGCGGGCAGATGATCGGCATCGAGGTATGGGACTCGGGGCGCGGCATCGAGCCGGAGAAGCAGCAGGAAATTTTCCGCGAGTTCATCCAGATCGGCCAGCCGGAGCGCACTCATGACAAGGGACTGGGCCTCGGCCTGGCAATCGTCGATCGCCTGTGCCGGCTGCTCGAGCATCCGATACGCGTGCGCTCGCGGGTAGGGCGCGGAACGGTGTTCGAAGTCATGCTGCCGCGCGTTGCCGGCGTCGAGGAGGAGGGCGGCGCGGCAATTGGGGATGACGAAGCGGTTCCTCTGGCCGGGCGCCGGCTGCTGCTGGTGGACGACGAACGGGACGTCCTGATGGCGCTGGCGGGCTATCTCGAGGTGCGTGGGGCGCATCTGATGCTTGCCTCGTCGAGCCGCGAGGCCGAGGAGGTGTTGCGCCGCGAGGAAACGCCGCCCGATCTCATCGTCACGGACTATCGTCTCGGCACCGACGACGACGGCGTATCGCTGCTCAATCTGCTCCGGGCGCTATATGGCCCGGATCTGCCCGGCATCATACTGACCGGGGAGTCGAGCCCCGAGACCCTGCGCATACTTGCCGACAGCGGCTATCCGATGCTTTCCAAGCCGGTCCATCCGCAGGAGCTGGAAGGGCTGATTGCCCGCGTGCTCGACAAACCACCCGGCCCGGGCGTGTAAGGCCGGAATTCAGCCGCCGGCAGACCGGCCGACGCGGGCCGGCAATTGCACCCCGAGTCTGGAGAGCGCGAACAGCACCTGCGTGCGGTTGCCGACGTTGAGCGCGCGCAAGATCGCCGACACGTGCGTTTTGACCGTTCCCTCGGAGACATTGAGCTCGCGGCAGATGATCTTGTTCGGCTTGCCCTCCACCAGCAGCGCGAGCACTTCGGCCTGCCGGTCGGTGAGGCCGAGATCACCCGGTGTCACGCGCCGGCCGGCCCCTGGCGCAGCGGGCGTGGCGCCGGAGAGCGGCGCAGAGGGGCGCGGCGTCGGCGGCACCGCCGCCAGCACTTGCGGGGGGATGTAGACGCCGCCCGACAGCACGAGTTGCAGTGCGCTCACCAATACCGGGGTGGCCGAGCGCTTGGAGATGAAGCCCATCGCACCGGCGTCGAGAGAACTCAGCACCACCTCGCGTTCGTCATTGGCCGAGAGCACGACAACCGGCACCTCGGGGCGCTTGTCGCGCACGCGGGCCAGCAGGTCGAGCCCCTCGGCGCCGGGTACCCCCAGATCGAGCAGAATCAGCGCGAGCGACGGACTGTCGTCGAGTGCGGCGAGTGCCTGCTCCGCGCTGCCGGCGCTTTCAGCCTCGACGCTCGAATCGATGTCGTGCAGTGCGACCTTCAGGCCCTGCACGATCAGCGGATGGTCATCCACGATGAGTATTTTCACGGCGCGTCCCCCTGAGCCTGAGTGCAACCATTGTAGCTTGCCCGAGCGAAGAGCGGAGGCGCGCGCAAGTTGGGTTAAGCTGTACCCCATTGCAGAGGAGACTGTGCGATGAAGCTTTACGACTTCGGGATTTCCGGCAATGCGTACCGGGTTCGCCTTTTCCTTTCGCTCCTGGGGCTCCAGGCGGAACGGATCGAGGTGGATCTTCTGGCTGGGGCGCAGCGCGGCGCGGCCTTTCTTGCGCTCAATCCCCGCGGGCAGGTTCCTGTCCTCGATGACGATGGCGTCGTCATCTGGGATTCCATGGCCATTCTGGTGTATCTCGCACGCCGTTACGGTGGAGAGCGCTGGCTGCCGCTCGATGCGGTCACCATGGCACGGGTGACGCAGTGGCTTGCGGTGATGGAGAACGAAACCCTCTACGGGCTCGCGCGGGCGCGGGCCATCGTGCGCCTCGGACGTCCGGGCAACCTCGAGGAGGCGCAGACCCTGGGGCGCAAGGGGCTGGCAGTGATGGCGCAGCGACTCGAAACCGCGGACTGGCTCGCAGCCGATCACCCCACCATCGCCGACGTGGGCTGCATGCCGTACGTCGCGATGGCGCCGGAAGGCGGCATCGGGCTCGAGCCGTACCCCGCGGTGATCGCCTGGCTTGCACGCCTGGCGGAACTTCCCGGCTACGTGCCGCCTCCGGGAGCCGGGCAATGAGCGCGGGGCTGATCCTTTTCGGCCACGGTGCGCGCGACCCGCAGTGGGCTGAACCGATGCGCCGGGTGGCGGCACTGGTCCGGTCGTCGAACCCCGGTTTGCGGGTCGAACTCGCCTTCCTGGAGTTCATCGCACCGACGCTGCCCGACGCCATCGACCTGCTCGCCCCGGAATGCGGCAGGATCACCGTGGTGCCGATGTTCGTTGCCCAGGCCGGCCACCTCAAGCGCGATGTTCCCGAATTGCTGCGGCAGGCGAGGGAGCGCCACCCCTCGCTTTCGGTCGAACTGGCGCCGCCCTTCGGCGAATCCGACGACGTTCTGGCCGCGATCGCCGGCTATGCCGTGCGTCGCGCGCAAGCCTGAGCAGCTCGACGCGGGCCGAATCGGTAGGGACGTTACGGTCGACTTCAAGTTGATCAGGGACTTGCCGTAAATGATGGGTGATCCGAGAACCCTTCATACAACAGTCCGAGGCAGAAGTTTCCGTTCTTGCGGGCCAGGCAAGCCTGCGCGATGCCCTGCGCCGTGCGCGGCGCATCGGCCTCGTCGTCCTGTTCTCGTGCCTGATCCTGGTCTTCCTGGCCTGGCACCGACTCCAGGGGGCGGAACAGCGTGAGCTGGACCGCGAACTTCAGCTCAATTCCGACCGATACCTGAGCGTCCTGCGCCTGAAGCTGTCGGCCGAGGAGCGCTTGCTGCAAGGCGCGGCAGGGTTGCTCCGGGCCAGCGAGGAGGTCACGCCGCAGGAGTGGGCGGCATATGTTGCAAGCCTGGTTGCGTTGCACAGCGGGTCGGATGTGATCGCAATGGGGATTGCCGAGTTCTCCACCGATGGTGGTGTCGCCGGCCGGTCGCGGCTGCGCGTGACGCTGAAAAAATCGCGCGCCGAATGGCACGACGGGCCGGTTGGCGCCGATCTGCTTGCAGATGCAGCGGTCGCCGAGGCCATCAAGCGGGCTGTCGCGAGCGGCGGTGCCGCGCTCGCAGTGCAGCAGGTCGCAGACGGCGCGATCCCGGTACTGACCATGCTGCTTCCGACCGATTCGAACGAGCACCATCCTTCTGGGGCGCCACAAAGCGGTCGGCGTGGCGTGGTCTTCGTCCATCTCGACCTTGCGGCCCTTCCGCAATCGGCCACCCTTGGGCTGGACGGTCAACAGCACCTGCGCATACTGGACCAGCGGGCCTCTCCGCCGAGGACGCTGTTCGATTCAATCGGGCGCGACGGCGCAACGATCGAGGACAGGGCGGTTGCCTTGCGCAGGATCGATGACTACGGTCTGTCGTGGACCGTCGAGTTCTCGCGCCACATCGCTCCCGCCGCCGGCGTCTATGGCTCGACAGTCGCGCTGGTCATCGGCGCGATCGCAGCGCTGCTGCTTTCGCTCCTGGTGTGGAATCTGGCGTCCACGCGCGTGCGTGCCGAACTCGTCGCACTGCGCAAGACGGACGACCTGCGCCGCTCGGAGGCCCATCTGGCCCAGTCCCAGGCATTGCTGCGCAGTGTGCTAGACGGATTGCCCAGCGGCGTGTTGCTCAAGGACGCCGCGTTCAACGTTACGTTTGCCAATCGGGCCTACAGCAACGTGGTCGGACGTCACGTCGATGAAATTCTGGGCCGTCGTGCCCGCGAGTTCATGGAGCCCGACATCGCGGAGATAATGGAGTTCAACGACGGACAGGTTCTCGAGACCGGCGCGGAGCGGGAGTCGGAGGTCGAGATTGCTGATCGCGCGGGAAAACGCCGCTCCTATCACGTGCGCAAGGTGGCCCTCGACGGTGAGGCGCGGAGCGTGTTGACCGTATATACCGACATCACAACACTGCGCGAGCAGGCCCTGGAGGTTCAGCACTACCAGAACTTCCTGGAGCAGCTTTTCGAAGTGGTGCCGCATCCCCTTTACGTCAAGGATGCCGAATTGCGGTTCGTGCGGGTCAATCGTGAGTTCGCGAAACAGCTCGGCGCGCATCCGTCCGAGATTCTGGGCCGTCGCGCGGCCGAGGTATTGCCAAACGAAACCGCAGCCCAGGGCGAGGCGCAGGATCGGGAATTGCTCGAACGGGGCGGCTCGGGAACGTGGAACTGGGTGCTCAAGGATTCGCAGGGCATGCGCCGAGAACTGATGACGGCCAAATCGCTGTTGAGCGATCACCTCGGCAACCAGATGATCGTGGGCGTCAATACCGACCTGTCGGAAGTGCGGGCGCAGAGTCGCATGATCCGGGCGCTGATCGACCATCTGCCGCAGCGGATCTTCATCAAGGACCGCGAATCACGCTACCTGCTGGTCAACAAGACGTATGCCAACGACCTTGCCATGACGCCGGAGCAGGTGGTCGGGAAGAGCGACCTCGATTTCTTTCCGCCCGAATTGGCGCAACGATATCGTACGGACGACCGCCGGATCATGGAGTCGGGGGAAGGGGAAGCATTCGAAGAACCGTATGTCCACGGTTGGCTGCGGACGACCAAGGTGCCGATGCGCGACGAGAGCAGTGCGGTCGTCGGCATCGTGGTCATATTCGACGACATCACGGAACGACGGGAGCAGGAAGATCGGCTCCGGGCGAGCGAGGCGCGCTGGCAGTTCGCTCTCGAAGGTGCTGGCGATGGCGTCTGGGACTGGGACATCGGCGAGGCGCACGTCGACTATTCCTCGCGCTGGAAGAGCATGCTCGGATACCGCGACGACGAAATCGGAAGCGGTCTCGACGAATGGAGTTCGCGCGTCCACCCGGACGATCTTGACCGGGTGGTGGGCGAGGTGCAGTGCCACCTGCGCGGCGAGACCGATTTCTACACCAGCGAACATCGCTTGCGTTCCAGCAATCGCGAGTACAAGTGGATCCTCGACCGCGGCAAGGTCGTCGCTCGCGACGGGGACGGCAATCCCCTGCGCATGATCGGAACCCACACCGACATCACCTCGCGCAAACGGGTGGAGCAGACGCTGGCTGAAAGCGAGGCGCGTTTCCGGCTGCTGGCCGATTCGGCACCCAACCTGATCTGGGTCTCTGACGGCGCGGAAGGGCGCAACTACTTCAACAGGACATGGCTGCTGTTCACCGGCGGGTCGATCGAGCGCGACCGGGGGGCAGGTTGGACGCGCAGCGTGCACCCGGACGATTTCGAGGGCAGCATGTCGATCTACAGCGCTGCGATTGAAGAGCAGCGGCCGTACGAAACCGAATTCCGCCTGTTGCGGCACGACGGCGTGTATCGCTGGATGCTCGAAACTGGCGTGCCGCGCTTCGATCAGGACGGAGGCTTCGCGGGATTCATCGGTTCCTGCATCGACATCACCGAGCGGCGCGAGATCGAAATCGAGATGCGCCGCAATCGTGACCTGCTTGACGCCATCAACGGGCTGCAGGAAGACTTCATCCATTCGCCCGATACCAATCTCGTGTTCGAGCGCATGCTGGGCTGGCTGCTTCCCTACGCGCGCTGCGAGTTCGGCTTGATCGGGGAAGCGCTCGACGACGCGGATGGCGCGCGTTTCCTGCGGACGCTGGCCGTCAGCAAGATCGTGTGGGACGAGGAGTTCGGCCTGTATCGCCAGGAGAATGCGCCGCACACGCTCGAACTGCGCGACCCCGGCGCGCTGTTCGGCGCGGTCCTGGCAAACGACGGCGCGGTGATCTCCAACGATACCGAGCGTGATCCGCGGGCGCAGCGGCTGCCGCCGGGGCACCCCGCGATGTTCAACTTCGCGGGGCTCCC
The DNA here is from genome assembly GCA_016791115.1 of Rhodocyclaceae bacterium. Lineage (GTDB taxonomy): Bacteria > Pseudomonadota > Gammaproteobacteria > Burkholderiales > Rhodocyclaceae > Methylophosphatis. The sequence goes on from JAEUNL010000027.1 coordinate 43,216, forward strand.
GGTGCGCAACGGAGACGAACTGCTCGGCATGGTGGGGCTCGCGAACCGCGAAGGCGGCTTCGATCGGGCGTTCGTCGATGAGCTCGAACCGCTGCTGAGCACCTTCGGCAAACTGCTCATGGCGCGCCGCTCGGAACAGGCTCGCAAGCATGCAGAAGACGAGCTTGCCCGCCACAGGGATCACCTGCGCGAGATGGTCGACGAACAGACTGCGGAGGCGCGCGCTGCGCGCGACGAGGCGCAGCGCGCGAGCCGCGTCAAGACGGAATTCCTGTCCAACATGTCGCACGAGTTGCGCACGCCGATGCATGCCATCCTTTCGTTCGCCAAGCTGGGCGAGGGGCGGGCGCAAAAGGACGAACAGGGCAAGCTCAGGGAGTATTTCGAACGCATACACGTCAGCGGTGACCGCCTGCTCAACCTGCTCAACGATCTTCTCGATCTGTCCAAGCTCGAAGCAGGCAAGATGGTGCTCGATGTACGTCCGTTCCAGGTGCTCGACCTGGTCCGCGATGCGACGATCGAATTCGAGGCGATATTTCAGGCGAAGGGCGTCGGCATGCGCATCGTGGCTGACGGTGAACAGCCGCGCATCTGGGTGGACGGAGCGCGCGTCGGACAGGTGCTGCGCAACCTGTTGTCCAATGCGGTGAAGTTCACGCCCTGCGGACGCGGTGTCGAGATTCGCCTTGCGCGCTGCGAGTTGCCGCTGGGACGTCGCAGCGAGGATGCAGGGCGGGCGGTCGACGCCGTCGAGATCGTCGTTTCGGATGAAGGGGTCGGCATTCCCGCCTCCGAGCTGGAGCGTGTTTTCGACAAGTTCGTACAGAGCAGCAAGACACGCACGGGCGCCGGTGGCACCGGTCTGGGGCTGGCAATCACGCGGGAGATCGTGCACGCACATGGCGGAACGATCCAGGCCCGCCCGAACGCGAACGGCGGCACCGATTTCGTCGTTCGCCTGCCCATCCGCCTTTCCGGCACGGTCAATTCAGTTTCTGCATTACAGAGGTAAACATGTCTTTTGCACGCGTTCTGGTTGTCGACGACGAACCGATGAACCTCGAGATCATCGGCGAGTACCTGTCCGACAGCGACTACCAACCCGAAATGGTCGAATCCGGAGAGGCTGCCTGGGCGGCGCTGTCCGATGAGCAACATGGTTTCGACCTCATCCTGCTCGATCGAATGATGCCCGGCCTGGATGGCATCGAACTGCTGCGCCGGATAAAGTCGGAACCACGGTTGCGCGAGCTGCCCGTGATCATGCAGACCGCCGCAGCCACGCCGAACCAGGTACGCGAAGGCTTGCAGAGCGGCGCGCACTACTACCTCACGAAGCCATTCGAACAGGGCACCCTGCTTGCCATCATGCGCTCGGCGCTGGACGAGCTGCGCAACCGGCGGGACCTGGCGGACCGGATTCACGCCCAGAGAAGCGCGATCGCCCTCGTGCGCCGCGGCACCTACGAGGTGCGCACGCTCGAGGAGGCGCAGATACTCGCCGGCTATCTTGCGCAGATCTGTCCCGAACCGGAAACCGCGGCCATGGGCCTTTCGGAATTGATCATCAACGGCATCGAGCACGGCAATCTCGGCATAACCTACGCGGAAAAATCGCGCCTCAAGCAGGAAGACGGCTGGTCCGAGGAGATCGCGCGCCGGCTCGCGCTCGAGGAAAATGCAGCCAAGCGCGTGATCGTCGATCTTTCGCGCGACAGCGAGGCGCTCTCGTTCAGAATCACGGACCAAGGGCAGGGTTTCGACTGGGACCGCTACCTCGAATTCGATCCCGAGCGCGCCTTCGACCCCAATGGTCGCGGCATCGCGCTCGCGCGCAGCCTCGCGTTCGCCTCGGTGAACTACCTGGGGAACGGCAACATCGTCGAGGCAGCAATCTCTCTGGGCGACGATCGAGGGTAGGTGCGGGAAATGCTGGATGAATCACAATCGCCGGTCACGGTGCTGGTCGCCGACGACGCAGCGGACGTGCGCGCCATGGTATCCACCTTCCTCGCGCGCCTCGGGCATCACAGCATCGAGGCCTGCGATGGCGAGGAGGCCGTAGCGCTCTATCATCGGCATCGGCCCGATCTCGTGCTGATGGATATCGTGATGCCCAAGCTGGACGGCTACGAGGCGACGCGGCGCATCAAATCGGCGACGCATGGCCGTTGGGTGCCCGTGATCGTGCTTTCGGCACTCTCGCGGGAGGAGGACGTGGTTGCCGGCTTCGACGCGGGCGCGGACGATTACCTGACCTTGCCGCTGAGCTTCCGGCTGTTTGCTGCGCGCATCGGTGCGCTGGTCCACGGCGTGCATGCCGACAGGCGCCGCCAGATGCTGATCGGACGACTTGAGGCGACCGGTGCAGCGATCATCGACGGGCTGGTCACGCTCGATCATCACGGGCGGATCCTGGACTGCAATCCTGCAGCCCAGCGCATATTCGGCTGCGGCGAAGCCGCGCTGGTCGGCAATCTGCTCCCCGTTCTCTTCGGCGATTCGGCTGGCGTCGACTCCTCCTCGTTCCGCATGCCGGCGCTTGGCCGCACGCACGACATGCTCGGTCGCCGCGCCGACGGCAGCATATTTCCGATCGAGGTTGGCCTGACAGAGCTGCCGGCACAGGGAAGCCCGCGTTTGATCGCCGTCCTGCGCGACGTCACCGAACGCAAGGCCAGCGAAGCTCAATTGCGCGAGTCGCTGGAGAAGCTGTCGCTGCTCTACCATTCGTCGGAACTCGGCCTGGTCCTGTGCGACATGGACGGACGTTTTGTCCAGTGCAATCACAGCTTCGCGCAGTTGTTGGGCCGTGCGGAGGAGGAAGTGCTGGGCATGGACGCCGCGACCGTCACGCCGCCCGGATACATCGCGCAGGAGGTCGAGCAGATCGGCCAGATCGCCAGAACCGGCCGTTTCGGTCCGTACGAGAAGGAATTCATCCGCGCCGACGGAACCGCGGTGCCGGTTCTGCTCCACGGGTCGAGAATCACGGGCGCGGACGGTCGCCAGTACGTCTGGACCGTGGTTCAGGACATTTCCGAGCGGCGCCGCATCGAGCGCGAGCAGCGCGAGGCCGCGCAGCGGCTCGAGCGCTACCGGGAAGAGAACGAGCACGAGGCCGATCTGGCCAAGGCGACGATCGAGCGGCAGCTCAAGCGCGATGCGCTGGGCGACGAGCGGTTGCGATATTCGGTTGTCGCCGCCAAGCGGTTTTCCGGTGACGTCGTCGCCGCGCGTCGTTCGTCCGGCGGACGCCTGTACTTGATGCTGGCCGATGCGACGGGGCACGGCCTCGCCGCGGCAATCAGCGTGCTGCCGCTGTTGTCCCTTTTCTATCGCCTGGTCGCACAGGACATGGCGCTGCCTTCGCTGGTCGGCGAGCTCAACAACGAGGTCAAGCGTGTCGCCCCGATCGGCCGCTTCGTGGCGGCGACCCTGCTGTGCATCGACGAAAGCGACGGGTCCGGCGAGATCTGGGTGGGGGGAACCCCGCCAGCGCTGCTCCTCGATGAGTCCGGACGGGTCGTCGACCGCTTCCGCTCGCGCCAGCTGCCTCTGGGGATCGTCGATACCATGCCGCTCATTACCCGGCCCGAGATTTTCGAATGGTCGGGTTCCCGCCAGCTCGTCCTTGTGTCCGATGGTGTGATCGAAGCGGAGAATGCGGCCGGCGAGGCCTTCGGCGAGCAGCGCCTGATCGACACGCTGGCGTCGGCCCCGCCAGGCATTCACCGGCTGGAATGGCTTCAGGCAGCGTTGTCAGCCCACCTCGGCGACCGGCCGCCGTTCGACGACATGTCGACCGTCATTGTCGACTGCATCAACATAGTGTCGCCTGCGGCCTGCTACGAGATTTGAACTGCAATAGGTCTGCCCTGGTGCGCGGATTGCTAGAATCCACGCAGGATCTCACCGGAACTGCAACCAATGCTGCGCGTGCTCGTCATCGATGAATCGCATACCCGCGCTGGCGACATCTGCGCCAGTCTCGCGCTGGCCGGTCACCAGGTTGCGGCGGTGCTGCCCAGCGCGATCGATCTCGTGCGCCATGTCGAGGCCACACGCCCGGACGTCATCCTGATCGAAACCGATTCGCCGACGCGCGACACCCTGGAGCACTTGTCGGTGCTCGACCGCGCGAACCCGCGGCCGATCGTGATGTTCGCCCAGGACGCCGATAGCCAGGCGATACGCAAGGCGGTACAGGCTGGCGTTTCCGCTTACGTCGTCGACGGCGTCGAGGCCTCCCGCATCAAGCCGGTGCTCGACGTCGCAGTGGCGCAGTTCGAGTCGCACCTGGCGTTGCGCAACGAACTTGCGCAATCCAATCGCAAGCTTGCCGAGCGCAAGCTCGTCGACCGCGCCAAGGGCATGCTGATGAAAGCGCGGTCGCTGTCCGAGGACGACGCCTATCACGCGCTGCGCAAGCTCGCGATGGAGCGCGGCAAGACCATAGCCGCCGTGTCGCAGGACGTGATCGACATGGCGAATCTCCTGCTCTGATTCTTCCCTGATCGCGGGGCCGCCGCGCAGCGCGCGCGAGCCCGCCTTATGCATTTCCCCTTGTTTTCCTGATGCGCCCGATTAGTGCGCGGCAGGCGTCATATTGCACTGCGACAGTGCGAGGCATCTCATTGCCGGCGCCCTCTGCCTCGTGTTAACAATCGGTCTGGAAGCCAGTATCCATACGGGTTCCAGGGCATTCTCTGCAAGTGGCATAGCGCTTGCAAAGGGATTGTCACGAGCGGTCCAACGGCGGATCGTGATGATCGGAGTGATCAACGGACAAGGGCGTCCATCGACAGGGGTCTCCTCTCCCTGCCGCATGGCCGCCCATTTTTTTTGGATTCTCACTCGATGCACTGGAGCATGACATGGATGACAAGCTGTTCGATGCGCGAACGCTGCTGCGCGACCCCTCTCGCCGCGGTTTTCTCAGGCAGGGCGCCGCACTCGGCGCGGGTGCCGCACTGATGAGTGCGCTGCCCGGAAGCGGCGCGTTTGCCGCCGGTTCGGACGCGCCCGAGAAGAAGGAGGTTCGCATCGGCTTCATCCCGCTGACCGACTGTGCGTCGGTCGTCATGGCCGCAGTGAACAAGTTCGACGAAAAGTACGGCATCAAGATCATCCCGAGCAAGGAAGCCTCCTGGGCGGCGGTTCGCGACAAACTCGTCAACGGCGAGCTCGATGCGGCGCACGTGCTCTACGGCCTCGTCTATGGCGTGCATCTGGGCATCGGCGGGCCGAAGAAGGACATGGCGGTGCTGATGTCAATCAACAACAACGGCCAGGCGATCACGCTGTCGAACAAACTCAAGGAGCAAGGCGTGACCGACGGGGCTGGCCTGAAGAAGCTGATCGTCTCGAAGCCAGGCGAGTACACCTTCGCCCAGACATTCCCCACCGGCACCCACGCCATGTGGCTCTACTACTGGTTGGCGGCCAACGACATCAATCCGATGAAAGATGTCAAAGTCATCACGGTGCCGCCGCCGCAGATGGTCGCCAACATGCGCGTCGGCAACATGGACGGCTTCTGTGTAGGCGAACCGTGGAATAACCGCGCGATCATCGACAACATCGGCTTTACCGCTGTGACCACCCAGGATATCTGGGTCGACCACCCGGAAAAGGTGCTCGGCACCACCGCCGAATTCGTGCAGAAAAACCCGAACACCGCGCGCGCGATGACCGCCGCGGTCCTCGAGGCCGGTCGCTGGATCGACGCCTCGCTTGGCAATCGCCAGAAGACGGCGGAAACCATCGCGCAAAAGTCCTACGTCAACACCGACATGGACGTCATCCTCGCGCGCATGCTCGGCCGCTACCAGAACGGACTCGGCAAGAGCTGGGACGACAAGAACGCGATGAAGTTCTTCAACGACGGGGCGGTCAACTTCCCGTACCTGTCGGATGGCATGTGGTTCCTCACGCAGCATCGCCGTTGGGGACTGCTCAAGAGCGACCCGGACTACCTTGCGGTAGCCAGGGCGGTCAACCGCACCGACATCTACAGGCAGGCGGCGACGGCGGTCGGCATCGGCTTGCCGAAATCCGACATGCGCACGTCGAAGTTGATCGATGGCGTGGTCTGGGACGGCAGGGATCCGAAGAAGTACGCCGGCTCGTTCAAGGTCAACACCGCCTGAGTACCGTGCCTTGCAGGCCGGCGCGCGGATCGCGGGCCGACCGGGGCAGCCGAAAGACGAACACAGGAGCATCCGGAATGAATGCCGCCACCCTCGCCGTACCACCCGTGGCCGACGCAAGCCCCGTCCGCATCGTGACGATGAACGGAAACCCGACTCCGGTGCCCGCCGCAGCCGAACCAGCAATGCCGGCGGAATCCGCTCGAGCCTCGCGCCAGCCGCTCTCGCGCCGCCTGCTGCCGCTGTTCAAGGTGGTGGTGCCGCCGGTCGTCGGCATCGGGCTGCTGATCGGTATCTGGGCCATGGTCGCAATGAAAGGCAGCATTCCCGGCCCGGCGCAGACCTGGCAGGCCGCGGCGACGCTGTTTGCCGACCCCTTCTACAGCAACGGCCCCAACGACCAGGGCATCGGCTGGAACGTGCTCTCCTCGCTCAAGCGCGTGGGAATCGGTTTCGGATTTGCCGCGCTAGTCGGCATTCCGCTCGGCTTCATCATCGGCCGCTTCGCGTTCATGAACAGCATGGTGTCGCCGATCATCTCGCTGCTGCGTCCGGTGAGCCCGCTCGCCTGGCTGCCGATCGGGCTGCTGGTGTTCAAGCAGGCCGATCCGGCGGCGACCTGGACGATCTTCATCTGCTCGATCTGGCCGATGATCATCAACACGGCAGTCGGCGTGCAGCGCGTGCCGCAGGACTACATGAACGTCGCGCGCGTGCTCAACCTCAACGAGTGGAAGATCGTCACCAAGATCCTGTTTCCCTCGGTGCTGCCCTACATGCTGACCGGCATCCGCCTGTCGATCGGTACCGCCTGGCTGGTGATCGTCGCGGCGGAGATGCTGACCGGCGGCGTGGGCATCGGCTTCTGGGTGTGGGACGAGTGGAACAACCTGAAGGTCGAGCACATCATCATCGCGATCTTCGTCATCGGCATCGTCGGCCTGCTGCTCGAGCAGACGCTGATCCTGATCGCAAAGCGCTTTAGCTACGGCAACGCTTGACCTCATCAATGCACGAGGCATGGCAGGCGTGAGCGCAGTGCGTCCTGCCAAGGAATCGGAGGTTCAAATGAACAAGGCCATGGTACGCGTCGAGAACGCCGGTATGAGTTTCGACACCAAGCAGGGACGGTTCGTCGCCCTGCGCGACATCGATCTGACCATCTCGGAAGGAGAGTTCGTCACCTTGATCGGGCATTCCGGCTGCGGCAAATCCACGTTGCTCAATCTGATCGCCGGCCTCACGTTGCCCACCAGCGGCGTACTGTTGTGCGACGGCCGCGAGATCGGCGGCCCCGGGCCGGAGCGCGCGGTCGTATTCCAGAACCACTCGTTGCTGCCTTGGCTGACGTGCTTCGAGAACGTCTATCTGGCTGTCGAGCGCGTGTTTGCGGTCAAGGAGGGCAAGCCGAAGCTCAAGGCACGCACCGAGGCGGCGCTTGGGATGGTGCATATGGACCATGCCATGCACAAGTACCCGCACGAGATTTCGGGCGGGATGAAACAGCGTGTCGGAATCGCGCGTGCCTTCGCGATGGAGCCAAAGATCCTGCTGATGGACGAGCCGTTCGGCGCGCTCGACGCGCTGACGCGCGCCAGCCTGCAGGACGAGTTGCTCGGCGTGATGGAAAAGACCGGCGCGACGGTGGTCATGGTGACCCACGATGTCGATGAAGCGGTGCTGCTGTCCGACCGCGTCGTGATGATGACCAACGGCCCGGCGGCGACCGTCGGCGAGATCCTGACGGTACGCCTCGAGCGTCCGCGCAACCGGCTCGCGCTCGCGCACGATCGCGACTTTGCCGAGTACCGTGCGGCGCTGCTCGAGTTCCTTTACCAGAAGCAGCTCAGGAAGGCGGCGTGAGGGCAATCGTGAAGCCCGCGAAGGCCATGCTGATCGGTGCCGGTCCGGGGGCGGCGGATCTGCTCACGCTGCGCGCGGTGCGCGCATCGTGGAATGGCTTGTTCTCGGCGGCATGGATCCGTCGGCGCCCGCCGCGGTGATCGAGCAGGGCACGCTCTCGGCCCAGCGCGAAGTGCTCGCCGCGCTTTCGGGGCTTGCGGCGGTGGGGTGCGAAGCGGCGCTGGAGAGCCTGGCGCTGATCGTGGTCGGCAAGGTGGTGTCGCTTGCCCGCGTTGCGCAACCGGCGCAGCGCGCGGCAGCGTGATTTGAGGTGGCAGTTCGGTCTGGAGGCGCGGCCAATGGCGGCCGGGCAACAAGCGAGAGTTCGCGCCATGTCGATTGCTCGTTACGTGATGAGTCTGGTCATTTCGCAAGAAGTGGCGATCGATCGAGGTGAGAGGCAATGGAAAAGATGAAACTGGTGATGATCGGCAACGGCATGGCGGGCGTACGCACGCTGGAGGAGCTGCGCAAGTACGCGCCGGATCTCTATGACATCACGGTGTTCGGGGCCGAGCCGCACGGCAACTACAACCGCATCCTGCTCTCGCCGGTGCTGTCGGGCGAGATGACGCTGCCCGAAATCATGCTCAATGATCTCGACTGGTATCGCGACAACGAGATCACGCTGCATGCGGGCAAGAAGGTGACGAACATCGATCGCGTGCATCGCGTCGTGGTCGCCGAGGACGGCACCGAGGCCGAGTACGACCGCCTGCTGATCGCCACCGGCTCGTCGCCCTTCATCCTGCCGGTGCCGGGAAACGACCTGCCCGGCGTGATCGGCTACCGCGACATCGCGGATACCGAGGCGATGATCGAGGCGGCGCAGACGCACAAGCACGCGGTGGTGATCGGTGCCGGCCTGCTCGGCCTCGAGGCGGCCAACGGCCTCGCGCTGCGCGGCATGGACGTCACCGTCGTGCATCTCATGGCGTGGATCATGGAGCGCCAGCTCGACAAGGCGGCGGCCGACATGCTGCAGGCCTCGCTCGAGCAGAAGGGCCTCAAGTTCAAGCTGGAGACGCAGACCGCGGAACTGGTCCGGGGTGAATCCGGCCGCGTCTGTGCGATCAGGTTCAAGGATGGCGAAACCCTGCCTGCCGACATCGTGGTGATGGCCGCCGGCATCCGCCCGAACATCGATTTGGCCAAGGCCGCAGGCCTGCACTGCAACCGCGGCATCGTGGTCAACGACACCATGCAGACATTCGATCCGCGCGTCTATGCAGTGGGCGAGTGCGTCGAACATCGGGGCACCGCCTACGGCCTGGTCGCGCCGCTGTTCGAGCAGGCCAAGGTCTGCGCCAACCACCTTGCCAATTTCGGCATCGGCCGCTATCAGGGTTCGGTAGTGTCGACCAAGCTCAAGGTGACCGGCATCGACGTCTTCTCGGCGGGCGATTTCAGCGGCAAGGGTGCCGAGGAAATCGTGCTGCACGACCGCCAGGGCGGCGTCTACAAGCGCATCCTGCTCAAGGACAACCGCATCGTCGGCACCGTGCTCTACGGCGACACGGCGGACGGCTCCTGGTACTTCCAGCTGCTGAAGGACCGCCAGGACGTCCATGACGTGCGTGATCACCTGATGTTCGGCCAGAACCACCTCGGCGATGCCGGCCACAAGGGCGAGTCGCACGCCGCCTCGATGCCCGACAGCGCGCAGGTGTGCGGCTGCAACGGCGTGTGCAAGGGCGACATCGTCAAGGCGATCAAGACGCACGGCCTGTTCACGCTCGAGGACGTGCGCAAGCACACCAAGGCATCGAGCTCCTGCGGGTCGTGCACCGGTCTGGTGGAGCAGATCCTCGCCTCCTGCGTCGGTGGCGCCTACACGCCGTCGGACTCGAAGACCAAGCCGATGTGTGGCTGCACCGAGCACACGCACGAGGAAGTGCGCGAGGCGATCCGCAAGGAGAAGTGGCTGTCCATTCCCGAGGTGCAGCTGGGCATGAACTGGACCACGCCCAACGGCTGCGCCTCGTGCCGGCCGGCGCTCAACTACTACCTGGTGAGCACCTGGCCGCACGAGGCGAAGGACGATCCGCAGAGCCGCTTCATCAACGAGCGCGCCCACGCCAACATCCAGAAGGACGGCACCTATTCGGTGGTGCCGCGCATGTGGGGCGGGCTCACCACGCCGGACGAGTTGCGCGCGATCGCCGATGCGGCCGAAAAGTACAACGTGCCCACCGTCAAGGTTACCGGCGGTCAGCGCATCGACCTGCTCGGCGTGAAGAAAGAGGACCTGCCGAAGATGTGGGCGGACTTCGCCGCCGCCGGCATGGTCTCCGGCCACGCCTACGGCAAGAGCATCCGCACCGTGAAGACCTGCGTCGGCGCCGAGCACTGCCGCTTCGGCACGCAGCTTTCGATGAGCATGGGCGTCAAGCTGGAGAAGATGCTGTTCGGCATGTGGAGCCCGCACAAGGTGAAGCTGGCGGTCTCTGGGTGCCCGCGCAACTGCGCCGAGGCCGGCATCAAGGACATCGGCGTGATCGGCGTGGATGGCGGGTACGAACTTTACGTTGCCGGCAACGGCGGCATCAAGACCGAGGTTGCGCAGTTCCTGTGCAAGGTGGCAACCGACGAGGAGGTGCTCGAATACTCGGCCGCCTTCCTGCAGCTCTACCGCGAAGAAGCGCGCTACCTCGACCGCACGGTGCACTACGTGCAACGCGTCGGGCTCGACTACATCAAGGCCAGGGTGGTGGACGACGCGGCCAACCGCAAGGCGCTGTACGAACGTCTGCTGTATGCCTTGCAGGACTACAAGGATCCGTGGCTGGAGCGCGCGCAGGGTGTCGAGAAGCACGAATTCGTGCCGATCCGCTTCCACCGCAAGGGCGACGCGCTGAGCCAGGAGGCCGAGCCCGCGTGAGCGGGCTCGGAGCGCGGCCAATGGAGATGCGCCTCGTGTCTGAATGGTTGCGGGTGTGCACCGTGCGGGAGATCCCCCGCCAGGGTTCGCGGGTGATCGATCTAGCCGGCACCGCGGTGGCGGTGTTCCGTACTGCGAAGGACGAGATTCACGCGATCGAGGACCGCTGCCCGCACAAGGGTGGCCCGCTTTCGCAGGGCATCGTGATCGACGACCGGGTTGCCTGCCCGCTGCACGGCTGGCTGATCCGGCTCGATACAGGGCATGCCTGCGCGCCCGACGAGGGATGCGCGCGGCGCTACCGCATCAAGGTGGAACAGGACGAGCTCTTCATTGCCACCGACGACTGAGCAGGGCGCGCGCGCCTTTGCGCGCGCAAGCACTCAGCGGCGCGGCGCGTTGCGACCGAACAGCTGGGTCGCAGCCAGCACGGCGATCAGGACAAACCAGACCAGCGCCCATTCGGGAATCGACAGGCCGGCGAAAGTCCATTGCACCTTGGAACAGTCGCCGGCGCCGCGAAAGATCATGGGCAGCGCATCGGCAAGCGGGAAGCTGTCTATCATGAAATCCAGATCGGCGCCGCACTCGCTCACCTTGGGAGGATTGTGCTGCAGCCAGGACTGCCGTACCGCCACGCCGCCGCCCGCGACGACGGTTGCGAGCACCAGCAATCCGTACAGCCGCCGCCCCCAGCCCTGCGGGCCGTGCAGTGCGCCGGCCAGCGCCACCAGACCGGCGAGCACGAAGGCGTAGCGCTGCATGATGCACATCGGGCAAGGTTCCAGGCCCTTGGCCTGTTGCAGCCACAGACCGAACACGATGAGGCCGGCGCAAACGGCGAAGATCGCGGCAAACGCGCCGCGCGGCGTGAGCAGGAATCGCATGGAAGTGACCGGAATGAACTGGGCGGAATTGTAGTACAGCCGCCATTCAAGACAGCGCGGCGCCGGGCGAGTTCCGTGGGCCGCATCGGCTGGTGCGGTGTGGTGGGAGAGTTGTTGCCGATTTCTTCGAGACGGGCAGCCCTGCAAGGCTCATGGATAAACGGATTCCGGCATGCTGCCGCCAGCACCGTTTATCCACGCGGCTTCGGGATGGGTATGGTCTGAAAAGGCCATGCCATGGGTCTCCTGGCAGAGGGGTTGCAGGCGTTCGGTCCGCTGGTCGAGTTCGATTCACACCGCGGCGCGCGTTGCACCCGGCGCGGGTCGTCATCCCCTGACGCCGCCGATGTACTTCCTTTGCGCTGCCGCCGGGGGCACGACAGCCGGTTCCGTGGCGGCGTCTACCAGCGGTTCGGGCGCCGCCGTCGCGAGCAGGCCAAGGTCGTTTCCGATCGACAGCGCGAGGACCAGCGTATCTTCGTCGTCGGACTGTTCGATTCGTTCCCGCACCCCGCGTGCATACGCGCGGTCCGCCACGATGCGCTGTACGTCGACATCCATGCCGAACTGCTTGCGCGCGACGAGCTTGAGTCGCGCGAGCTTCCTAAATGCATTCTGGTCCGTGGTGTTTGTTGTATCCCCGTCGGCGTCGCCCGGATGGCGCAGCGCAATTGTGCTATCTCCCGCGGCACGACGTTGTGCGTAGATGCAGATGTATTCGTATAACGCGCAAACGTTCCCGCACTTTGGTGGTGCAAAGCCGGTAACGACACTTTCTCATGCGTCAAATCCGCACCGAATTGGCGCGCAGCCCGGGTCGATGCGCCGGATCGGTGATCGATGTGGCGTTCTTTAGGTGTCAAGAAACGTTGCGGGCATGGCCCGGCCGTTGTGTCCGCGTCGGGTATCACGCCGCTTTGACGCGCGTCGCCAGCATGCGCTTGATTTCCGGTACGCAGGAGCCGCACGAGGTGCCGCACTTGAGCCCGGCCTGGAGCAATTCCAGCGTGGCGCCGCCGGCGATGGCGGATACGATGTCCGCTTCGGCGACATTGAGGCAGTTGCAGACGATGCGGCCGCGCGCGGTCGTGGCAACCGGCGGTGCGGCTAGCGGTGCGAAGATCCAGCGCCGCAGTTCGTCGGCGGGCATGCCTTCGACCATGGTTTCGCGCAGCCAGTCCCCCGCTGCGGTCTCGCCCGTCAGGCGCAGGCCGGCCAGCTTGCCCTCGACGATCAGCGCCTTCTTGTCGATGTTGCGCCGCGCGTCGCGATAGGCCAGGCACTCGGCGGCCGGGAGATCGAGCAGCGCATCGATCTCGGCGTCCCACTCCGCCGGCAGGGACTCGCCATGTGCGATGCGCAGCACCACCGCCGGCTGATCGCGCCCGGCGAGCGCGAGCGAGGCATAGTCGAAGCGGGCCAGCAGCGGCTGCAGCCGCGTCAGCCACGCCAGCGCGCGTTCTTGCGCATACGCTTCGCCGACAGCGGTGCGCATTGCCAGTGCCTGAAAGGGCAACGACGCCTTCTCGACCTGCACCGCGGCGTGCTTCATTTCCGGCTGTCGCGAATAGGGATCGACCGCCGGCGCCATGAGTTCGTTCACGCCCGCATTGGAGAGGTGGCGCCGACCGAAATGCATTGGCAGGAAGGTCTGGCCGGGCCGCATTTCGGGCGAGGCCGCGACGCGCACCACGATCTCGCCGCGGCGCGATCGCACGCGCGCCAGGTCGCCATCCGCCAGGCCGCGCCGGGCCATGTCGTCGGCATGCATCGAGAGGCAGGCTTCGCCCGCGTGATTGAACAGGCGCGCCGCCTTGCCGGTGCGGCTCATGCCGTGCCACTGGTCTCGCAGCCGTCCGCTGTTGAGGTGCAGCGGATGGCGCGCGTCGGTGTTCTCCGCCAGCACGCGCGCGTCGATGCGCACGAAATGCGCCTTGCCGCTGGCCGTCGGAAAACGGCCGTCGCCATACAGGCGCGATTTGCCGCCGGCCTCGCGCGACCAGGGCCACTGTTGCGGCCCCTGCTCATCAAGCACCGCGTAGTCGAGTTCCGCGATGTCGAGGTCGCGCCCGCGCGTGGTCTCGGCATGTTCCCGGAAAACCTGCTCCGGGTGGAAGTAGGGAAACAGCCGCGCGGCACGCGTATCGCCGAGCGCGTGACCGAGGCGCAGCGCGAAGTCGCGCGCGATCTGCCAGTCTGGACGCGCTTCGCCGGGCGGCGGCACGGCGCGCCGCACATGCGTGATGCGCCGCTCCGAATTGGTGGCGGTGCCTTCCTTCTCGCCCCACGTGGATGCGGGCAGGATCAAGTCGGCGAACTCGGCGGTCTCGGTGGTGCGGAAAGCATCCTGCAGCACCACGAAGGCCGCGGCGGCGAGTGCCTCGCGGATTGCCGCCTGATGCGGCATCGACTGGGCCGGATTGGTGCAGGCGATCCACAGCGCCTTGATTTCGCCGCGCTTGACCCCTTCGAACAGCTCCACCGCAGTCTTGCCCGGCGCCGCCGGCACACTGTCGACGCCCCACAGGCGGGCCACTTCGGCGCGGTGTTCCGGGTTGGCGAGATCGCGGTGCGCCGACAGCAGGTTGGCCATGCCGCCGACCTCCCGGCCACCCATCGCGTTGGGCTGGCCGGTCAGCGAGAACGGCCCGGCACCCGGCCGGCCGATGTGGCCGGTCGCCAGGTGCAGATGCACGATCGCCGCGGTGTTGTGCGTGCCGTGGGTGGACTGGTTCAGGCCCTGGCACCACATCGACAGCGCAGCATGCGCGGCGCCGAACCAGCGCGCGGCCAGCACGATGTCCTCTGCCGGCACGCCGCACGCCTGGCTGGCGAAGGCCGGCGTGATGTCGCGTACCGCGTCGCGCGCGGCTTCGAAACCCTGGGTGTGCTCGCGGACGAAGCGCGCATCGGTGAGCCCTTCCCAGAGCAGAACGTGCAGCATCGCGTTGAACAGCACCAGGTCGGTGCCGGGCAGGATCGGCAGATGCAGGTCGGCCATCGCGGCGGTGTCGGTGCGGCGCGGGTCGACCACGATGATCTTCATCTCGGGATTGGCTGCGCGCGCCTGTTCAATGCGGCGGAACACGATCGGGTGCGCATAGGCGGCGTTGCTGCCGGCCATCAGCAGGCAGTCGGTTTCGTCGATGTCGGCGTAGCAGGCCGGCGGTGCATCGGCGCCCAGCGTCTGCTTGTAGCCGGCCACGGCGGAGGACATGCACAGGCGCGAGTTGGTGTCGATGTTGTTGGTGCCGATCAACCCCTTGGCGAGCTTGTTGAATACGTAATAGTCCTCGGTGAGCAACTGGCCCGAGACGTAGAACGCCACCGCATCCGGGCCGTGCTCGCGGATGACGCCGGCAAAGCGCGCGGCCGCGTGGTCGAGCGCCTGCTCCCACGAAACGCGACTGCGCGCTGCGTCGCGCGTGATGCGCAGTTCCGGGAACAGTGCGCGGGTTTCCTGTACGGCAGTGAGGTGCAGGGTGGCGCCCTTGGTGCATAAGCGGCCGAAATTCGCCGGGTGCGTCGGGTCGCCACGCACGCCCGTTATGCGCTGCTCGTCATGCTCGATGATCACGCCGCAGCCGACGCCGCAGTAGCAACAGGTGGAATTGGTTTCTGCCATGTTTTCGAGATCTCCTGCGTCGACCGGAGCAAGCGGCGTGCCGTCCCTCCGAGGACGATCGAATAGGCGCGAAGGATTCCGGCGATCAGCGACGCCACTGCGATCAGGTCGAGCGCCGCGTGCCGGTCCCGTTGTGCCAGCGGCATGAGGCGCCGTACCGCGTGCGGTCGTGCGGCGCTCCGTGCCGGTGCGAGCAAGGGGCCCTTGGCCATTCCGAAGCATTCCCGCGCATCGCAAACGCAGTCCTCGAGCGGCCCGGCCTACGGGCAGTCTGGAATGTGCGGGCGGTTGCGTGTAGCCGGCACCGGCTCGCCGAACTCCGGATGCTGCAAGGGTTCAGCCTCGCCGCAGGATGCTTTCGTGTCAGCAGCAGGGGCGGCCTGACGCCACGCGCAGCGCCTGGTCGAATCTTTACCTGCCGCGCGCCCCGTTCGGGCGCCGACGCCATGATGACAATGGTCTGGCCGGGCAGAGCGGCGCCCTGCGGCGCCCTGCGGCTCGCTGTGGCTTCGGCACGCCGTCGGATCGGCCCCGGCTCAATCGAGGCGCAGTTGCACCGTGCGGCCGTCGAGGCGAACCTCGAAGCGGCGCGTACAACCGGTGTCGGGCGCGACGGCTTCCCCGCTCGGCAGGTCTATCTTCCAGCCGTGCATCGGACAGGTCACGCTGGTGCCGTGCAGGATGCCCTGCGAAAGGGGGCCGCCCTTGTGCGGACATTTGTCATGCACGGCGAAAATGCGGTCGTCGGCGGCGCGAAAGATCGCGATGTCACCGCCGCTCGACTGGACGACGCGCGATCCGAGCGGCGGAATGTCGTCGATTGCGCAGACGTCGGCCCAGCCGTGCGGGCCTGGCGCGCCGGATGCTGCTGCGGAATGGGGGGCAATTTCGTTCGACATGCGTCGGCTCCTGTGCAATTCGCGCGATGCAGGCATGCTGCATCGCTGTACCTGGTTCGCAAGGGATCGACTCTGATCCGCGATCGACCGGCCGCCTTTGGCCAGCGTCGCTGTCTGCATTTCACGCGCACGATGCGCGCCGGCACCGTGGCGCCGGGTGCCAGGGATCGGCCTGCGGGTCGATCCCTGTTTGCGTTCCGTTTAGCAATCGCTATGCCCGTGGCACTTGGAGGCGGCCTCGGATGCCGCCGATCTGCGCTGTCGCGGCCTTACACGTTGACGCGTCAGGGGTTCCGGGAGTGGCGGGTCAGGCAGGCGGGATGCGCGATGGCGGACGGGTGCGCTGCATTGGTGCGCTCGCCACCACGTTGGTGCGATCTCGCTGAAGGAGAACCTGGTTCGGGCAGCCGGCAAGCGCGGCCCTGCGTCGACCGAACGGGTTCAGCGATCGGGTCGCCGCGGCAGCACGCCGCACGCCGCGAGTTGGCTCAACAGGCTGCGCTGGAGATCGGCAATGCCCACTGCCTTGTCAACAAAACAATCGGCGCCAGCGGCGCTGGCGCGCGCGCGCCACGCCGGATCGACGAGACCGGAGTACATCAGGATGGGCACCGCCAGCAGCGTCTCGTCGCGCCGCAATGCCTGACAGGTTGCCACCCCGTCCATGCCGGGCATGAGGCCGTCGAGCAGCACGGCATCGGGCGTTCTGCTGCGGCAACGATCGATTGCCTCGTAGCCACCCTCGCACTCATCGACACGATAGCCGGCCTGCTCGAGTGTGCGCCGCACCAGGAAGCGCTCGTTCTCCTCGTCGTCAACCACGAGGATCAGCGGGCCGGTCGCTGCGCCGCTCGACGGTTGCGCGTCCGACCCGCCTGCGTTGGCAACCCGCAGGTCGCGCCGGACAGCAGCATGGGCTGCGAGCACGGCATCGATCGCGTCATCGAGTTCCGGCGTGTTGCCGCGCGCCAGCAGTTCGAGCGTTGCGCAGGCCTCAGAAAGAGATCGATGTTCAAGCCGTGCCCCGGCCGATTTCAGCGTGTGCGCAGCCCGCTCGATACGGCTGCGGTCACCGGCCTTGCGCGCGGCATGAAGTTCCGCGATCAGGCGGGCGGCCGACGCGTCGAACAACTGCTGCAAGTGCTCCGCGGACATCGCGGCTGCCTCCGGACCCCCGGCGCGCTCATGCAGGGGCAGGTGCCGGCTCAGCAGGCGTTCGAGCATCGTGCGCGTGAGCGGCTTTTCTTCGCAGGCATCCATGCCGGCTGCCAGGCTGCGCTCGCGGTCATCGTCGTGCAGCGTGCCGGTGAGGGCGATGATCGGCGGGTTGGGCTCCGCGCTCCGGTGCTGCCTGATGCGCCGCGTTGCCTCCCAGCCATCGATGTCGGGAAGTTGCAGGTCCATCAGGATCAGGTCGAAGGGCAGCAATTGCGCCAAGGCCACGGCTTCGCAACCGGAAAGGGCTGGCACCACGACGAGCCCGGCGTCCTCCAGCGTCTGGCGTGCGATCTCGAGATTGACCTGGTCGTCCTCGACCAGCAGGACGCGCGCCGCCGCATGCGAGAACTCGGGTGCCGGATTCGGGTTGGGCTTTGTGTCCATTGTTGGTGATCGTCCGGGTGCCGAAAAACCCCCATCTTCCAGCCTATAGCATACAGACAGACACGACACCCGATTGATTACAATGCCTGACAAATTTCGCGGAGGCGTGATGGAAGTCGGATTCGTCGGATTGGGCATCATGGGGCGACCCATGGCACTGAACCTGATCAGGGGCGGGCACAGCCTCAGGGTGTGGGCGCGGCGTGCCGAGTCGATGCAGCCGCTGGTCGAGGCGGGCGCGCTGGCTTGCGCGAGTGCGGCTGACGCGGCGCGCGGCGCCCAGGTCGTCTTCAGCATGGTGGCGGATGCGCCCGATGTGGCCGAGGTGGCGTTGGGAGTGGGCGGCGTGGCCGACGGTGCTGCGCCCGGAAGCATCTTTATCGACATGAGCACCATCGCGCCAGCCGCGGCGCGTGATATTGCCGGGCGCCTCAGCGAACGCGGCATCGACATGCTGGATGCGCCGGTTTCGGGCGGTGAGGCGGGGGCCATCAACGGGGCGCTGACCATCATGGTCGGCGGGAAGGCGGCGGCATTCGAGCGTGTGCGCCCGCTGTTCGAATGCCTCGGCAAGTCGATCACCCTGATCGGCGAGTCCGGCGCCGGGCAGGTTGCCAAGGCGTGCAACCAGGTCGTCACCGGTGTATCGGTCGCGGTGATCGCCGAAGCTTTCAATTTCGCGCGCATCAACGGCGTTGACGTCGGCCGGGTGCGCGAGGCGTTGCTCGGCGGGTTCGCGGCCAGCCGCATCCTCGACAACCACGGCGGACGCATGCTGGCGCGCAACTTCCGTCCCGGTTTCAAGGCCTGGATGCACCAGAAGGATCTGCGCATCGTGCTCGACGAGGCACACAGCCTCGGCATTGCGCTGCCGACGGCAGCGGTGACTGCGCAACTGTTCAACGCGATGTCCGGCAGCGGTCTGGGCGAGGACGATTCGGTCGGTGTGCTCAAGCTCTACGAGCGGCTGTCCGGCGGGGAGGCGCAATGAAGCTCGGATTCATCGGACTGGGCGCAATGGGGCGCCCGATGGCGCTGCACTTGGTGCGCGGCGGTCACGAACTTGCGGTATACGCGCGCCGCCCGGAAGCCGCTGCCCCGCTGGTCGAAGCGGGCGCGCTTGCCTGCGATTCGCCGGCTGAGGTGGCGCGGCGGGCCGACGTCGTGTTCACCATCGTGACCTCCAGCGCCGACGTCGAGCAGGTCGCGCTCGGCGACAAAGGCATCGCGCAAGGCGCGGCGCCGGGCAGCGTGCTGGTCGACATGAGCACGATCGCGCCGTCTGTTGCGCGGCGCATCGCGTCCGCCCTGGAGCAACGCGGCATCGAGATGCTCGACGCACCGGTGTCGGGCGGCACCGCGGGCGCGGCGGCCGCCACTCTGGCGATCATGGCTGGCGGCAGGACCGAGGTGCTCGATCGTGTGCGGCCGCTGCTCGAACTGCTCGGCAAGACCATCGTGCATGTCGGCGGAAACGGCGCCGGTCAGGTGGCCAAGGCCTGCAACCAGATGGTGATGGTCAGCGTGATCGAGGCTGTTGCGGAGGCGGTGCAGCTGGCCAACGCAGCCGGCGTCGATGCCGCGAAAGTACGCGAAGCCCTGCTCGGCGGTTCGGCCCAGTCGCGCGTGCTCGACCTGTTCGGCGGCCGCATGGTGGGCCGCGATTTCCGCCCCGGCGTGGAAGCCTGGCTGCACCACAAGGATTTCGGCCTCGTGCTGCGCGAAGCCGCCGACCTCGGCGCGCCGCTGCCGGTCAGCGCACAGGTATGGCAGCAACTGAATGCCCTGATGGGCGCCGGCATGGCGCGCGACGACACCAGCAGCCTGCTGCGCGTGCTCGAGGCACAGAGCGGAAGGCGCCCGGCGTGATCCACCGGGGGAGTTGCCTGTGCGGCGGTGTGCGCTTCGAGGTCGCCGGCGGGATTGGAACGCTCACGCTGTGCCACTGCAGCCAGTGCCGCAAGGCGCAGGGTTCGGCCTTCGTGGCGGCTGCCCCGGTCCGCAGTGCGGACTTCCGTCTGTTGTCCGGCGAAGAGCTGCTGCAGGCCTATGAGTCCTCGCCGGGCAAGCAGCGCGTGTTCTGCCGCCGCTGCGGTTCGCCGGTGCTTTCGCGGCGCGCGGCGGACCCGCAGTGGCTGCGCATTCGTGTCGGCCTGCTCGATACGCCGGTCGGGCGGCGTGCCGACGCGCACATTTTCTACCGCGATCGCGCGGAGTGGGACGACCGGCTCGACGAGTTGCCGCGTCACGACGGCAACGAGCCGAGCCGCGCAACCGGACGATCGGGCTGATCCATGACGGCTCGAGTCAGGACGTTTGTCATGTTGTTCCTTGCCGCGGCGGTGCTTGCGGGATGCGCCAGCGTGCGCCTCAAGCAGCCGGAGGTTTCGCTTTCCGGCGTGGACATCAAGGAGTTCGGGCTGTTCGAACAGCGGCTCGGCCTGGCATTGCGCGTGGTCAATCCGAACGCCACTGACCTGGCGATCGACGGCGTCGAATTCGAGGTCGAGGTGAACGGGCAGGGCTTTGCCCGGGGTGTGTCGAACAAGGCGACGACCGTGCCGCGGCTGGGCGAAGCCACGCTCGATCTCACCGCCGTGACCACGCTGGGCGGTTTGCTGAAGCAACTTGGCGAGATGGCCAAGGGTGGGCGCGATGCGGTCGAGTACCGCATCCGCGGCCGGCTTCATGTCAACGGCTGGCGGGACATTCCGTTCGATTCGCGGCGCGAACTGAAGATTCCCAGGTGGCTTTCGCCACCGCCCGGCGATCGTCCGTCTCGGCCGGCGGCGGCCGGCGAGCGCACCTGAATCAGGCCGTGGCTTGCTGGCCGTAGGTCGAGAACTTCTCGACCACCCGTGCCATCTCCGCTGCGTCGATGACCTGCGGCGGACCCACCTGCACGGTGCGCCAGAACTGCTCGCACAGCGTCTCGAATTCGATCGCCAGTGCAAGCGCATGCGGCAGGTCGCGGCCGAAAACCAGCATGCCGTGGTTCGCCAGCAGGCAGGCGCAACGGCCTTCGAGTGCGCAAAGCGCGGCATCCGACAACGCCTGCGTGCCGAACGTCGCGTAGGGCGCACAGCGTACGTCGGCGCCGCCGAAGCGCGCAATCATGTAGTGGAAGGCGGGAATCGCCCGCCCCTGGCAGGCCAGGGCCGTGGCGAAAGGCGAGTGGGCATGAATGATCGCGCCGGCGTCCACGCGTTGCGCATAAATGTCGCGGTGGAAGCGCCATTCCGACGACGGCAGCAGGCGCCCGCTGTGGGTGCCGTCGAACTTCATGGCGACCATGTCGCCTGGGTTGGCGGTCTCGTTGTCCACGCCGGTCGGCGTGACGAGGAAGTCCACCCCGTCGCCGTCCGCGCAGCGCACGCTGACGTTGCCCGCAGTGCCGCGATTCAAGCCCTCGGCCTGCATGGCGCGCGCCGTCTGCAACAGCGCGCGCCGCAGGTCGTCGAGCGATGCCGTCGGCGACATCTGCGAAGCGTCAGGACAGCGGCGGAATGCGCAGCACCTGCCCCGGATAGATCTTGTCCGGGTGGGTGAGCATCGGCTTGTTGGCTTCGAAGATCACCGGGTATTTCGATGCGCTGCCGTAATAGTGCGCGGCGATCTTCGACAGGTTGTCGCCCTTGACCACGGTGTAGTACTGGGCTTCCGGTTCCGCTTGCGCAACGGTCAGGTCGTCATACACGCCCAGCACGCCGTCGACGTTGCCGGCCGAGAGGATGATCTTTTCCTTGGTCGGCTGATCCGGCGCGCAGCCGGACACGGTGACGTAGTTGCCGTCGAACTTCACCGCCAGGCCGTCACACGACAGGTTCATCGCCTCGATGTAGGTCTTGATCGCCTGCGCGGCAGCCCCGTTGGCGGCATCCACGTTTGCCTGGGTCGGCGCCGCGGCGGCGGTTTCCTGTGCGGCCTTGGCCTCGCCGCGCCCGAACAGCTTTTCTCCGGCTTCCTTCATGAAACTGATGAGTCCCATCGTCGTTCTCCTGGTTGTCAGCCGCTCCCCGGCCTGGTCTGCATCTGGATCCACGCTACCACAGCGCAATGACGGCGGACAGCATGCGGGCTGTTTGCCACAGATGCTCACACAGTCGGCCCGAGCGTGCCGAGCGTCTCCGGTGTGCAGCAACCGCGTTCAGTGATGATGCTTCGGATCAGGCGCGCAGGCGTCACGTCGAAAGCCGGATTCCGCGTCGCCACCTCGCCGGGCAGCAGGCGCACCGAGGCGATGTGCGCGTTTGCGTCAAGGCCGACGACGTTGCGCACCTCCTCCGCCGAACGTTCCTCGATCGGGATGGCATCGCCGTTCGTCGCGCGCCAGTCGACGGTCGAGAGGGGGGCTGCGACGTGGAACGGAACACGGTTATCGTGCGCGGCGAGCGCCTTCATGTAGGTGCCGATCTTGTTTGCGGCATCGCCATTGGCCGCGATGCGGTCCGCGCCCACGATCACGATGTCGACCTCGTTGCGCATCAGCAGGTGCCCGGCGCTGTTGTCGGCGATGAAAGTGTGGGGCACGCCGGCCTGGCGCAGCTCCCACTCGGTGAGCAGTCCCTGGTTGCGCGGCCGCGTCTCGCTGACCCACACATGGAGCGGGATGCCGGCGGCGTGCGCTGCGTAGATCGGGGCCAGCGCCGTGCCGTGCGCTGCCGTGGCAAGCCAGCCGGCGTTGCAGTGGGTCATCACGCGTGCCGTGCCGCGCGCGGCAGCGATTGCCTGCAACAGCGGCAGGCCGTGCGCGCCGATCGCGGCATTGGTCCGCGCATCTTCATCGGCGATCGCTTGCGCATCGTGCCAGGCTTGCCAGGCGCGAGCGCCCGGGGCGCGGCCGCTCAGGCGGGCGCGCATCCGATCCAGCGCCCAATGCAGGTTGACGGCCGTGGGACGCGTTGCGCGCAGTACCGCCAGCGCGTGATCCAGCGCCACGTCGTCGCACGCCGCCTCGAGCGCAAGTGCGATTCCGAACGCGGCGGTGACGCCAATCAGCGGTGCGCCGCGCACCTGCATGCTGCGGATCGCGTGTGCCGCTTCGTCGAGTGTACGCAATTCGCGATAGACGGTCTGCCATGGCAGCAGAGTCTGGTCGAGGATGGTGACGCTGCAGTTCGCCGGATTGGCGGAGATGGTGTGGAAACCGTTCTGCATGGCGGCGTGTGCTTGGACCGGGAGACGCATTCTGCCAGAATCGGCTGCAACCTCCTTAGCAGCCAGATCGTCATGCCGAGCTTCCCCGGACACTTCGAATCACGCTTGCCTCGCGTGGGCACCACCATCTTTACCGTCATGTCGCGCCTGGCAGCAGACTGCGGGGCGCTCAATCTTTCGCAGGGTTTTCCCGATTTCAATGCGCCGCCGGCTCTGTTCGATCTCGTCGCGAAGCACATGCGTGCCGGCGCCAACCAGTACGCGCCGATGGCCGGCGCACTGCCGTTGCGCGAGGCGATCGCCGCGAAAGTCGAATCGCTCTACGGCGCGCGCTACGACGTGGAGCACGAGATCACTGTCACCGCGGGCGGCACGCAGGCTATTTACACAGCCGTCGCCTGTTGCGTCCGTCCGGGCGACGAGGTGATCGTGTTCGAGCCGGTCTATGATTCGTACGTGCCGGCAATCGAGCTGAATGGCGGCATTCCGGTGCGCGCGCAACTGCGTTTTCCCGACTACAAGCCCGACTGGGCGCGAGTGCGCAGTCTGGTGACGGCGCGTACGCGCATGATCATGATCAACACCCCGCACAACCCGAGCGGCAGCGTGTGGGGCGCGGACGACTTGGCGCAGCTCGCCGCCATCGTGCGCGGCACCGATATCGTGATCGCCTCCGACGAGGTCTACGAGCACATCCTGTTCGACGGCGCACGCCATGAAAGCTGCGCGCGCCACCCGGAGCTCGCGCAGCGCAGCTTCGTCATGAGTTCGTTCGGCAAGACCTACCACGTGACCGGCTGGAAGGTCGGCTACGTGTGCGCGCCGCGCGAGCTGATGGCCGAATTCCGCAAGGCGCACCAGTTCGTCGTGTTCACCGTGAACACGCCGGTGCAGTTGGCGCTCGCCGAATGGCTGCAGGATGCTGGCCGCTACCTCGAGCTTTCCGCGTTCTACCAGGCCAAGCGCGACGCCTTCCGCGCAGGGCTGGCCGCCTCGCGCTTCGAACTGCTGCCTTGCGCCGGCACCTATTTCCAGCTTGCATCGTATGCCGCGATCAGCGACGAATCGGATACTCGGCTCGCGGAGCGCCTGACACGCGAAATCGGCGTTGCCTCGATCCCCGTCTCGGTGTTCTACGACTCGCCGCAACAGAACCGCGTACTGCGATTCTGTTTTGCCAAGAACGACGATACGCTGGCGCGCGCGTGCGAGCGGCTGGCGACGCTGTGATCGCGGCTCGCGGGCCGGACGGTTGCGAACGAATTCGAGATTCGGCATGCGCCAGAACCCGCATGAGCTGGACGTTCCGGGCATGCCATCCCTGGGAGCAAGCATATATGCGCCTTGCGTGGCCCCATGCCTCGGGAGTCAATATCCATGCGGACCGCAGGCCGGTCAGTAGTGAGGCGGAACCTCGTCGCGCAGGTTACGTGGTTCGGCCGGGATCGATGCTGCGAGCTGCTGGCGCAGCGCCCGCAGCTCCTGGCGCAACTGGTCGATTTCCTGCTGCTGGCGATACACGGTGCGGTTGAGCGTTTCGAGCAGGTCGTCGGCGAAGCTGAGCTTGACCTCAAGTTCAGTGATGCGCGCGTCGGTGTCGAGTTGCGGCATCTCAGTATGCGCCGGGCCGCCCCAAGCATACTGAGGCCCCCTCGGGGGGCCGCGAACGCAGTGAGCGCGGGGGGCGTTTCATCTCAGGCTGCCTTGACGCAGATCGCCGCGCCGCGGCACTCGACCGACTGGCCGGCGCGGATCTTGGCGGTTTTGCGGCTTTCGAGCTGGCCGTCGACCTTCACCTCGCCAGCGGCGACGAGCTGCTTGCCGTGGCCGCCGCTGTCGGCAATACCGGCGAGTTTGAGCAGGTTGCAAAGTTCGATGTACTCGCCGTCCAGTTGAAACGGGGTGGTTTTCACGGTGGTCCTGAAGTTTGATGGGGTCGCATGCGGGCCGCGCTGATCGGTAACGCCACCCTGAATGGTATCGAAGTTTCGACTGCGCGCGGTCGCTGCGGTTGCGAAACCGCAACTGCCGCCTTTTTTCCGAGACACGACCCGCCGCCGGTGATGCCGCGTGGTCCCCGGGTAAATGCCCGCGGATTGCCCCCGCGCCGTCATGACATTTGGCATAATGCCGGCGGCGTCGGGCAAGGTCTGGTCGCGAAACACGGTCCGGATCTGTCTGTTCGGCGCGCGAATCGCGCAGTGAAGCCCGATCGAATCGTGGCCCTGCTCGTCGGGGTCGGCATCCGAAGTAAATGCAACGGAGAGTTACCGAATGAAGACATCCCGCGCGGTCGCGCTGGTCGCGGCGCCGATTGGCGCCTACTTGCTCGCGTCCTGGATAGTCGGCGCCAAGGTGCAGTCGGCGCTGGACGAGCAATACAAGATCCTCGAGGGGCTGCCCTACATCAAGGTGGCGGACCGCAAGTATGAACGCGGACTGTTCTCGGCGACCGAAACGGTGACCTTCGAGGTCATGGGCGACATGTTCCGCGCACTGCAGAAGGCGCAGAAGGAAGCCGCGGCCGCCGATCCGGAAGCTGCCGCAGCGGATACCGTGGTCCTGGAACCGCTGCGCTTCACGGTGCGTTCCTCGTTCAAGCATGGTCCGCTGCCGGGTTTCTCGACTCTTGCGGCCGCGACGTCCGACAGCGAACTGGTTCTCGACGACAAGACGATGCAGGAACTCAAGCCGGTGCTTGGCGACAACAAGCCGCTCACTGCGCATACCGTCTATCGTTTCGACGGCGGCGGCGTATCGAACATCAGCAGCCCGGCATTCTCGATGAACATGCCGGGCGACTCGCCCGAGAACGTCGGCAAGCTCGCCTGGCAGGGCTTTACTGCCACGATGGAGTTCGACAAGGGCCTCGCGAACTACAGGATGACGGGTGACGCGCCAAGAATGCAGATGACCGACAGGAACGGCAGTTTCGTCATGTCCGGCCTGAAGTTCGAGGCCGACCAGAAGCGCATCTTCGACGACGAGCCGATGCTCTACTCGGGCACGCAGCGCATGACCGTTGCGCAATTCGACATCGCTGCAGTGAAGGAGGGCGAGAAGCAGTCGCCGGTGGCGTTCAAGCAACTCGTGGTCGACGTGGCCATGCCGGTGAACGGCGAGTTCGTCGACGTCATCGAGAAGATCGGGGCGGCCTCGCTCCAGATTGGCGACAAGCGCTACGGCCCCGGCAACTTCGATTTCTCGATCCGCCACCTGCATGCGCGTACCGTCGCCAGGTTCTATCGCGAGATGATGAAGCTGTACAGCGATCCGGCGGTCTTCACGGCGGCCGGTGATCCGGCCCGGGCGTTGGCACCGCTCGCCGAGCCAGGCAAGGAACTGCTCAAACACAATCACAATCCGGAATTTCGCATCGACCGATTCCGTTTCAAGTCGGACATGGGTGAGGCGGCGGTTTCCGCGAGCGTGAAGCTCCAGGACGCGAAGCCCGAGGAGTTCAGCAACCCGCTCATGTTGCTCGGCAAGCTCGAGGCCGCTGCGGATATCCAGCTGCCGGAAGCGCTGCTCGGCACTTTGGCCGCGAGCCGCATGCCGGGCGGTACCGAGGCAGCGGACGACCCCGAAACCGCGGCCATGCAGGCGCAGATGCTCGAGCAGCAACTTGCTGGCCTCGCCGGCCAGGGCCTGGTGACTCGCGAAGGCGGTCAGGTGAAATCGAAGATCGAGTTCCGTGGCGGCCAGCTCACCGTCAATGGCAAGCCCTTCAACCCGTTTGGCATGGGCGGCGCCATGCCGCCGGGCGCCGGCGCGGAAGGCCAGGCACCTCCGATGGCGCCAATGCCACGCTGAGTTTCGCCCCCTTTGCGAGGCGCGAGGCGTGCGCGCCTCGCGGCGAGCACGCCGCCTCCGGTGCCGGCTCAGTCGCCGAGCACGGTGCGCCAGAGCGCCCGTACCGCGTCGATATGCTCGGCAATGCTTTCCTGCGCAACCCGTGCCCGGTTCGCATTGTTCAGGCGCAGGCCATGCTGCAGGCGGCGATACTCGCGGTAGGCGACCTGCACGTTCGCTGCGAGATCGGCCGGAATGAGGCCGATCTCTCCCGCGATGCCGAGCAAGGCGATGTTTCCCAGGTTGCCGGTCAGGCGCTCGTGGTCATGCGAATGGCCAAGCACCAGGAACTGCACGATGAATTCGACGTCGATCAGCCCGCCACGATCGTGCTTGAGGTCGAACAGTTCGCTCTTGTTGCCGTGGGTATCGACCATCTTCTGGCGCATGGCAAGCACGTCGTCCCGCAGCCTGGCCAGATCCCGCCGCTGACGCAAGACCTCGATCCGCACCGCCTCGAAGGCTGCGCCGATCTGCGGATCGCCGGCGGAAAAGCGTGCCCGCGTCAAGGCCTGATGCTCCCACACCCAGGCGGATTCCACCTGGTACTTCCGGAAAGCTTCGAGCGAACTCACCAGCAGTCCGGAATCGCCGTTGGGGCGTAGCCGCAGATCGGTTTCGAACAGCGTGCCGGCCGGCGTTGCGCTCGACAGCCAGGTGTTCATGCGTTGCGCGAGCCGGGAGTAGGTCTCCTGGGCATTCGGATCGTCGTCCTCGTAGAGGAACACGATATCCAGGTCGGACGCATACCCGAGCTCCTTGCCGCCCAGTTTGCCGTAGCTGATCACCGCGAAGCGCGGCGATTCGCGGTGCCGCTGGCGCAGCTTGCGCCAGACTGTCACGATGGTCAGCTCGATCATGATGTCGGCCAGCTTCGACAGGTGATCGGCCAGCCGCTCCACGGTCAGCAGGCCGGCGAGGTCCTGCGTCAGCAGACGGAAAACCTGCGAATGGTGCGCCTCGCGCATGAGGTCCATCTGGCGCTCGACGTCCGGCTCCACCGCATCGAGGTTTGCGGCAAGCTGGGCGTGAAATGCCGTCCAGTCCGGTGCCGTTTCCAGGGTACGGGGATCGAGGAGATCGTCGAGCAGCAGCGGGTGGCGCGTGAGGTAGTCGGCTGCCCAACTCGAGGCGCTCATCAGGTCGGCGACCTTGCGCAGGGCATGCGGGTATTGCTGGAGTAGGGCCAGATAGGCGGCACGGCGACTGATCGCATCGAGCAGCACGAGGCTGCGCGTCAGCGTGACGTCGGGGTTCGGTGTGGCAGCGCAGGCTTCGATCAGGCGCGGCACCAGCGGATCGAAGCGCGCCCGCACCTGGGCCGGCATCTGCTGATAGCGTCCGCCTGCGCGCAGATCGGCAAGGCGTTGTGCGGCCGCTGGCGGATCGGTGTAGCCGAGCCGTTCGAGGCCCGCCGCACACGTGTCGGTGTCTGCCGAGCCTGACCACAAGCGGTCGAGCGCGTGGCTGCTTCCATTGCGGTCAGCGAACACGGCATCGAAGTGGTGGCTCACCCGGCCGCGGTGGCGGTCGAGTTCGGTCAGCAGCGCGGCAAAGTCCGCACAGCCCATGGCGGCCGCAACCAGCGCCTGATCTTCGGTGCGCTCGGGCAGGGTGTGAGTCTGCGCGTCGTCGAGATACTGCAGCCGATGCTCCAGCCTGCGCAGGAAATCGTAGGCCGCCGACAGTTCGGCAACTGCTTCCGGGTCGAGGATGCCGCGTTCGGCGAGGCGTGCGAGGACTCCCAGCGTGGGATGGATCTGCAGTGCGCGGTCGCGTCCGCCGCGTATGAGCTGGAACACCTGGGCGATGAACTCGATCTCGCGTATGCCGCCCGGGCCGAGCTTGATGTTCTGCGCCATGTCGCGGCGCGCGACCTCTTCGCGTATCTGCGCATGCAGTTCGCGCATGGCGTTCACCGCGCCGAAGTCGAGGTACTTGCGGAACACGAAGGGGCGCGCGATAGCGGCAAGATCGTCGTCGCGTTCGCCGGTCATGGCGCGCGCCTTGATCCAGGCGTAGCGTTCCCACTCGCGGCCCTGCGTGATGAAGTAATTCTCGAGCATGTCAAAGCTCGCCACCAGCGGCCCGGAATCGCCGTTCGGGCGCAGCCGCATGTCGACGCGAAACACCTGTCCGTCGCCGGTCACCTCGGCGAGCGCGCCGATCAGCTGCCGCCCCAGCTTGGTGAAGAACTCGAAATTGCCAATGCCGCTCGGACCGTCGGTTTCACCGTCGTCGGGATAGACGAAGATCAGGTCGATGTCGGACGACACGTTGAGTTCCCGACCGCCGAGCTTGCCCATGCCGATCACGATAAAGGGCAGCACGTGGCCTTCGGCGTCGCGCGGCTCGCCGTGGCGGGCAACGAGTGGCCCGCGCAGCACGCGGAGCGCTTCGGCCACCGCGAGATCCGCAAGCTGTGTCATCGTTTCGGTGACTTCGGCCAGGGGTGCCTGCCCGGCCAGGTCGCGCACGATCAGGTGTGTCAGCGTGCGCGCGCGCAGCGCGCGCAGGCGTGGTCGCAGCGTGTTTTCGTCCAGCGGCGAGGCGGCAAGATATTCCAGCATGGCCGCACGCTGGAACGGCAGATGCACGCTGGCGAGCAGTTGGGGGCGCAGATCGGCGCGCGCGTCGAGCGCGCGGCGCAGGAATCGGCTCAGGTTGAGGGCATGCTCGAGCTGTGCGGTATTGCGGTCTTCGAGGGTCATCGATGGGTGATCGGGTAAAATGGCATCTGTTGGCAGGCCGGGCACGCGTCGTCGAACGGCAGTTTCGTCAGCCGCGAGCGCCGTCCCCACGAGTGCAATTGTATGCGGTATGCGAGACGGGGCGTTCGATCGGCGTGATGGCGGGCCGGATCACCCACCTCATCCACGCGATTGTTTCTGCCGGCAGACGTTTGCCTGACGGCCAAGACTGAATGCATGCCGAATCCGAGGCGCCGCTGGACGGCGCCGCACCCATCGCCGCAGCCAGCGCGCCCGAGCAGCCGCGGTTGCTGCGGCTGCTCGGGCGATTGTTCTGGCTGGCGGTCGCGCTATGGTTCGCGTTTGCGTTGATCGTCGTCGTGGCGCGCGAGGTCGTATTGCCGCGCATGAACGACTATCGCGACGAAATCGGCGCCAGGATTTCGGCTGCGCTCGGCGCCAGGGTCACCATCGGCCATATCGACGCGCGTTGGTCGGGCATCCGGCCCTACCTCGATCTGGGGCAGGTCGCGGTGCACGACGCATCGGATCGCGTGGCGCTTGAACTGGGCCTGGTGCGCACCAGCCTTTCCTGGATGTCGATTCCCTTTGCGGAGCTGCGCCTGCACCACCTGGCGATCGACGGGCCCGACTTGCAGGTGCGGCGCGATCTGCAGGGTCGCGTCTACGTGGCGGGTATCGAGCTCGCGGGCGGCGGCGGCAGTAGCGGGTTCGCGAACTGGCTGCTGGCGCAGCATGAGATCGTCGTGCGCAACGCGACCGTGCGCTGGCTGGACGAGCGCCGCGCCGCGCCGGAGCTGGTGCTGAGCAATGTCAATCTGCGCCTGGTCAACCTCGGTGCACGCCACCGGATTGGCGTGACCGCCGAGCCGCCGCAGGCATTTGCGGCACCGATCGACCTGCGTGCCGACATCCGCGGGCGCGACTTTTCGCGCCTCGCCGAATGGAACGGACAGATTTACGTCGACGTGGAACGTGCAGATCTGTCCGCGTGGCGCACCTGGGTCGATTATCCGCTCGATCTTCCTCGGGGCAGTGGCGCATTGACCCTCTGGGCGGATCTGGAAGGGCAGCGCCTGGCCGGATTCACGGGTGATCTGTCGCTCGACGATGTGCAGCTTCGCCTGCGCGAGGATCTGCCGATGATCGACCTCGTGGCGTTGCGTGGCCGCATTGCCGCAAAACTGCCGGTCGACGGTCTGGACCTTGCCGCGACCGGCCTTTCGCTTGCCACTCGCGACGATACCCGCATCAAGCCGCTCGACCTGCATGTCAGCTGGCACGCCGCGAGCCAGGCGGCGCCGGCTCGCGGCACGCTGACTGCGAGCGAGGTTGATCTCGCGGCGCTTGCTCAACTGGCCGGCAATCTGCCGTTCGACGCCGGCACGCGGCTTGCGCTGCAGGAGTTCGCGCCGCGTGGAAAGGTCTCCGATTTCAAGGCAGGCTGGACGGGTGACAGTGAAAAACTGGCGACCTGGCACGGCAGCGCCCGATTTGCCGACACGGCATTGCAGGCGCGCGGCCTGCTGCCCGGATTCACTGCCGTGTCGGGCAGCATCGAAGCGTCGCATGAAGGCGGCAGCGCAAGCATTTCCAGCAGGGCGGCCACGCTCGATCTGCCGCGCGTGTTTCCTGAACCTCGCATCGCGCTCGATCAGTTCGATGCCCAGGTGCGCTGGAAGGTTGCCGGCGAGCAGGTGAGTGTCGAACTGCAGAAGGTCGGCTTCGCCAATGCGGACATCGCCGGCAGCGTCGAAGGGCGCTACGCAACGCGCCCGCAATCCGCAGGCGATATCGACATCAGTGGCAATTTCCAGCGTGGCAAGGTGTCCGAGGTGTGGCGCTACCTGCCTTTCGTGGTCGGCGAGTCGGTGCGCGAATGGATTCGCGCATCGCTGGTCGACGGGCAGGGCAGTAACATCCGTCTGCGCATGAAGGGCGATCTGCACGAGTTTCCCTGGGCGCACGACAAGAATGGCGAGTTCGACGTGTCGGCGGCGTTCTCCGGTGCCCGGCTGCACTATGCCCCTCAATGGCCGGCGCTACACGACATCGTCGGCGACTTGCGTTTTCACGGCGAGCGCATGACGATCCGCGCCCGGCGTGCAAACTTCGGCGCGCTTGCGGTGAAGGATGCCTCGGCCGAGATCGCCGACCTCACGGTCCATGACGATGCGCGCCTGCAGGTCAAGGGCCAGGTCGATGGCGCGACCGGCGATTTCCTCGGTTTCGTCAACAACAGTCCGGTCGCGGCGATGATCAACGACGTGACGCGTGGCGTTTCGGCGAGCGGCGCCGGCACCCTGGCGCTTGCGCTCGATCTGCCGCTGCAACATCTGCACGATACCCGGGTCAGTGGCAACTATCAGTTTGCCGGCAACGAATTGGTCGCGGCACCGGGCCTGCCGACGATTACCGCCGCCGGTGGCAGGCTGGAATTTACCGAGCGCTCGCTCGGCATACGCAATGCGACCGCGCGCATCTTTGGCGCGCCGATGGAGGTCAGCGCCCGTACCGAAGCCGATGGCAGCACGCGGATCGATCTGTCCGGCAGCGCCGGCATCGCAGATCTGCGCCGTGTGGTCGATACGCCGTGGCTTGATCACCTGTCGGGGTCCACGCCCTGGCAGGCGACGGTCTCGATGCGCGGCCAGAACGCGGTACTGTCCATCGAGAGCAGCCTGCAGGGCATCACCTCCAGTCTGCCGGAACCGCTCAACAAGCCGGCGGGCAGCGCCATGCCGCTGCGCGTCGAGTTCGGCAAGCTGGCCGGTGGGGCACCGGGTGCGGACGAAACGCATTTGACACTCGACAACCTGGTGGACGTGCGCGTGCAGCGCCGGCGCGACGGCGAGCGCATGGTCGTCGAACGCGGCGGTATCGGCATTCGTCAGGCGGCGGCCATGGCCGAGCGCGGGCTGGTCGTGAATGGAACGCTCGATTCACTCGACCTCGACGCGTGGCGCCGCCTCGTGGTGCCGGGCGGCGACGTGACCGCAGGCACGTCGCCGCCGCTGCAACTCTCGGCGCTGGCCTTGCGCAGCGGCAAGCTGACTGCCTTCGGCCAGCATTTCACCGGCTTCACCATCGCCGCCACGCAGGCAGAGGGCACCTGGCAGGCGCGCATCGACAGCAAGGAGATGGCGGGTGATCTCGCCTGGCGTGCCAGCGAGCGCGGCCGTCTCCGTGCGCGACTCAAGAATCTGTCGCTTTCCGAAGTGCGCTCGACGCCCGAGCCGCTTCCGGCGCGGGACGCGAAGCACGACGAATCGCTGCAGGAGTTGCCGGGCCTCGACGTGATCGCCGACAACTTCAGCCTGCGTGGCAAGCAGCTTGGCAAGCTCGAACTGGTTGCGGTGAATCGCGGCAACCTGTGGCAGGTCGACCACTATTCGATCGTCAATCCCGATGGCGGCGTTTCCGGCAGTGGCCAGTGGCACATGAGCGATGGCCCTCAGCATCCTTCGGAGACCGAGATCTCGTTCAAGCTGCAGAGTGCTAACGCCGGGAAGTTGCTCGAGCGCTTCGGATATGAGGATGCGGTGAAGCGGGCCTCCACCCGGCTCGAGGGCAAACTTGCCTGGCGCGGTGCGCCAACCGGCATCGACTATCCCTCGCTGACGGGCGAAATGAAGCTTGAGGCGTCGAGCGGCCAGTTCAACAAGCTCGAGCCGGGCGTGGGACGGCTGCTCGGCGTGCTGTCGCTGCAATCATTGCCCCGCCGGATCACGCTGGATTTTCGCGACGTGTTCTCCGACGGATTCGCCTTCGACAGCATTTCCGGTAGCATGAAAGTGACGAGTGGGGTGCTTCGCACGGACGATCTGTCAATACGGGGACCGTCAGCCAAGGTGTTCATGTCCGGCAGCACTGACCTCGCGGCCGAGACGCAGGATCTGCGCGTCAAGGTGCAACCGACGCTATCAGAGAGTGTGGCGCTCGGCGCGGCGATTGCGGGGCCGGTAGCGGGCGTTGCGACCCTGCTCGCGCAGAAAGTGCTCAAGGATCCGATTGAGAAACTTTTTTCGTACGAATACGGCGTGTCCGGCACCTGGAAGGATCCGCAGGTCGTCAAGCTTGCCGATTTGAGACCGCAGCCGGCGCCGGCCGAAATCGTGCGATAGTGTCGTCGGCGTGACGGGGAAATCTTTTCAGGCAGATCAGGACGAGCGATGAATACCGGATTGTTTCGAATCGCGGCCGTGCAGATGGTCTCCGGTCCCGACGTGTCCGAGAACCTCGCGGCTGCCGACGCGATGATTGGCGAAGCAGTGGCGCAGGGCGCCCGGTTGGTGGCGTTGCCCGAGTACTTTCCGGTGATTGGCGACGAGAAAGCCAAGGTTCGGCTGCGCGAGCAGGATGGCGAGGGGCCGATTCAGGCGTTTCTTGCAGATGCCGCGCGGCGCCATCGCGTGTGGCTGGTCGGCGGCACGCTGCCACTCGAAGCGCGCGCGGCCGACAAGGTGCGCAACGCCAGCCTCGCATTCGATCCCGACGGCATGCGCGTTGCGCGCTACGACAAGATCCACCTCTTTGGCTTCGAGCAGGGAACGGAGCGCTACGACGAGAGTCAGACCATCGAGCCAGGCAGCGAAGTCGTCTATTTTGAAGCCCCTTGTGGGAACGTGGGCTTGTCGGTGTGCTACGACCTGCGCTTCCCGGAACTCTATCGCGCGATGGGAGATGTGGCGCTCATCGTGGTGCCGGCGGCTTTCACCGAAACCACCGGCGAGGCGCACTGGGAGTTGTTGCTGCGCGCGCGGGCAGTGGAGAACCAGTGTTACGTGCTGGCAGCGGCGCAGGGTGGCGAGCATCCGAGCGGCCGCCGTACATGGGGTGACAGCATGATCATCGATCCGTGGGGCCGCATCGTTGCGCGCAAGGCCAAAGGACAGGGGGTCGTGGTGGGCGACATGGATCTCGACCTGCTTGAAGACATCCGCATGCGTCTGCCCGCACTGCGCCATCGAACCATCCACTTTTGATTGCATTCATGACCCAGACTCTTCACGCACCCGACATCGACCCTGCCCGACTGTTTGCCGCGGCCGAATCCAGTCTGCTGGCGCCTTACGACCTGACGCCGCGCAAGCTGGAGAGCGTGTTGGGGCGATTGTTCGGCCACCAGCTCGATTATGCGGATCTGTACTTCCAGTATCAGCGGTCTGAGTCGTGGGGACTCGAGGAAGGCATCGTCAAGTCAGGCAGCTTCAGTATCGAGCAGGGCGTGGGCGTCAGGGCCGTGAGTGGCGAGAAGACGGCTTTCGCTTATTCGGACGAGATCAGCCTGGCCGCGCTCGAGTCGGCAGCCGGGGCAACACGCGCAATTGCGTCGCAGGGGGCCAGCAAGCTGGTGCCGATGCTCGCGGGCGGCAAACTGCGTCCCCTGTATATCGCAAACGATCCGATC
Source organism: Rhodocyclaceae bacterium (assembly GCA_016791115.1). GTDB lineage: Bacteria > Pseudomonadota > Gammaproteobacteria > Burkholderiales > Rhodocyclaceae > Methylophosphatis. The sequence continues at coordinate 78,297 of JAEUNL010000027.1, forward strand.
GCGTCGCTTACCGATACAGAGAAGGTGCGCCTGCTCGAGCGCCTAGAGCAGTTTGCGCGCAAAGCCGATCCGCGCGTGGTCGAGGTGACCGCGCATATTGTCGGAGTCTATGACGTGGTGCTGGTGGCGCGCAGCGATGGCCATATGGCAGCCGACGTGCGTCCGCTGACACGGGTATCGGTGTCGGTGATCATGAAGGATGGCGACAAGCGCGAGCAGGGCTCGTCAGGCGGTGGCGGTCGATTCGACTACGGGTATTTCACCGACGAAGTGCTGCGCGATTACGCCGAGAAGGCGGTGCACCAGGCGTCGACCAACCTGCATGCAAAGGCGGCACCCGCTGGCACGATGACCGTCGTTCTGGGCAGCGGCTGGCCGGGCATCCTGCTGCATGAAGCAATTGGCCACGGCCTCGAGGGCGATTTCAACCGCAAGGGCAGTTCGGCCTTCTCCGGTCGCATCGGGCAGCGCGTGGCAGCACGGGGGGTGACCGTGGTAGACGACGGCACGATGCCGAACCGGCGCGGCTCGCTGACCGTCGATGACGAAGGCAACCCGACCCAGCGCACGGTACTGATCGAGGACGGCATCCTGACGGGCTACCTGCAGGACAGTCTCAATGCGCGCCTGATGGGCGTGCCGGTAACCGGCAACGGTCGTCGCGAGTCCTTCGCACACCTTCCGCTGCCGCGCATGACGAACACCTGCATGCTGGCGGGCGACAAGGATCCCGCGGAGATCATCGCATCGGTCAAGCACGGGCTGTATGCCGCGAATTTCGGCGGCGGGCAGGTCGACATCACCAGCGGCAAGTTCGTCTTCTCGGCGGCCGAGGCCTACATGATCGAGAACGGCCGGATCACGTATCCGGTGAAGGGTGCCACGCTCATCGGGAATGGTCCGGATGCGCTGACGCGTGTTTCGATGATCGGCAACGACATGGCGCTCGATCCCGGCGTCGGCACCTGCGGCAAGGACGGACAGAGCGTACCGGTCGGTGTCGGCCAGCCGACCTTGCGCATCGACGGACTCACCGTCGGCGGAACCGCCTGATCGCGCGGCCCGGTTTCGCCGCAGCGCAACGCGCGCCAGCCGCTCTCGCCACACTCAATGCAATGACGATAATCGTCGGCGCGCGTGCTGCATGGCATCACGCGCCGCGGTTGCATCCGCTTGCCGCCTCTGCTTAGTATGCTGTCCCGTGTCGATTCGCCGACGCGGTATGGTATCGCGATCCGGGTTTTCGGCGCCACTCAACATAATCACAATCTGCGGGGAGAACGACGATGGGCCTGTTTGATTTCCTGTTCGGCAAGAAGCGCGAGGCTGCACCGGCGCCAGCGGCACCCAGGGCCGCGCCTGCCGCGCGCATTACCACGCTGCGCGTCGGCGAATCGCTGGTCGGCGACGGCAACGAGGTCGCACACATCGACCTGATTCTCGGCCCGCGCGGTACGCCGGCAGAAGAAGCCTTTGCCAACTGTCTGGTCAACAACAAGGATGGCTTCACCTCGCTGCTTTCGGTGGTTGCACCCAACCTGATCTGCAAGCCCAACACGGTCATGTTCAACAAGGTGACGATCAAGGGCGCCAAGCAGGCGGTGCAGATGTTCGGGCCGGCGCAGCGCGGCGTGGCGATGGCCGTGGCAGACAGCGTGGCCGAGGGCATCATCCCGCAGGATCAGGCGAACGACCTCTACATCTGCGTCGGCGTGTTCATCCACTGGCTCGCCGAGGATGACCGCAAGATCCAGGATTACAACTACCGCGCCACCAAGGAAGCGATCCAGCGCGCGGTCAGCAACACGCCGACGGCGGCCGAGGTTGTCGCGAAGAAGGATTTCGCCACCCATCCGTTCCAGGCTGCGGCCTGATTGCACGGGGCGCCGTCCGGCGCCCGATCTCGACGCGTTCTACAACGATCTGCTGTCGTGCCCTGGAGGGCACGACAGCAGCCGCCCGTTTGATCGAGGTTCGCAGGGGCGACCAAGCCCACCCGCCGAACTTCGAGCAGGCGGGTCCGACCCCGCCGCTCTGTCACGTCGGCCATTGAGTGTGGTGCCCGGCCGAAGGGGCGAGGCCGGGCACGACCGATCCCGCCGAGCCCTGCGGATGAACGGACTCGACCCCACCTCCACGCGCCACGGCCGCGCTTCAGCGAGGGAAAAGGTATCCGGGCATCTCCGCCGTGCATGGTCTAGAAACCCGCCCCGGCCCGGGAGGGCGGGTTGTTTCCGGTAAAATCGTACGCTTTTCCGACTTTCGGGCGCCGCTGCCGGCGCCAGTTGCCATGAACGCACCGATCAAGCTGCAAACCGACGACGTACGCATCCGCGAAATCAAGGAGCTTGCGCCGCCTTCGCACGTGCTGCGCGAATTTCCGACGACCGAGAAATCGGTCGAGACTACTTTTGCGGCACGCCAAGGCATCCATCGCATCCTGCACGGTGGCGACGACCGCCTGCTGGTGGTCGTCGGCCCGTGCTCGATCCACGATTACGATGCGGCGATGGACTATGCGCGCCGGCTGCGCGAACAGGCCGAGCGGCTGAAGAACGACCTGCTGGTGGTGATGCGCGTCTACTTCGAAAAGCCGCGCACGACCGTCGGCTGGAAGGGTCTGATCAACGATCCGCGCCTCGACGGCAGCTTCATGATCAACGAGGGCGTACGCCTTGCGCGCAAGCTGCTATGGGAGATCGCCGAGCTCGGCCTGCCGGCGGGCACGGAGTTCCTCGACATGATCACGCCGCAGTACATCGCCGACCTGATCGCCTGGGGGGCGATCGGGGCGCGCACCACCGAATCGCAGGTGCATCGCGAACTGGCGTCCGGACTGTCCTGCGCCGTGGGCTTCAAGAACGGTACCGACGGCAACATCCGCATCGCGGTCGATGCGATCAAGGCGGCGGCCAGTCCGCACCATTTCCTGTCGGTCACCAAAGCGGGCCATTCGGCGATCGTGTCGACCACCGGCAACGAGGACTGCCACGTGATCCTGCGCGGCGGCAAGGAGCCGAACTTCGACCCGGCCAGCGTGGACAAGGCAGCCAGGGAGCTCGCGGCGTCTGGGCTGTCGCAGCGCATGATGATCGACTGCTCGCACGGCAACAGCCGCAAGCAGTACAAGCTGCAGGTCGACGCCGCGCGCGACATTGCCGCACAAGTTGCCTCGGGCGAGGACCGCATCGTAGGCCTGATGGTCGAGTCGCACCTCAAGGAAGGACGGCAGGATCTCTCGCCGGGCAAGCCGCTCGAATACGGCAAGAGCATCACCGACGCCTGCCTTGGCTGGGAAGATAGCGTCGCCGTGCTCGACGTGCTGGCCGAAGCGGTGCGCAGCCGCCGCCTTGCGGTCGAAGAGAACGACGACTAGGCCGAGGGCAACTCATTGACGTCAATGCGTTCCGTTCGCGCTAGCGACGCGGTCGTCATCGATACCGGCGCGCTGCGCCGGATTTTTTTTGTTGCGCTGCTGGCGACGTTGACGCTGCGCTTCTGGCTTGCCGCTGCCGTGCCGATCACCGGCGACGAGGCCTACTTCTACTATTGGGGTGTGAAGCCCGACTGGGGCTTCTACGATCACCCGCCGATGGTTGGCTGGTGGCTTGCAGCGTTGCGCCAGGCGAGTGACGCGCTGTGGTGGTTGCGCCTGCCGGTGGTGATCCAGCCGGCCGTACTGTCGCTGGCGACGTATGCCTTCCTGCGCGGAAGTGGCGAGGGCTCGGCTCAGGACACCGCGTGGTTCGGCGCGCTGCTGGTGTTGCTGGCGCCGGCCAATGTGTGGAACGTGCTGATCACGACCGACACGCCGCTGGTCTATTTTTCGTTTTTCTCTGCGCTGGCCTTCATCCGCGCGACGCGCGACGATGACCTGCGCTACTACGCGCTCGCCGGCGTGCTGCTCGGTGGCGCTTTCCTCTCCAAGTATTTCTCGGTCCTGCTCGGTTTCGCGTACCTGCTGTTCGCGGCGTGGAAGCCGAGCGGGCGCAAGTCGCTCGGCCTCCTGGTGCTGGTGCTGGCCGCCGCCTTTGCGCCGGCCGTCAACATCTGGTGGAACATGGGCCATTGCTGGGCCAACATCATGTTCAACGCCATCAACCGCCACGAGGGCAATACCGGCCTCAACTGGAAGACGCCACCGCTCTATCTGCTGACGACCGCCTATCTGCTGACGCCGCTGGTGGTGTGGCGGCTCACTCGGCTGCGCGTCGCCCTCGGCGCAATGTGGCGCGATACCCAGTCGCGCGCCATGCTTCTGATCGGTCTCGTGCCGCTGGCGATCTTCGCGCTGCTGTCGTCGATCAAGACCATCGGTGCGCACTGGCTGCTGTCCTTCGTGCCCTTCGTTCTGATGGTGTTCGCACGCGCGCTTCCGGAAACGCGCCGCGCGGCGACGGTGCGATTCTTCGCCGGCTTTGCGGCGGCGCACGTGCTGGTGATTGCGATTGTCGCCATGCTGCCGCTTGAAACTTGGCAGCACCTGCGCAAGTACGATGGCATCGTGATGACGATCAAGGCGCCCGAGCTGCTGGAGCGACTGCGCCCGTTCGAGCGCGACTACGTGTTCGCTACCGATGGCTACTCGCCTTCGGTGACCCTGTCCTACAACGCGCAGCGCTATTTCGCGGTGTTCGGCCCGGCGTCGAGCCATGCGCGGCACGACGACATCCTTACCGATTTCAGCGCCCTGCACGCGCAGAACATCCTCATCCTGCACAAGAGCCGGCCGCGGGTGGCGGAGGACTATGCACCTTACTTCCGCGAGGTCGAGGTGCGCGAATTCGAACTGCACGGCACCCGGTTCTGGATCGTGCTCGGCCGCGGCTTCGACTACCCGGCCTATCGCGAAGGCATCCTCGAGCCGGCGCGCAGGCACTGGTATGCAGTGCCGGACTGGCTGCCGATGACGCACTGCTACTTCTGCGAGCGCTACTTCCCCGAGCGCGCCTGCCGGGCGGGCACAAGATGATGCCGCTTCTCAGACTTTTGCGCCCGCACCAGTGGGTCAAGAACGGTTTCGTTTTCCTCGGGCTTCTGTTCGGCCATGCGTGGGCCGACCCGGCCCGGGTGACGCTCGCGATCGACGCCTTCGTCGCCTTCTGCCTGGTATCGAGCGCGGTCTACGTGATGAACGACATCGTCGACCGCGAGCGCGACCGGGCGCACCCGAAGAAACGCAAGCGCCCGCTGGCCAGCGGCACGGTGTCCATGGCGGCGGCGATCGTGCTGATGCTGGTCTGCGGCGGCGCCGGTCTTGCCATGGCCTGGATCGGGGGCGGAGCCCTGCCGGGCATCTTTTTCGGTTACGTGGCGCTCAACGTCGGCTACAGCTTCGGGCTCAAGCACGTCGTCATCCTCGACGTCTTCCTGATCGCGGCCGGATTCATGCTGCGCATCCTTGCCGGCACCCTGGGCATCGGCATTGCGCCCTCGCAATGGCTGCTGCTCACCGGCCTGCTGCTCACGCTGTTCCTCGGCTTCGCCAAGCGGCGCGCCGAACTCTCCGCGCTGCAGGAAGACAGCGGCACGCATCGCCGCGTGCTCGAACACTATTCCGAGCCGCTGCTCGACCAGATGATCACCGTTGCGGCAGCGGGTGTGATCGTTGCCTATGCGCTCTACACCGTCTCGCCGGACACCATTCGCCTGCATGGCACCGACAAGCTGATCTACACGCTGCCCTTCGTGCTCTACGGCATGTTCCGCTACCTGTACCTGCTGCACCGGCGCGGCGGCGGTGGCGAACCCGCACTCGAGATCGTGCGCGATCCGCATCTCGTCGCAGCCGGGGCCGGCTGGCTCGGGCTGACGCTGTGGCTGCTGGTGAACCCCGTGCTGTGAGATACGTGCCGGCCTGCGGTGCGCGTGGACTGGTCATTCTGGGCAAGGCATGCCGGAGAGACCCGCAGAATGGCGTTCACCGGCCATGCTGCCCGTAGAGCGCCTGTGCAAGCGCCTTCCAGGCCGGCCTTATTCCGGAAGTAAAGCCTCGATCGATGCGTCCTCCGCCCATAGTCTGCGCATGACGCGGTTCGCCAGAGATAGGTCGCCGCTGGCGTAGAAGGCGCTGCTGCCGAGACGTGCGCGTTCGACTGCAAGGCCGTCCTCCTTCAGCCTGCGTTCGAGCTGACGTGCGACGGCCGGACCCGTCTCGATCAGCGCGACCTGTGGGCCGGCGAGTTCGGCGATCAGCGGCTGCAGGAAAGGGTAATGGGTGCATCCGAGCACGATGGTGTCGGCGCCGCGCGCGAGCAGTGGCGCCACGTAGCGGGCGACGAGCGCCCGCGTGGCATGTGTGTCGAGTTCGCCGCGTTCGACGCATTCCACCAAGCCGGGGCAGGGCTGGGTGATGACCTCGATGCCGTTGGCGAAGCGGTCGAGCAGCGCGGCGAACTGGGCGCTCTTGAGCGTGCCAACGGTCGCAAGCACGCCGACCACGCCGGATTTCGTTGCAGCGGCGGCGGGTTTGACCGCCGGCTCCATGGCGACGATGGGCAGCGCGTGGCGTTCGCGCAGCACGGCGGCAGCCGCGGCGGTGGCGGTGTTGCAGGCGACGACGATCGCCTTGGCGCCGCGCGCGACCAGCAAGTCGGCGAGCTCGAGCGAACGTGCGCGTATCCAGTCCGCTGGCCTGTCCCCGTAGGGCGCGTGGCCCGAGTCGGCAATGTAGAGCAGATCCTCGTGCGGCAGGCGCGCGCGGATGCGGCGCAGCACGGAAAGCCCGCCGACGCCGGAGTCGAACACGCCGACCGGGCCGGCGCTGCGGGCTGGACCGGTCATCGCAGCGTCACTTGCCCGCGTTGCGGCCCTTCTGCCACAGCACGTCGCCGCGGCCGTCAGCGCGATTGAGGTAGCGCGACAGGACGAACAGCAGGTCGGACAGCCGGTTCAGGTAATGGCGCGGCGTTTCGCGCACCTTCTCGGCGGCGGACAGGGCGACCACCGCGCGCTCGGCGCGCCGGCATACCGCGCGCGCGAGGTGCGTGAGCGCCGCGGCACGGGTGCCGCCGGGCAGGATGAATTCCTTGAGCGGATCGAGCGTGTCGTTCATCGCGTCGAGTTCGCGTTCGAGGCGCGCGACGCCGCCGCTGTCGAGCAGCGTCATGCCGGGAATCGAGAGCTCGCCGCCGAGATCGAACAGGTCGTGCTGCACATCGGTGAGCAGGGCGCGCGTCGGCCCGGGCAACTCTTCGATCAGCAGCATGCCGATCACCGAGTTGAGTTCGTCGACGTCGCCCAGCGCGTGGATGCGCAGGCTGTCCTTGGAGACGCGGCTGCCGTCGCCGAGGCCGGTGGTGCCCTCGTCGCCGGTGCGGGTGTAGATCTTGGAAAGTCGGTGGCCCATGGCTCGCGGGTTTGCGTCGGGTTGTGCGTCGGGTTGGGGAAGCGGCATTATAGGCGCCCCGATCGACCCCCGTCCGCACCCGTGTCAATGTGCGTGCCTGCCACGGAAACTTGTCGAGCATGACTTCGTTCTGGAAAACCCCGGCTGCCGCGCTGGCGTGCGGCAGCCTGATCCTCACGCTGGCAATGGGCGTGCGCCACGGCTTCGGCCTGTTCCTGCCGCCGATGAGCATGGAGCTGGGCTGGGGCCGCGAAACCTTCGCCTTCGCGCTCGCCCTGCAGAATCTGGTATGGGGCTTCACCCAGCCGGTGATCGGCATGCTGGCCGACCGCTGGGGCGGCGGGCGCGTGGTGGTGGCAGGCGTGGTGCTGTATTGCGCCGGGCTCTACGGCATGGCGAGCTCGACCTCGCCGCTGATGCTGGCACTGACTTCCGGCGTGGCGATCGGCACCGCGCTGTCGTGCTGCACTTTCTCGGTGGTGTCCGGCGTGGTCGGCCGGCGCTATTCGCCGGCGCAGCGGACGCAGGCGCTGGGCATCGCAGGCGCGGCCGGCAGCTTCGGCCAGTTCGCGATGCTGCCGATCGCGGAGTACCTGATCTCCGGCCTCGGCTGGCACAACGCATTGCTGGCATTGGGCGCCGCGATCCTGTTCATGCTGCCGGCAGCATTCGGCATCGTCGAGCGCAGCGAGGGCCATGCCGCCGCGCTGGGGGCGACCAGCGCACGTGAGGCGCTGGCGGAAGCCTTGCGCTCGCGCGACTACTGGTTGCTGTCGTTGGGCTTCTTCGTCTGTGGCTTTCAGGTGGTGTTCATCGCCATCCACCTGCCGGCTTTCGTGCTCGATGCGGGACTATCGCCCAAGGTCGGCGTACAGGCGCTGGCGCTGATCGGCCTGTTCAACATCTTCGGCAGTTACCTGGCCGGCCGGCTCGGGGCGGTGTTCCGCAAACCGTACCTGCTCGGCGGCATCTACATCGCGCGGAGCCTGGTGATCGTCGCCTATCTTGTTGTGCCGATGACAGCGGCCAGCACCTACGTGTTTTCTGCGGCGATGGGTTTCCTGTGGCTCGGCACCGTGCCGCTGACCAATGCGGTGGTGGCCTCGATGTTCGGTGTGCGCCACCTGGCGATGCTGGCCGGCACGGTGTTCCTGTTCCACCAGGTCGGGGCCTTTCTCGGCAGCTGGCTTGGCGGCTTCCTGTTCGACAGCACCGGTTCCTATGCGCTGATCTGGTGGATTTCGATCGCGCTCGGGGTGATCGCCTTGTTCGCCAACCTGCCGATCCGCGAGCATCCGCCCGCGCCGGTGGCGGCGCGGGCCTGATCCCTGCCAGACTGGAAGCGGTTTCCAGCACTGCCCCTGAATCGCGCCCAACGCGGAAGTGCGATGGTATGATCAGCCCGCCGTCGCTGGGCTGCATCCTTCCGCATTCATTCGAATGGGATTTTCACATGGCAGAACGCATTGCCGAGAGCCGATCCCGCGGGCCGCGCAAGCGCGGCCGTACGCCGTCCCCGAACGCTGCGCCGGCGGGGCAGGTGCAGTCGCTGACGCGCGGCCTGGCCTTGCTCGAACGGCTCTCGCAGGCCGAGGGTGGCGTGTCGCTGACCGATCTGTCGCTGTCGCTGGGATTGGCCGCCTCGACCACGCACCGCCTGCTCGCCACACTCGAGGCCATGGGTTACGTCTATCAGCGCGGCGATCTCGGATTCTGGTATGTCGGCGTCAAGGCGTTCTCGGTCGGCTGCGCCTTCATCGCGAATCGCGACCTCGTCGCCCAGACGCGCCCCTTCCTGCATTCGCTGATGGAACAATCGGGCGAGACGGCGAATCTCGCGGTGCTCGACGACGGCGTACCAGTATTCGTGGACCAGGTCCAGTGCCGCGAAATCATGCGCATGCTGGTCCGGCTCGGCTCGCGCGTGCCGATCCACGCCTCGGGCGTGGGCAAGGCAACCCTGGCGGCGATGGCCGACGAGCGCGTCACCGAGCTTCTGCGTCGTTACGGCATGCCACGTTTTGGCACCAACACCATCGACACGCCGGGACGCTTGCGCACCGAGATGGCGGCGATACGTTCGCGCGGCTACGCGTTCGATGACGAGGAGCATACCGTCGGCCTGCGCTGCGTGGCGGCCGCGATTTTCGACGAACATGGCGAGCCGATCGCGGCGATCTCGATTGCCGGACCGAAGCCGCGCATGCCGGATGACCGCATTCCTCAACTCGGCGCCATGGTGCTGCAGGCGGCGCGTGCCATCACGGCCGCCATCGGCGGCCGGCAGCCGATGGCGGCGCTGCGCAAGCCGGCCTGAGCCGCATGTTCGCCCATAACCCGCGCTAGGGCTGGGCATAAGCACTTGCTATCGTTCGGCGGCGCGAGGCACCGGATAATGCGCCTTCACCAAGAAGCGTGACATCCACGCCCGGAACGGAAGAGACGATGAGCGCACCTGCCGACCCCCGTGCCTTTCTGCGATCACTGTTCGATGCCGCGGTTGCCGCGGCATTGCCGGACCTTTGCATTCCGCCGAATCTGCCGCCGCCGCCGCGCGGCCGGACCCTCGTCGTCGGTGCCGGCAAGGCCGCAGCGTCGATGGCGCAGGCGGTCGAACGCAACTGGCCGGGCGAATTGTCCGGGCTGGTCGTCACGCGATATGGTCATGGCGTGCCCTGCGAGCGCATTGAAGTGGTCGAGGCTTCGCATCCGGTGCCGGATGCTGCAGGGCGTGAGGCCGCTCGACGCATTCTCGAGCGCGTCAAGGGGTTGACGGCCGACGACCTCGTGATCTGCCTGATTTCCGGCGGCGGTTCGGCATTGCTCGCGGCACCGGCCGACGGCCTCACGCTCGAGCATAAGCAGGCGCTCAACAAGGCGTTGCTCAAATCCGGCGCCAACATCACCGAGATGAATTGCGTGCGCAAGCATCTTTCGGCGATCAAGGGTGGGCGTCTTGCTGCGGCGTGTGCGCCGGCACAGGTGGTGACACTGTTGATTTCCGATGTGCCGGGCGACGACCCTTCGGTCATCGCATCGGGGCCGACGGTGCCCGATCCGAGCACCTTTGCAGATGCTGCCGCCGTGCTGAAGAAGTACAGCATCACCGAACCACGGGAAGCGATCGCACACATCGAGCGTGCTGCCGAAGAAACGCCGAAGGCCGGCGATCCGCGTCTCGCAGGCAACCGCACGATCATGGTCTCGACGGCGCAGATGTCGCTCGAAGCCGCCGCACAAATCGCCCGCAATGCCGGCGTGACGCCGGTTATCCTGGGCGATTCGATCGAGGGCGAGTCGCGAGAGGTGGCACAAGTGATGGCGGGCATCGCACGCCAGGTCGCACTGCGCGACCAGCCGGCGGCGAAGCCTTGCGTCATTCTGTCGGGCGGGGAGACCACCGTCACCGTGCGCGGCGACGGCCGTGGCGGACGCAATGCCGAATTCCTGCTCGCGCTGGCGGTTGCCCTCGACGGGCGGGCGGGCGTGCATGCGCTGGCCTGCGATACCGACGGCATCGACGGCACCGAGGACAACGCCGGCTGCCTGCTCACGCCCGATTCGCTGGCGCGTGCCGCCGCGCTTGGGCGCAACGCCAAGGCGCATCTCGCCCGCAACGACGGTTACGGATTCTTCGCCGCGCTCGGCGACCTGATCGTCACCGGCCCCACGCTGACCAACGTCAACGACTTCCGCGCGATACTGGTAACCTGATCGCAGGTTCGCGCGGCACTGCGTCCGCGTGGGGTTAACCTTGATTGCTGCACCGTGCCACGGGCACTAGGATGCCGCGCGAGGAGAGGACATGGGTGCCATTGATACCGTCGAACCGGGCGCGGTCGAGCGAGATTTCTCGCGGGTCGATCGCGTTGCGCTGATCGCCGAACTGCGTTCGATCCTGCCGCCGGCAGCGCTGCTGGTCGATCACGAAGATCTCAAGCCTTACGAGTGCGACGGCCTGGCAGCCTATCGTGAGATGCCGCTGCTCGTCGCCCTGCCCGACGACGAAACGCAGGTGGTGGCAATACTCAAGGCCTGCCGCCGGCTCGGTGTGCCGGTGGTGGCGCGTGGCGCCGGCACTGGTCTGTCCGGCGGCGCGATGCCGCACAAATTCGGCTTGCTGCTCTCGCTCGCCAAATTCAAGCGCATCATCAAGGTCGACCCGGTCGCACGGCTCGCGGTCGTGCAGCCGGGAGTGCGCAACCTCGCGATTTCCGAGGCGGCGTCACCTTACGGGCTGTACTACGCGCCCGATCCGTCGAGCCAGATCGCGTGCACCATCGGCGGCAACGTGGCCGAAAATTCCGGCGGCGTGCATTGTCTGAAATACGGCCTGACGGTGCACAACCTGCTGCGCGTGCGTGGCGTGACGATCGACGGCGAGATCGTCGAGATCGGGAATCACGCGCTCGACGCGCCTGGCTACGACCTCCTTGCCCTGATCACCGGTTCCGAAGGCATGCTCGCAGTGACCACCGAAGTCACCGTAAAGCTGGTACCCAAGCCGCAATTGGCCGTGTGCCTGCTAGCCGCCTTCGATGACGTCGCCAAGGCGGGCAACGCGGTCGCCGACGTGATTGCAGCCGGGATCATCCCCGCCGGACTGGAAATGATGGACCAGGGTGCGACCGTTGCGGTCGAGGAGTACGTTCGCGCCGGCTACCCGCTCGATGCCAAGGCGATTCTGCTCTGTGAGGCCGACGGAACGCCCGACGAGGTTGCCGAGGAAGTCGAACGCATGAAGGCGGTGCTTGGCCGGAGCGGCGCAACCGAGATGCGCGTCTCCCGGTCCGAAGCGGAGCGATTGCGCTTCTGGTCCGGCCGCAAGGCCGCGTTTCCCGCAGCCGGCCGTCTTTCGCCCGACTATTACTGCTACGACGGCACGGTACCGCGCAAACGCATTGCAGGTCTGCTCGAGGCGATTGCCGAGCTGGAGAAGAAATACGGATTGCGCTGCATCAACGTGTTCCATGCGGGCGACGGCAACATGCACCCGCTCATCCTGTTCGATGCCAACGTCAAGGGCGAACTGGCCCGTGTCGAAGCCTTTGGTGCCGAGATCCTCGAGATGTCGGTGGCGCTTGGCGGTACCATTACCGGCGAGCATGGCGTCGGTTTCGAGAAGATCAACCAGATGTGCACCCAGTTCCGAACGGCGGAGATTCGCGCCTTCCATCGCATCAAGGCGGCTTTCGATCCCGACGGTCTGCTCAATCCGGGCAAGGCGATCCCGACCCTGAACCGCTGTGCGGAATACGGCCGCATGCATGTCAGCGGCGGCCAGGTTGCCCATCCGGAACTTCCTCGCTTCTGAAGAATCATGAGCAATCCGATTTCGATTCTCCAGGATCAGGTGCGCGCGGCGCTCGCATCGGACACGCCGCTTCGCCTGCGCGGCAGCGGCTCCAAGGATTTCTATGGCGAGGTGCCGCGAGGCTCGGTGCTTGACACGCGCGGCTGTGCCGGTGTGGTCGACTACGAACCGACCGAACTGGTGATCACGGCGCGTTGCGGCACGCGCCTTGCGGATCTCGAAGCCGTGCTGGCCGAGCGCGGCCAGATGCTCGCGTGCGAACCGCCGCATTTTGGACCGGACGCAACGGTGGGTGGCTGCGTTGCGGCAGGGCTTTCCGGTCCTCGCCGCGCGGCTGCGGGCAGCGTGCGCGACTTCGTGCTCGGCGTGAAACTGATCGACGGTAATGCCGAAGTCATGAACTTCGGCGGGCAGGTGATGAAGAACGTGGCCGGCTACGACGTCTCGCGGCTGGTGTGCGGTTCACTCGGCACGCTCGGGCTGATCGCCGAGGTGTCGCTCAAGGTGCTGCCGCTGCCCGTCGAGGAAGCGACCCTGCTGTTTCGCGTGAGCGAGGCCCAGGCGCTCGAGCGATTGAACCAATGGGGCGGACAGCCGCTGCCGATCTCGGCCAGCGCGTTTTACAACGGCGATCTCGGTGTGCGGCTATCGGGCGCGGGTGCGGCGGTACGCGCGGCGCGCGAGCGGCTTGGCGGCGAATCGATCGCCCCGGATGCGGCGCGGACGTTCTGGCTGGGCGTACGGGAACAGACCGACCCGTTCTTCGCCGGCGACGAGCCGCTGTGGCGCCTGTCGGTGCCGTCGATTGCGCTGCCGCTCGATTTGCCCGGCCGTCAATTGATCGAATGGGGCGGCGCCTTGCGCTGGCTGAAATCGACCGCACCGGCGGCACAGGTTCGCGATGCAGCGATACGTGCCGGCGGCCATGCGACCCTGTTTCGCGCCGCTGCCGGCGTCGGGAACGTGCCCGTGTTCAATACGCTGGATGCGACAACGATGGCGATCCATCGCCGCCTCAAGCAGGCACTCGATCCCAAAGGGATTTTCAATCCCGGCCGGATGTACCCGGGCCTGTGAGCCGATCATCCAAGGGGCGCGAGCGGCAAGCGGCGTGCTCCGCACTTCTTTGTCCGCAATAGAGAACGATGCAAACCGAACTCGCCGATTTCATAAAGGACACGCCGGAGGGCCGCGAAGCCGAGGCGATTCTGCGCAAATGCGTGCATTGCGGGTTTTGTACCGCCACCTGCCCGACTTATCAATTGCTCGGCGACGAACTCGATGGGCCGCGCGGACGCATTTACCTGATCAAGCAGATGCTCGAAGGTGCCGACGTCACGTCGAAGACGAGGCTGCATCTGGACCGCTGCCTGACCTGCCGCAACTGCGAGTCGACCTGCCCGTCCGGCGTCGAGTACGGCAAACTGATCGACATCGGACGGCTGGTGGCGGAGCGACGTGTTGCGGAACCGCGCGGCGACCGCGAGCGCATCACGCGCTGGGCGTTGCGCAAGGGGCTTACTTCTCCATGGTTTGGCACGGCGATGAAGCTCGGGCAGCGGGTGCGCGAAATCCTGCCGGAAGCGCTGCGGGCCAAGGTGCCTCATGCCGTTGCGCCGCCGCCGTGGCCGGCCGCCGCGCACGGCCGACGCATGCTCGCGCTCGGCGGATGCGTGCAGCCCGCGATGTCGCCCAGTATCAATGCGTCGACCGCGCGCGTACTCGACCGGCTGGGCATCCAGCTCATCGAGGCCCCGGCCGCGGGGTGCTGTGGCGCCGTCAGCCATCACCTCAACGATCATGATGCAGGACGTGACTCTGCCCGTAACAATATTGATGCTTGGTGGCCGTACGTCGAGCAGGGCGTGGAAGCGCTGGTCATGACGGCATCGGGATGCGGCGTTTTCGTGCGCGAATACGACCACCTGTTGCAGCACGATGCAGCGTATGCAGAGAAGGCACGGCGCATCGCGTCGATGACGTTCGATGTTTCGGAGATACTCGCTCGGGAGAAGGACGGGTTACAGGCAATTCTCGGTGATGCGCGACCAGGTTCGGCCGGCCGGATCGCGTTCCACCCGCCTTGCACGCTGCAACATGGCCAGAAGATTCGTGGCGTGACCGAAGCGCTTCTGCTGGCTGCCGGCTTCGAACTGGTTCCGGTGGCGGACAGCCATTTTTGCTGTGGCTCCGCCGGCACCTATTCGATTCTGCAGCCCGAGTTGTCCGTCCGCTTGCGCGAAAATAAGCTCGCCGCCCTTGCCGAGGCAGCGCCGGAGGCGATCGCCAGTGCCAATATCGGCTGCATCACCCACCTCCAGGCGGGCACCGGACTTCCCGTTCGACACTGGGTCGAGTTGCTCGACCGCCGCCTTTCTTAGATCTGACGGGCGCTGCCGGCGTCCCGCAGCCGCCACCGGTTGCGTGGCGCATCCTTGCGAGCGCCGGCGTCGGAGTGCGGCTAGAATGTGGCGTCCGCATTCGAATTGCCTTCCGACATGGGCTTGAAAGTCGATACCTGCGTTGCCCGCCATCAGGGCGACCGCCGCGAACAGCAGGACCGATCGGCCATCTTCGCGCACCCGAAGCGTGGCGGCGTGATGCTTGCCGCGCTGGCAGATGGCATGGGCGGACACAGCGGCGGGGCGATGGCTGCGGAGCAGGTCATGCTCAAGGCCAAGCAGAACCTCGAAATCTTCAATCCCGGCGAGTCGCCGCAGGAGCTGCTCGACGGCATGATTCGAGAGGCGCATGTCGTCATCAAGCTCACGCGCTTTACCAGCGAGCAGGATCCGCACAGTACTGCGGTGCTGCTGCTCCTTCACGGCGGGCGCGCAGACTGGGCGCATACAGGCGATTCGCGCCTCTACCATTTCCGCGGCGATCGCCTGGTGCATATGTCGGGCGACCATTCACTGGTTGCCGAGATGGTGCGCAAGGGCTCATTGACCATCGACCAGGCGAGGCACTACCCGCACAAGAACATCCTGATCGGTTGCCTGGGCGGCGAGCGCGAGCCGATGATCGATCACGGCAGGGTCGAACAACTGCAGGACGGCGACACCTTTCTGCTTTGCTCCGATGGGCTGTGGGCCTACTTCGAACCCGAGGAACTCGGCGGCGTATTGAAGGCCTTCGCGCCGCGCGAGGCCGCGGAAATGCTGGTCAATCGTGCGCGAGAACGGGCCGAAGGCGCTGGAGACAACATCTCGCTGGTGATTGTCAAACTCTCCGACCCGGAGGCGGCCAAGCTGGAGAAGGCCAAGGCCGATGCGGCCGTTGCGCGCAAGATGCTCGACGAGTCTAAGCGGCGTTCGGGTCGCTGAGTTCGTTCTTTCGGGCGGCTATTGCGCTCGGTGGCGGCGCAGTCTCCCAAAGTTGTACGACAACTTCGGTGCCTTGATCCGGTGAAGAGTGCACGATGATCGATCCCTCGTGTCGCCTTACGATGCGGCGCGAAAGCGCGAGGCCGATACCGTTGCCCGCATAGGCGCTGGCTGCATGAAAACGCTGGAATGGCGAGAACAGCCGGTCGGCGTACTGCATGTCAAATCCGGTGCCGTTGTCGACGACAAGGAACGTCGTCGTTGGCCCGTCAACCCCGTCCGCAGGGCGCAACTCGATGCGTGCAGGATCCCGGGCGCGCGAGAACTTGAAAGCGTTGCCGAGCAGATGTTCGAGTAGTACGCGCAACAGTGACGGATCGGCCTGCACGCGCGCGTCGGCGATCTGCCAGTCGACCTTGCGATCAGGCGCACCGGCCGATAGCGCGGCAGCGACCTCGCGTGCCATGCGCCCGAGGTCAAGCTCCTCGATTTGCATGGTTGCCCTGCCGGCGCGCGACAGCATCAGCAAATCCTCGAACAGCAGTTCCAGCCGCCGCGTTGCGCCGACGATGCGATTGAGGTAGTCCGCGGTTTCGTCGCTGAGTTGTCCTGCGACCTCGTCGGCAAGCAACTTCGAGAAGCCGTTCAAGGCACGCAACGGGGCGCGCAGGTCGTGCGAGACCGAGTAGGCGAAGCCATCAAGTTCTTCGCGTCGTTCGTCCGCCAGCCGCTGCAGTCGCGCGACATCGGCTTCCAGCCGGGTCAGGCGGGCTGCGAGCGCTTCCGGGGATTCGATCGTTTCGGGAGCGGGCATGGGATCTCGCAGGGTCAAGGCTCGCGCGAACCGAGCCAGTTACGGCGCCAGAAGATCGCGCCCATCGTCACAGCCACCGACAGCATCAATCCGATCGCGAGCCAGAAGCCGTTCACGCGGTCGGTCAGCGGCATCGACTCGAAATTCATGCCGAAGATGCCGCTGATCAGCGTGGCAGGCATGAAGATGATCGTGATCACCGTGAGTATCCGCACCTCGACGTTGAGACGATTGCTTACACTGGTGAGATAGACGTCCAGCATGTCGCCGATCAAGTCGCGCAGGGTATCGAGGGATTCGATCACGTGCACCGTGTGATCATAGATGTCGCGCAGGTAAGGCTGCGTTTCGGCTCGGAAGAAGCGCGTGTCGCCGCGGATCAACTGGTTGACGACTTCGCGCATCGGCCACATCGCTCGCCGCAGGTCGACTGTCTCGCGCTTGAAGTGATTGATGCGGGAGAGCAGCACGGGTGACGCACTATGGAGAACCTGGTCCTCCAGTTCTTCGGCGCGATCCGTGATCGTCTCGAGCACCACGAAGTAACGGTCGACCAGCGCATCGAGCAGCGCATAGGCGAGGTAGTCAAAACCCAGGCTGCGCATGCGGCTGCGGTCGGCACGCAGGCGCTGCCGTATCGGGTCGAACAGCCCGGTGCGCCGCTCCTGGAATGTCAATACGAAATTGCGGCCGATCACCAGGCTGATCTGCTCCGACGAGATGTCGACCGTCTCCGGATCGACTTCGACTGCGCGCGCGACCAGGTACATGTATTCGCCGTAGTCATCGACCTTGGGGCGTTGCCCGGTGTTCACGATGTCTTCGAGCACCAGGGGGTGCAGTCCGAACCGTTCGCCGATCTCGGACATGATCGCCGCATCCTGCAATCCGTAGACGTTCAGCCATACCGTCTGGCGGGTGGGGCGGTAATCGCGCGATGCCTCGATCGAATCGAACGTGCGTTCCTCGATGGCGTCGCCGTCGTACTCCACCAGCGTGATCGTCGGACGCGCGGTCTTGACTTCGCCCAGATGCACCAGTGTGCCCGGCGGAAGTCCGGATTTGGACGATCTTCGGGCCTGTCTGCGGGTGCGTGTTGCGCCATTGCGCTGTCGGGCGTTGCGGCTCATCTGCTGCGGTTCGTCCTTTGCCCATGCGGCCGCGCGGGTAGCCTCGCGCGGCCGCGGGTAGCGCTAGGAATGGGGGATTGATTTAAGTATGATAGCTCCGACCCGGCCCAGCCGGGCACGACAATAAACGGGCTCGATTCGGCCCAATTCGTCTCGGATGCCTGCATCGCGAGCGAAGCTAACACAATCTCAGTACGGGGAGGCATTCATGCCAGTCGTGATCGGGGTTCCGGCCGCAACCGCTGCCGGAGAGCAGTCTGTTGGTCTGGTGTCTGACTTT
The DNA here is from genome assembly GCA_016791115.1 of Rhodocyclaceae bacterium. GTDB lineage: Bacteria > Pseudomonadota > Gammaproteobacteria > Burkholderiales > Rhodocyclaceae > Methylophosphatis. The sequence goes on from JAEUNL010000027.1 coordinate 96,509, forward strand.
GCGAACATCCCCGATTTCGAAGAGTGCGCAGCACCGGGGTGCGCCGACGCCGGCCTTCGCTCTGGCCTGGCCTGAACCTGTCCGCTGCGGCCATTTGCTGGTTGCTGCAAACAATACTCTCGTACCAAGTTCGATACCTGCTGCCATTCGAGATTGTTCGCCATGCGCATGCCGGCATGCAGTGCGACTCGTGATCTGAAAAAGGAGAAACCGTGCCCCTTACCATAGGCGTCCCCAAGGAGATCTACCCCGGCGAACGCCGGGTCGCCACTGTGCCGGAAGTAGTCGAGAAGCTCAGGAAACTCGGCTTCTCCGTCGTCGTGGAAAGCGATGCCGGTGCGGCAGCCAATTTTGACGACGAGTCTTACCGGAATGCCGGCGCGGGTATCGCCGCGAATGCCGCCGAGTTGTGGTCGTCGTCCGACATCGTGTTCAAGGTTCGTGCGCCGGATGCGGGTGAAGTTGCCCTGATCAAGCCGGGCACGACGCTGGTGAGCTTCATCTGGCCGGCACAGAATCCGGATCTCATGCAGGCGCTCGTTGCGCGCAAGGCCAACGTATTGGCCATCGACGCGCTGCCGCGGCAGTTGAGCCGCGCCCAGAAGATGGATGCCCTGACCTCCATGGCCGGCATCAGCGGCTACCGCGCCGTGATCGAGGCGGCCAACGCCTTTGGTCGCTTCTTCAACGGGCAGATCACGGCCGCTGGGAAAATACCGCCGGCCAAGGTCTTCATCGCCGGCGCCGGCGTCGCGGGCCTGGCGGCGATCGGCACGGCCGCGAATCTGGGCGCCATCGTTCGCGCCAACGACACACGTGCCGAGGTGGCCGACCAGGTCATTTCCCTGGGCGGGGAATTCGTCAAGGTCGATTACGAGGAAGAAGGTTCGGGTGGCGGCGGTTATGCCAAGGTGATGTCGGAAGGCTTCCAGCAGGCCCAGCGCGAGATGTACGCCAAGCAGGCCGCGGACGCCGACATCATCATCACCACCGCCCTGATTCCCGGCAAACCCGCGCCGCGGCTCATCACCGCCGAGATGGTGAAGACGATGAAGCCGGGCAGCGTGATCGTCGACATGGCTGCGGAGCAGGGCGGCAACTGCGAGCTGACCGAACCCGGCCAAACCGTGGTGAAGCATGGCGTGACCATCGTCGGCTATACCGATCTGCCCAGCCGGCTGGCCAAGCAGTCGTCGACCCTCTACTCGACCAATCTGCTGCGGCTGACCGAGGAACTGTGCAAGGCCAAGGACGGCACCATCGACATCAACATGGAAGACGATGCCATCCGCGGCCTGACGGTCATCAAGGATGGCGCCATCACTTGGCCGGCACCGCCGCCCAAGCTGCCTGCCGCGCCGCCGCCCAAGCCGGCCGTCGCTGCCGCACCCGCGCCCAAGGGCCACGGTCATGGTGCGACCGGCCCGATGCCAGCGGGTACGCTGGCCATTGTCTTCGGTGTCGGCGCCGTGCTGTTCTGGCTGATCGGCGCGTTCGCGCCGCCCGCCTTCCTGTCGCACTTCACGGTGTTCGTGCTGGCGTGCTTCGTCGGCTACATGGTAGTTTGGAACGTCACACCCGCGTTGCATACGCCGTTGATGAGCGTGACCAATGCCATATCGAGCATCATCGCCATCGGCGCCCTGGTGCAAATCGCTCCGCCGCTGCTCGACACGCCGCGTCCCGACGCCTGGATTCGTGGACTGGCTGCGCTCGCCCTGGTGCTGACGGCAGTCAATATGTTCGGTGGTTTCGCCGTAACCCGCCGCATGCTGGCGATGTTCCGCAAGTAAGGTAAGAAGAAAATGACAGCCAGCCTCGCTACCGTTGCCTACATCGGCGCCACCATCCTCTTCATCCTCAGCCTCGGCGGACTATCGAGCCCCGAAAGCTCCCGTCGCGGCAATCTCTACGGCATCATCGGCATGACGATCGCCGTGCTTGCCACGATCTTCGGACCGCGCGTCACCCTGGCCGGCGTGCCGTGGATCATCGCGGCCATGGTCGTCGGCGGCAGCATCGGGCTATACGCCGCGCGCAAGGTGCAGATGACGCAGATGCCAGAACTGGTCGCACTGATGCACAGCCTGGTCGGTCTCGCGGCCTGTCTGGTCGGCTTCGCCAGTTACATCGACACCGCGGTGATCCTCGAAGGCGCCGAGAAAGCCATCCACGAAGTGGAGATTTATGTCGGCATCCTGATCGGCGCGGTGACGTTCTCGGGATCGATCATCGCATTCGGCAAACTTTCGGGGCGCATCGGTGGCAAACCGTTGCTGCTGCCTGCGCGTCACTGGATCAACCTGCTGGGCCTGCTCATCGTGATCTGGTACGGGCGCGAGTTCATCCATGCCGAAACGGCGTCGGCCGGCATGATTCCGCTCGCCGTCATGACGGTGATCGCGCTGCTGTTCGGCATTCACATGGTGATGGCCATCGGCGGTGCCGACATGCCGGTGGTGGTGTCGATGCTCAACAGCTACTCGGGCTGGGCTGCCGCGGCGACCGGTTTCATGCTCTCAAATGACTTGTTGATCGTCACCGGCGCATTGGTGGGTTCGAGTGGTGCGATCCTGTCCTACATCATGTGTCGCGCGATGAATCGCAACTTCATCAGCGTGATTGCCGGCGGCTTCGGGACGTCCGGCGGCGCGGTGGCCAAGAAGCCCGATGGCGAACCGGCTGGCGAAGTCGTTCCCGTCAGCGCCCAGGAAACCGCGCAACTGCTCAAGGATGCGAAGAGCGTGATCATCGTGCCCGGCTACGGTATGGCGGTGGCGCAGGCACAGCATGCGGTGCGGGAGATCGTCGAGCACCTGCGCGAGAAGGGCACCAAGGTGCGCTTCGGCATTCACCCGGTGGCGGGCCGCATGCCCGGACACATGAACGTGCTGCTGGCCGAAGCCAAGGTGCCCTATGACATCGTGTTGGAGATGGACGAAATCAACGAGGACTTCCCCGACACCGACGTGTCGATGGTGATCGGTGCCAACGACATCGTCAATCCGGCAGCGCAGGATGACCCGACCAGCCCGATTGCCGGCATGCCGGTGCTCGAGGTGTGGAAGGCCCGGACCTCGATCGTGATGAAGCGCTCGATGGCCTCGGGCTATGCCGGCGTGGACAATCCGCTGTTCTACAAAGAGAACAACCGCATGCTGTTCGGCGATGCGAAGAAAACCCTGGAAGAGGTGCTGGGGGCGTTCAGAGGTTGAGCGGCGCTGGCCACCATCGTTGAGCGCAAGCGTGTGTGCTGCCATCGATCGGCCGCCGGCAGGATTGCCGACATCACCTCGTGTGTCGAGACGATGAGAATCTGACGGCCATCATGCTCCCGAATAGAAGAGGCCACCCGCGGGTGGCCTCTTCTTTTTTGCGTTCTGCTGATCAGCGCGCGTGCTGCAGGTTCAGCCGGCGCCGGGATAGCATGCCCATGCACAGGATGCCCGCGAGGAACATCGCGTAGGTCGAGGGTTCGGGCACCGGCGCTGTGACGGGCGCGAGCGTGAATACGCGCACGTAATCGCCGGCCGGATTATTTCCGCGCTCGCTGAGGTTCAGCCACAGTGCTCGCGCGTTGCCGGATGCGATCGACACGCTGTCGCCGCCTTCCAGACCGAGACCACCGGTCGAGCCGTACGATACCGACGACAGGCCGAACAGGCTGTTGGTGGCCTGCAGGTCGCTCTTCACGGTGATGAAACCGAGGATGGCCTGGTCGAAACTCACCGAGCCAATGACCGAGTTGTTCTTGTTCTTCGGGTCGAAGAACACCAGATGGCTGGCCACGCGTGTGCCGGCCGAAATCGTGCCGCCGGAGAACACGAGATTCGATGTCAGCGTGACGATGCCTTCGTCGAACCCGAACAGCGTGTTGTCGATGTTGATTCCGTTGTTGCCCACCGCAGCAGGGAGCGAACTGCCGCTCAGTTGCTGGAAGCTGGCGCTGCCGCCGATGATCGCCGCCTGCGATGCGCCCGCAGTCAGTGCGCAGGCCACGAACGCGGCGCAATGCCGAAGTCTTCGAAAAGTGCTCTTGATGCTCATGCCGGAAACTCCCGATGACGATCGTGTCGATGGGACGAATTTTCCGGGCTGCTGCGCGTCGCTCAATTGCGAACTGAGCGCCGGCGTGACTTCCGCACGCGGAATGCGTGCGATGGATCACGTTTTGCCGTAACTTAGTGACGCAACGGACTGATTACCAGTAGTTTTCGACCGAAATGTGGCCGGGTTCCCGGCGTCGATGCTTGCGCAAACCGCGGGTGACGAGTGCCGCTTCGGCATCCGCGACCATCTGCGGGTTGCCGCAGAGCATGACGTGGCTTTGCGCGTCGAAGGCCGCGCCGGCGCGGGCCTCGAGGCTGCCGTCGGCGATTGCGTTTGGAATGCGGCCGGACAGCGCGAAGTCGGTGGCTTCGCGGCTGACGAAGGGAACGTACGCGAACTGCTCGCCGCGCGCGGCAGCAATCTCCTCGATGGCGTCGCGGTAAATCAGTTCAGTGGCGAGTCGCACGGCATGCACCAGCACCACGCGTTCGACGCGTCGCCACGGCTCGTCGGTGCGCAGGATCGAGAGGAACGGTCCGATGCCGGTGCCCGTCGATATCAGCCAGAGCCGGCGGCAATCGGGCACCTCGGACAGCACCAGGAAGCCGTTGGCGCGCGGCGCGACGAGCAGCGCATCGCCGGTGCGCATGGCGGCAAGCCGGCCGGAGAGCGGCCCGCCGGGCACCACCGAAAAACAGAACTCCAGCGGACGCGCCTGGGGCGGATTCACCAGCGAATAGGGCCGGCCGACCTCGGCGCCATCGACCATCAGACCGAGGCGGATGAACTGGCCGGCCGCGAAGGGGGCAATGTCGGCTTCCACCTGCAGAGAGTGCAGGCGCGCGGTCCAGGCGTGATTTGCCACCACGCGTCCTTCGATCCATTGGGACATGTGCCACCTCCGAACCTGTCAGACGGTCCGTATCGTCGGCAGGTTCCCGGCAGCGCGGAATTCCCGGTTGCAGCGGCCGCATTCAGTCCAGGGGTCTGGAATGTCGCTGGTCTGGAAGGCGCATGTGCAGGCCTTTTTTCGGCATGCATGGCCGGATGGCCTTGTCTGGCGCGTCTCCGCAGATGGGGTCCTCCGGGAGCGCCCATCCATGCGGCTTGCAGGCCGGTGCTCGGGTCGAAACGAGCGTCTGGTCAGGTCTTCTTGCCGAGTCCGCCGAGCAGGGCGGCAACCGGCCGCTTGGGTCGGCGGGGCGAAACCGAATGGGGCCGCCCGAGTTGCGCTTCGTCGGTGGCGGCCACGGGCTCGGGTTGCGCCGGCTCATAGGGCTTGCGCCAGTCGAATCCACCGGGCAGTTCGTCCTTTTTTGCACCACGCCCGCCTTGGCGCGGCGCGGGTTCGCCGCGGGAGCGTTCGATGCGCTCGCGGCGCGGTTCGCGTTTCTCGCCGCGTGCGCTGCGCTCGCCACGTTCGGCATCGTCGCGCCGGCTGCGGCCGCGCTTGTCCGACGGCGCTTCGTGAAAGTGGTCGTCCGGGCCGTAGCCCTCGATCACCACCTGATCGATCTTGCGCTTGATGAGCTTTTCGATGTCGGCCAAGCGGCCCTTTTCCTCGCCGCAGACCAGCGACACCGCGTCGCCGCTCTTGCCTGCACGGCCGGTACGGCCGATGCGATGCACGTAGTCTTCGGCGGTATGCGGCAGTTCGTAGTTGATGACGTGCGGCAGATCGTCGATGTCGAGGCCGCGCGCGGCGACGTCGGTCGCCACCAGCACGCGCACCTTGCCGGTCTTGAAGGCATCGAGCGCTTCGGTGCGCTGCTGCTGGCTCTTGTCGCCATGTATCGCATCGGCCTCGATACCCTGCTTGGCGAGATAGACCGCCAGCCGGCTGGCGCCGAACTTGGTGCCGACGAACACCAGCGCCTGTCGCAGGTCCTGCGACTTGATCAGATGGGCGAGCAGGGCGCGCTTGCCGTCGCTGCTCACCGGGTGCACGACGTGGGTGACCGTGTCGGTCACCTGATTGCGTCGCGCAACCTCGATCAGTTGCGGATTGCGAAGCATGGTGTCGGCAAGCTTCTTGATTTCTTCGGAGAATGTCGCCGAGAACAGCAGGCTCTGGCGCTCTTTGGGCAGCAACGCGAGGATGCGCTTGATGTCCGGGATGAAGCCCATGTCGAGCATGCGGTCGGCTTCGTCGAGCACCAGCACTTCGACCTGGTTGAAATTCACGGTTTTCTGCTCGACGTGATCGAGCAGCCGGCCCGGGGTGGCCACGACGATCTCGCGGCCCTCGCGCAGCTCGGCTGTTTGCGCCTTCATGTCCACGCCACCATAGATGCAGGTGGAACGCAGCGCGAGATGCTTGCTGTACGTACGTACCGCATCTTCAACCTGCATCGCGAGTTCGCGCGTTGGTGTGAGGATCAGTGCGCGCACCGGGTGGCGCGCCGGCGAGGGCGAGCTGTTGGCGTGGCGTGACAGGCGCTGCAGCAGCGGCAGCGTGAAGCCGGCCGTCTTGCCGGTGCCGGTCTGCGCGCCGCCCATCACGTCCTTGCCCTGCAACACGATGGGAATGGCCTGCGCCTGGATCGGCGTGGGTTCGGTGTAGCCGGTGTCGGCCACCGCCTTCAGCAACTCGGGAATCAGCCCGAGATCGGCGAATGTCATGAAAATCTCCTGAATCGGCCTGCCGCGCGGATTGCGCGGTACCGGTTCAGGCGATGGATTCTGCTAGCGGATCAGAGGCACCCGGACGGGTGATCATGGAGGCAAGGGCCAACCGGCGACGCTCTTGCGGTGGCGCATTATGACACGGCCCGCCCGCCCGCGCCATGGCGGCCTCGCCGCATGGCGCGGCGTCAGCCTTCGCGCCGCAGGTAGGCGGTCACTTCCTCGCGGTCGTGATAGAGGTGCTTGATGCGCAACACGTAGGCAATGTCGGCCTCGCGCAGCCGCTTGTCGATGATGGCGCGGCAGCGCTCCAGCTCGTCGTAGCGCTTCTTCATCGGCAGCTTGAGGTTGAAGATGGTGTCGCGGCAGCGCCCGTGGGCGATCCAGTCCGCAGCGAGCAGGGCGATGCGCGAAGGCTGGTCGACGATGTCGCACACCATCCAGTCGAGGCTGCCGCGCGGCCGCCAGTGGAAGCCGTCGGCGCGCACGTGCTCGACCATCTCGCCCTTGAGCAGGGTGGGCGAGACGTTGCCGTTGTCGATGGCGATCACGCGCAGGCCGCGCTGCGCGAGTTGCCAGCTCCAGCCGCCCGGCGCGGCTCCGAGATCGGCGGCGCGCATGCCCGGTACCAGCCGCTGGTTGCGCTCCTGCTCGGAAAGCAGGCCAAGCAGGGCCTCGGCGAGCTTGGCCGCCGAGCGCGACGGCGCGTCGCGCGAGATGCGCAGCCGCGGAATGCCCATCGGCCACGGGCTGCTGTTGGCAAGGTCGGTGAGTCCCACCCAGGCCTGGCTGGAATCGATGAAGAACACGTTGAGCCGTGGCGCGCGCTTGTCCTTTGGGTGGAGCACATGGTCGACGATCAGCGCCCGCTCGAGGTGCGGCTGAAAGCGGCGACAGAAGCCGGAGAGTTCCTTCGCCTCGTTGGTGTCGGCAGTCTCCAGCCACACGTTGCCGCAGCGGGAGCCGAGTGTCTTCACGGCATCGACGAGCGCGGGCACGCGGTCGTCCGCGGGCAGGTCGTCGACGAACGCGCTGCAGAACACGAGCTGGCGGGCGAACACGAGATCGGCAAAGCGCAGTTCGGCGCGCAACACGGCGAGCGCCTCGTCGCCGTGCGGAACGAACAGCAGCCAGCCGGTATCGGGCTTCGCCTTCGCATACCCGGTGATGCCGATATCCGCACAGGCGGCGGAGACCTCTTTGGCGCAGTCGTTCTCGAAACCGGGACGGCAGTAGAGCAGCAGGGCGGGCGTGGTGTGCAAGGGCATGGCGGTCAAGGTGTCGTGCGCGGGAGCGGTCCTGCTTTCGGTCCGCCTGCGCCGGGGTGGCATAGAATACCCTGATTCATCGACTGACCCTGAGCACAACCCGCATGCGTTACAGAAAACTGGGTCTCGACGGCCCGGAGGTATCCGAAGTCTGCCTCGGTACGATGACCTTCGGGGAGCAGAACACCGAGGCGGAAGGCCATGCGCAGCTCGACCATGCCGTGCAGCACGGCGTGAATTTCATCGACACGGCGGAGCTCTACTCGGTGCCGTCGCGGCCCGAAACGCATGGCCGTAGCGAGGAGATCGTCGGAACCTGGCTGGCGCGCCAGCCGCGTGACCGCGTCATCGTCGCGACCAAGATCGCCGGGCCGCGCCGCAAGCTCGAGTGGATACGCGGCGGCCCGCTGGCGCTCGATCGCGAGAACGTCCGCAGTGCCGTAGAAGCCTCGCTGCGGCGACTGCGTACCGACTACATCGACCTGTACCAGATCCACTGGCCGGAGCGGAACTCGCCGATGTTCGGCCAGTACCAGTTCGACCCGCAGCAAGAGCGCGCGGCGGTGTCGATCGCCGAGCAGCTGGATGCGCTGACCGAACTCGTGCGCGAAGGCAAGGTGCGCTGGGTCGGCCTTTCGAACGAGCATCCCTGGGGGGTGGCCGAGTTCCTCAAGCAGGCGGAGCTGCACGGCCTGACGCGCGTGGTGTCGGTTCAGAACGCCTACAACCTGCTCAACCGGACCTATGAAACCGCGTTGGCCGAGATGTGCTTCCGTGAGAACGTCTCGCTGCTGGCGTATTCCCCGCTCGGTTTCGGCACCCTGTCCGGCAAGTACGTCGCGGATCCGCGCGCGCGAGGCAGGGTCACGCTATTCGACGGTTTCGCCCAGCGCTACGCCAAGCCGAACGTCGGCCCTGCAGTCGAGGCCTACGCGGCGCTTGCCCGCCGACACGGGCTATCGCCCGCGACCATGGCGCTGGCTTTCGTGTTCGGGCGCTGGTTCACCGGCAGCACGATCATCGGCGCGACCAGCATGGCGCAATTGGAGGAAAACATCGCGGCGTGCGAGGTGCGTCTGGCGCCTGAGGTCCTCAATGGCATCGAGCAGCTTCATCTGCGCTATACCAACCCGGCCCCTTGACATGGGCATCTGCGTGATCCGCGGTTTCCGGCCGGCGTGACCTTTTCGGCGGTTCGCGGACACGGTCGCGGCTAGAATGCAGGATCGAGCGAGAACAGGACAGGCTTGGCGGGATTCCGCCCGGACGTGACGATCGGGGTCGAAAAGTGAGCGAAGTGGTGGCCATCGGCGATTTGAGGCGCGGCATGTTTGTCGCGGAACTCGATCGTCCATGGCTCGGTACGCCCTTCCTGCTGCAGGGATTCCTGATCGAGGACGACGATCAGATTCTCGAACTGGGTCGCATCTGCCAGTTCGTTTACGTCGACCGCACGCGGTCGGTCGGCGTGCATTTCGCGCCGAAACCGGTCGACAAACCGGATCCGGAGGCCAAGCGGCAAGCGGTGATGCGCACCGTCAAGATCATGCGCCCGGGCAAGGAAAAGCTGCCCGACTTCTTCGAAGTGCTGCGCATCATCCGCACGGAGAACCAGAAACGCCAGCTCGACCGCGGCGGCGTGCCCAAGGCGGGTGTCGCGGCCGGCGGCATCGGCATGGGGGGCGGCAAGCTCGATTCGCGGCGTGCCATCGGCGGCGAGGCCGCGGAGGAGGAAACCGCGACCGAACTCCGCAATCGCATGCGCGACAACCGCAATGCGATCGACGACTCGCCCGGCCTGTTCGATTACGCGGCAAGCTGGATGAAACCGTTCGCGGACTGGTTCCGCGGCGGCACGCCGGATATCGACATCAATGTGGCGAAGCGGATTGCCGCGCGCGAGAAGGCGCAGCAAGGCGGCGGCAGCGGGGCCATCGTCGTCTACGAGGATCAGGCCGAACTCGAAGAAGAAGTGCTGCGCGCCAGCCCGCTGTACGAAGAGGCGCAAACCACGGTCGAGCGCCTGATCCACGACCTCGAGGACGAACGCGCACCGGACCTGGAGAAGGTGCGCGCCAGCGTCGGCGGACTCGTCACCAGCGTCGTGCGCAACCCGGATGCGCTAATCTGGCTCAACCGCCTCAAGCGTACCGACCAGTATTCCTACGATCACGCGCTCGACGTTTCGGTGCTGCTGATGGTCGTTGGCAGGCACATCGGCCTGCCGGAAGTTCATCTCACCATGCTGGGCACGGCCGGGCTGATGCAGGATCTGGGCAAGATCGGCCTGCCATCCGAGCTTTTGCGCAAGACGGGCGATCTGACGCCCGCGGAGTTCGAGCAGTTCAAGACGCACGTTGCGCGCAGCCTCGTCATTCTGGACAGCAACCCCGAGGTCTCGCTCGACCTGTTCGACATCGTCGAGAAACACCACGAGCGCGTCGATGGCAGCGGCTACCCGCACGGACTGTCTGGCGGCGAGATCGGGCTGTTCGCCGAAATGGCAGGGCTGGCCGACACGTACTGCGCGATGACGCGCGACACGAGCTACCGCAATGCGTTCACCAACCAGCAGGCGCTGGAGCGCATCAACCAGTTGCGCGACAGCAAGTTCAGCGCAAACGTCGTCGACCAGTTCATCCAGTGCATCGGCCTGTACCCGGTCGGAACCCTGGTCGAGCTGAACACCGGCGAGGTTGCAGTCGTGATCTCGCAAAACCGGGTGCGGCGGATGAAGCCCAAGGTCATGGTGCTGCTGGCGCAGGACAAATCGCCCAACCGGTATCCGCCTACGCTCGACCTGCTCTACGATCCATCGGCGCCCGACGGCAGCACCTACCACATCAAGAAGGCGCTTGCTCCAAACGCCTACGGCATCGACCCTAGGGAATTCTACCTCTCGTGATGGAATGGCCACCGGAACGCACCGAGTTGTTTCCGGAAGACGCGGACAACCCGGCTGAGCGAGAGGCGCTGCAGATCGTCGTCGATTTCGAAGCGGTACAGGCCCGACTTGCCGAGTTTTCGATTGATGACGGAACGCGAGCGGCACTGCGCGTGTTTGCGGAACTCACCGATGTGTCCGGATTCGTCAGTCGTTTGCGCGAAGACTGGCGCGCACTCGATCCGAGCGAGGTCTCCGAGGACGAGAAGGGTTGCGCGCTCGTCTACGCGGCGTTCTCGGAACTTTTCTCGCAGTTCGCCCATTGGGATTTCTCGCCGCGCTGGCTCAATGCGCTGACGTCGGCGTGGCTCGAGCTGATCGCTGCCGGCGTGCCCGCGGACTGGCTGCTGGCGGCTGCCAACCGGCTGATGGATCGCAGTCTCGCGCTTGCCTTCGGCGATCTGCCCGGCGGCGCGCAGCGCAGTGTCGACATGGTGCGCGCTGTCAACAAGGTGGTCATGTTCCTCTGCGCCATTCTCGGCGAAGCCGCTGCGGGATATCGCGAGTCGCTGCATGTCCATGCCGAGGAATTCGACGAGCGCAGCGGACTGCCGAATCTGCGCCAGGCCATCGCGGTACTGGACAATGCGGTAGCCGAAGGCAAGCCGGGCGAGCACGTTGCGGTGGTTGTGCTGCGCATCGAGGTCGGGCCGGTGCTGCTGCGGATGCCGGCAGCGCTTTCGCGGCGTCTTCTAAGGCAGATGGTAGGACGCGTCCATCGCGCACTGCGTCCGCGCGACACGCTCTATCTCGGCGCGGAGTGGGAGCTCGTCGTGGTGCTGCCCGCGCTGGCCAACGCGCCGCATGTCACGCTTGCCATGACGCGCCTGCTGCACCTGTTCGACGCTGCATTTCCGATTCTCGGGCGCGAGTATCGCCTGACGCCGGTTGCCGGCGCCGCCCTGTTTCCGGAAGGCGGTCGCGATGCCGAAACGCTGCTGCAGGGGGCGCGACTGGCGCTGCACGAAGCCCAGCGCAACGGCGAACGCTCCGAGATATTCCGTCCGGAGATGGACCACTCCGCCGCGCGTTATGCTGCTATCGAGCAGGGCTTTCTGCAGGCATTGCGCGACGACAGGCTGGAGCTCTACCTGCAGCCGCAAGTCGATGCGTCGACCGGTGCCTGCATGCACGCCGAGGCACTCCTCCGCTGGCAGCACGCGGCGGGCGAGACGGTCGCGCCGCAGTTCATCGTCGAGATCGCGGAGGAGGCCGGTGTCAGCCCACAGTTCTCTCGCTGGCTCGTCACCCGCGCGGCGCGCACGCTCGCCGAGTTCGCGCTCGAAGGCATCCCGCTGCGCCTGTCGATCAACCTGACCGCCAATGACCTGCGCGACGAAGAACTGCCCGACATGATCGAGCAGGCGCTCACCATCTGGAACGTGCCGGCGGATCGCCTCACGCTGGAGCTGACCGAGAGCGCCATGATCTCGGACGAGCAGCACAGCCTGGGCATTCTGTACCGCTTGCGCGACCTGGGTTGCCGGCTGGCGGTCGACGATTTCGGCACCGGCTATTCCTCGATGGCCTACCTGCGTCAGTTGCCGCTCAACGAACTCAAGATCGACCAGTTGTTCGTGCGCCGCATGGACGAGTCCCCGCAGGATCGCGAGATCGTGCGCTCGATGATCCAGCTCGCACAGGGATTGCGCCTCGAAGTCGTCGCGGAAGGCGTGGAAACCAAGGGAACCTGGACCTTGCTGAGCGAGTATGGCTGCCAGCGTGTGCAGGGCTACTACTTCAGTAAACCCATCGCCGTGACCGAGTTCGTGCGCTGGTGGCACGAACGGCGGGGCGAACTCGTTCGCCCGGCAGACTGATCAGCCGCGCGAGCGCGAGCCGTTCTTTCCCGGTTTGCCTTCGCTCGGGCCGGCTTCTGCCCGCTCGGAAGACTTGCCGTGACCGGGCGCTTCCGCTCCGGCGTGCTCGCCCCCGTCGCCACCTTCGGCAGCCGGTTTTGTGGCCGGTGCCGCGTTTGCGATCTGCGGTGTGACGGCATCGATCTTGTTGTCCCGCATGTAATCGTTCATTTCCTTCCAGCCGGCAAAAACCGCCGCTTTCAACGCCTTGGCGTTGAGCGCGTAGCAATCCTCGATGGCACGGCCGGCGTGGCGGCAGGCGGCGCCGATCGCCTTGCTCTCGGCCTCCTTGCGAGCTGCCACCTTCTCCGGATTCTCGATGCCCAGTTGCTCGCACGCGGTAAGCAGTGTCAGGCTCACCAAGGGCAGGAGCAGGGCGGGATTTCGGTGTCGCATGGCATGTCCGGGTAGGCGTTTCATGAAACAACGACCGGACGCGCCGATTCTTAAGGGTCTGTGTGCATTCCACCCGCGATCCATGGATGGAATGAGAACAGACCCTACCGGAAGTCAGCCGGGCGCGGCTTCATGAAGTTCGTGCTTGAGATTACCCAGAAGGCGCAGCAACTGATCGCGGTCGCGGACTGGAAGATTGTCGAACATCTCGCCGATCCAGCGCTCGTAAGCCTGCGCCATGCGCCGGAACGCGCGCCGGCCATTCGCCGTCAGGCGCACGATGAAAGCGCGCCGGTCATCCGGACTGAATTCACGCACCACCAGCCCTTCGGCCTCGAGCTGATCGGTGATGCCGGTCACGTTGCCGCTGGTCACCATCATCCTGCGTGACAGATCACCCATCCGCAGGCCTTCCGGCGAGCGCTCCAAATGTGCCATGAGATCGAACCTCGGCAGGGTGATGTTGAACTCCTGACGCAGCCGCGACCGCACTTCGCGCTCGATCAGGCTGGTACAGGACAGCATCCTCAACCACAGGCGCAGCGCATCGTTACCGTCGTCGCCCGCGCGGGCTTCCTGGTCGATGACTTCACCTTCTTCGACATGCTTGTTCGCTCGTTCCACGCACGCTCCTGCGTTCCCGGACTGCGCCGGATCATCCAAACTACAAAGCGGGCACCCCGACCTTTCGCCGGGCGTCTCCCTCATCATGGCTACATGATGAAATCATGATCCTCGGCGCTGCATTTCGTCTTGAGTTGGGTCAACTTGTGCGGCGCCGCGGGGCCTCGATCGGACGCCGGTATAATCCGCGTTGGTTTTTCGCCGGGCGGTGCCGTAATTGCCGACTGAAGTCCGTCTGCCGTCGTGGAGATCCTGATGATCAAGAAAACGCTTCGTTCCGTGATGGTCGTTTCCCTGGCGGTGCTGGCGGGGCAATCGTGGATTGCCGTAGCGGCGCCGGCTGGGGGCAAGACGAAGAAGCCGGCGGCGGAAAGCGCCGCTGCCGCCCCAGCCGAGCTGGAACTGGTGCATGAGCTGGGGCCGATCAAGGGCGCCGAGCTGACGCGGATCGTCGACCGTTTCAATGCCGAGTATCCGAGCGACCGCATCCGCGTGATCGATCGCAAGTGGGACGAAGGGAACCTGCCGGCGCTGATGATCCTGGCCGAGGACAGCCAGGCGCGTCTTCTGGCCTCGAAGGCCCGTTTCAAGTCGCTCGATGCCGTCATGAAGGACGCGAAAGTCCCCCTGCAGACGCTGCGTCCGCCACCGACGATGAGCCTCGCGCCGCTCGACGTATCGGGCCGGCTGGTCGCGCTGCCGATCGACCTCGGCACGCCCATCCTGTATTTCAACAAGGATGCGTTCCGCCGCGCTGGCATCGACGCCAGCGCCCCCCCGGCGACCTGGTTCGACCTGCAGACCGCGCTTGGCAAGCTCTACGACGCGGGCTACGGTTGCCCCTATACCACCACGCAGCCCGGCTGGGTGCATGTCGAGAACACCAGCGCCTGGCACAACCAGGCTGTCGCAACCAACAGCGGCAAGCGCGAGGCGCTATCGGTCAACAACCTCATCCAGGTCAAGCACCTCGCGATGATGAAAAGCTGGGTCACGTCACGCTACATGCACGTGTTCGGCGATGGCACCGAGGCCGAGACCCAGTTCGCTGCCGGGAACTGTGCCGTGCTCACCGCGTCGTCGAACGCCTATCCGAGCCTGCGGCAGACCGCGGCGTTCGAGATCGGCGTAGCCCCGCTGCCGCATCACGACGACATCCGCGGCGCGCCGCAGAACACCCTCGCCTCGGGCCCGTCGATGTGGGTCGGCGGCGGCAAGTCGCCGGCACAGTACCGCACGGCTGCGAGATTCGTGAGCTTCCTGCTCTCGCCGCAGACGCAGGTCGACCTGCAAGTGCGGCTCGGATCCCTGCCACTCGACCGCGCGGGCCTGTTGGCCTCGGGGAGCGAACTGCTCAAATCCGATCTGGTTCACGTCACCACGGCGATCGCCCAGCTCACCAACAAGCCGGCGACCCTCGCATCGCGCGCAACCCGGATCATCAACGAGGGTGCCGTGCGCCGTGTGCTCAACGAAGAGCTCGACAACCTCTGGTCCGACCGCAAGCCGGCCAAGGGCGCGCTCGATTCCGCCGTTACCCGGCTCAACGGCTGTTGCATCCGCTGACCCGGCCCTGGCGCCTGCCGCGGCTGCTTGCCCACCGCGGTGGCGGCACGATGGCGCCAGAGAACACGCTCGCCGGTCTGCGTGCTGCGGCCGAACACGGCTTCCGCGCTGTCGAATTCGACGTCATGCTGAGCGCCGACGGCGTGCCCGTGCTGATCCACGACGAAACCCTCGAGCGCACCACGAACGGCGCCGGGCGCGTATCCGACACGCCCTTTGACAATCTCCGCCGTCTGGATGCCGGTAGCTGGCTCGATGCGCGTTTCGCCGGCGAACCGGTGCCGGCCTTCGACAAGGCGCTTGATGCCTGCCGTGTGCTCGGGCTGGCGGCAAACGTCGAGATCAAGCCGGCACAAGGGTACGAAAGCGAGACCGGGCGCGAAGTCGCGCGCGTCGCATTGGGCCACGGCGGCGAGCTTGACCTGGTGCTGTCGTCCTTCTCGCTGACGGCGCTGCGCGAGGCGCAGAAGCTGGCACCCGACTTGCCGCGCGGCGTGCTGTTTCGCGACCTGCCGGTCGACTGGCTCGGAATTGTGCGCCGCGCCAACGCCGTGTCTGTGCATTGCGAATGGTCTTCGCTGCGCGAAACGGCGCTTGAAGCCGCGCGGGCAGCCGGCGTACCGATCGTCGTTTATACCTGCAACGATCCCCTTGAGGCCCGCAGGCTCCTGGATGCCGGCGTGTCAGGCCTAATTACCGACCGCCTCGACCTGCCCGCCGCAATTTCCGCGGGCGACGTGTAATCCCGATTACGAAGGCTTACAAACGCTTACTCGAATTCCAGCGGCGTATTGGGCTATCGTTTGCTCGTGGCATGCGAATGCCGCCAAACAATCAACCAGGAGATAAAGTCATGAACAAGCTCATAGCCGCCATTGCCGCCCTGATGCTGGGCGCCGTTACCCTGCCCGCTCTTGCCGGCGCCAACACGCCACGCATCGACAAGCGCCAGGCCAACCAGGAACGTCGCATCGACCAGGGCATCGCCTCGGGCGAACTCAACAAGCGCGAAACCGCACGCCTCGAGCGCGGCCAGGATCGCGTCGACGCGATCGAAGACAAGGCCAAGTCCGACGGCGTGGTGACGCGCCGCGAGCGCGCGCGTATCCACCATGCGCAGAACGTCGAGAGCCGCCGCATCCATCGCCAGAAGCACGACGCGCAGCATCGCTGAGCGAATCCGGCCGGCATCGGCCGCGTCTGCACGCGTTTGCGCGAAACCCGGCTTTGCCGGGTTTATTTTTTCGGTGGCTTCCGAATTATCCGGGCTAGAATCCTCCCGCCCGAAGGAGGATGGATATGGACGACCTGAACGATCTGCGCCTGGTGCTGCGCTCGCGCTTTCCGATTGTCATCGTCGAATCGCACGAAGAAACCAAGGTTCGCGCGCTGGTGCAGAAGGCCGCCGCCACCGACGAGCTGGCGTTCTTCACCTGGAGCGTGGCCGACGGCCTGGCGCGCGAGAACTTCAAATACGACGTGCATCACGCCGACCACCGCTTCGGCACGGTGGAAGGCCACACCTCCGCCCTGGGCGAGAAAAAAGGCCGCACGCATGTCTTCGAGGACACGCATGCCCTGCAGCAGGCACTGCGCCACATCGACCGCTCGGGCGACGCAGGTGTGTACCTGCTATGCGATGCGCATCCCTTCCTCGATGACCCGGTCAACCTGCGCCTGCTGAAGGAAATTTCCCACGGCTATGGCGAATGCGCGCGCACGCTGGTGCTACTGTCGCCGGCGCTGGAACTGCCGCCCGATCTCGCGCGCCACGCGGCGCGCTTCAAGCTGCGCCTGCCGGATGCCAATGCCATCCGCGCCATGATCAAGAACGAGTTCGACCTCTATGCGGTGCAGAACAAGGGCCGCCGCGTCACCGGCGATCCGGATGCGCTGGCATTGCTGCAGCAGCACCTTCTCGGCCTCTGCGAGGAGGACATCAAGCGGCTGATCAGCCTCGCCATCCGCGACGACGGCGAGCTGACGATGAACGACATTTCGCGCGTGCTCAAGAACAAGCAGGAGATGCTCGCCGACGGCGCGCTGGAAATCGAAATCGATACCGGCAGCATGGACCAGATCGGCGGCATGGCCTCGCTCAAGCGCTGGTTGTCGCAGCGGCGCAGCGTGTTCGCCGGGGCGCCGGGTACGCAGGGGCTCGACATGCCGCGTGGCGTGCTGCTGCTTGGCGTGCAGGGCGCGGGCAAGAGCCTCGCCGCCAAGACGATCGCGGGTGCCTGGGGCGTGCCGCTGCTGCGGCTCGATTTCGCCACGCTCTACAACAAGTTCCACGGCGAAACCGAGCGCAACCTGCGCGCGGTGCTGCAATCGGCCGACGCCATGGCGCCCTGCGTGCTGTGGATCGACGAGATCGAGAAGGGCCTCGCCACCGACGGCGGCGACAGCGACGGCGGCGTCTCGCGCCGCGTGCTCGGCACGCTGCTCACCTGGCTTTCGGAACGCAAGGCGCGCGTGTTCATGGTCGCTACCGCCAACGACATCACCGGCCTGCCGCCGGAATTGCTGCGCAAGGGCCGCTTCGACGAAATCTTCTTCGTCGACCTGCCGCTGCCGCCGGCGCGCGTCGAGATCTTCAGCATCCACCTGCGCCGCCGCCAACTCGATCCGGCCGCATTCGACCTGCGCCAGCTTGCCGAAGCTGCCGACGGCTTCGCCGGTGCCGAGATCGAACAGGCCATCGTTTCTTCGCTCTACGAGTCGCACGCCAGCAACCAGCCGATCTCCACCGCCTCGCTGGTCGCCGAACTGCAGCGCACGCGGCCGCTGTCCGTCGTCATGGCCGAGAAGATCGAGGATCTGCGCGCCTGGGCCGCCGAGCGCACGGTGATGGCCGACTGAGCGCCGCCCCGCGGGACGCATGAATAGGCGATCTTCAGCCATGCCGGCTTGGGGGCGCCATTCCATGCGTGTCTCCGGCATGCCTGCCCGTTGAGCGCCGGTGGATGCGCCTTCCAGGCCGGGCCGTTTCAGAAAATCAGAGCAGCGAATCGCGCCGCTTGTGGCTCCAGGACTTGGTGGTCGAGATCGCCGCACGCCACAGGCGCATGCGCGCGCTGGCGTCGTCGCGCGGCATGCATGGTTCGAAGCGGCGCTCGACCTGCCATTGCTGCGCGATGGCCGCCTCGTCCGGCCACACGCCGACGGCGAGGCCGGCGAGGTAGGCTGCCCCGAGGGCGGTCGTCTCCTGCACGCGCGGGCGCAGCACCGCGCAGCCGAGCAGGTCGGCCTGGAACTGCATCAGCAGGTCGTTGGCGGTGGCGCCACCGTCGACGCGCAGGTCGGGCAATGCGACGTGGGCGTCGCGCGCCATCGCGCGCACCAGGTCGGCCGACTGGAAGGCGATCGATTCGAGCGCGGCGCGCGCGATGTGTGCGCGCGTGGTGCCGCGCGTGAGGCCGACGATCACGCCCTGCGCGTTCGCATCCCACCACGGCGCGCCGAGGCCGGTGAAGGCTGGCACGAACACCACGCCGTGGCTGTCGGGCTCGCTGCCGGCGAGCGCCTCGATCTCCGCCGAACTGCCGATGATGCCGAGCCCGTCGCGCAGCCACTGCACCACCGCGCCGCCGATGAACACGCTGCCTTCGAGCGCGTACTCGATCGCCGCGCCGGTCTGCGCCGCGCAGGTGGTGATGAGGCCGTTGGCAGATTCGATGCGCTCGGCGCCGGTGTGCATAAGCAGGAAGCAGCCGGTGCCGTAAGTGTTCTTCGCCTGGCCCGCCGCGTGGCAGCCCTGGCCGAACAGCGCGGCCTGCTGGTCGCCGGCGATGCCCGCGATCGGAACTTCGACGCCGAATAACGTCGGGTCGATGGCACCGATGACGCCGCTTGAACGCACCACGCGCGGCAGCAGGCTTTTCGGAATGTCGAACAGCGCGAGCAGGTCGTCATCCCACTCGCCGCGGGCGAGGTTCAGCAGCGCGGTGCGCGAGGCATTCGAGATGTCGCTCACATGCAGTTGCCCGCCAGACAGCCGCCACGCCAGCCAGCTATCGACAGTGCCGAAGGCGAGTTCGCCGCGCGTCGCACGCTCGCGTGCGCCCGGCACGTTGTCGAGCAGCCACTTGAGCTTGGTGGCGGAGAAGTAGGGGTCGAGCACCAGTCCGGTCTTCGCGCGCACCGTGGCTTCGTGCCCGGCGGCCTTCAGCGCGGCACAGGCGTCGGCGGTGCGCCGGTCCTGCCACACGATGGCGTTGGCCAGCGGCTCGCCGGTGATGCGGTCCCACAGCACGGTGGTTTCGCGCTGGTTGGTGATGCCGATCGCCGCAATCTCGCGCGCGCCGATGCCGGCGCGGTCCAGCGCCAGCCGCGCGCAGGCAAGCTGCCCGTGCCAGATCTCGAGGGGATCGTGTTCGACCCAGCCCGGTTGCGGGTAGATCTGTCGCAGTTCCTGCTGCGCGAC
>JAEUNL010000017.1 GCA_016791115.1 Rhodocyclaceae bacterium
GCAATCAGCTTGACGGACGAAATCAGGAACAGCATCCGACCTCCAGATTAAATTTGGTTAATGATTGCGACCCGAAGCTTACGACTTCCTTACAGATCGGCTGCGATGCCGATACGCACCCATGGCGCGGCGCACAATAAAATAGCCTGTCAAATCATGGGGCTAGTCGATTTCGATAGGCGCTGTCGCCCGCATCTGCGAGTTCGAACGGTCGCTCCGGCCCACAGGGGGCCGTATCCGTTTGACGACGCTTGTTGCCGGCGCCCCGCGGCCAGGCAGGCGGGTGCTTCGTGCGATTGCCGCAAAAATGCCTTTGGAATTGTGGCGGCGGATGGCGGAACAAGCCGCGGGATCCCGTGGTTGAGCGGGCCGGGGAGTGCCTCTATACTCGCCCGAGCCTCGTCGGTCCGGCAGCGGATAGAGGGATAGCGCGGGGCCAAAGCCATGCAGACGGATCGCAACGACAATAACCATAGGAGACGCCCCAGCCTGCGGAGCCATTCCGCCTGGGCGGCGCAGGAGAATCATGCGCAAGGCGCGCATTTCGCCAGAAGCGGGACGGGTGTCCGTGCGGTCGATTCATGGGAGATTCCCGGTCACGTTAACCATTCCGCAGCATCGGGGCGCGTGAGACACCTGTCCTGCCTCGCTGCCGACGAATCCCCGGCAGGCGCATGCGCCTGCGCGGAGGCCTGAGCACTTGTCCCCGATACGCGAGTTCGAACGCAGCCTGCGCCGGTACTACACGTGGTACACGGGCGGGTTCGTGCTGTTCGTGATCGGCCTGGCGGTGGCCGAGCAGTTCGGCATGTCGCAAAAGGTCATCGGCTACATCTTCCTGTTTGCAACCGTCGCGCTGTACGCCGGCATCGGCGTCATGAGCCGCACAGCGGATGTCGCCGAATATTACGTGGCGGGCAGGCGCGTGCCCGCCCTGTTCAACGGCATGGCCACCGGGGCCGACTGGATGAGCGCCGCCTCGTTCATCGGCATGGCGGGTACGCTGTACTTCGCCGGCTTTCAAGGGCTTGCATTCGTCATGGGCTGGACCGGCGGCTACGTGCTCGTCGCGCTGCTGCTCGCGCCCTACCTGCGCAAATTCGGCCAGTTCACGATTCCGGATTTTCTCGGCGCGCGATACGGCGGCGATCTGGCGCGCCTGGTCGGCGTGTCGGCAGCCATCCTCGCCTCGTTCGTCTATGTCGTGGCGCAGATCTATGGCGTCGGGCTGATCACCAGCCGCTTCGTCGGCATCGAGTTCGAGATCGGCGTGTTCGTCGGCCTGGCCGGCATTCTGGTGTGCTCCTTTCTCGGCGGCATGCGTGCCGTCACATGGACTCAAGTCGCTCAGTACGTGATCCTCGTGGTCGCCTACCTCGTGCCGGTCGTCATCATGTCGTACAAGGTGACCGGCGTGCCGGTACCCCAGGCCGTCTACGGCGTGGTCCTCGAAAAGCTCGGCGAACGCGAGAAGCAGCTCTTCGACGACCCGCGGGAAATCGAGGCGCGGGCACGCTACAAGCAGAAGGCAGAAATGCTCGATGCACGCATTCGCGGCTTGCCGCAATCGCTCGACGCGGAACGCCAGCGCCTCACGCGTCAGCTTGCGGATCGCAAGGCCGTTTCCGCACCAGCGCGCGAGATTGCCAACGCGGAGCGCACGCTGGCGCATCTGCCGCGCGATGCCGCCGAGGCACGCGCTAAATGGTCGCGTGAACGCGACGAACTCGCCGCGCGTTGGAACCGGCCGATCGCCCACGCGGCAGCATTTACCACGCCGGAGGGCAAACCGTCCGAAACCAAGCGGCTGAACTTCATCACGCTGACTTTGTGCCTGATGATCGGCACCGCGTCGCTGCCGCACATCCTGATGCGCTACTACACCACGCCCAGCGTGCGCGAGGCGCGCTACTCGGTGTTCTGGTCGCTCGTCTTCATCTTCCTGCTCTACGTCACGGCGCCAGCCTACGCCGTGTTCGCGAAATGGACGGTTTACAGCGACCTGGTCGGTTCCGCAATATCGAACCTGCCGTCGTGGGTGCATTCCTGGGGCAAGATCGGCCTGGTGCGCATCGACGACGTCAACGGCGACGGCCTGCTGCAGCTTGCCGAACTCGCGCTCAACACCGACGTCATCGTGCTCGCGACACCGGAAATTGCCGGGCTGCCCTACGTGGTCTCCGGCCTGGTTGCAGCAGGTGGCCTCGCTGCAGCCCTGTCCACTGCCGACGGGTTGCTGCTGACCATCGCCAACGCGCTGTCGCACGACCTGTATTACAAGATGATCGATCCGCACGCTTCGACGCAGCGCCGCCTGGTGATCTCCAAGTCGCTGCTGCTGATCGTCGCGGTCACGGCCGCCTACACCGCCTCGCTGCGGCCCGACAACATCTTGTTCATGGTCGGGCTGGCGTTCTCGATCGCCGGGTCGGCATTCTTTCCGGCGCTGGTTGCCGGCATCTTCTGGAAGCGCGCCAACAAGTGGGGTGCGGTCGCCGGCATGGTGGTGGGGCTTGGCGTGTGCCTCTACTACGCTGCCGTCACGCATCCGTTCTTCGGCGGTGGCATTGCGCGCCAGTGGTTCGGCATCGAACCGATTTCGTGCGGAATATTCGGCATTCCTGCCGGTATCGTTGCGCTCATCGTCGTCAGCCTGATAACCCGTGCGCCGGACGCCGCGGTACAGGAGATGGTCGAACTGGTGCGTTATCCGTACATGCGGCGCGAGGATGCGAAACCGCGGCCCTGAGGCCGCACGAGGTTTTGTGTGACCGACGAGTCGGGATTTGGTAGAATCGCGCGCTTCCGCGGAGAGGTGGATGAGCGGTTTAAGTCGCACGCCTGGAAAGCGTGTGTAGGTTAAGAGCCTACCGCGGGTTCGAATCCCGCCCTCTCCGCCAC
>JAEUNL010000020.1 GCA_016791115.1 Rhodocyclaceae bacterium
AAAAAAATTCGACGCCAGGCGCCTGGGCCGACACTTTCACCAGAAGACCGGGAAACCAAAATGGTCTCCAATCTACTGGGTTGTGTACCACCATCCCCCATCTTTGTAAAGCCACTTCTCCTGCATCTGACGAACCGACTCGATCTCTCTATTCCCCGTTGCCGAGGACGCGAACCGATAGGTCAACGCAACCGAGACGACCGCTACAGTAGGAGAATCATACCGAATGTCATCTACTTGCGCCACCCGCCACTGTACTGCCCCACCCAAGGTGCGGCGATACTGTTGCAAAGAAACAACAGATCGCTGGGCTGGAGACAGATACATGTACGCGGTTTCGGTTTCCCCTTTGATCAAGGCAGCCCACCGCGCCTCGACCTTGGATCTCAACTCTTGCCGCTGAGACTGGTACCACTTGTCGGAGTCCTCCGGCTTCGTCGTCGCGCAACCTGTTGCCACAAAGGCCAAGACCGCGAACATGACGACGCGGATCAGAACCCGAACACCTTCCAAACGACCGTTTAAGAACAACCCTTAACTCCCCAGCACAACCCGTCGAAAAACAAACAAACGACTGCCACCCTCGAAGGCCTTACGGCAGGCGGCGCGAACGTTAGCAAGGGAACGAAATTTCGTCAAGGAAATGAAACGAACTGCAGTCCCGTATCTTGATGAAGCAAAGCGCGCCGCTCCCAAATCGACGATCTAGAAGCAAGTAGCCCGCCAGCCGCGTCACAGCCGCATGACTCTTGCATGACTAACGATCGCCGCACGTAAAGCCGGCTCTCTGGGGCAGACCGCTTTCGAATGCGCATCGACTTCCTGAAAGCAGAGCGGCCGCTTCCGAAACGATTCGATTTGTCGGAACCGCAAAAAGTCATAGAGATGACGTTTTTCGGCAGTGAAAACTGTAGTCTTCTGTAGTCTTGCAATATTTCAACAGCGTCGGTCGCAGCATCCATCCAGCGCCGGCACACTGCGAAATCCGGGCGAGCACACCACGCATCTTGGCACGCTCAACCAACGCCGAAACAGGACTTGCAGTACGCCTACGCCCCGGAATGACCGCGATCCCAAGCCACGAAGCGCCGCCAACCGGGAGTCCGCCAGAGCCGGAACATGCTGGACAGGTGCCACAGAAAGTGCGTGAAATTGCTCCGACTCGCACGCCGCGCGGCGTGAGTCACGCCTTCACCCGGAACACACAGTATCTTGCAGCCCCCCAGCCATGCGCGAATGCAAAAATCGACATCTTCGCAATAGAGCCGGAAGCCGGCGTCGAATCCGCCCAGATCCTCGAATGCGCGCCGGCGGACAAGCATGAAAAGCCCGGCAACCCAGTCCGGTTCGCACGGCCGGGTAATGTCCGGATAATCGAGCGTCACGTCGGGATAACGCATGACGCGCCTCAAGAAGCGTAGCGGGGTCACCACGAAACGGGCATTGTCCTCGACCGTCCCCCGGAGGGAGTAGACCCGCGGCGCCACCACGGCTACGCCGGGGTCGTCGAAGTAAGGCAGCAGCCCCTCCCAAACTCCAGCGGGTATGCGCAGGTCCGGATTCAGTATTGCGATGAATTCAGCATGGCCAAGCGAAGCCAGCCGGTTATGGTTTTCGGCAAAGCCCACCTCGCTTTCGTTGCGAACAAAATGGAGATCGGCGCGTGGCGAAATCTGCAATTTCGACGAGGCCAGATTCTCGGCGACAAACAGGTTGCATCGTCCAACCTCGATATCGTCCAACAACAACGGCAGGCAGTCATCATGCCCGTGCGATACGACCTGGATGTCAATTGGCAGCGAAGCCACGCCCGAGCCCACCGCGCGTCAGAGACGATCGTCGTCGGCGATACCGCTGCCGGCGGCCGAGCGAAACAATCGATCGAGAATCGCACGCCAGGCTTCGCCTTCGGGGGGAAGTTCGACGACGATCGCACGCAACCCCATCGAATCGAGTTCGCGCAGGGCCGAATACAGGTCGTGAGCGTACCCCGCAGGATCCGCGGCGAGCATGCGCCAGACATGCGGCGACTCGGCAAAGGCAGGCTGGGAATAGGCAATGACCGCACATCGATGCCCGGCGTGTCGTTGTGCATTCAGCACTTCGCGCAGGCGATCCGGGCGGACGAGTCGCAACGGCGTTCCAGGCGCGTAGTGCGCGGCATGCGAGCCCGACACCCGTGGCGCCGGCTTCGCCAACGCGTCGGCGACCGACAGGGGTCGTCCGAGAACACTCTCGATCCGTTCGGCGCCGATCAACCCCGGCCGGAGCAGGACCGCCTCTCCGCGCGATAAATCGACGATGGTCGATTCGATGCCGACTTCGCAGGCCCCGCCGTCCAGCACCATGGAAACCGCGCTGCCGAGTTCTTCGACGACGTGTCGCGCCAGGGTCGGGCTGATGCGCCCGTAACGGTTCGCGGACGGCGCAGCAATGCCGCTGCCGAAGGCTTCGAGGAAGTCCAGCGCAACCGGGTGGCGCGGAACACGCAAGGCGACTGTATCCTGGCCTCCGGTAACCTGATCGGGAACTTGCGATTGGCGCTGCAGGATCAGCGTCAAGGGGCCAGGCCAGAACGCCTCAGCCAGGCGCCGTGCGCCGGACGGAACCTCTCGCGCCCAGTCGTCCAGGCGCGCAGAAGGCGGCAAATGGACGATCAGGGGATGATCGGCTGGCCGGCCTTTCGCCGCGAAGATCTTCGCGATAGCTGAAGGATTCAGCGCGTCCGCGCCCAGTCCGTAGACCGTTTCGGTTGGAAACGCGACGAGTTCACCGGCACGCAAGAGTTCTGCGGCCCGGACGACATCGCTGTGCATGACAACGGTCAATCGCGAATCCCGATGCGCTCGCGGGCCGCATAAGCCCGATCGACGGCACGCCCCGCATCTTCGTCGAGCACGGTGAAGTGGCCCATCTTTCTTCCGGGGCGCGCATGATGCTTGCCATACAGGTGCAGCTTCAGCCCGGCGTCGTCGAACAGTCGCCCCCAGTGCGGTTCATTGCCGTGCCAGACATCACCGAGGAGATTGACCATGACGGCCGGCGTATGCAGTCGGGCATCGCCCAGACGGAGTCCACACAACGCGCGCACTTGCTGCTCGAACTGGTCGATCACGCAGGCATCGATGGTGTAGTGCCCGCTGTTGTGCGGCCGAGGCGCGATTTCATTGAGCAGAAGTCGCCCCTCGCTGACGAACATTTCGACGCCGAGCACACCGACGTACCCGAGATGCAATGCAACGCCAAGGGCAAGCTCCTCCGCCTCCGCCCGCAGGCGGTCATCGACGCGCGCCGGAACGATGCTCACGTCGAGGATGCCGTTTTTGTGCCGATTCTCTGCAACCGGAAAGCACCTCGCCTCGCCGTCCTGCGTGCGTGCGAGCACGACGGAAACCTCCAGATCGAGCGGCAGGAAGCGCTCGAGCACGCAGCGCTCGCTCTTGAGGGCATGAAACGCGTCCTTGATCTCCGCGCGCGTCGCTACCCGCGCCTGCCCTTTGCCGTCGTAGCCGAACCGTGCGATCTTCAGCACGCCCGGCAACAGATCGTCGGGCACGGCGTCGATGTCGGCCTCGCTGCCGATTACAGCAAACGGCCCGACCGGAAATCCACCGTCGCGGAAAAACGACTTCTCCCGTTCACGATTCTGCGCGACCGCGACGCATTCTGCAGAAGGCCGAACCGGCACGTACTTGGACAGGAACGCCAAGGTGTCCGCCGGAACATTCTCGAATTCAGTGGTCACCGCAGCGCAGGTCGTGCCGAGCCGCTCAAGCGCATCGTTGTCGTCGTAGGCCGCCACCAGGTGTTCGTCGGCGATACGGCCCGCCGGACTGTGCGGATCCGGGTCGAGCACCGCAACCCGATAGCCCATCTCATGTGCGGCAATAACGAAGAAGCGGCCCAATTGGCCGCCCCCGAGCATGCCCAGCGTTGCAGGTGGCAGGATCATTCGTGTTCGGAAAGTTTCATGTCCAGTACGGTTTGGGTCTGCCTGCGGCGAAAGTCATCGAGCTTCGCCGCAAGCCCCTCATCCTCACGCGCCAGCATCGCCACGGCAAACAGCGCAGCGTTCGCCGCGCCGGGCTCGCCGATCGCAAACGTCGCGACCGGAACACCCTTCGGCATCTGCACGATCGACAGCAGAGAATCCAGCCCCGACAACGCCTTGGACTGGACGGGAACCCCGAGAACCGGCACCGTCGTCTTGGCGGCCAGCATGCCCGGCAGGTGCGCCGCTCCACCGGCGCCGGCGATGATTGCCTTCAAGCCCCGATTAGCGGCCGTTTCGGCGTACCGGAACAGCAGATCCGGCGTCCGATGTGCTGACACCACGCGCGCCTCGTGCGGCACGCCGAATTCCTCGAAGACCAGCGCAGCCGCTTTCATCGTCGCCCAGTCGGAGCTGGAGCCCATCACGATTCCCACCACCGGATCGACATGCATCGCGTTCATTCGGCGCCCCATACATCGAACCTTGCCGCGTGTCGCTCGGCAGATTCAAGCGTATTGGCGAGCAGCATCGTGATCGTCATCGGCCCCACACCACCAGGTACCGGCGTGATCAACCCAGCCACGGCACGCGCCGACTCGAATTCGACATCGCCGCACAATTTTCCGCCCTGCTCGGCCGGAAGACGATTGATGCCCACGTCGATCACCACCGCACCAGGCTTGATCATCTGGCCGGAAACCATTCTGGGCCGTCCGACAGCGACGACCAGTATGTCGGCCCGGCGCGTGTGGAATGCGATATCGCGCGTCTGTGAATGGCAGACGGTGACCGTTGCGCCTGCCTGGAGCAGCAACCGCGCCATCGGTTTTCCGACGATGTTGGACCGCCCCAGCACGACTGCTTCGGCCCCCTTGATCGGCACCGCCTCGGCTTCGAGCATCTTCATCACGCCGTAGGGTGTGCAAGGCACGAAGGCGGGGGTTCCCTGCGCCAGCCGGCCCACGTTGTGGGCGTGAAACCCGTCTACGTCCTTGTCGGGCGACACTGCATC
>JAEUNL010000025.1 GCA_016791115.1 Rhodocyclaceae bacterium
CAACGGGCCCTCGGGGCCGCAGTCGTGCTTGCAAGTCTGCATGCCGCAGTCTTTGCCTTCGCAATTCATCAGCACGAAGCGGGTGGCGTTCCACAGTTTGTTGCAGAAATTGCGATAGCCCTCGCAGCGCTGCATGTCGAATTTGATGTCGCGACCGGGCGAGGCGAGGCTGGCGAAGGTGAAGCGCAGCGCATCGGTGCCGAAGGCGGGAATGCCGGTCGGGTACTCCCTGCGGGTGCGCTTTTCGATCTTGCCGGCGTCGCGCGGGTTCATCAGGCCGGTGGTGCGCTTGGCCACCAGCGCGTCGACGTCGATGCCGTCGATCAGGTCGATCGGGTCGAGCACGTTGCCCTTGGACTTCGACATTTTCTGGCCTTCGGCATCGCGGATCAGGCCGTGCACATAGACGTCGCGGAACGGAATCCTGCCGGTGATGTGCTTGGTCATCATCACCATTCGCGCCACCCAGAAGAAGATGATGTCGAAGCCTGTAACCAGCACCGTCGATGGCAGATAGAGATCGAGTGCCGAATTCGATTTTGCCGGCCACTCGGGCGTCCAGTCCAGCGTCGAGAACGGCCACAGCGCGGACGAATACCAGGTGTCGAGCACGTCCGGGTCGCGCGTCAGCGCGCCGCTGTAGCCCCTGGCGGCAGCCTGCGCGCGCGCCTCAGCCTCGTCATGCGCTACGTAGTAGTTCCCGGCCGCGTCGTACCACGCCGGAATCTGGTGGCCCCACCACAACTGGCGCGAGATGCACCAGTCCACGATGTTGTTGAGCCACTGGTTGTAGGTGTTCACCCAGTTCTCCGGGTGGAAGCGGATCTCGCCCGACGCCACGCACTCGAGCGCCTGCGCGGTGATGCTCTTGCCATCCTTGCCTGGCTTCGTCATGGCGACGAACCACTGGTTGGTGAGCATCGGCTCGATCACCGCATGCGTGCGGTCGCCGCGCGGCACCTTGAGCTTGTGCTTGTCGGTTTTCTCGAGCAGGCCGAGCGCTTCGAGATCGGCGACGATCAATTTGCGGGCATCGAAGCGGTCGAGGCCGCGATATTTCTCGGGCGCCGCATCGTTGATCTTCGCGTCGAGTGTGAGGATGGAGATCATCGGCAACCTGTGCCGCTGCCCCACCGCATAGTCGTTGAAGTCATGCGCCGGCGTCACCTTGACCACGCCGGTGCCGAACTCGCGATCGACGTAGGCGTCAGCGATGATCGGGATTTCGCGCTCGGTCAGCGGCAGCTTGACGGTCTTGCCGATCAGGTGCGCGTAGCGCTCGTCTTCCGGGTGCACCATTACCGCGGTGTCGCCGAGCATGGTTTCCGGGCGCGTCGTCGCGACGGTAAGCGAACCCGAGCCGTCGGCGAGCGGATAGCGGATATGCCAGAGGAAACCGTCTTCCTCCTCCTGCACCACTTCGAGGTCGGACACGGCGGTGAGCAGCTTCGGATCCCAATTCACCAGCCGCTTGCCGCGGTAGATCAGGCCCTCGTTGTAGAGGCGGACGAAGGTTTCGGTGACGATCTTCGAGAGCCCGGCGTCCATCGTGAAACGCTCGCGCGTCCAGTCCGGCGAGGTGCCGAGGCGGCGCATCTGGCGCGTGATGGTCGAGCCGGAGTATTCCTTCCACTCCCACACCTTCTCGACGAACTTCTCGCGGCCGAGGTCGTGGCGCGAGACGCCCTGCGCATCGAGCTGGCGTTCGACGACGATCTGCGTGGCGATGCCGGCGTGGTCGGTGCCCGGCTGCCACAGCGTGTTGGCCCCGCGCATGCGGTGGTGGCGCGTCAGCGCGTCCATCAGCGTCTGGTTGAAGCCGTGGCCCATGTGCAGCGTGCCGGTGACGTTCGGCGGCGGCAGCAGGATGCAGAAATTGTCGGTCTTGGCGGTGTCGAAGCCGGCGGCGAAGTAGCCGCGTGATTCCCATGCCGGGTACCAGCGGCGCTCAATGTCGGCCGGCTCGAAGCTCTTGGCGAGTTCCATCTTGAAGATTGCAGAAAAAAGAATGAATTATAGCGGGCGGGCCCGCTGCGTCAGGCGCGGCGCCGGGCGCCACGTCAGCGTGCGATGGCGTAACGCGCAGCAATCTGGACGATCGAAGTGCATCGGCCCGCAGATTAGACGGGACGGGGTTTTCCGGGGTGTTGTGCCGCAGGGCCAGCAACCACGCGGGTCGCAGCGATGCATTGTCTGTGAGCAAGCATCCGTGCGGCTCGCAGGTCGGTTGTCTGTGCGGCTGGTTGTGATTGGGTTTCTATTCCGGTTGCCAGCCTGGAAAGTCCGCGCCGCCGCCGGCGTCTTCGAGCGAGGACGAATCGACCAGCGCCGCAAGCTGCGGCAGCAGCGTCGTGCGCAGGTTGGCGAGCGTGCCAGCCGTGATGCGGCTGGTCAGCCCGTCGAGTTCGCGGTTGATGATCTGCGGCACCTCGGCTTCGAGCCAGCTTTCGACTGATTGCATCAGCGACGGCTGCAGCGCCGACAGGTGCTTGTGCAGTTCGGCGCCGAAGCGCTCGCGCACCGCGGCGTCCAGCCGTTCGGCAAGTGCTGCCTCGACACGGGCCGGCAGCGCCTGTTCGATGCGCTGCGGCAACACCTCTTCAAGGCGCGCCGGCAGGGCGGCCTCGACCGCGGCCGGCAACTGCGCCGCGACGCGGGCCGGTAGCGCGTCTTCCAGCGCCTGCGGCAGCAGTTCGGCGAGGCGTTCCTCGACACGCAGGGGCAGCAGTTCCTCGACCCGTGCGGGCACTGCGGCTTCGACCGCCGCCGGCAGGGCTTCGGCGAGGCGCTGCGGCAGGAACTCCTCGATCGCCGCCGGCAGCACCTCGGCCAGGCGCGCCGGCAGCGCCTGCTCGATGCGTTGCGGCAGGGCTTCGGCCACCCGCTGTTCGACGCGCAGCGGCAGGGCCGACTCGATTTCGACCGGCAGGCGCTCGGCCAGCTCGCGGGTGAGCGCTTCCTCCACGCGACGCGGCAGCAGTTCCTGCACGCGGCGCTCGACCTGGTCGGGCAGGGCGGCTTCCAGCTCGCGCGACAGCGCCTCGGCGACACGTTCGGGCAACGCCTCCTCGACGCGGCGTGGCAGCTCGTCGGCGAGGCGTGCGGCGACCGCCTGCTCGAGCCGCTGCGGCAGCACTTCGGCCAGCCGTTGCTCGATGCGCGAGGGCAGCAACTCCTCGACGCGCAGGGCCACCTGCGCCTCGACCAGCGCCGCGTCCGGCGTGCCCGCGGCCGGCGGCAGATCGACCACCTCGGTCAGCACCGGCAACTCGTCGGCTGCCTTGCGCGAGGTGGCGCTGGCGACGAAGCTGCGGTGGCGGCGGATCAGTGCGTCGGCTTGTCCGAGGACGTCGCTCATGGTGTCACCGTCAGGATTCAATGGGCGGCCAGGTCGCTGGTGGTCAGCGGATAGCCGCGGTCGCGGTAGAAGCGGAAGCGTTCCCGCGCGGGCAGGCGGTCGCCGTCGTCGGTGCCGACGATCTCGATCAGCCGCTCGAAGCGTGCGAACGCAGGCGGCAGTTCGCCGTCGAGGTTGACCAGCACCTGGTCATGCCCGGCAGCCGCCGGATGGTCGAGCGCGCCGGCGATCAGCACCGGCGTTTCGCCGGCGAGCGACGAGTCGGCCATCACGTGCGGCACGAACGACAGGGCAGCGTGGGTCCACAACACCTGGTCGATGCGCTGCGCCACCTCGCGCTCCGGCGCATAGACCAGCACGCGCGCGCCGCTTGCCACTGCGGTGCCGATCAGGCGTGCCGCGGCAGCGAACTTGTCGCCCGCGTTGTGGTGGAACTCGATGCGAGTCATGCGGCCTTGGCCCTGCCAAGCAGGAATTGCGTGAGCAGCGGCACCGGGCGTCCGGTGGCACCCTTCTCGCCGCCGGACTTCCATGCGGTGCCGGCGATGTCGAGGTGCGCCCACTTGTATTTGCCGGTGAAACGGGCCAGGAAGCAGGCCGCCGTGATGGTGCCGGCACCCTTGCTGCCGATGTTGGGCATGTCGGCGAAGTTGCTCTTGAGCATGTCCTGATAGTCGTCCCACAGTGGAAGCTGCCAGGCGCGGTCGCCGGATTCCTGGCCGCGCGCGAGCAGTTCGGCCGCGAGGTCGTCGTCGTTGGCCATCAGTCCGGACGGTATCGCGCCGAGCGCGATGATGCAGGCGCCGGTGAGCGTGGCGATGTCGATCACGCAGTCGGGGTTGAAGCGCTCGGCGTAAGTGAGCGCGTCGCACAGGATCAGGCGACCTTCGGCATCGGTGTTGAGGATCTCGATCGTCTGGCCCGACATCGAGGTGACGATGTCGCCCGGCTTGGTGGCGCGGCCGCCCGGCATGTTCTCGGTGGCCGGCACGATGCCGATCACGTTGAGCGGCAGGCCCATGGTGGCAACCGCCTTGAGCGTGCCGAACACGCTGGCTGCGCCACACATGTCGTACTTCATCTCGTCCATCTCGGCAGCCGGCTTGATCGAGATGCCGCCGGTGTCGAAGGTGATACCCTTGCCGACCAGCACGACCGGCCTGGCGCCCTTTTTCGCCGCGCCTTCATACTTCATGATGATCAGCTTGGGCGGCTGGGCCGAGCCGGCCGCGACCGAGAGCAGCGAACCCATGCCGAGCTTTTCCATCTGCGCGCGGTCGAGCACGTCGACCTTGAGCTTTTGCGACTTGCCGAGCGCCTTGGCCTGCTGCGCGAGATAGGTCGGGGTGCATATGTTGGCCGGCAGGTTGCCGAGTTCCTTGGTCAGTGCCATGCCGCCGGCGAGCGCCTGGCCCTGCGCCATGCCGTTGCGCGCCGCAGCGAGGTCGGTCTTCTCGCCGACCAGCAGCGTGACCTTTGCCGGGCCGCGCCGGTTCTCGTCCTTCTTCGATTTGGTGGCGTCGTAGCGGTAGGTCGAATCGGCCAGAAGCATCGCGGCCTGGCGTGCATTCCAGCGTGCGTCGCGCCCGGTGACCGGGTGGTCGGCGAAGCAAATGACGGCGTCCTTGGCACCGCCGGCGGCGAGCGCCTTCGCGGTCGCGCCGATCGCGCCACGGAAATCCTTGTCGGAGAGTTCGGCTTCCTTGCCGAGCGAGACCAGCAGCACGCGCTCGCACGCAGTGCCCGGCACGTTGTGCAGCGCCAGCGTCGCTCCGGCCTTGGCGTCGAGATCGCCGCGGCGCAGGATCTCCGTCAGATAGCCTTTCGCTGCCTTGTCCAGTGCGGCGGCAGCGGGCGTGAGCTTCCTTGCGTCGATGACGCCGACGGCGATGCAACCGCTCCTGAGCTTCTCCGGGGTGCCGGCTTTTATGCTAAATTCCACTCGCTGCTCCTTGAAAATCCGCATGGTTGTTGGGTTGCGGCGATTATCGCCATTCTCTCCCGCTCCGTCAAAGAACGATCCAGACAGCCAAGTCGAGCCAGCCCGTGAAGTTGCGTTCCGTCACATGATCTTCAAGCGTTCCGTTCAGCGCGAGTTTGCCAACACCGCCGCGGGGGTGTTCGTCGCCCTGTTCGCGATCCTGATCACCACCCAGCTGATCAGGCTGCTCGGCCAGGCGGCGGGCGGCAAGCTGGCCTCGGAAGGCGTGCTTGCGCTGCTTGGCTTCGGGGCGCTGAACTACATGCCGGTGGTGCTGACGCTGACGGTCTTCGTTTCCATCCTGCTTACGTTGTCGCGCAGCTATCGCGATTCGGAAATGATGGTGTGGTTTTCCTCCGGCCTGCCGCTCACCGCCTGGGTGTCGCCGGTGCTGCGCTTCTCGCTGCCGATCATCTTCGTGATCGCGCTGCTGTCGCTGTTCCTGTCGCCCTGGGCGCTGCAGAAAAGCGCCGAGTTCCGCGGCAAGCTCGCGTCGCGCGATGACGTGTCGCAGATCTCGCCCGGCAACTTCCGCGAGTCGAGCGACGGCAATCGCGTGTTCTTCGTAGACGGCATGGCCGAGGATGCGTCCCACGTGAAGAACGTCTTCGTCAGTTCGATGCAGCATGGCCGTCTCGGGGTCATGGTGGCCGCGGAAGGCTATACGGAAACCGCGCCCAACGGCGACCGCTTCCTGGTTCTGCAGCGCGGCCGGCGCTATGAGGGCGTGGCGGGCACGCCGGACTATCGCGAAAGCGAATTCGAAGCCTATTCAATCCGCATCGAACAGAAGGAGGCGCCGGAGGTCGGCGCCTCTGCGCGGACGATGCGTTTCCACAAGCTGTTTCGCGAGCCGACGCTGGCGAACCTCGGCGAGATCGTCTGGCGCATCGGGCTGCCGGTGTCCGCGCTCGTGCTGGCGCTGCTCGCGATACCGCTGTCTTTCGTCAATCCGCGAGCCGGCCGCAGCCTGAACCTGATACTTGCCCTGTTGATCTACGTGACGTACTCGAACCTGACCAAGATGGTCCAGGCGCTGGTGGCGCAGGGCAAGGTGTCGTTCATCGTCGGGCTCGGCGCGGTGCACCTGGTGATGGTCGTGGTGCTGCTCGCGCTGTTCTGGCGGCGCATCGCCGTCTATTCGTGGTTCAGGATGCGGCGATGAAGGTCTTCCAGCGCTATCTCGCCAGGGAGATCTACCTCTCGGTTGCGTTCGTCATGGTGGCGTTCCTGGCGTTGTTCGCATTTTTCGACCTGATGGCTGAGATCGACGACATCGGCCGCGGCGGTTACAAGTTTCACCATGCGCTGCTGTTCGTCACGCTGACGCTGCCCGGGCGGGTGTACGAGCTGTTTCCGATCGTCGTGCTGATCGGTACGCTCTACGCGCTCACGTTGCTGGCTCGACACTCTGAGATCACGGTGATGCGTGCTTCGGGTCTGGCGACAGGCACGCTTTTGCGCTCGCTGACGGTCATCGGCAGCGTGTTCGTGGTGCTCACGTTCCTGGTCGGCGAGTTCGTTGCACCCGAATCGGAGCGCGCGGCGCAGCAACTGCGCCTGACGTCACGCAGTTCCGTGGTGGCGCAGGAATTCCGCTCCGGGCTGTGGGTACGCGATGAAAAGGTGTTCGTGAATGTGCGCACGGTGCTGCCGGACACCACGCTGCGCGGCGTGCGGATGTACCAGTTCGACGACCAGTGGGTGCTCAAGTCGATTGCCGAGGCGCAGGAGGGCAAATTCCAGGCGCCGGATACCTGGCAGTTGAGCGATGTCGTGCAGACGAATTTCCTGGGGGATCGCACCGAAGTCGTGCGCTTCGACGAGAAGCCGTGGCGCTCTACGTTGACGCCCGACGTGCTCTCGGTGCTGCTGGTCGCGCCGGAGCGCATGTCGCTCACCAATCTCAGCACCTACATCCGCCACCTCTCGGAGAACCGCCAGCGCACCGAGCGTTACGAGATCGCGATGTGGAAGAAGCTGGTCTACCCGCTGGCGTCGCTGGTGATGATGGCGCTGGCGATTCCCTTCGCCTATATGCACGACCGCATGGGCGCGGTGAGCCTGAAGGTGTTCGTCGGCATCATGATCGGCATCGGCTTCCATGCGCTCAATGGCTTGTTCTCCAACCTGGGCGTGATCAACAGCTGGCCGCCGGTGGTGGCGGCATTCACGCCAAGTCTCGCCTTCCTGCTGACCGCGGCCGCCATGCTGTGGTGGGTCGAGAGGCGCTGAGAAAAAAGCGATTCAGCTTCTGGGCAATTGCACGACGCGCGTTCCCGCAAGGCGGTCGTGGAGGAATTGCCGCTGCCGGTCGAACAGGCACCATACTATGCCGGCGCCGAAGCACAGCAAGGACGGCCAGGTCAGCACATAGCGGACCATGGCGCGATTCAGCGAGACCGGCCCGCCGTCGGCTGTATCCACCAGGCGCAAACGCCAGGTCTGCATCGCGAGCGTCTGTCCGCCATGGCGCCAGTACCAGACGAAGTAGGTGCCCAGCACGATGAAGACGTGCAGCCACAGGAACCAGCCGGGAGGCGTCATGTTCCAGACTACGCCGAGTATCAGGTAGGGCACCATGAAGGTCAGCGCCAGGACGCCGGCCAGCAGGAGCACTTCGTAGAGCATGCTGGCAAGCCGGCGCGCGAGCGTGGCGTCCGGCCCGGCCGGCGGTGAAGATCGTTGGGTCATGGCGCGGATTCGAGGGCCGCTACGGGGTTGCGGGGGGCGGCGTTCTCGTCGGCAGCCGGCTGCCGGGAGGGGGCGATTTTTCCTTGAGGCGATCGCGTTCCTCGGCAGGCAGGCTCTCGTACTCCTGCCACTTCTGCCGCAGCGCTTCACGCTCCTCAGGGGGGCTCTTGCGCATCGCGCGGTACTGTTCGCGCGCCTTGGCGCGCTGCTCCGGTGTGAGCTTGGCCCATTCGCGCATGCGGTTCTGGACGCGCTCCTGCTCTTCCGGCGTCATGGTCGGGAAGCGCTTTGCCACGCCCAGCCATTTTCCCTTGCGCTGGTCTTCCATGGCATCCCATTCCTGGGCGAGCGGCGCGAGCACCTGACGCTCCTGCGCGGAGAGTTCCGCCCATTTCGGCGTGCCGAGAATGGGGCCGACGGCGTAGGCCGGCCCCAACAGGGCCAGCGCGAGGATCAGCCCCGCGAATCGCGCAGCCATGCGACGAACCCGCTGTCGAGGTAGGCATCGATCGGCAGATCGTCGGAAAGCAGTGCGCTGTCGAGTTCCTCGATCTCGTCGATTTGCTGCACGGCCGTCATGTGGGAGCCGATGGCGACCAGCAGCGCCAAGGCGACCGCGCTGGCAAGCGGCGTGGCCCATGAGCGCAGGTGGTCGTCCAACACGCGACCGATACCGGCCGCGCTGAGCAGCCCCAGCTGCGTGACCTGCTTCTGCAGTGCAAGCTGGCGAGCGGCATGCAGCCGGGTTTGTACCGAGGTCGGCAGCTCGCGGCTGGCGAGGTCGAGTTCGTTCTTGATCCGAAGGGCAATTTGCTGTTCGTTCATAGCGTTATACCTTTTGATTTGAGTGCGGCAGCGAGCGTATGGGTCGCCCGGGAGCAATGCGTCTTCACGCTGCCTTCCGAGCAACCCATGACGGCTGCCGTCTCTGCTATGTCCATTTCTTCCCAGTAACGCAGCAGGAACGCCTCCCGTTGACGTGCCGGCAGCCGGGCAATCTCGGCTTCGATGAACCCCATCACCTGCGATTGTTCGAACTGCGCCTGCGGCGATTCGGCGAGGTTGGAGCCGTCCTCGGCCTCGAGGGTTTCGAGCGGGTCGGAATCGTCGTCATCGTCGCTGCCAAAGGCGGAGAGCAGTGTGGTCCACGTGGAGCGGACCTTGAGGCGGCGGAAGCAGTCGCGGATAACGTTCTGCAGGATGCGCTGGAACAGCATCGGCAGCTCCGCCGGGGGCTTGTCGCCGTATTTTTCCGACAGCTTGAGCATGGCGTCCTGGACGGCGTCTAGCGCAAGCTCTTCATCCCGCAATGCGAAAAGCGCCTGTTTGAAGGCGCGCTTTTCGACGCTTGCGAGAAAGTCCGACAGTTCGACTCGGGAAGCCAGAGGACGTCCTTAAAGACCCGTTTTTTTGGGGGTTTTTGCCTTGCAACAGAAACTTGACCAAACCGGGGTGTATCAGTATGGTTACAAGTTTTCCCTATCAGCTTATCGGGTGCGGCAATGGTCTTGACGGGTGCAGAAATTGTAATCAGGTGTCTCCAGGAAGAAAAGGTCGAGTACCTATTTGGCTATCCCGGCGGCGCGGTCCTGCATATTTATGACGAGCTGTTCAAGCAGGAGAAGGTCCGCCACGTTCTGGTTCGCCACGAACAGGCGGCCGTGCACGCTGCGGACGCCTATGCGCGCTCGACCGAGCGGGTCGGCTGTGCTCTGGTCACCTCCGGTCCCGGCGTGACCAATGCCGTGACGGGAATCGCCACGGCCTACATGGATTCGATCCCGATGGTGATCATCTCCGGCCAGGTGCCGACCGCGGTGATCGGCCAGGATGCGTTTCAGGAGGTCGATACCGTTGGTGTCACACGTCCGTGCGTCAAGCACAACATGCTGGTGAAGGATGTCAAGGACATCGCTGCGACGATAAAGAAGGCCTTCCACATCGCGGCGTCGGGTCGTCCCGGTCCGGTTCTAGTCGACATCCCGAAGGATGTGACGGCGCAGAAGTGCGAATTCGTCTACCCGAAAACGGTGTCGATGCGCTCCTACAACCCGGTGGTCAAGGGCCACACTGGCCAGATCAAGAAGGCGGTGCAGCTGCTGCTCGAAGCCAAGCGGCCGATGGTCTATGCGGGCGGCGGCGTGATCCTGTCCGACTCGGCCGAGAAACTCACCAAGCTGGTGAAGGCGCTCGGCTTCCCGATCACCAACACGCTGATGGGGCTCGGCGGCTTCCCGGCAACCGAAAAGCAATCGCTCGGCATGCCCGGCATGCACGGCACCTACGAAGCCAACATGGCGATGCAGTATTCCGACGTGCTGCTCGCGATCGGCACCCGCTTCGACGACCGCGTGATCGGCAATCCGGCGCACTTCGCCCAGGTCGCGCGCAAGATCATCCACATCGACATCGACCCGTCGTCGATCTCCAAGCGCGTGAAGGTGGACGTGCCGATCGTCGGCAACGTCGGCGACGTGCTCGACGAGATGATCAAACTGGTCGAGGGGACCAGCGAGCGGCCCGATGCCGAGGCGCTGTCCACATGGTGGAAGCAGATCGACGAGTGGCGTGCGCGTGATTGCATGAAGTACAAGAACAGCGACGAGATCATCAAGCCGCAGTTCGTGATCCAGAAGTTGTGGGAAGTGACCAAGGGCGATGCGTTCATCACCTCGGACGTCGGCCAGCACCAGATGTGGGCCGCGCAGTACTACAAGTTCGACAAGCCGCGTCGCTGGCTCAACTCGGGCGGTCTCGGCACCATGGGCGTCGGCATGCCCTACGCGATGGGATGCCAGCTTGCGCATCCCGGTTCGCCGGTGGCCTGCGTGACGGGCGAGGCGTCGATCCAGATGAACATCCAGGAGCTGTCGACCTGCAAGCAGTACCGCCTGCCGATCAAGATCGTCAACCTGAACAATCGATATCTCGGCATGGTGCGCCAGTGGCAGGAGTTCTTCCATGGCAATCGCTATTCCGAGTCGTACATGGACTCCCTGCCCAACTTCGCCAAGCTGGCCGAGGCGTACGGCCACGTCGGCCTGGAAATCGACAAGCCAAGCGATGTCGAGGGCGCGCTGCGCGAGGCGTTCAAGCGCAAGAACGATCTGGTTTTCCTCGACTTCAAGATCGACCAGACGGAGAACGTTTACCCCATGGTCCAGGGCGGCAAGGGTCTCACCGAGATGATCCTTTCGGCCGAGGATCTGTAACACCCGAATCCGCCTCAGGCGAGGGGCGTGCGGGTTTGTCCGCGCGTCGTGCCGCGGCAGCTTACCGGCTGCCGCGCGCCACTGGCACCGGCCGCCGGCAGCCAGGTTTCTCGCGACGGGCGGCCACTGAAATCTTCCGCACGAGGTTCTCGCAATGAGACATGTCATTTCGCTGCTGCTTGAGAACGAGGCCGGCGCGCTGTCGCGCGTGTCCAACATGTTCTCGGCCCGCGGCTACAACATCGAATCGCTGACCGTGGCGCCGACCGAAGATCCGTCGATGTCGCGCATGACCATCGTCAGCATCGGCTCGGATGACGTCATCGAGCAGATCACCAAGCAGCTCAACAAGCTGGTCGAGG
Organism: Rhodocyclaceae bacterium; assembly: GCA_016791115.1. GTDB lineage: Bacteria > Pseudomonadota > Gammaproteobacteria > Burkholderiales > Rhodocyclaceae > Methylophosphatis. The sequence goes on from JAEUNL010000025.1 coordinate 11,608, forward strand.
TGGTCAAGGTGGTTGATCTGTCCGAGGCGGCGCACATCGAGCGTGAGCTCATGCTGATCAAGGTGCGTGCCACCGGCAAGGATCGCGAGGAGATGAAGCGCATGGCCGACATCTTCCGCGGCCGCATCATCGACGTCACCGAATCGACCTACGTGATCGAACTGACCGGTGCGGCGACCAAGCTCGACTCCTTCCTCGAGGCGATCGACAAGTCGCTGATCCTCGAGACGGTACGCACCGGCGTAAGCGGCATTGGCCGCGGCGACCGCATTCTCAGAATCTAGCGAGGGGTGCGGAACGGCGGGTGAGCTGTCTCCCCGCTTTCCTCACGCCTCACCCCTCACTCAGCAGTCAAAAGGAAACAGCATGAAAGTCTATTACGACAAGGACGCCGATCTCTCCCTCATCATGGGCAAGCAGGTCACCATCGTGGGTTACGGCTCGCAGGGCCACGCCCATTCGCAGAATCTCAAGGATTCCGGCGTCAACGTCACCGTCGGCCTGCGCAAGGGCGGCGCTTCGTGGAACAAGGCCGCCGCGGCCGGCCTCAACGTCAAGGAAGTCGCCGAAGCCGTCAGGGGCGCCGATGTGGTGATGATCCTGCTGCCGGACGAGAACATCCCGGCTGTGTATTACAACGACGTCGAGCCGAACATTCGCCAGGGCGCCACGCTAGCGTTCGCGCACGGCTTCAACATCCACTACAACCAGGTCGTGCCACGCGCTGACCTCGACGTCATCATGGTTGCCCCCAAGGGCCCCGGCCACACCGTGCGTTCCGAGTACCTGCGCGGGGGCGGCGTGCCGTCGCTGATCGCCGTCTATCAGGACAAGTCGGGCAAGGCGCGCGATGTCGCGCTGTCCTACGCTGCGGCCAATGGCGGGACCAAGGGCGGCGTGATCGAGACCAACTTCCGCGAAGAGACCGAGACCGACCTGTTCGGCGAGCAGGCCGTTCTGTGCGGTGGCCTGGTTGAACTGATCAAGGCCGGCTACGAGACGCTGACCGAAGCCGGTTATGCGCCCGAGATGGCCTACTTCGAGTGCCTGCACGAAGTGAAGCTGATCGTCGACCTGATCTTCGAAGGCGGCATCGCCAACATGAACTACTCGATCTCCAACAACGCCGAGTACGGTGAATACGTCACCGGCGAAAAGGTGATCGGTGCCGCCTCGCGTGAAGCGATGAAGGAGTGCCTGGCCAACATCCAGAACGGCAACTATGCCAAGCGCTTCATCCTCGAAGGCCGTACCAACTACCCGGAGATGACCGCACGCCGCCGCCTCACCGCCGCGCACGAGATCGAGCAGGTCGGCGCGCAACTGCGCGCGATGATGCCCTGGATCAGCAAGAACAAGCTGGTCGACCAGAGCAAGAACTGATACGTCGCAAGGCCGGGGCGCCGGGATGCGGGGACCGAAACGTGTCCCGCATTCCGGCGCCTTGCCGTTTCGGGAGCTTTCGTGAATAACTATCCTCATCCGATCCTGGCCAAGGAAGGCTGGCCCTTCATCGGCATTTCGGTCGCCGTGGCCGTTGCGGTGATGGCGTTCGGCAGCATTGCCTGGTCGATCCCTTTCTGGATCGTTGCGCTGTTCGTGATCCAGTTCTTCCGCGACCCGGCGCGGCCGGTTCCGCAGGGTGCGAAGGACGTGCTCTCGCCTGCCGACGGACGCATCGTCGTCATCGAGCAGGTCGAAGATCCCTATCTCAAGCGGCCGACGCTCAAGATCAGCGTGTTCATGAACGTGTTCAACGTGCATTCGAACCGTTCGCCGGTGGATGGCGAGGTCAAGCAGCGCTGGTACAACCCGGGTGCCTTCGTCAATGCGGCGCTGGACAAGGCCTCGACCGAGAACGAGCGCAATGCGCTGTGGATCAAGACCCGCGACGGCCAGGACGTGACTTGCGTACAGGTCGCCGGCCTGATCGCGCGGCGCATCCTGTGCTACGTCGATGCCGGCAAACCGCTGGCGCGCGGCGAGCGCTACGGTTTCATCCGCTTCGGCTCGCGCGTCGACGTCTACCTGCCGCCGGGTGCGCGCCCAAAGGTGACGGTGGGCGACAAGGTTTCGGCCACCGCGACGGTGCTCGCCGAACTGCCCTGAGCCTCCGCCAGGTGCCTCGGCTGCATTGCCGGGGCATCAGGTACAATTCCGCTGATTGCGGCGATCCGCCGCCTGATGCCGAGTCAAGATGCCGATCACCCGGAACCGCAAGGCGCTGATGAACCCCGAGATTCGTCGGCGCGGCATCTACATCCTTCCCAACCTGTTTACCACCGCCGCACTGTTCGCCGGCTTCTACGCCATCGTGCAGGCGATGAACATGCGCTTCGAGCATGCCGCGGTGGCGATCTTCGTTGCCATGGTGCTCGACGGGCTCGATGGCCGCGTCGCGCGCCTGACGCATACGCAGAGCGAATTCGGTGCCGAGTACGATTCGCTGTCCGACATGGTGAGCTTTGGTGCTGCGCCGGCGTTGGTGGTCTACGAATGGGCGCTGCGCGGCCTCGGGCGCTGGGGCTGGATAGCGGCCTTCGTCTATTGCGTCGGCGCCGCGTTGCGTCTGGCGCGCTTCAATACCAACATCGATGTGGTCGACAAGCGCTATTTCCAGGGCATGCCGAGCCCGGCTGCCGCAGCGCTGGTGGCCGGCTTCGTCTGGGTGATGATGGACATGGGCTATACGGGCGAGGACGTGCGCTGGCCGGCCTCCTTCCTCACCGTGTTCGCCGGCATCACCATGGTGAGCAACTTCCCGTACTGGAGCGGCAAGGACATCAACCTGCGCAAGAGTGTGCCGTTCATCTTCGTCATCGCGCTCGTGATGGGTTTCGTGCTGATCAGCAGCTACCCGCCTGGCATCCTGTTCCTGCTTTTCCTGGCCTACGCTGCCTCGGGCTATCTGCTGTGGGTGTTGCGCTGGAAACAGCGCCGCGATAGTCGCAGCCAATCCGCGCCATAACTTGCACGGCGAAAAAAAAGCCCTTATAGTCCGCGGCATGGATGCCCGGACGTTCATCGCTTCGCCCTTCCTCTCGCTGCGCACGCTGCTGCTGGCGCGGCCGCTGCTGCGCTTCGCGCGCTAAAAACCACACCCACAATTCGAGTAATGCCTGCCGGCTGTGCCAAGAGCACAGGCCGACGCTGATCCCTATTCCATCAGGAGACGGAAATGAAAAACCAGTTGATCGTATTCGATACCACCTTGCGCGATGGCGAGCAGAGCCCCGGCGCGGCGATGACCAAAGACGAGAAGTTGCGCATCGCGCGTGCGCTCGAGCGCATGCGCGTCGACGTCATCGAGGCGGGCTTTGCCTCGGCTTCGGTCGGCGATTTCGAATCGGTGCGCGCAGTGGCGGCCGCGATCAAGGATTCGACGGTGTGCACGCTGGCGCGCGCCAGCGAGAATGATGTGCGCCGTGCCGGCGAGGCAATCAAGCCGGCGGCGCGTGGCCGTATTCATACCTTCATCGCCACCAGTCCGATTCACATGGAAAAGAAACTCCAGATGAGCCCGGACCGTGTGGTCGAAGCGGCGGTCGCCGCGGTGAAACTCGCGCGCCAATTCACCGACGATGTCGAGTTCTCCGCCGAAGACGCGGTGCGCTCGGAGTTCGAATTTCTCTGCCGCATCTTCGATGCCGTCATCAAGGCCGGTGCGACGACGATCAACGTGCCCGATACCGTCGGCTACAGCATTCCGTCGCAGTGGGGCGAGCGCATGCGCATGCTCATCGAACATGTGCCCAGTTCCGACAAGGTGGTCTGGTCCACCCACTGCCATAACGACCTCGGCATGGCGGTCGCCAATTCGCTCGCTGCGGTGGCGGCGGGGGCCCGGCAGGTCGAATGCACGATCAACGGCCTGGGCGAACGAGCGGGCAATGCCTCACTCGAGGAAATCGTCATGGCGGTGCGCACACGCAAGGATCTGTTCGAGTGTGAAACGCGTATCGATGCCACGCAGATCGTGCCGACCTCCAAACTCGTGTCGCAGATCACCGGCTACCCCGTGCAGCCGAACAAGGCGGTGGTTGGTGCCAACGCTTTCGCCCACGAATCCGGCATCCACCAGGACGGCGTGCTGAAGCATCGCGAGACCTATGAAATCATGCGCGCCGAGGATGTCGGCTGGTCCACCAACCGGCTCTCGCTCGGCAAGCTCTCCGGCCGCAGTGCGTTCCGCGCCAAGCTCCAGGAACTCGGCATCCCGATTCAGAGCGAGGAGGCGCTCAACACCGCGTTCGTTCGTTTCAAGGCGCTTGCCGACAAGAAGCGCGAGATCTTCGACGAGGATTTGCAGGCGTTGATGAGCGACGAGGCCGTCACGCCGGAGGCCGAGCACTATCGCCTGGTTGCCTCGAAGGTGGTGTCCGAAACCGGCGAGACGCCGCGCGCGCAGATCACGCTCGCCGTCGGAGGCAGCGAGAAGCAGGCCGAGTCCGACGGCAGCGGCCCGGTGGATGCCATCTTCCGTGGGATCGAGAACATCGTCAGCAGCGGTGCCGATCTTCTGCTCTATTCGGTGAACGCGATCACCACCGGCACCGATGCGCAGGGCGAGGTGACGGTGCGCCTGTCGCGCGACGGACGCATCGTCCACGGCCAGGGCGCCGACACGGACATCATCGTCGCCTCCGCCAAGGCCTACCTCAATGCGCTCAACAAGTTGCACGCCGGTATCGAGCGCATGAATCCGCAGACCGAAACGGTTTGAGCTTAGCCGTATCCGTGTGGCCTGCAGGCCGCATGGACAGGCGCGTTGCAGCGACCCATGCCGCAACGCGCCTGACGATGCGCCTTTCCGGGGTGCATGGCCGTAAACGGCCACCCCGTCTGCCTTCCAGGCCGGCGAATTGCGTGGTGCGACGGGGGCTTGCGCCGTAACGCGGCGTTGCAATTGACCGGTCAACCCCCATCTTCGGTACTCGTTGGTGCACTCGTCTGCCGCATGGTGTGGCGGGCCGCCCGGCCGTCGGCTTTGCCGCGTGCCGGCACGATTGCATCGATGTTCCGCCGGCAATCGCTCACGAGGCCGCCCGGCGGGCGAGGAGGCCAGGAGCCGATGAACGCGCGTTTTCTGATGTGCCCGCCGCGCCACTTCGGCGTGTCCTACGTGATCAATCCGTGGATGGCGGGCAATGCCGGCAGCGTCGATGCCGGTCTTGCGGTACGCCAGTGGGACGCGCTCCACGCGACGCTACGTCGTGTTGCCGATGTGCAATTGATCGAACCCGCAGGCGGTCTGCCCGACATGGTCTTCACCGCCAACGCCGGCCTCGTGCTCGATGGCCGCGTCGTACCGGCTCATTTTCATCATGCGGAGCGCGCCGGCGAGGAAGCGCATTTCGAAGCCTGGTTTCGTGCCAGCGGATTCGAGCTTGTCGATCTGCCGGGTGACATTGCCTTCGAAGGCGCGGGCGACGCGCTGTTCGATGCCGCGCGCGCCTGCCTGTGGGTTGCCTACGGCCAGCGCACCCGTGCGGCCACCAGTGTGCTGTTGCGCGAGGCGCTGAACATCGCAACCGTGCCGCTGCGCCTGGTCGATCCGCGCTTCTATCACCTCGACACCTGCTTTTGCCCGCTCGCCGATGGCTGGCTGCTCTGGTATCCGCCGGCCTTCGATGCTGCCGCGCGCAGCGAAGTCGAACGTCGCGTGCCGGCCGCGCGGCGCATCGTTGCGAGCGATGAGGACGCGTGCGCTTTCGCCTGCAATGCCGTGTGCGTGGCTGGCAACGTACTGCTCAACCAGGCCTCGCCGTCGTTGCGGCGGATGCTTCGCCTTGCCGGTTTTCGCGTGATCCAGTTGCCGTTCGGAGAATTCATCCGGGCCGGCGGCGCCGCGAAGTGCCTGACGCTGCGCCTGGACGAATCGCGCGCGATCGCCAGCCCCGTGGCGCGTGCTGCCTAGCCGGCCGAGGAAGGCCGCGTCGCCCGCGCGTAGGCGAGGCAGAGCGCGAACCAGGTGGCCGCCAGTGCGACTTCGCCCCATGCCAGTGTGGCGGCGGGGGGCGTGTCGCTGGTGGCGCGTACCAGGCCTTCGGTGAGATAGACCAGCGAGAGCATCGAGGCCCACTGGTAGGTGTAGCGGCGTCCGCGCAGCGTGCCGAACAGCGCGGCGAGCAGCGGCAGCACCTTGAGCACCAGCCACGAACCGCCCGGCCGCAGCGGCGCGAGCCACAACTCCCACGCCACGCACAGGAAGATGAGCGCGATCAGTATCCCGCTTGCCGCAGCGGCGATGCGTGGCGGTGTCATGGCGCGATCTTGGTGGCAATCTCCGCCAGTCGCCGTCCCAGCGCGATGGCGAGGCGCCGCTCGGCGTCGCTGATGGGGGTGTCGCCGCCCATGCCCGCGACATGGCTTGCGCCGTACGGCGTGCCGCCCCCTCGCGTGGTCTGCAGGTCGGCCTCGCTGTAGGGCAGGCCGACGATCAGCATGCCGTGGTGGAGCAGCGGCAGCATCATCGAGAGCAGCGTCGACTCCTGTCCGCCGTGCTGGCTGCCCGTGGAGGTGAACACCACGGCGGGCTTGCCCTGCAGGCTGCCGGCGAGCCATTGCGGCACGGTGGAATCGAGAAAGTATTTGAGCGGTGCGGCCATGTTGCCGAAGCGCGTCGGCGAGCCGAGCGCGAGGCCGGCGCATTCATCGAGGTCGCGCGGCTCGACGTAAGGTGCGCCTGAATCGGGCAGGTCGGGCTCGGTGGCCTCGCACACGGCCGAAACTTTCGGCACGGTGCGCACGCGGGCGCGCATGCCGTCGACCTGCTCGATGCCGCGCGCGACGAGCTGTGCGAGCTGCTTCACCGCGCCGCGATGGCTGTAATAGAGAACCAGGATGTCGGCCATGACGAAAGGCTGAGTGGCGGGGCCTTGTTACAATGCGGCGGATTATACGCGGCGCCGCATCCTGCCCTCCGCGCGAACGCCGAGCTTCGATTCCGCATGCCCCTTTCGATCCACACCGCGCGCGAGTTCCTGCATCTGCTCGTCGAGCGCTTTCGCGATGTGCGCTGCCAGCAGGTGGCGGCGAGCCTGACGGTGACGACGTTGCTCGCGCTGGTACCGCTGATCACGGTGTCGCTGGTGCTGTTCTCGAATTTCCCGGTATTCGATGCGGTGGGCTCGGCGCTGCGCGGCTTCCTGCTGGAGAACCTGCTGCCGCAGAAGGCTGGCGACGTGATCGCGAAGTACACGCTGCAATTCACCCAGAAGGCGGGCCAGCTCACCTTTCTCGGCATCGCGATCCTGGTGGTGACCGTGGCGATCACGCTGCTTACCATCGACCGCGCCTTCAATTCGATCTTCCACGTCGCGCGTCCGCCGCGCACCCTGCGCCGGCTGCTCGTGTACTGGTCGGTGGTGACGCTCGGCCCGCTGCTGCTTGGCGGCAGCATCGCCGCGGCGACCTATGTCGCCAGCGCGTCGCTCGGGCTGGTGAACGAACCGGCGTGGGTGCGCTCGGCCCTGTTCCGCGCGCTGCCCTTCGTCTTCATCACGGTGCTGCTCACGTTTCTCTATTTCGCGGTACCCAATCGGAGTATCCGCCTGCGCGATGCACTGGTGGGTGGCGTGGCCGCCGCGCTGCTGTTCTCTCTGGTGCAGAAAGTGTTCGGCTTCTACGTCTCGAAATTTCCGACCTACACGCTGATCTACGGCGCATTCGCAACGCTGCCGATCTTCGTCATCTGGCTGTTCCTTTCCTGGAACGTCGTGTTGATCGGGGCGCTCATCACGGCGGTGCTGCCGGAGTTCCTTTGGGGCAGCCGGGTGGCCCCGGCACACCCGGGCCGCAACACCTTTGGCGCGCTGCAAATCCTGCGTGAACTGGGTGCGGCGCAGCGCTGCGGTCGCGGGCGAAGCGGGCGCCAGCTTGCGGTGGTGAGCCGTCAGACCGAGGCGGAGAGCGAACAATTGCTGGAACGATTGCGCGATGCGGCGTGGATCACGCGTACCGAGGCGGGCGAATGGATGCTGTCATGCCGGCTGGACGATATTTCGCTGTCCGACGTGTTTGCGCGCTTTTCCTTCTCGCCGCGCTGCGTGCCGGCCGACGCCATGGACGACCCGCTCACGTCGCGACTGCTGGCGCTGCACGGGCAGGCGGTCGAGCGGCTATCAATCTCGCTCGCGGAGCTGTTTGCATAGCGAACGGCAGGGCTGGGACCCGCATGGATGCTTGATCTTCAGCCATGCTGCCGCAGAACGTCGATCCTCTGCGGTTTGGCGCCATGGCTGCCTGCGAAGCGCCATTCCACGCGGCCCACAGGCCGGCTTACATCGGATAGGGGTCGAGTTCGAACTGGAACAGTTCGACTGCCGCGGTCTGCAAATCGAGCGAGATCAGCCGACCCTGGGTAACATAAACGTGGCCGGTCTGCGCCACCATCACGAAGCGGCGCGATGTGTAGGTGCCCGCCGGGGCGAGTATCGCGAATTTCGGCCGCAGCGCCGGCACGGCAGGCAGCAGCAGTGCCTGGCGCAGTCCGCGCTCGCCGCCCGGACTGCCGGCGCGAAACGCGATTTCCACCGCCTGGGCGCCATTGCTCAACACCTGCAGGCCGAGTTCGACATGCGCCGGGTTGTCGCTACGTGACCAGCGTATCAGGCAGATCACCCATGCTTCGCTGTCTTCCGCGCGCAGCGCGAGCACGCCGCCGGAGACGATGCCCTCGATATGGCCACCGACGTGCATGATGGCGAAGCCGCCGGCGCTTTCGTTGACCACCATCCATTCCGACAATTGCGGTGTTTCGCCAGGCGTGTCTGCCTCGGTGGCGAGCAGGCGGCGAATCTCGGGCAGGCCAATGCAAACCGATACGCGATAGTTGTTGCGCCGCCGTGACAATCGGCGGCGGTGAGCGTTCGAGAACTGGTCCGCCACACGGCGCAACAGTGAGGCAACCGAGGCTTCGCACTCTGCGGCACCGGCGTGATCTTCCTGCTCAGGCGCGAGCAGCGCAGCCGTTGCCAGTGCATGCGAGGCCAGCGGCCCGAGGGAAAAGGTGACGATGCCGCTGCGCGACGGCGGCGCGCGGCGGCCGAACTGGCGCGGCGGCTGATCCAGGTCGAAATCGAACCAGAACCAGGTCTCGTCTGCACTTGCCGGCGGGGTCTCGTGCAGAACGATGGGAATCATGGTTTCGTCGAGCCAATCGACCGCCTCGCCGATCTCGCCCGCCGAAAGGTGCTGCGGCGCGAGGCAACTGAGCGCGAGCAGCCGCACGAATATCAGCTTCGCCTTCTGCGCCGCCTCCTGCTCGAGGCTGTCGTGGGAGGCATGGGCCAGGCTGCGGTATATTTCGCCGGCGCACAGCCACATGCCCGACGGCACCGTCGCTCCGGCGAGTACGGCGACCTCGAAGCGGCGATACAGTGCGAGCAGGCCGGCGCGCGCCGAATCGGCATGGCGCAGGGATTTCAGGGCACGCAGGTGGCAGCGCGAAAGTTGATCGAGAAGTTCAGCGGCTTCGGTAGAGCGCGCGCGTGCATCGCGCGCCAACGGCAGCGCGATCTCGCGCAAACCGGGGCGCAGGCGCTGCAGGGCGTTGTGGCTCAACACGTCGGCCCGGGCGAGCAGGCTCATGTGTCGAACGTCGAGCGGAAGCTGCTCCAGTTGGGCCAGACACGTGCGCAGCCGCGGCAGGTCGACGAAGCCGGGCACGGCCGATGCCGACTCCAGCCACGCGGACAGGTTCGCGATTTCGTCTGCAGGCGTGTCCAACATGAATGAATTGATTGGCCGGGCGGTACCCAATGGCGAATTCTAGGGCAAAGTTTGTGTGCCCCACCCTGATGTGCTTCACGGCGCCGATGCGGCGGACTTGAGCGGTCACTAATGCCTCGGTATCCGGAAATTCTTGTTTTGGCTGGCTTCGTCTCGTATAATCGCGGGTTTTTCCCGGCCGGGAACAAACTGCGGCGGGCGTCGGCTGCGCAAGGAGGGGTTCTCCCGCTCTGAAAGCGTCTCGGACCTGCACGCAATACTTCGTTAGGAAAATTGTCATGGTCGTAATCCGTCTTGCCCGCGGCGGCGCCAAGAAGCGCCCGTTCTACAACATTGTTGCTGCCGACTCGCGCAACCGCCGCGACGGCCGCTTCATCGAGCGTGTCGGGTTCTACAACCCGATGGCCGAAAAGGATGGCCTGCGCGTGAACATGGAGCGCATCGCGCACTGGGAACAGAACGGCGCACAGCTCTCGCCCACCGTGGCCCGCTTGGTCAAGCAGGCCAAGGGTGCCATCGCCGCCTAAGGCTGCGAGCGACGCATGATCGTGCTGGGGCGGATTACCGCTCCGTATGGTGTCCAGGGCTGGGTCAAGCTGCACGTCTTCGGTGACGATCCGCTCGCCCTGAAAGAATTGCCGGGCTGGTGGCTGAGCGCCAACCCGGATGCCACCGAAGGCTGGAAAGAGGTCGCGCTCGAAGCGCTGCGCGAGCAGGGTGGCTCGGTCGTGGCCCGCCTTGCGGGTGTCGCGGACCGCACCGCCGCCGAGAAGCTGAAAGGCCTCTACATCGGTGCGCCGCGCGAAGTGCTGCCGGCGACGGCAGAAGACGAGTTCTACTGGGGCGACCTGGTCGGGCTCGCGGTGGTCAACGAGCAGGGTGAAACGCTGGGCAAGGTCAGCGGGCTGCTCGAATCCGGCGCCCACGACGTGCTCGTCGTGCAGGATGCGGATGTGGCCACGCAGGACGGAAAGACGCGGGAGCGCCTGTTGCCGTTCGTGGCCAAGGTGATCCGCAAGGTCGACGTGGCGGGCGGCACGGTCCGCGTCGATTGGGAGCGCGACTGGTGAGCGGGCGCCGAGCGATGCAGATCGACGCCATCACGCTGTTCCCGGAGATGTTCGTTGCACTGACCGGTTCCGGGATTACCCGCCGGGCAGTCGAGCGCGAGTTGTGGAAGCTGCGCTGCTGGAATCCGCGCGATTTCGCCAGCGACAACTACCGCACGGTCGATGATAGGCCCTACGGCGGCGGGCCGGGCATGGTGATGCTGCCGGAGCCGCTGGAAAAGGCGATCGACGCCGCAGTATCGGCGCAGAAGCAGGAAGGGGCGGCAGGGCGGGTGATCTGCCTTTCGCCGCAGGGGCGGCCGCTGACCCACAAACGGATCTGCGAATTGGCGTCCGAGCCCGCGCTGGTGTTGTTGTGCGGGCGCTATGAAGGCATCGACGAGCGGCTGATAAGCCGTTGCGTGGATGACGAGATTTCCCTGGGAGACTTCGTGCTCTCGGGCGGCGAGATCGCTGCGATGGCGTTGATCGACGCGATCGTCAGGCAGTTGCCTGGCGCGCTCAACGATGCCGAGTCAGCGGTGCAGGAGTCGTTCGCCGACGGCCTGCTCGACTGTCCGCACTACACGCGGCCGGAAGAGTATGAGGGCGAGCGCGTGCCGGATGTGTTGTTGTCCGGCCATCACGCCCGGATACGGCGCTGGCGGCTCAAGCAGTCGCTGGGTCGGACATGGTTGCGGCGCCCGGAGTTGCTTGCCGGACGCGAGTTGACGAAGGAAGAAGCCGCATTGCTCGCTGAGTTCAAGCAGGATGGCGGCGATTAGGCCGCAGGGCGGGCCGAGGCGGCGCAAGCAGGTTTAGGCGGGGTCGTGCGAGGGCATCGATCCTTTTTCGAAGAAAGTCGTGCATCACCCGCGGGTGCTCTGCACGCAAGGCCAAGCGCCATTGCATCAGGAGCTGGAAATGAATCTGATCGATCAACTCGAACAGGAAGAAATCGCCCGTCTGGGCAAGAGCATCCCCGAGTTCGCCCCGGGCGACACCGTGGTGGTCAACGTGAATGTGGTCGAAGGCGAGCGCAAGCGCGTCCAGGCTTACGAGGGCGTGGTCATCGGCCGGCGCAATCGCGGCTTGAACTCGAGCTTCATCGTGCGCAAGATCTCGTCGGGTGAAGGCGTGGAGCGGACGTTCCAGCTCTATTCGCCGCTGATCGCAAGCATCGAAGTCAAGCGCAAGGGCGACGTGCGCCGTGCCAAGCTCTACTACCTGCGCGAGCGTTCGGGCAAGTCGGCGCGCATCAAGGAAAAGCTCGTCAAGTCCGGCCTCAAGGCGGCGGTGGCGGCACCGGCCGCCGAATAAGCGCGGCACAAACGAAAAACAAACGGGGCCTTGCGGCCCCGTTTGTTTTGTTGCCGGAAGATCGGGTCAGCCCTTTGCCTTGTCGCGCTCGATCAGGGCGTAGGCGGAGTGGTTGTGGATCGACTCGAAGTTCTCGCTCTCGACCACATAGGCCTCGATGCGGTCGTCGCGGTTGAGTACGCCGGCGATGTCGCGCACCATGTCCTCGACGAATTTCGGGTTGTCGTAGGCGCGTTCCGTGACGAACTTTTCGTCCGGACGCTTGAGCAGGCCATACAGCTCGCACGAGGCTTGGGACTCGGCGATGTCGATGATGTCCTCGATCCAGACGAAACCCTTGGTGGAGGCCGTGATCGTCACGTGCGAGCGCTGGTTGTGCGCACCGTACTCGGAGATCTTCTTGGAGCACGGACACAGGCTGGTGACCGGAATGACGACCTTCATGCGGAATGTGTACTCGCTGCCGGGACCAATTTCGCCGATGAAGATGACTTCGTAATCCATCAACGCCTTGACGCCGGACACTGGCGCCGCCTTGTTGACGAAGTACGGGAAGCTCATCTCCACGTGGCCGGTTTCGGCTTCCAGGCGCTTGACCATCTCACGCAGCATCGGCTCGAAATTCTCGACCGAGATCTCGCGCTCGTGCGCATTGAGGATCTCGACGAAGCGCGACATGTGGGTGCCCTTGAAGTGATGGGGCAGTCCGACATACATGTTGAAGGTGGCGATGGTCGACTGCGCGCCGCCGCTGCGATCCATGACGCGAATCGGGTGGCGGATCGACTTGATTCCGACCTTGTCGATGGCAAGATGGCGTTCATCCTCGGTGTTCTGGACGTCGGGAATCGCGGATTTGTCTCGTACGTTCATGGTCTCTTTCAGGGATGACCCGGCGTGGTCGCCGGTTGTCGTTGTCGCACTCCCTCGTTTGCTTGACCGAAGTCTAACATTCCCGACTTTTCTACTCAACTTTATCCAATAGCTTGGCGCGCACGCTTGCCACGATGCCGTCGCGGTCCAGTCCGATGGACGCAAGCAGCTGTGCCTGGTCGCCATGGTCGATGAACTGGTCCGGCAGGCCGAGGCGCAGCACCGGTACCCGCAGACCCATGTCGCCCAGTGCGCGCTCCACCTCTGCGCCGGCACCGCCAATGATGGCGTTCTCCTCGAGCGTGACCAGCAGGTCGTGGCCTTGCGCCATCTCGCGCACCAGATCGCGGTCGAGCGGCTTGAGGAAGCGCATGTTGGCGACGGTCGCATCGAGCATCTCGCCGGCAGCCAGCGCGGGGCCGAGCATGCCGCCGAACGCAAGCAGGGCGACCTTGTTGCCGTTGCGGCGCACCTCGCCCTTGCCGACCTGCAACGTTCCCGGATCGGTGCCCGGCGCGATGCCGAGGCCGCCGCCTCGCGGATAGCGCACTGCGGTCGGGCCGTCAAGCGAGAATGCGGTGTTGAGCATGCGGCGGCACTCGCCCTCGTCGGCGGGGGTCATGACCACCATGTTGGGGATGCAGGCAAGGTAGGAAAGATCGTAGGCGCCATGGTGGGTCGCGCCGTCTGCACCCACCAGGCCCGCCCGGTCGAGTGCGAAGACCACCGGCAGGTTCTGCAGCGCGATGTCGTGGATCAACTGGTCGTAGGCGCGCTGGAGGAAGGTGGAATAGATCGCCACGACCGGCTTCATGCCTTCGCAGGCCAGGCCGCCAGCGAAGGTGACCGCGTGCTGCTCGGCGATGCCGACGTCGAAATAGCGATCCGCGAATTCGCTGGCGAAGCGCACCATGCCCGAGCCCTCGCGCATCGCAGGCGTGATGCCGACCAGGCGCTTGTCGCTGGCCGCCATGTCGCACAGCCAGTCGCCGAAAATCTGCGTATAGGTGAGCTTGCCGCCGGCTTTTCCGGTCTGGATCCCGGCCTGGCGATCGAACTTCGAGACGCCGTGGTAGAGCACCGGGTCGGCCTCGGCAAGCTTGTAACCCTGCCCCTTGCGCGTGATCACGTGCAGGAATTGCGGGCCGCGAAGTTCGGCGAGATTGCGCAGCGTCGGTACCAGCGCGTCGAGATCGTGGCCGTCGATCGGCCCAAAATAATGGAAGCCGAGTTCCTCGAACAGGGTGCCCGGCGAGACCATGCCCTTGACGTGTTCTTCGGCGCGCTTGGCCAGTTCGAGCAACGGTGGCGCAACCTTCAGCACCTCCCTGGCGCCGCGCCTCGCGGTATTGAATGCGCGTCCCGAAAGCAGGCGGGCCAGGTACTTGTTCAGCGCACCCACCGGCGGCGAGATCGACATGTCATTGTCGTTGAGGATCACCAGCAGGTTGGTGTCGAGCACGCCCGCGTTGTTGAGCGCTTCGAACGCCTGCCCGGCACTCATTGCCCCGTCGCCGATCACGGCAATCGACTTGCGGTCTTCTCCGCGCGTGCGGGCGGCCACTGCCATGCCGAGCGCCGCCGAAATCGAGGTCGAGGAATGTGCCGTGCCGAAGGTGTCGTACTCGCTCTCGCAACGGCGTGGGAACCCGGAAATGCCGCCGAACATGCGCAGCCGCGCCATGTCCTCGCGGCGCCCGGTCAGTACCTTGTGCGCGTAGGTCTGGTGGCCGACGTCCCAGACGATGCGGTCCCATGGCGTGTTGAAGACGTAATGCAGCGCGACGGTCAGCTCCACCGTACCGAGGTTCGACGAGAGGTGGCCGCCGGTGCGCGAAACGGATTCGAGCAGGAATGCGCGCAGTTCCGTCGCCAGTTGCGGCAGGTCGCGCCGATCGAGCGAGCGCAGGACCTGCGGATCGGCGACCTTGTCGAGCAGCGGATAGGCGGATTGTGAAATCTGTTGGTCGCGTTGCATGTTGTCCGGAGCGCGCTCAGAAACGTCGAGCGACAATGAATTGCGTCAATTCGGCGAGCCGTTGCGCGCTAGGGCCGAACGGTTCGAGTGCAGCGAGGGCCTGCGCCTTCAGTTCGTCGGCCATCTCGCGAGCACGTCCGATGCCCAGGATGCTGACATAGGTGGGTTTGTTCTGCGCGGCGTCCTTGCCGGCCGTCTTGCCGAGCGTCGCGGAGTCTGCTTCGGCATCGAGGATGTCGTCTACCACCTGGAACAGCAGGCCTGCACGCTTTCCGAAATGGTCGAGGCGGTCCTGTCCGTCCGCGTCGACATTGCCGCAGGCCGCGCCCAGCTGTACCGCCGACCGGATTAGCGCGCCGGTCTTGTGGATGTGCATAAACTCGAGTTCTTCGACGGAGAGGGGCTTGCCGACGGCGTCGAGATCGATCGCCTGGCCGCCTGCCATCCCGCGCGAACCGGACGCGCGAGCGAGCAGCGAGACGAGTTCCATCTGTCGCGCCGGATCGTCGCACAGGCGGCCTTCGGCGAGCACGCCGAAGGCCAGTGTCTGCAGGCTGTCACCGACGAGCAGGGCGGTTGCCTCGTCGTACTCGACGTGCGTCGTCGGCTTTCCGCGTCGCATGCTGTCGTCATCCATGCAGGGCAGGTCGTCGTGTACCAGCGAGTATGCGTGGATCAGTTCCACCGCGCAGGCGACAGTTTCCAGTCGAAGGGGGTCGGCTTTCGCAAGCTCGCCCGCCGCGAAAGCGAGCAGCGGGCGCACGCGCTTGCCGCCGCCGAGCACGCTGTAGCGCATAGCCTGATGCAGCCGCGTTGGCGCGACGTCGGACGGCGGGAGGCAACGTTCCAGCGCATGCTCGACGCGGGCCTGGATGTCTGCCATCCATTGCGGAAAGGATTGCGAACTCATCTGCGCGACAGGCTGGCTAATTTGCGGAGCTTGCGCCGCTTCGCGGCAGATCCTTGAGCACGCCGGCTTCGAGTACCTGTACCTTCTGTTCGGCGGCGGCCAGCGTCTCCTGACAGAAGCGAAGGAGATCTGCCCCCCGCTGATAGGCAGCGAGCGACTGTTCGAGGGTGAGCTTGCCGCCTTCCATGCCCTGCACGATGCTTTCCAGCTCGCTCATTGCGGACTCGAAGGATTCGGTAACGACAGGGGGGGCGGGTGGCGACTTGGCCATGGGAAGGGCGAGGACGGCTAAACGCGAAAAATAGCCGATTTTCGTGCTACCGGTCAAACCGGGGAGGGGGTAGAATCCCCGTCCCCGTTGCGATTGGTCCCCCGACGAAGGGTCCGGCAACAGGGCAAATCGTTATCTCCCGGATGGTTTCCGGCTTTCGGTGATTTCTATTGGAGGTTGGGGATTATGTCTGATATCCAGTCCGATGCGCATCTCGCGCCAGCTGCCTCGCAGTTGCCGGTTTCCTGGTATTTCGATGAACAGCGTTTCGAACTGGAGAAACGACTTCTCTTCGATGGCGGTCCGGGGTACGTCGGCCACGCGCTGATGGTGCCCGAAGTCGACAGCTACCACACCCTCGAATGGATGGATCACGCGAAAATGCTGATCCGGCGCGAGGATGGCGTGGATCTGATGTCGAACATCTGCCGCCACCGCCAGGCGATCATGCTGCAGGGTGCGGGAAAGGCGACCAACATCGTCTGCCCGGTGCACCGCTGGACGTACGGCAAGCAGGGCGAGTTGCTGGGAGCGCCGCACTTTCCGCAGAACCCGTGCCTGCATCTGAACAAGCAACGCCTGCAGAACTGGAACGGCCTGCTTTTCCGCGGGCCGCGGGATCCGCAGAGCGATCTCGCCGGCATGCAGGTGGCGCGCGACCTCGACTTCACCGGTTATCAGTTGCACAAGGTCGTGATGCACGAGTGCAACTACAACTGGAAGACCTTCATCGAGGTGTATCTCGAGGACTACCACGTCGAACCCTTCCATCCGGGGCTCGGCAGGTTCGTCACCTGCGACGACCTTTCATGGCAGTTCGGCGAACAGTACTCGGTGCAGCGTGTGGGCATCAACAACCGGCTGGCGCGCGCCGGCACGCCGACGTACGACCGCTGGCACAAGGCCGTGCTCGAGTACTACGGCGGCGAGATTCCGCCCCACGGTGCGATCTGGCTGACCTACTACCCGAACATCATGGTCGAGTGGTATCCGCACGTACTGGTCGTCAGCACGCTGCAACCGGTCTCGCTGAACAAGACGATGAACGTGGTCGAGTTCTATTACCCCGAGGACATCGCGCTGTTCGAGCCGGACTTCGTCGATGCCGAGCAGGCCGCCTACATGGAGACCGCGATCGAGGACGACGAGATCGGCGAGCGCATGGATCGGGGCCGCCTTGCCCTGCACAAACTGGGTACGTCAGAGGTCGGGCCTTACCAGTCTCCGATGGAGGACGGCATGCAGCATTTCCACGAGTGGTACCGACGCAACATGGCGCCGCATCTGTAACATCCTTCCGGTTTTCGACCCGGCAAAGGGGAGCCAAGCTCCCCTTTGTTTTTGGCCGCCGCCCGGGACCGACAACCCGATCCGAATCGCGCTCACGATGCCCAACCGGCCCACGCACGCATGACAAGCCGCCGCCAGTCGCTCTGGATGCTGGTCGCCGGCCTGCTGTTCGCGTCGATGGGCGTGTGCGTGAAGCTCGGCGCCGAACGCTACACGGCGGGCGAGCTTGCGTTCTACCGCGGCCTCGTCTCCATGTTGATGATCTGGCTGTTCGCGCGATGGCGGGGGTGGTCGCTGCGCACGCCGCATGCGCGCCAGCAATTGCAACGCGGTATCTCGGGCACGATCGCGCTGATGCTGTACTTCCATGCGATCGCAACCCTCGCCCTGCCAACGGCTGTAACGCTCAACTACACTTCGCCGCTCTGGTTTGCGCTGATCCTGGCGGTGCTCGCGCGCCGCCTGCCGCCGGCAGGCGTGATGTTCGCGCTGGTGCTCGGATTCGCCGGCATCGCCGTGCTGCTGCGTCCTGCATTCAGCGGCGAGCAATGGTTCGGTGCGTTGATGGGTACATTGTCCGGCGCGATGGCCGGGGTCGCCATCTACAACGTGCGCCAGCTCGGCGCGCTGGGCGAGCCGGATTGGCGCACGGTGTTCTGGTTCTCGACCATCTGCACCGTGGCGGGCTTGCCGTGGGCCTTGTCGGGTGCAATGCATGCCATCGATTTCCACGGCGGCCTGCTGCTGTTCGGCGTCGGCGCCTTCGGCGGCCTTGCCCAGCTTGCCATGACGCGTTCGTATTCGCGCGGCCGGACCCTGCTGTCGGCGACGCTCGGGTATTCCACGGTCGTGTTCTCCAGCCTGTTCGGCTGGCTGATCTGGAGTGACGCGCTCGATGCGTTGTCCTGGCTCGCGATCGGGCTGATCGCGGCAAGCGGGCTGATCGCTTCGAATCGGTCGAAGTCGAGCGCTGCCGAGCCCGATTGATGCGGCCGGTCGTGCGGGATATAGTGAGTTGCAGAATTCAAACACGGAGTACGCCATGATCGTCACCGATCACAAAACGCATCTCGTCACGGTCGCCGTGTTCGGCGAATTCACGCTTGCCGACTACAGGGAATTCGAAGAACTGGTCAACTTCAAGGTGAAGTTCGAAGGGCCGGTGAGCCTGCTGTTCGACCTGCGCGAAATGGCGAACTTCACGCTCGATGTGGCATGGGAGGAAATCAAGTTCTCGCGTGCGCACGCCAACGACTTCGATCGCATCGCGGTGCTGACCGGCAGCCAGTGGGTGCGCTGGAGCGCATGGCTGACGCAGGCGACGGTTGACGCCGACCTGCGCGTGTTCGAGGACGAGGCCGAGGCGCGCAACTGGCTCGACGAAGCGGAAGCGGCAACGTGACGGCATCCACGCCGCTGATCACGGCGCGCGAGCTGGCCGCCCATCTCGGCGATCCGCAGTGGCGCATCTTCGACTGCCGGCATGATCTGACCAATCCGGCCTTCGGCGAACTGGCTTTCGCGGAAGGCCACATTCCGGGCGCCCAGTTCGTTCATCTCGACCGCGACCTTTCCGGGCCCAAGACCGGCCGCAACGGTCGGCATCCTCTGCCTGACCGCAGCGCCTTCGCGGCACGCCTCGGCGAGCTTGGCGTTGGCGGTTCCACGCAGGTGGTCGCCTACGACGATGCCGGCGGTATGTTCGCGGCGCGCCTGTGGTGGATGATGCGCTGGCTTGGCCACGAACGCGTGGCGGTGCTCGACGGCGGGCTGCAGGCTTGGCTCTCGGATGGCATGGCGATGTCGCGCGACGCGGTGCAGGTCGTGCCGACGACGTTCGTGCCGCACGAAGGCTGGGTTGCCGTGACCGCCGACGAGGTGGCGCAGGGGCTGAAGGGCCGCGACATGGTGCTGATCGATGCGCGTGCCCCCGACCGTTTTCGCGGCGAGAACGAGATGCTCGATCCGGTCGGCGGTCACATACCCGGCGCGCGCAACCGGTTCTTCCGCGACAACCTCGGCTCCGACCTCCGCTTCAGGGCCGTCGATATGCTGCGCGCGGAGTTCGCCGCCGCGCTGCGCGGATCCGACCCGGGCAAGGTGATCCACCAGTGCGGGTCCGGCGTGACCGCCTGCCACAACATGCTCGCGATGGAACTCGCCGGCATGGCCGGGTCGCGGCTCTACGCAGGTTCCTGGAGCGAGTGGTGCGCCGACCCGACGCGACCCGTGGCGACCGGCGCGGCCTGAGCCGGGCAGCCCAGACGCAGTAGTCGATCGAGATCGTTCTGCGGTGCGGCGCGGGCAAGGTGCCTGCCACTTCCGCGGAGTTCGCGATGGCTTTGCGCAGGATGGTGTGCCCGCATCGACGTCATGCGCGATTCGATCGCTCCAAACAAAGCGATGCCGCGCGGCAGCCATGCCACGATCCGCATGGAATGGCGCTCCCCGGGCAGCCACCGCCACCTGCGTCATTCCACGCGGCCCGCAGGGCAGGCGGGCTGAAGATGTCCGATCCATGCGTCTCTGGGCCATGCCGTTGCGCGTCCGACCGGGGTGTTCGCCGGCAAACGGTCACCAAAGGCGAAGTTTCAGGCACCGTGCCGGCTGTCCGCCCGAACAGTTCGCCTCAGCCGTAACCCGAAACGAGAACGGCCTGCCGCGCATGTCGCGCGGCAGGCCGTCTCGGGAAACGCGGCGTGGCGGCTGCGTTGCTACTTCTTCAGCGCGAGGATCCAGTCGACCAGCTTGCGGGCATCGGCTTCCTTGATCGCCACGGCATTGGGTGGCATGGCAACGCCGCTGACCTGGCCTTTCCAGTGGCTGCGGTAGGGGTTGTTGCCCTCGAGCACGGTCTTGGTCAGGGTTTTGCCGGCGGTCTTGTCGCCGCGGTAGCGTTCGGCAACGTCCTTCCACGCCGGTCCGATCGGTGCCATGCCGTCGGGGCCGGTGTTGCCCGCCTCGATGCTGTGGCAGGCGGTGCAGCCGCTGCGCGCGGCGAGCTGTTTCATGCTGTCGTCGAGTTTGGCATCGGCCAGCGCTACCTGTGCGCCGATTGCCAGGGTCGATGCGAGGAGCAGACTACGGACTTGGAACATCTTCATTCTCCAGAATTGGTCGGTAGGTTGATGTCTGGACTGCTGTTGTTGTTGTAACTGCTCTCGCTCCATCGCTTTGCTCTATCGCCGGGCGGATTTTGACACGAAGCAAAAATCCGTGCGGCGAACGATTGCCGTGATGCTCGTATGAATTGCGGCAACGCTGTTTGACTTGGCGCAAACGCTGACACCGCGCTGCGCGCCTATGGCATTTTCGTTATGCCGCGTGCCGTGCGAGTGCCCACTCCACGTGTTCCCGCACCAGCGCTGACGAATCCTCCTGCCGAGTGCGCAGTGCATCGACGACTTGCGATGAAGTCGGCGCATTGCCCAGACCTACGGCGAGATTGCGCAGCCAACGCTCGTAGCCGATGCGCAGGATGGCGCTGCCGGCCATGCGCGATTCGAACGCCTGCTGCGTCCAGCCGAACAGGTCCACCAGCGTGGCGCGATCCAGGCCATGGCGGACCGCAAAATCCGTTTCCCGCGTGATGGGCGCATCGCGATTCCACGGGCAGTGGATCTGGCAGTCGTCGCAGCCGTAGACGCGGTTGCCGATCAGCGGGCGCAGCCCGGCCGGAATGCTTCCCTTGAGTTCGATGGTCAGGTAGGAGATGCAGCGCCGCGCATCCACCTGATACGGCGCGACGATGGCGCCGGTCGGGCAGACGTCGAGGCAGCGGCGGCAGGTGCCGCAATGGTCGCTGACCGGTTCATCGAGCGGCAGCGGCAGGCCGACGAGAATCTCGCCGAGAAAGAACCACGACCCGGCCTCGCGCGTAAGGAGCAGCGTGTGCTTGCCGCGCCAGCCAAGACCGGCGCCGCTGGCGATCGCCACTTCCATGACCGGCGCGGAGTCGGTGAATACGCGATGTATGAATGGCCCGGTTTCGGATTCGATGCGCTCGGCGAGTTTTTGCAGTCGCGCGCGAATAACCTTGTGGTAATCGCGACCGAGTGCGTAGCGGGATAGGTAGGCGCGCGTCGCGTCGGCCAGGTTCGCCGCGGCGTCGGCGGCTTCGGGCCGATAGTTCATGCGCGCACTGATCACGCGCAGCGTACCCGGCACAAGTTCGGCGGGGCGGCTCCGGCGCGTGCCGTGGCGTGCCATATAATCCATCTCGCCGTGAAAGCCCGCCGCGAGCCAGTCGGCCAGGCCTTGTTCCGCTTCGGGCAGGTCGATGCCGCCGATGCCGATCGCATCGAAACCGAGTTCCCGGCCCCAGTCCTTGATGCGCGCCGCGAGTGCGCCCCAGTCGGAGATTTCCGCGTGTCCCATGCTGCCGATCATACCGAGGCCGATGTATTGCTGCACTTGCCCGACGAGGCGGCCACGCTGGCGCTCGGCGCAGCGATTGCGCGCGTGCTGCCGGCGCAACTCACGATCTGGCTCGAGGGCGACCTCGGTGCCGGCAAGACCACGCTGACGCGCGGACTGCTGCGCGCGCTCGGATACACCGGAAATGTCAAGAGTCCGACATATACCCTCGTTGAGCTTTATGCTATTTCTAAGATAAACTTGTATCACTTTGATTTCTATCGGTTGACCGATCCAGGCGAATTTCTCGATGCGGGTTTGGACGAATATTTCTCCGGCGACAGCATCCGGCTGGTTGAATGGCCGGGGCGGGCGCTTCCCTGGCTGCCTGCGGCCGACCTCGAAATCACGCTTCGCGTCGAAGGAGCAGGTCGGAGAGCCAGTATCCATGCGGCTTCCAGGGAAGGTATTCCATGTCTGAGCGCGCTCCGGACGACGCTGTCCGGCGGGCCGGATTCGTCCGCCGCGACTTCCTGAAGTACGCCGGGGCCGGCTTCACGCTGCTGCTCAGCCCGGCCGGTTTCGCTGCGGCGCCGAGTCTTTTTGCGGTTCGCGTGTGGCCAGCCGAGGATTACACGCGCGTCACGCTGGAAGGCGATGCCCTGCCGGTGTTCTCGCACCTCATCGTCAAGAACCCTGAGCGTCTGGTGGTCGATCTCGAAGGCGTCGAATTCAACAGCGTGCTGGGCAGCCTGCCGAACAAGATCGCCGAGTCCGACCCCTACATCAAGCTGATCCGCGCCGGCCGCTTCAAGCCGGGCGTGGTGCGCATCGTCGTCGAACTCAAGCAGGAGATCCGGCCGCAGATCTTCACGCTCAAGCCGATCGGAAACTACGGCCACCGGCTGGTCATCGACCTGTTTCCTGCCGTGCCCGTCGATCCGCTGCTTGCCTTGCTGGAGAAGGGCACACCATCCGACGCCGCCCAAGGGACGGCCGAGGCGAAGCCGCCCGTGGACGACAAGCCGGCATTGACCGAACGGATCGAAAGGGCGGAAGACAAGCCGGAACAGGCGCAAGAGAGCAAGGGGGAAGCCAAACCCGAACGCAAGCTCAAACCGCGCGCGGACGACAACGTGACGCGGCTGGTGACCATTGTGCTCGATCCGGGGCATGGCGGGGAGGATCCCGGGGCCGTGGGCCGCGGTGGCAGCCACGAGAAAAATGTGACGCTGGAGGTTGCGCGACGCCTCAAGGCCAAGATCGAGAGCCAGCCCAACATGCGCGTCGCGATGACGCGCGACGCCGATTTCTTCGTGCCGCTGTATCAGCGCGTGAGCAAGGCGCGCCGGCTGCAGGCCGACCTGTTCGTCTCGATCCATGCCGATGCGTTCGTCAAGCCCACGGCACGGGGTTCGTCCGTGTTTGCGCTGTCCGAGCGCGGCGCCTCGAGTTCCGCGGCGCGCTGGCTGGCGCAAAAGGAAAACGAGGCCGACCTGATCGGCGGCGTGAACTTCGAGAATCGCGACCCGCTGCTCGCACGAACCCTGCTGGATCTGTCGCAGACGGCCACGATCAACGACAGCCTCAAACTCGGCAAGGCCGTGCTCACCGAACTCGGGCAGATCAACGCCCTGCACAAGGCCGATGTCGAGCAGGCCGGCTTCGCCGTGCTCAAGGCGCCGGACATCCCGTCGATCCTCGTCGAGACGGCCTTCATCAGCAATCCGGACGAGGAGAAGCGCCTGAACGACGACGCCTACCAGGACAAGATGGCCGATGCCATCCTGCGTGGCATCAAGCGCTATCTGGCAAAGAATCCGCCGCTGGCCAAGTCCAAGCTCGCCTCCCTCGATTGAGTCCGGCCCAACGGCGCCGGCAGTGCTGCACGGACCGGTATAATTCGCGGTTTTCACGCAGTTTCTTGGCCCACCCGATTCCAGTCATGCAGGTCTTTCGCGGCATTCCCGAACGCGCAACGCAGTCGTGCGTGCTGACCATCGGCAACTTCGATGGCGTGCATCTCGGCCATCAGGCGCTGCTTGCCGAACTCAGGGCGGTCGCGCGACGTGTGGCCTTGCCGGCCGCGGTGCTGACCTTCGAGCCGCATCCTCGCGAGTTCTTTGCGCCGGAATCCGCTCCAGCGCGGCTGACCAGCCTGCGCGAGAAGATGCTGTTGCTCGACGGGCAGGGCGTCGATCACCTGTACATCTGCCGCTTCAATGCGCGGTTTGCCGGATTGTCGGCTGAGGATTTCGTCGAGGGCGTGCTGGCGCACGGGCTTTCGACGCGCCACCTGATCATCGGCGACGACTTTCGCTACGGCAAGGGGCGACGCGGCGACTTCGCGCAATTGCAGCAGGCGGGCGCCGAACATCGCTTCGTCGTCGAAGCCATGCGCACCGTGATGGTCGGCGAGGAGCGGGCGTCGAGTTCGGCAATCCGCCGCCTGCTGGCGCAGGGCGACATGGCGCATGCCGCGCGCCTGCTCGGACGGCCGTATTCGATAGCGGGGCGTGTCGTCCATGGCAACAAGCTTGGGCGCAAGCTCGGTTTCCCGACCGCGAACATCCAGTTGAAGCGCATTCGCCTGGCGCTCGCCGGCATATTCGCCGTGACGGTGGAGGGCATCGATGCGCAACCGCTGCCCGGGGTGGCCAGCCTCGGCCTGCGGCCGACGGTGGAGGGCGATGGACGATTCCACCTGGAAGTGCATCTGTTCGATTTCGACCGCGAGCTCTACGACGCCCACCTTCGCGTGAACTTCCTTCACAAGCTGCGCGACGAGGCGAAGTACGATTCGCTCGACGCGCTGACCGCCCAGATTTCCCGCGACTGCGCGCAGGCGCGAAACTTTCTCAGCCAATTGTCATGACCGACTATCGACAGACCCTCAACCTTCCGGATACCCCCTTCCCGATGCGCGGCGACCTCGCCAAGCGCGAGCCGGGTTGGGTGCAGCAATGGCAACAGCGCAAGCTGTACCAGAAGATCCGAGCCGCGGCGAAGGGGCGCCCGCGCTTCGTGCTGCACGACGGACCGCCCTACGCGAACGGCGACATCCACATCGGCCACGCGGTCAACAAGATCCTCAAGGACATCATCGTCCGCTCGAAAACGCTGGCCGGATTCGATGCGCCCTATGTGCCTGGCTGGGACTGCCATGGCCTGCCGATCGAGCACCAGATCGAGAAGACGCACGGCAAAGGCCTGGGCGCGGACACGGCGCGCGAGCTTTGCCGCGCTTACGCGGCCGAGCAGATCGAGCGGCAGAAGCGGGATTTCATCCGCCTGGGCGTGCTCGGCGACTGGGACAAGCCCTACCTGACGATGAACTTCCAGACCGAGGCGGACGAGATTCGCGCGCTCGGTCGCATGTTCGAGGCCGGTTTCGTGTTCAAGGGTCTCAAGCCGGTGAACTGGTGCTTCGATTGCGGTTCTGCGCTCGCCGAAGCGGAAGTCGAATACCAGGACAAGAAGTCGCCCGCGATCGACGTGGGGTTTCCGCTTGCCGACGCGGAGCGCGACCGTCTGGCCAGGGCATTCGGTCTGGCGACCCTGCCAGACAAGCCGGTGTATGCGGTGATCTGGACCACGACGCCATGGACGATTCCGTCCAATCAGGCGCTCAACCTGCATCCGGAATTCGAGTACGCGCTGGTCGATACCGGGCGCGGCATGATCATCGTCGCGACCGAGTTGCGCGAGTCGACGCTGGCGCGCCACGGATTGCAGGGTCCTGCCTTGGGAACCAGCCCCGGCGAGGCTCTCGAAGGCATGCGTTTCCGGCATCCGTTCTACGACCGCGAATCGCCGGTGTACCTGGCGGACTACGTCGGTCTCGACGCCGGCACGGGCATTGTGCATTGCGCGCCGGCTTATGGCGTCGATGACTTCAATTCCGCCCATCGCTATGGCATGAAGACCGAGGCCATCATCAACCCGGTGATGGGCAACGGCGTGTTTGCGGAATCACTTCCGTTCTTCGGCGGCATGAACGTGTGGAAGGCGAATCCGGTCATCGTCGAAAAGCTGCGCGAGGTCGGCTGTCTGTTCGCGCATTCGGAGATCACACACAGCTACATGCACTGCTGGCGCCACAAGACGCCGCTGATCTATCGCGCGACGTCGCAGTGGTTCGTCGGCATGGACATCGATGCCGCGGGCGGCACGCTGCGCAACAAGGCGCTGGCGGCCGTCGAGGCGACGAAATTCTTCCCGGCATGGGGCCAGGCCCGGCTGCAGGCGATGATTTCCAACCGGCCTGACTGGTGCATCTCGCGCCAGCGCAATTGGGGTGTGCCGATTCCGTTCTTCCTGCATCGGGAAACCGGGGATCTGCATCCGCGTACCGCCGAACTGCTGGAACAGGTTGCGCAGCGTGTGGAGAAGGAGGGCATCGAGGCCTGGTTCAAGCTTGATGCGGCCGATCTGCTGGGCGCCGAGGCAGCGCAATACGAGAAGATCCGCGATACGCTCGACGTATGGTTCGATTCGGGCACCACGCACTGGAGCGTGCTGCGCGGCCGCCAGGAAAACGCGGAGCACGAGGGTGAATACGCCTACCCAGCCGACCTGTACCTCGAGGGCTCCGACCAGCACCGCGGCTGGTTCCATTCCAGCCTGCTGACCGGCTGTGCGATCGACGGACGCGCGCCTTACGACGGTTTGCTCACACACGGTTTCGTGGTGGATGGCTCGGGCCACAAGATGTCGAAATCCAAGGGCAACGTCATCGCGCCCCAGAAGGTGTCGGATACCCTGGGTGCCGAGATCCTGCGTCTGTGGGTGGCCGCGACCGACTATTCCGGCGAGCTGTCGATCTCGGACGAGATCCTCAAGCGCGTGGTCGAAGCCTACCGGCGCATTCGCAATACCTTGCGATTCCTGCTCGCGAATACGGCGGATTTCGACCCGGCAACGCAACTCTTGCCACCGAACCGCTGGCTGACCATCGACCGCTATGCCCTGGCCCTGACGCGCCAGCTTCAGGTGCAGTGCGAAGCGGACTACGCGCGTTACGAATTCCACAAGGTGGTTCAGGCTCTCCAGGGCTTCTGTTCGGAGGATCTCGGTGCGTTCTATCTCGACATCCTTAAGGATCGCCTATACACAACCGCCGCGAACTCGCCGGCACGGCGTGCCGCACAGAGCGCGTTGTGGCACATCCTGCAATCATTCACGCGACTGATGGCGCCGATCCTCTCTTTCACCGCGGAGGAGATTTGGATGTTGCTGTCGAAGGATGAGGGCGATAGCGTGATGCTGCACACGTTCCACTCGCTGCCGACAGTCGGCGACGAAAAAACGCTTCTCCAGCAGTGGGCGCGCATCCGTACCGTGCGCGGCGAAGCGATGAAGGTGATCGAAGCCCGGCGCACCGAAGGTGTCGTCGGCTCGTCCCTGCAGGCGGAGGTCGAGATCCACGCGGCCGGCGAGACTTACGAGTTGCTGCAATCGATTGGCGATGATCTACGCTTCGTGCTGATCAGTTCAAGGGCGACATTGATACGTGTGGCCGACGATAGTGCCGCCGCGATCGTCGCGACACCGAGCGGCCATTCGAAGTGCGCACGCTGCTGGCACTACCGCAGCGATGTCGGGTCGGATGCTGCGCATCCCGAGCTTTGCGGGCGCTGTGTGACCAATCTCTACGGCCAAGGCGAGCCGCGCCAGCATGCCTAGATACGTCGGCTGGATCGGGTTGTCGCTGCTGGTGATCGTGCTCGATCAGGCGACCAAGTTCGCGATCACACATGCGATGAGTGTCGGCGATTCGATCGCGATCACGCCGTTCTTCGATCTCGTCCTGGTCTATAACCCCGGTGCGGCTTTCAGCTTTCTCGCGCATCACGACGGTTGGCAGCGTTGGTTATTCACGCTCCTCGCGGTCGGTGTGTCGACGTGGCTCGCGGTCTTGTTGCGCCGGCACGCGAACGAAACCTTGCTGCCGCTCTCGTTCGCCCTGATCATCGGTGGCGCGATCGGCAACGTGATCGACCGCATGCTGTTCGGTGCGGTGATCGATTTCTTGTATTTCCACCTCGGGCGGCACGGCTTTCCGGCGTTCAACGTTGCCGATTCCGCGATCAGCGTCGGTGTTGCGTTGATGCTGTGGGACCAGTTTCGTCATGGCACGCAGGATGCGCGCAAGCAGGAGATTTCCAAGGAGATGACGCAATGACGCAATCCGTTCAACCCGACAGCCTGGTGACCCTGCATTACCGCATGGCACTTCCAGACGGCGAGGAGTTGATCACGACCTTTGGCGGCAATCCGGCCACGCTGAGACTTGGCAACGGTGAACTTGCGCCGACGCTCGAGCAGTGTCTGAACGGCTTGCCGGTCGGCGAGCGGCGCGAGTTCGTGCTGGAACCCGGTGCGGCATTTGGCCCCCACAATCCGCAGTTGCTGGAGCGCGTGCCGCTCTCCGCGTTTCCCGCGGATGCGCAGCCAGAAGAGATGTCGATGATCGAGTTCACCGGCCCCGAAGGCGCAAAGTATGCCGGGCTCGTGCGGCAGGTGCGCGACGGTGCCGCGATGGTCGACTTCAACCATCCGCTTGCCGGCAAGGCAATTCGGTTCGAGGTCGAAATCATCGGAATCGTTTAGGATTCAATCATGGAAGTGCTTCTTGCCAATCCTCGCGGATTCTGTGCCGGCGTCGAGCGCGCGATCGAGATCGTCGAACGCGCTTTGCAGATCTACGGCGCGCCGATCTATGTGCGCCACGAGGTCGTCCACAACAAGTTCGTTGTAGACGACTTGCGTGCAAAGGGCGCCGTTTTCATCGAGGATCTGGCCGACGTGCCGTCGGGCAGCACCTTGATCTTCAGCGCCCACGGCGTGCCGCAGCGTGTGCGTGAGGACGCGGAGGCGCGCGGTCTGCGCGTGTTCGATGCAACCTGTCCGCTCGTTACCAAGGTGCATGTCGAGGTTCAGCGCATGCGCGAAGCCGGACGCGAGATCGTGATGATAGGCCACAAGGGTCACCCGGAGGTCGAGGGCACGATGGGCCAAGTAAAGGATGGCATCCATCTCGTCGAGAGCGTCGCCGCCGTCGACAAGATATCGGTGGCTGATCCGCGGAAGCTGGCCTATGTCACCCAGACGACACTGTCGGTAGACGATGCGGCTCAGATCGTTGCCGCGCTCAGGGCTCGGTTTCCCGAGATCGTCGGTCCGAAGAAGGACGACATCTGCTACGCGACCCAGAATCGGCAGGATGCCGTCAAATTCATGGCGCCGCAGTGCGACGTCGTCATCGTCGTCGGTTCGCCGAACAGTTCGAACTCGAATCGCTTGCGGGAGGTTGCCACCTTGCGCGGTGTGCCGGCCTATCTTGTCGACAATGCCGATGAGGTCGATCCAGGGTGGATCCAAGGTCGACAACGGGTCGGCGTGACTGCAGGCGCCTCTGCGCCCGAGGTGCTGGTGAGCGCGGTGATCGAACGTCTAAGGATGTTGGGTGCCGCGTCCGTGCGGACACTCGATGGTGCGCTGGAGAACGTCGTATTTCCGCTGCCGAAAGGGCTTGCTAGCGAGAATTCCGGAGCGACCGTTCTGCGCTGAGGAAGGACTATCCCCAGCGCAGACCCCATTCCTGACGCCGCTGGCTGACTACTTCCAGCAATAGGCAGCGCCGGTTGGCGTGCCGACCTTGGTTCCGAGGTTGTCCAAGGTCAGTGTCGAACATTTCGGGTCGGCGTAACCGTCCGCAGGTGTCGCGGTGATCGTGAAACTTGCGGGAATTGGTGGCGAAACGCTGCCGTCGGCTGCGACAATGGCGACGCCGATGTTGTACTTGCGTGCGCCCTCCGATCCCGACCAGTTCTTCCAACCCGCGGGCGGTGCAGCAGGGGCGGCAGCTACAGCCAGGTACGCGTTGTTCGACGAGAAATAGCGCTCCTGCATCTGCGCAAGATCCAACATTGTCGCGCGCGCCTCTGCGCGATTACCCCGTCGTACGTACTCCTGATACGACGGATAGGCGAGCGCGGCGAGGATTCCCACGATCGCAACGACGACCATCAGTTCGATCAAAGTGAATCCTCGGGTATGCATGTCCTTGGCTTTCATTGCAAACAGCTTACTTCGCCAATTGGCGCCACGTGAGGCGTCCCGCCTTGCCCGGCAGACAAACCTTCCGGGTGTCGAGACCGGTCCCGCCAGCGGTAAGTGTCTCGCGGAGTGCTTCCTCGGATATTACGTCCTGTACCCAACGACGGCAATTCCGCTGCGGTGCCAGTTCCGACGGGCATCCCCATCCAGGAATGAAATCTGGACAAGCACGATCGGTAGCGTTCTCCGTCTGCAGGCGCGGGAGGTAGAACCCTGTCGGGTTGTCCGTTGCGCCACCGTCAAGTTTGACCCCAGAAGGGGGTTGCTTGACCGGCCCGTCCGGGCCATCCGGAATGACCGTTAGATCAAATTTGTCCGCTGCATCGATCTTGCCATCGCCGTTTATATCCATCACTCCGGGACTGGAAACTCCTCCGCTCAGGTAGTCGAGGTAATACAAGCGTCCGACAGTGTTTCCCGTGCAAGGATCGTCGGATGGGGTCAGCGTCGTGAAGGTCAGGATACCTCCCCGAAGCATGGGCAGTTCGGACGTCGTGCGCTCACCGCTGTCCGGCAGGTCAAATACCCAGCCAAGGTCGGGTTCAGTCCCCGCGATATCGGCCGGACAGAGACCGGCCTGCTCATTGGACTCAACATCGGCGTCGGTGTAATTTGGTTTGCATCCAGAAAGGAACAAGTACTCCGTTCCCGCGTCGGTCAGCGTTTCGATGACTTTCTGCTTCTGAAGTTTGTCGCGACTTGTTACCCGGGTTCCTGCTTCGTCTTCCTTGTCCCAGATACCGAACATGGAATCGACTTTGAACGGCCCCAGATTGTCCGAGGAGTTAATGTATGACCCCGTTCCGAAAAGCACCATGTAGCCGCCGAATGGGTGCGGGGAAACCTCGATGCCGGTCGTAATCGGCTGCTTGATGTCGGTATTCGTCGCATCCTTGTACTTGGCTGCAAACAACGGATCCGGGGAACTGGCTGATCCGAATGCGGGTACCCAGTTGTTTGGGCTGGTGTCCGTCACGTCAATCTTCCAGATGTTGCCCTGAAGATCCCCGGCATAGATCGAATCTGCCGTGCCGTTCAGGTCGCTGTCGACAGCGGCAACAGACGCCAGGCCGTTTGTGTGAGGGTCGCTCAGTGGTGTGGTCGGGAACAACAAGGGCGTGGATTCGTCAGGCGATTTGAGTTCAATCTTGAAGTAGTTTGTATCCTTGACCCACTTGTTGCCGGCCCCAGGTCCATCGATCAGCAGAATGTAAAGGTAGGCCCGGCCGTTGCCGACCTTTCCATCGGTTACCGTACTATTGAAGCCGTTGCCGAAGATCACCGCCCACTTCCCGTTGTTCATCAGGCGAATCACTGGCTTGCTGAAGGTGTAGCCGAGATCGGGGTCATCGCGATCGGTGAATTCCCACATCACTATGTCGGTCGGATTGGCTGTCGAGAACTGAGCCGGGTCAGTAACATTCAGCGCGTAGACGCCTTGCCCCCCCGCGTTCAGACCACCCACCAGCACGGTCCTCCAATCGCTCGAACTGCCGCAAGTTCCGAGGCAGGCTTCGCTGACGGTCGGGCTCCCATCCACATAATACTTGTGGCTGTATCCTGGCGAGGTCAGTTGGCTGAGACGCGAAAAGACGGCACTCGGGATGTATGCAAATAACTCCTGTCCAGGCGTTGCGCCAGTTGTGCCCGGCTTGCTGGCATCGAATGCGTGCAGCATTCCATCGTTTGCACCCACGTAGATGGCGGGCTTACGATTCTTCTTGGCAGCAGCAAAGTCGTTGTAGCCTTCGCCCGGCATGTTCGGTGCAGGTGCACCGACATAGAGCGGGTTCGAGTTGACGATGTCGCCGAGACGGTTGGTCGTGGTGACACCGTTCGTTGTCCAGGTGCGCGGACGCCATTGCAAGCCATTGGGCTTTTCGTTGCCCGACTCTCCACGAAGATAGCGCATCCGGTTTGCGCCCTCGTTGTCCAATGTTCCGAACTCGTCCTTGTTCAGAAACGCCTGCTGTCGGCCCGAGAGAGCGGACGTGAAATTGGTCGGATTGAAGGAGATTCCGCGTCTGGTGTTCGTACCGGTGTCATCGTCTCCGTTCGCGAGCAATCCATCATTGAAGCTCATGATCACACGGTTGCCCGGAGTCGGGAGCAGAGACGCTGCCTGCCACACCGGTGTGGAGTCGATCGTGCCATTCGTGTTGATCTTGTACGCTTGGACGTCGCCCGACCAGTGGTTGGAGTCGAAAATCGCGCGATAGATGTACGCCCCATCACCAGTGCGCAAGTCACCGCTGGACTGCGATAGCGCCGAGTTCGTGCCGATTTCCCCGTCGATGGTGGCGAGGGCTTCCTTGATTGACGCAATCATGCTTGCTGGATCGCCAGCGCGTAACAACGATTTCGGCCAGGCTCCGGTAAAGGTCTGATTGACGGAGCCGTCCGATTTGTACGAGTTGTGCGTGACGTTCTTCGACCAATCCAAAGGTGCATATGTCGAGGGGTCGTAGTTTTCGGCACCGCCGTATTTCGCGGCGTACCAGAACTGGGAGTTCACGCCCAAGGATGCGTTTTCCTCCACGTTGATGATGAACGTCTTTACCGACTGGCCCTTCAAACCGGGTGCGCCATTTGAATCGCGATATGGCACGTTGTTGGCAAGATCGGTACGGATATCCGTGATCGCGGCCCAATGTGCCATGCCTGCCATGTAGAAACTCGCGGCAGTGCCTGCGCCCGTTCCCGTCGTCGCCATGTTCGCAATACTCTCAAGGCCCCCGATAATCCCGATATCCCGCGTTGCGTTCATTCCGGCTCGTCGAGCCACCGCATCTGTTCCGGATGGTCCCGGATCCGGTGCATCGGCGAGACTGCCTTGGTCGGCCTGTTGGCGGGCAGTGGCCGCGCACTGTCCCGGACCATAGCTTGCAAAGCTCCCGCCGGGAACATGCTTGTCGCAGTGGGTGAACTGATCTCCCATCGCGATGATGTAGTTCTTCTGGCAGGTGTACTGGATCGGATCGTCGTTGTCGCGATACCAGTCCGTGATTACCGGAAAATCGTCGTTGTTGGCGGTCGAGGAATATTGGTAGAAAGCCTGAGTGGGCGGAAGCTTGCGCAGGTAACGCAAGGACTCGTAATACATCTTGCCGAAGTTGTCGTAGGTCTTGTAACTGCCGCTTTGCCGCCCGAACTTGTTCAGGTAGTTGATGACGCCCGAGTTGTTGACGGCGCCTCCCCAAGATGAGGTCGCTTCGGTCTCATCTGGGTTCGAGTAGAACGTCCCGTCATTGAGGTTCCATTCCTTGTTGGAATTGTTCACGAATCCAAGGGAGCCTGAGTATTTGCGCGGGCCGACGTACTTGAGCTTGGAACGCATGACCGCATTGTCGATGTCGGTCGAGTTGTAGTAGGCAAAGACGCCGAAACGCATCTTCTCGCCATTACGCTGGATTTCGCCAACCGGCTTGTAAACGCTACCGTACTGCTGGCAGTTCTCCCGCAGCGGCAACCCGCTATTGCATGCCTCGACGCGAACGTTGTATGTGTTGTTGACGTTATTCGTCGTCGTGCTCGTGACGTTGTAAGTGAACTTGGTGTCATAGTTGCGGCAGACGTATTTGCCGCCTGCCGTCCCGACGTTTCCGCATGTCGTGCTATTGAACGTGGGTGCAACGTTGATCGTCGAGAAGTTGCCGAATGCCGTACACTTGTATGGGTTTCCACTGGTTCCGTTTCCGGTCCATGTGGTGCATGTACCGGTGCGCGTCGTGCCGTCGACGGTCGCCTTGAATTGACTGCAATACGGTGAAGTCCCTGACCATGACGCGTTGCAGGTCGTGGTTGCATTGAATGATTGCGGCGCAGTCGTCGTGGTCGTTTCGGTACCGGTCAAGGTCATCTGAATGCCCTTGCCCTTGTTCACCATCGTGTAAGTCGTGTTGAACGTAAATGGCGCTGCGCCAACGAACTGTATGGTCGTCGGGTTAAAGGTTTTGTCCGGGAAAAGGTTGCCCTGGTTGCTGATGTAGGTGCGCTCGAGAATCGTGAGCGTAGCGGTATCGGTCGATCGGTTGCCGCCCGTAGTGGCATAGCGGAATGCATCGAGGCCGGTCATCGTGGACCAATTCAGGAAATTGCCACTCCATTGACCGGCTCCACATCCGTGGTTGCTAGCAGTTGCGACCGGCACGAAGTGGTCGGCTGGGTAGTCATAGCAGAGATTGGGATCAAAGAGGCCCTCGTATTGGTTCGCCTTGACATAGGCTTGCCCGTTGTAAGCGGCGGTGATCGCAGTTGGCCATTCAACCGAGATATCAAACAGCACGTTAGACGGAACGCTGCTGCGCAGATTCAGCGGAATCTCCGCAAGCGTGCCGCCAAGAACGAGTCCTGGCCAGATGGAATAGAGCGTGATCAATGCGGCGAGGCGTTTGTGGATTTTCATGATGCTTCTCCGATACGAGCGCGTATGCATCCGACAAGAAATCAGATCAGGGGATGTAGTTTTCCTGCAGCAGTGTTTGTGCAGTGAGTCGACCAAAGCCGATCGACGTGATGCGGTAAATGGTCGAGCATCCCGGTTTGCTGACAGACTCTCCTGGAATCTTGGCGCAGGTGTTCTCGATGTAGTAGCGCGGCTGTTGGGCGACCATGGCAATCGCCGGCGTGCCGGTGGTGCCCGCTCCAAGTTCCGCGCTTGGTGCCTCAGTCATGGAGTAACGATCCTGGATCGGCGCCAGTGCATCGCACTTGGCATAAGTACAGTCGCAGAGTCCGTCGGTGCAGGTCGTGTTGAAGGCGTAAGGGTCCACTGGCTTCGCTGGCTTGTCCCAATATCCGTTGATGCGGATTTCGGCGTCACGCAGCGCCGCCTCGGCCGCCGCAAAGGCGATATCGAGGTCCCGGAAATTCCGGGCCAGTTTTTCTTCGGTGGTCGTCGTGCCGACGACACCAATGCCGATGACCGTCAGGACGATCAGGAAGATCAGCGCAACGACCAGTGCTGCGCCGCGTTGGGTGGCGAGGACAACGCCACGGCCAGTAATCAGGTAACGGGATCGCATGTTGTTCTTCACTTGCAGACTGAAAAGTTGCGCAGCGAGATGTAATTGGAGAACTGCAGGCGTACGCGTCCATCCGTCGCTGTCGGACTGGTGAATTCGCCCCCCGCACTGTCCTGGTTCCCTGTGGCGTCGTAGTTGGCGCCGAAATGGTTGAATGTCTTGGAACTGCGATCGCTGCCCGTCTGAGTCGGGGTGCGTAGCACAAACGACACCAGCACACCACGGACATCGTCCCACGACGTTACCTTGTTCGATGGCACGTAGCGGTTGGCCACCGTGTCTCCGTCGGTATCCTCGGCATAGAGAAGTTGCATGCTCTCGACGCCGGGGATCAGGGCAAGGTTGTTGTTGACGCCGGCGGCCGGACTGTCCGTCTTGCAGAACAATGTAGGCTCGTTGTTGTTTGCCGGATCTGCGGCCACGTAGATGGTGTCTTCAATTGGAGAACCGTCGGCCTTTCCTCCTCCGCGCCGAACCGCATTGCCAAGGCAATCAAGCACAACACCATCCGCAGCCGTGTGAGCGGGATTGTCCTGTCCGAAGTAGCGGACCGTGATGGTGTCGCTGCTGTTGAGCACGGTCTCAGTGGCCCCTCCGCCAAGGTCGACGGTGGTTGCATTGTTGGTCGCGCGGATTTCGGCACCCGTCGGATCGCTGGAGCAGAACTCCTGTGCGCGATGACCAACGAAATTGAGCGGATAGGCTGATGTGGTGTCGCGAAATCCTGCGCGCCGAATGGAACGCGACAACAGATCGAACCCGAACCGTGCCGATTCCTCGAGCCTCGATATATCCGTCTGTGCGCGCTGGGCCCCGATGCTGGAGGAGTAGGCGGCGAAGACTACGAGACCGATCAGAAGACCGATGGTCATCGCGACCATCAATTCGACGATCGTAAAGCCGAATTGCCGAGAAGGTTTCAGGAATGTCATGGAGCGGCTCACAGATTGGTTCTCACGCAGTCCCACGTGGCGACCTTGTCCCCATCCTCGTTGGTCGAAACCTGCCAGATTTGCCCTTCGACCCAGCAGACCTTCACGACGAACGGGCCGGCAGGATTCGCTGCCACTGCATCACACGCCCAATCGCCCGGATCGCCGTCGTTCGGCGTGGCATCGCTGCAGACGGTTCCGCGTCCTTGCGGCAGCATGGCCGCGAGGCGCGCAGACCACATCTGGACGTCATTGGCATACATGGCGTTTGTATCGCAGCCGGCCTGCTTAAGGCAGTTGGTGGTGCTGGCGCCGGTGGGGTTCTGGAACTTCGCAAGGATGAGGACGTTGCTACGCAGCGTGTCTGCCATGCTGTAGGCCTGCTGGGCCGCAATGGTCCGATAGTTGGACGAACTCGTGAGCTTCAGGCTGTTGGTGATCAGTCCGAGCATCCCGAGGAGGCCGAAAGACAGAATCAATATGGCAATCAACACTTCAAGCAGCGTCGCGCCGGATTGCCCGGATCTGCTGATTCCATTCAATGTAGACGGTGTCGTCATGGAGAGCTTCTCAGGGGCACGTGACCTTGCTTGCGGTCGGTCGCCCCGTTGCCGCGACGATGACCGTGCGACCAGTCTGGACCGCAGGATCGCAGAGGAGGAAAGAACCTCCGGTCGCCGGATCGAGGCCGCCGTAGGGGCGAAACGAGATATAGGTCGTATTGGAAAAGCCGGCTGCGACCAGCGTTCTTGAGCCGCCCAGTGAATCGGTTTTTTTCAGAATCTGTTCTGTAGCGTCGCGCGTGCCATTCGAATTGGTATCCACGAACACGATTCGCCCGCTCTGCCACGCGTCGCCTTCGCCGGTGCAGGTTTCGAGATCGGCGCTTGTGCAGATCGTGACCCGCGCACCACGTGTCGCAGCCTCGCTGCGAGCCAGCGATATGTCGGCGACGAGGTCGTTGATCTGCGCCGTGAGCCGGTTGTTGATCAGGTAGCTGCGCAGATCCGGTACTGCGAGACCGAGCAGTATCGCCAGCAGCGCAATAGCGACCATCAACTCAATCAACGTGAAGCCCGTCGCGTAAGAGCGCGCCGGGGCTGGCTTACCAAGATCGCGGAACAGATGGCGTGTGCAGGAAATCACGATAGTCCCTGTGCGTAATGATCCTTTCTAACAGTGCGGTCATCCTATAATCGTCTCGACAACCCCTTCAATGATGGAACGATGAGTGGCAGTTTCTTCCCGACATGCGGCTGATTTGCTCGAAACAAGAGCAGCGTACTGGCGGCTGAGGGCCTGTCTGGCGGTGTCCCTTTTTGCGCATGTGGTGATGTTGCTGCCGACCTGGTCATCGCTCGGGCCGTTCCGGCTAGACGGGGCGGGTCGGTTGCAGGCTGCCACCGTGCCGCCGGTTGCTCGCGTGGATGCGGTCTTGAAGAGGTCTATCGCCTTGGAGCCTGCCCGAGGGCCAGACGAACCACGGAGCGAGACTGCAGTGCGAACCCCGATTCGGCAAGCGGCTCAAGGCTCGGCTGCAAGCGAGCCGTGGGTTCGGCTTTCAAGGGACATGCCGGCACCTCCTGACAAAGGCGCCGGGCATGAAAATGAGCGTGAAGTTCCGGCTCCGGCAGCGCGTGCACTGCCATTGCCGCAGTACTTTCCGCCTGAGCAACTTACCCGGCAACCGGTGTTGCTCGACGATCTCGAAGATGCCTTGCGTGAGCCACTCGAGGCCGGATTTCGTGGGCGCCTGGTCATCCGCCTGTTCATCGATGCGGCGGGAAAGGTTGATGGCGTGCGGGTGCTAGAGACCACCATGCCGACTGAAGTCGAGGGTTTGGTCGTCAAGGCTTTTTATGTCGCAAGATATCGGCCGGGAGAAATCGAAGGGCAGGCAGTAAAGAGCGAGATGACGATGGAGGTCGGCGTTTCTACGATGGAAGGCGGGCCGTTACGATTGCCCAGCCGTGGAGACATCGGACAGGAGCGGCAGCTCGGCAACAAGGCGCAATCGCTTCCGTAGTCGATTGCTCTGTCCTGGATACTGGGCCTTGGCGTTGCATGCCTCGCAAGGCAGGCAGAGTGTGCATTCCAGAGCAGGTATGCCCGCAGATTGCGAGATGCTGCGCATCAGATCAATGACAGGCTTGGGCCTCCGAGGCGAGCGGGTACGTTCGAACAGCGTCGGCGACTCTGTGTCGGGGCTGCTGCTTCAGCGACGCTGTGCGGCCCGGCCGACATTGCGGCAGTTCGCCGAGGCTGGCATAATGCGTCCCCTTCGCTGCTGTAGCTCAGTTGGTAGAGCAACTGATTCGTAATCAGTAGGTCACCAGTTCGATTCCGGTCAGCAGCACCAAAGAAATCAAGCACTTACAGCAGATTTTCAGCCGCTAAAAACCACTCGCAAAAGTCGTGTAGGCGCCAGAGAAGGCGCCAACCGGGAGCCGCGACGCCCAATGCAAAAAGCCGGCTTTCGCCGGCTCATCGCAAGTCGCAACCCCGAACCCTCAATCCCGTAACACGAACCCCTTGCGGTCGTCGTCCCAGGTCAACCCGCCAGCGGTCCACAGCGCGTCAGTACGCTGAAATCACCACGGCTCAAGCCTCCCAGTCCCAAGTCGATAAGTCGATACCGACTTTCTCGGCCATCTTTGAGTGTTCCTCGACCGTCTTCAGGGCATTGAGCAGCGCAGATATTGCTTTCATCTGGTCGTCGGAAACCTCCCCCTCGGAATGTGCCCTTCGCATGTGCTCCCCGACTCCGGCAAGGTCCAACGCGCTCATCCCGCCGGAGTGCCACGAGTGCATCAAGAGTGTCGGGGCTCGCGCGGTCGCGTCGGCAAGTAGCTGCCCGCACTTCGCGATTAGCCCCTCTGCAGACAGGTCGTACCTGGAGCCGTCCAGAATGGTGCCCTTCTCCGGGTCGATCAGTCGAAAACCGCCGTGATTGTCCGGCGTGCCGCGTTGCCGCGTGCTCTTCTCTGCTCTCAAGCCGAGACGTGCCGCCGCACGGCGCGCTAGCGCATCGTTTGCGCGGGACTGCCGAAGGGGGGCAAAGGCGGTTAAGAGGTACGACAAATCCTCCTGCTCCCTTGCCGGTTGTGCCGCGTTTGCATCCATTATTGCTGCATCTGATTTCGTCATGTTCAACCCCGTTTGTTGGCTCTAGACACGTATTAAAGCGTGTCATAGGTTGCCCGAAACTCCACCCGAATAAAAGGACAAGAAAATGAGCAAGTCGTAATCCCGAACCCTCAACCCCGTAACACAAACCCCTTGCGGTCGTCGTCCCAGGTCAACCCGCCAGCGGTCCACAGCGCGTCTTGCGCTGCGCGAATCCGATCTTCTCTCGCGAACTCAGCCCGTAACTCGTAACCGGCAGACTTGCGGGTGAGATACCGGCCGAGTGCGCCGGTGATCGTCTCGGCCAGTTCCAATGCGTGAATTTTGACTTGCATGATGTGTGCTCCTTCCGTTGATCGAGCACACATACTACCATCGGCCATCGCGGGAGTCATGCACAATATCACAGTAAATCAGTGCTTTAGCAAACTTTGGCATTCGTTTAGCATTTGCTAAATTGCCGCCCTCTGCATGTCGGTGCCCAACTGGCCAAGCAAGCTGACCAGATTGTTGGAATCCGCCGCGCTCGCCGTTTGAATGGCTCCGCGCGTGCCACCCGGCAGCTTGATTTCGACGGTATGCACGCTGTACTGCGTGTTGCCGGTTTCGGGTGCCCGGCCCGCCGGTGCAGTGGTCTGTGCAGCGTTTCCGGTGGTGCCGCGGTCGCGGGTGCGCACGTCGTTGAGGGCGCGGCTCTTGGCCTCATCTACCGCCCCGGCGTAGTCGAACATGTAGGACTGCGGCGTGCTGATGCCGAGCAGCGAGCGGCGCTGATTCAGGTTCGTGACGGACTCTTGCAGGCGCTTGCCGTACACGTCCGAGAACTTCGCAATGTCGCCCTCGTCGGTCAGGCCGTTCTGCAGCGCGAGGGTGCGGTGATCGACTGTCGACGTGCTGACCGGGCGCTTGACGATGCCGAGCGCCTTCTCCGCGGCTGTCAGTTTGTCCACCCCATCCGCGGCGTTGCGGGCAGAGCGTGCCATCTCGTCGAAGCCGGCAGCGCCCTCGGATGCGGCCTGACCGGCCTCGCGGGAACTTGCCGCGTTGCGCTGTTGGGCGTCCAACAGATCGCGAGCGTTAACGGCAGCCTGCCGGGCGGCATCGGCCTCGATCAGCTTGACCTTCGCGCCCAACTCTGCCGCCTTCAGTTCGGCCTCCTTGGTCGCGGTAAGCTGGCCCGCGGCTTGCAGTTCGGCGCGCTTGGCCTCGACCAATGTCAGCGTGCCCTGCGCTTCGGCCCGCTTGGCGTCCGCCAGGAGCGAGGCTAGTTGCAATTCCTTGTCGGCAGCTTCGGCAACGAGTCGCCGGGCAAGTACCTCGTCGCCCTTCGCCTGAGCGATGGCGGCCGATGCGCGCAGCCCGTCGACGCTGGCGCGCAGCGATGCCGCCTCAACATCGGCCGATGCCCGCTTGAGG
>JAEUNL010000065.1 GCA_016791115.1 Rhodocyclaceae bacterium
CCGGGATGATGGCCCGCCCGCGGGCGACTTCGTCGCGCACGAATTCGGGGGTGATTTCTTCGGGGATGGCGGCGCCGAAGCTCTGGCCGCGGTGCTGGCGGCCGAGCAGTTCGGCCATCTTCTGACCGGTGGGGCCCGCGCTGCGCAGGCTGTCGAGGTATTCGCGCCGGCGCAGCGCTTCGCGGATGGCGACGAATTCCATCTCCGGCGTGACGATGCCCGCCCGCGCGTAGTGCATCTGCGTCACGTTCCGGCCAGCCTTGGCGCGGCGGGGCTTGCGATGCAGGCCGGGGAAGCGCAGCTCGGCGGTCGCCGGGTCGGCAGCGCGCTCGCTGCCGTAGCGGCTGGTGAGTGCCGCGAGTTCTTCGCTGTCGCCGCGCTCGGCGATCCAGCCGGCGCGCAATGCGGGCAGGCCGCTGCGGATGTCGATCTTCGCAGCGGGGTCGGTGTACGGGCCGGAGCAGTCGTATACGGTGACCGGCGGATTGGTCTCCGCACCGAACGAGGCCGGCGTGTCCGACTGCGAGACCTCGCGCATCGGCACGCGGATGTCGGGGCGCGACCCGGTGACGTGGATCTTGCGCGAATTGGGCAGCGGCGCGACCGCGGCGTCGTCGACGTGCGCGCTGGATGCGATGAATTTGTCGTTTGCGTTCATGGTCTCTCCTTGCGAGGGCCCGAATTGGAGACAGAGGCGGGCAAGGAGCGACGGGAAGATCGATGCGACGGCGGGGCGGTCGCTGCGCTTCCCTTCGCCGGCATTACCCGGATCAGGTTCAAAGGGTATCTCTCACCCGGTTTCATGCTGCGCAACTGATCGCCATGCGATCGGCGCGGCGTGCACCAGGACCCCCAGTTCAGCGTCACGACGATACGCGATTCCGCACAGCGAGGCAATTCCGGGATGGTTTCCGCACGCTGCCCGCGGCAAATCTCTCGCGCTCGCGCAGTCGGCCGGCGTTGTGCCCTCAAGCTTCCGGTCAGGGTGTCGATAAGGGGACACGCACATCTCCTTGTAGTGGGCTTGAGGCCGGGTTGTCTCCGGCCCCTTTTTTGGGACACCGACATGCGCAGGACCATACCGCTTCTCGTCGCCGCAGCCGCGGCGCTTCAGGTACATGCCGCCGACTGGCAGAACGTCGCCACCGACAAGGGCGCGCGCATCGACATCGATCGCGCCAGTCTGCTGCCATCCGATCCCGGCAAGAAGATCGTCTGGATGCGGCTGGTGATGGCGCCCGAGGATGCGACGCGCGAGGGCTACCACACGCTGAAGGCGCTCAATCGCTACGACTGCCGCGCCAATCGCTACGCGACCATCAAGCGCGTCTATCTGCGCGAGGACATGACCGTGATGCGCGAGGAGCGCGTCGAGTCGGAGCGCGAGAACGCGGTGCAGACCGGTACCGCGGACGCAAAACTGTTCCGCGAGGTGTGCCAGCCGCCGACGACCGGTGAATTGAAGAAGGTCGCCCTGCAGGCAGCGGATGCGGCGCAGAAGGCCGCCAAGCCGGCCGAGAAGGAAACCAGAGCCGAAAAGGCCGAAGCGCATGGCGCTGCCGATGCGAAGAAGGGCGCCGAACCCGGCAAGGACGCGGAGGCGAAAAAGCCGCTGGTCGACATCCGCCCGTCGATTCGACACGCCGACCTCAAGGCCGAAGCCGAGGCGAACAAGGCCGAAGCGGGCGATCCGAAACACGCCGCGAAACCGGCATCCGCGAAGGCGGATTCCCAAGCGCCGGCGAAGCCGGAGAAACCCGCGGTCGCGCATGCTGAGTCCAAGGCTCCCGTCGTCGATAGCCGTCCGCATGCCGAGAAGATGCCGCTGCGCGTGGCGAACGAACGCAAGGCCGTGCTCGCCGAACTCGAGCGCGCAAGGCCGGCCCCCGTGCACGGACCTGCAAGCGGCCCGACGGCAGCGAAACTGCAGCTTGCAATGGCGAACCCGGCGCATACGACGCCCGCCACTGCAGCCGTGCAGGCGAGAGACTCGCACGCCGACACGCACACCGGTACCGGACACGACGTGCATTGGACTTACGACGGAGAGACGGGGCCGGACAACTGGGCC
Source organism: Rhodocyclaceae bacterium (assembly GCA_016791115.1). Taxonomy (GTDB): domain Bacteria; phylum Pseudomonadota; class Gammaproteobacteria; order Burkholderiales; family Rhodocyclaceae; genus Methylophosphatis. The sequence goes on from JAEUNL010000065.1 coordinate 2,072, forward strand.
AAGCTCAAGCCCGAATGGAAGACCTGCGGCACCGGCGATCGCCAGTCGCCGATCGACATCCGCGACGGCGTGCGCGTCGATCAGGAGCCGGTGCGCTTCTACTACAAGCCGAGCGGATTCCGCGTCATCGACAATGGCCATACGGTTCAGGTGAATGTGTCGTCGGGCAATCGCATCGTCGCCATGGGGCGCGAGTTCGAGCTGGTGCAGTTCCATTTCCATCGCCCGTCGGAAGAGCGCGTCAATGGCAAGCTGTATGACATGGTGGCGCATCTGGTGCACAAGGACCGCGAGGGCCGCCTTGCCGTCGTGGCGCTGCTGATGAACAAGGGCGCGGGCAATCCGAACGTTCAGGCGGTGTGGAACCATCTGCCGCTGGAGCGCAACGTCGAATACCCGGCATCGGCCGCCCTCGATGTCGAGGCCATGATGCCGGAGGACCGCGCGTATTTCTCATACATGGGCTCGCTCACCACGCCGCCCTGTACCGAAGGCGTGCTATGGATCGTGATGCGCAATCCGGTCGATGTTTCCGCCGAACAGATCGCTGCGTTTGCCCGGCTCTACCCGAGCAACGCGCGCCCGATCCAGCAGGTGGCCGGTCGCCTGATCAAGGAATCGCGCTGATCCGCGTGCGAGGCAAGGCATGACGGGGCCGAGAGGCCCCGTCGGCGTTTACGGCCCGGCCCGGGGCCGGCGCACCATCGTCTGCTTGGCGTGCGGCGGACGATGCCGCTTCACGTGCCTGCTGCCGGTTTCGGCGCGAGGCGCATGACATAGGTCACCGCGCGCGCATCGCGCTTGAGCACGGCGAATCCGTTGCGTTCATAAAAGCGTTGTGCGTGGCGGCTGTGCAGCCCGGTCTGGAGGTGCACGCCCGTCGCGCCGCGTGCCCTGATGCAGTCGACGAATCGCTGCAGCAGTGCGGTCCCGAGGCCGCGACCGCGTGCGTGCGGCAGCAGATCGATGTGCAGGTGCGCCGGAAACGGCGCTACATCGGGGTCGGGACGGTAGCCGCGATGGATCGCCCGCAGCATGCGCGCGTCGGGCGAGGTGTCGTCCACTGCCGGCAGTGGGTGGCGGCGTCTCAGCGCGGGATACCAGTCGCGTTCGCAGTGGTCGGCGAAGGAACGGGAGTCCGCCGTGCCGACCACATATCCGCAAACGCCTTGCGCGTCCTCGGTGACGAAGCAGGACGCCGGTTCCAGCACGGCATACGGGCCGGCGTAAACCTCGCCAACGAGACGGGGATCGGCATACATCTGCCTGGCGTCGTCGCCATCGTTTCCGGTGGCAAGGCAAATGGCATAGAGCGCGTCGATGTCGTCGGGCGCGAAGGAGCGAATCCGGAATTCGTCAGTCATCGTTTCCGGGGCGTCGTTGCAGGGCGATGGCGCGGACGGCGGTCGTGCGTGCCGTCGGTCGTCGAAACGCCAGTCTGTCGGGTGTCGTCGTGCGACGCAAGCGGAGTGATCGCGCCGGCGTGGCGTGCGGGCTGCGGCTTAGGCGTGGAAAGGGGCCGGACGCTGGCGCGACGCGTCAGGCGTCGATCCCGCATTCCTGCTTGAGCAGGCGGCGAATTGCGGCGTCGACGCGTCCGTTCGGCTGGCGTTGAAGCCACAGGCTGATGCCGATCACGCGCGGGCGGATCTCGTCGATGTCGAGGGCCGCGGCGGAAAGCTGGGCGAGCAGGTCGCCTGCCACGTCGTAGGCATCGCTGCCCGCGGGCGCGAGTATCTGCGTCACCAGCGCCAATGCGGTCAGGTCGGCGAGGTGGCCCTCGTTGAACCAGGGTTGGCCGATGGCTTCCAGCGCGATCAGCGCCGGCAGTTCGGTCTTCACCGGATTCTTGATGCCCAGCGGTAGCAGCCGTTCTTTCATCGTCTGTTTTACGGCATCCCGACGGGATACTTGAGGGCGACGTTCGCTGCAGCAAGCGGACCGGCCCGTCGCCGGAACGCAGTTGCAATTCCCCGGCATCGCGGCGGCGACAACGACGCAGAGCGGCCGGCGGCATCGAATTTGCCGGCGCGGCTCCGTCGAGCCCTCAAGATCTGGCCTCGATATTGCGTAGACACGGTCATCAGTGGGGCAAAAAGGGCCGATCCGGCCGGTTTGTCGCGCTGCAGCAGGAATCTTGCACCGCAAGAGTGCGAGTCGGGCGCCAGGCGCACCGCAGGGAGACGCAGATCGAGCAACTTCTTGACGGGAGCCCGCGATGCACGAACTGTATGCCATCCTGATGTCATGGGCCGTGACACTTTCCGGCCTGCCTGCGCCGCAGCGTATGCCCGAAATCGTCCGCGTTCCGCACGCCGAGTTGGTCAAGGCCGCATGCAACGGCCGCGAGTGCAAGGTGATGGGCTGGTTTCCGCCCGGACAGACGATTTACCTCGACGAGCGCCTCGATCCGGCGGAGAACCTGCTCGCCTCCTCGGTCGTGGTGCATGAGATGGTGCACTACCTTCAGCACCGGGCGGAGGCGCGCGAACTGGCGCTGGATTGCCCGTCCACGATCGCGCTCGAGCGCCAGGCCTATGGTGTCCAGCGCGAGTACCTGCTCCGCTATGGCGTCTATCAGCCGGTCGGCGTGTCGATGCACAGTGTCGGCTGTGAGGAAGCGTCGACACGTGGTCTCGCTGCCCGCGCGCAGCCGGAGCATGCGCGCGACACGAAGTGACGGAGATGTGTTGCGCGCCCGGCAGCAAGCCGATTGCAGCTGCCGGCGCGTTTGCGCTCAAGCGGCATTCATTCGGGTGAATGAATGCCGTGCCAATGCCGTGGATTGTCGCGCGTCGATCAGTGCGCCGTGCCCGCATGCGCGCAGAGCACGCTGGTGTCGGCTTCGCCCGAGGCCGCGATTCGTTCCAGATTGTCCAGCACCTTGAGGCTGGCCGCTTCCATGCACTCGATCTCGGCCAGCGCCCGTTCCAGTTCGCCGGCCTTGACCATGCGCACGGCTTCCACGCCGTGGCGATGCACCTGGACGTGCGGATCCTCCACTTCGCGGTAGCCCGGCAGGCGCGAGAAGCAGTGCTTGCCTTCGCCTTCGTAATACCAATTTCCGAGACGGCAGCCGGTGTGCGAGGCGAAATCGCCTTCGCGCTTGTCCGACAGTCCCATCGCGACGCGATAAACCTCGAACTTGAACAGCAGGTGATCGACCTTGGCGACCTCGACGAAGGAACGCAGCGACGATGCGGCGATCACGCCTTCCATGTTGCGCGCCAGATCGACCAGGCTGTGCATGGACTGCGTTGCCTGCATGCCGTCCTGGCTGTAGCGGGCGGCTTCATCGGCCAGCGACTGGATGCCGGCCATGGCTCCGGCCGTGTCGGTCTGCACGCCGCCGACGAGTTGCTCGATCTCGGCGGTTGCGTTGGTGGTGCGCTCGGCGAGCTTTCGCACTTCGTCGGCCACCACGGCGAATCCGCGACCCTGTTCGCCGGCGCGTGCCGCTTCGATCGCGGCGTTGAGCGCGAGCAGGTTGGTCTGGTCGGCGATGGCGCGAATCATCTTGACGATGCCGCCGATCTGCGTTGTCCGGTCCGACAGGCTTTGCACCGCGTTGGCCTTGTCGGTCGAATGCGCGGCGAGTTGCTCGAGGCTGTGCGAGATCTGCTCGATCGCCCGGCCGCTTTCGCCGGATACGACGGCGGTGCGGATCGCCTGTTCCTTTTCGCCCTTCATGGTGTTGGCGAGCGCGGCCAGGCTGGACTGGAATTGGGAGAAGGATTGCCCGAACGTCTGGAGGTTGCTGCTCAGGCCGCGCAAGAAGCGCGCCTCGTCGCGCGCGGTTCGCGCTTCGTTCTCGGCGCTGGCACGGGCCGATTCGGCGGCGGCCAGCGCCTCTCGAAGACGCGTGATTTCCTGCTCTTGCGCCTGCTGTGTCGGGTTCGTTCCGGTCTGGGTTTTTCTTGTTCCGAACATCTCGGGTTCCTTTCAATCGAGACTTACAGGGCGTTATTACGGCCACCGCGTCAGGATCTTGATTTCATTCAAGGTGGACGATTGCAGGCCTGGAAGGCGCGTGGATGCGGGCTCCCAGGCCGGTGTGCCGTGAAACGGCCTTGCGGTGCGGCCGCTGGAGAGGGGTGCCCTGTGGGCAAGGCAGGATGCGGCCCGTAGGCCGATATGGTTTTGCTTCTGACCTGCGGGTCGCTGCAGCCGCGTCAGGCGGCGGCGAGGTCGCGTCCCGGTGCCAGCGCGCTTTCGATCTCGCGCTTCAGCGCCTCGAGCTGGTCGAGCTGGCTCACCAGGGTCGCGTCGGAATGCTTCAGTTCGTCCACGCGCTCTTCCAGCGTGTCGCTCGCCTCGTGGATGCGCTTGACGCTTTCCAGCCGGCGCTTGAGGTGAATCTTGTGCTCGCGCACCTGGGTCTCGAGCGGTGCCATCACCGCGCGCAGCCACTGCTCGACGTCGCGGTTGGCATTCTCGAAAATCCGGCGTGCCTGAACCGCGACGGTTTCGAAGAACTTCTGCGTCAGCGCCTTCTTTTCGATGGTGAGGAAGCTCAGCACGCTGTTGTACTGGTCGTTGCAGCGCGCTTCGAGTCGCTCCAGTTCCTTGACGTAGCGCAGCATCGCGAACGGCTGCGGCGGCGCGAGCCGCGCACCCTGTTCGTCGGCGAAGCGCTGGTACATCGCTTCCATCATCTTGGTGATTTCGGTGGTTTCGCGCCCGGCACGGCCGAACTTGCCGCGCAGATCCTGGAAGAACTCGGCCATGGCGCCGCGCAGCCCGGCAGAGAATGTCGATTGCAGCATGGCTTCGCGCGTGCGGCGTGTTTCCTCTCGCAGCGCGTCCATGCCGATCTGCAGGTAGAGGTTGTTGGTGAGTTGCGAGAAGACGCTGCGCACGGCGTAGAAGCGCTGCAGGCTGCGATCGAACTCGTCTTTCTCTTCCTTCACCTTGCGCATGATGTATTCGACTACGCCCTGATTCTTGCCGCGCAGGTCGACCAGTTCCTGCATCTGCTCGCGCAGGCCGGCGCGGCGAGCGTTGAGCAGTTCCTGCGAGCGGGCGAGCACGTCGAGCGCATCGGTGCGCGTGTTCTCGGCCACGATGGCATGCCGCGTCGGCAGCAGTTCGTCGGCCAGCGCGGCTTCGAGAGCCGGCAGCCGGCTGCGCTGCAGCAGCGCAGCGTCGTGCTGAACCTTGGAGACCAGACCCTTTTGCGCCGAGACGGGGAACACCTGGCGCGTTTCGATCTCCAGCGTGGCGGCCACGCTGCGCATCTGTCTGGCGATGTCATGCTCGATCTCTGCCTCAGAGCGCAGGCCGTCCCACAAGCCGTCGATCTTGTTCAGCACAACCAGGCGGCCGCGCTGGCTGGTGCGGCCGGTGGCGACATGCTGGCGCCACACGGCGAGGTCGGAATGCGTCACACCGGTATCCGCCGCGAGGATGAACAGCACGGCGTGGGCGTTGGGCAGCAGCGAGAGCGTTAGTTCGGGCTCCGCGCCGATCGCGTTGAGGCCCGGCGTATCGAGGATCACCAGCCCTTTTTCGAGCAGTGGGTGCGGGAAGTTGATGATGGCGTGGCGCCAGCATGGCACTTCGACTTCGCCGGCCGCGTTGGGCTTGATGCCGTTCTCACCGGTCGG
>JAEUNL010000066.1 GCA_016791115.1 Rhodocyclaceae bacterium
CCTCAAGGGCAAGAAGATCGTTCTGCACGACAACACGCTGCGCGACGGCATGCACCCGAAGCGCCACCAGATCAGCATCGAGCAGATGCTCGCAGTGGCCAAGGGGCTCGACGACGCCGGCATGCCGCTGATCGAAGTGACCCACGGCGACGGACTCGGCGGCGCCTCGGTCAACTACGGCTTTCCGAAGCATACTGATGAGGAATACCTCAAGGCTGTCATCCCGGCGCTGAAGAAGACCAAGGTCTCCGCGTTGCTGCTGCCGGGCATCGGTACCGTCGAACACCTGAAGATGGCGCATGACCTCGGCGTGAATACCATCCGCGTCGCCACGCATTGCACCGAGGCCGACGTCTCCGAGCAGCACATCGGCATGGCGCGCAAGCTCGGCATGGACACTGTCGGCTTTCTGATGATGGCGCACATGATCGAGCCGGAAAAGCTCGTTGTGCAGGCAAAACTGATGGAGAGCTACGGCGCCAACTGCGTCTACGTGACTGACTCGGCCGGCTACATGCTGCCCGACGACGTCAGTGCCCGCGTGGCCGCGGTTCGTGCCGCGCTCAAGCCGGAGACCGAGATCGGTTTCCACGGCCACCACAACATGTCGATGGGCGTGTCGAATTCGCTCGCCGCGGTGGAAGCCGGTGCAATCCGCATCGACGGCTCGACCAACGGCCTCGGCGCCGGTGCCGGCAACACACCGCTCGAAGTGTTCGTCGCGGTGTGCAACCGCATGGAAATCGAAACCGGCATCGACCTCTACAAGTTGATGGACGTCGCCGAGGACATCGTGCTGCCGATGATGGACCACATGGTGCGCATCGACCGCGACGCGCTGACGCTGGGCTACGCCGGCGTCTACTCCTCGTTCCTGCTGTTCGCCAAGCGTGCCGAGAAGAAATACGGCGTACCGGCGCGCGACATCCTCGTCGAGCTCGGCCGTCGCGGCATGGTGGGCGGCCAGGAAGACATGATCGAGGACACCGCGATCACCATGGCGCGCGAACGTGGGGCGGCGGGAGCGCGTGCATGAAGCTCGACAACGCAACCATCCTGCGGCTCGCCGAGCACCTCGAGACCTGCGAGCTCGAGGCACGCGACACGCCGAAGATCACCGACGAGCATCCGGAGATGGACTGGGAGGATGCCTACGCCATCCAGTACGCGATCCGCGACCGCAAGCTCGCGCGTGGCGACAAGGTTGTCGGCCTGAAGGCGGGCCTGACCTCGCGCGCCAAGATGAAGCAGATGAACGTCGAGGATCCGGTGTTCGGTTTCCTCGCCGACAGCTTCGCGGTGCCCGAAGGCGGCGAGATCGACATCAAGAAGCTCATCCACCCCAAGGTGGAACCGGAGATCGCCTTCGTTACGAAGGCGCCGCTGAAGGGTCCCGGTTGTCATATCGGTGCAGTGCTGGCGGCGACGGATTTCGTGGTGCCGGCGATCGAGATCATCGACTCGCGCTACCGCGACTTCAAGTTCGACCTGAAGAGTGTGGTGGCGGACAACTGCTCTTCGAGTCGTTTCGTCGTGGGGGGTTCCGCGACGCCGATCGACGATCTGGACCTGCGTACGCTCGGCGTGGTGCTCGAGAAGAACGGCGTTGCCGTCGCGATCGGCGCGGGCGCTGCGGTGCTCGGGCATCCGGCGGCGGCGATTGCCATGCTTGCGAACATGCTCGGCCGTCGCGGCGAGGAGATTCCGGCAGGTACCCTGATCCTGTCCGGCGGCATCACCGAAGCGGTGGCCGTCGAAGCGGGGGACGCGGTCAGCCTGCGCATACAGTCACTCGGCACGGTTTCCGTGCGCTTCAACTGATCGTTCAGGAGACAGCGATGCCCTTTGCGCAGATATATTTGTTGGAAGGCAGAAGTGAAGAGCAGAAGCGAGCGGTGATCGAGAAGGTGACGGCGGCGCTGGTGGAGGCGCTGGATGCCCCGGTAGCCAACGTGCGGGTATGGATTCATGACATGCCCAAGGAGAACTGGGGCATTGCCGGCAAGAGTGCGAAGGACCTGGGCCGCTAGGTGCGCGTGAGCGCGCACCTGGTGGCGGTAACACACAAGAAACGGGCTGGGCGGCCATCGAAGGCACGCGCGGCAGGAGAGAGGACGTGAGACGAGACACACGCGCGCCCGGAGCACGGGCGCAGCGACGCGGCGCGCAGGCGCTATATGGTGCGGCGGGTGCGGCGCTGGCCCTGCTGGCGGGCGGCTGCACGCAAGCGCCGGACCTCGGTGCGGTGCAAGCCGAGCGGGCCAAGCCGGTGCAGCGCTACGACATCACGCAAGCGCTGGCGGCCAACGGGCAGGTCATCGTCGGCGCCACGCAGACCGGCGCGGCGCTGGTCTCGGCCGACGCCGGCAAGAGCTGGACGCGCACGCAACTGGGCGGAGCCTCGCTGATCGGGCTGTCCGCCTGTCCGGACGGCAGCTTCGTGGGCATCGACTTCTACCGCAAGGTGTGGAGCGCGGACGCCAGGGGCGGGAACTGGAAATCGGTCGCGCTCGACAAGCCGCGCACCCCGCTGGCCCTCACCTGTGACGGCGCCAACCGCTGGTGGGTCGCCGGCACCCACGCCACCCTGGCCATGAGCGCCGACCGGGGCGCCACCTGGAAGGTCACCGACCTGAACGAAGACACCCAGATCACCGCGCTGCAATTCATCGACGACAAGCAAGGCGTGGCCGTCGGCGAATTCGGTCTCGTGCTCAAGACGACCGACGGTGGCGCCACCTGGACCAAGCAAGCGGCCGTAGCCGGCGAGTTCTACCCCTACGCCGTGTACTTCGCCAGCGCCGGCGAAGGCTGGATGAGCGGCATTGCCGGCCAGATCCTGCACACCCAGGACGGAGGCGCGAGCTGGAAAGCGCAAGACAACCCCACGCGTGCCGCGCTCTACCGGCTGTTTGCCCACCAGGGCCAGCCCTACGGCGTCGGCGCGGCCGGGCAGGTAGCGCGCTACGACAAGGCCAGCGGCGCCTGGCAAGCCCTTGCCTACACCGACGCGCAACCGGTCTTCCTCGGCGCGGGAGCCTCGCTCGACAAACAGGCGGCTTTGGTCATCGGCGGCCCGGGCGGGCTGATCCGTGCCATCGGCACCGCGAACTGAACAAGGAAAGCAGAAATGGTAAGCCGACTGCGCCACAGCATCACCCACCGGCTGCACGTAGCCGAAGAATGGCTGTTCGCCAACCCGAAGATCGTGCTC
>JAEUNL010000058.1 GCA_016791115.1 Rhodocyclaceae bacterium
GGCCGATTATGTAGATGCCTCGATTATGTGGAGTTGCGACCGGCGTCGTGCGCCAACCGCCCATCTGGAGCGGAAGGCGCCGATTTCGAGTTCCACATAATCAGAGCGTCCGCAGGAAGGCGATCAGCGAGTCGGGTGCCCGATAGCGGCGAAGCTTGGCCTCGGGCTCGTGAAGCCGGGCCAGCGCCCGTTCCTTCATAGCCAGATCGGCCTCGACGTACTGGTGGGTCGTTGCCGGACTCTCATGGCCAAGCCAAAGCGCAATGACGCTGATGTCGACGCCGGCCTGCAGCAGATGCATCGCCGTCGTGTGGCGAATCACATGCGGCGTAATCTGGCGTGTCGCCAAGTCGGGGCAGGATTCTGCGGCAACCTGGACGGCGCGATCCAGTCGCTGCATCACGTTCCATCGCGACATCGATTGGCCGTCCCGATTGGGCAACAATGGCGAGTCTGAATCAAACTGCGGATTTCGCCGGAGCCAGGCTCGGATTACCCTGACAGTCGAACGCCATAGCGGCACGCTGCGCTGCTTGCGTCCCTTGCCGTGCAGGTGAATGCAGGCGGCCCCTTCGTCGAGCACCACCTCGCCGACCTTGACGCCGGCAATCTCGGAAACCCGCGCACCGGTGTTGTAGAGCAACAGCAGCAGCACATGATCCCGTCGGCTGAACCATGTGCCATCCGGCGTGCCGATTACCGCCAGCATTTCCTCCCGGGACAGATAGCCAAGCATCGGGCGCTCGAAGCGCTTTGCCGGAACGCCGAGCGCGTGCTCGATCACCTGCAGCGATGACACGTCGCGGTGTGCGGCGAACTTCAGGAACGAGCGCAACGCCGCGAGACGAGCATTGCGGCTGCGCACGCTGTTGTGCCGCTCGCGTTCCAGATGGTCGAGGAAGGCCATGATCAGTTCCGGCGTGATGTCGGCCAGCGTGATCAGCGCCGGCGAGCGGCCAAGGCGCGCCTCGGCAAAGCTCAGGAAGAGCATGAAGGCATCCCGGTAAGCGGCGATCGTTTGCGGGCTGAGTGCGCGTTGTTGCGTCAGGTGCTCGACGAAGAATGCTTGCACGAGCGCGGGAAACGATGGCGGCGGTTTGGGTTGCCTACGCATCATCATCTCCCGCGAGATCGGCGAATTGCTCGAACCGGCCGGCAGCGATTGCCATCAACTCGGGAACGGCGGTGAGGTACCAGTACGTGTAGAAGATCTCGGCATGACCCATGTAGGTCGACAGCGCCAGCATCTTCTGGTCGACCTCGGCACCGTCGGCGTACCAGCGCATCAGCCGCCGCACGGCGAAAGTGTGGCGCAGGTCGTGCAGGCGCGGTGCCTCGTGTCCGCCGCGATTGACCCAACCGAGGCCGTCGCGCAGACCGGTGAAGACGCGGTGCGCCTGTCGCTCGCCGAGCGGCAGCCCCAGTCGGCGGCCGCGATTGCCGATCAGGAAAGGCATGCCGACTGTCGCCGGAAGATGCTGCTGGCGTTGTTTCCGGTAACGCGCCAGTGCCTTGACCGTGCTGGGATGGATCGGCAGTTGCCGGGACTTGGCGAACTTGGTCTGCCGTATCGTCAGCATTCCGCGCTTGAGATCGACATCCGCATCGCGCAGGTGAATGGCCTCGGAGACACGCAACCCGGTCGAGGCCATCAGGCCGAACAGGGTTTCGTAGGTGAATGGTCGAAGGCTGCCGGAGGGGCTGAGTGTCCGCGCCGCCGCGAGCAAGTCGGCAATCTCGTCTTCACGGTAGATGTGGGGAGCTACTCGTCCAGGTTCCGGACCGAAGAGCGACGCCTCGGGAACCTCGGTGTCCGGTTCGAACTGCCGCAGGTAGCAGATGAAGTGCCGCAGCCGTCCCCAACTGCGCGCCCAGGTGCCCGCATCGCCATGGCCATGCTTGCTGGCACGTACCCATTCGACCATGAGTTCCGCCGTCAGCGGACCCCGATGGCGCTTGGCCTCCACGAAGCGGGCAAAGCCGGAGAGGAAGGCGTCACGCGAGCGCAGGTGGAAACCCTGGCGGCGGCGCTCGGCCAGATAGTCGTCGACTCTGGCCTGCAGGCTTGGGCGCCGGCTCATGATTCGCTCCCCGGCCAAGGCAACGCGACCTCGGCGAGGCTTGGCGTGTCGAGCTTGGCGTAGATCCGGGTGGTTTCCAGCGAACGGTGACGCAGGACATCGGCAACTTCCTTGAGCGAGCTACCGTTCTCGACCAGGCGACAGGCCAGCGTGTGACGTAGCAGATGCGAACCTGAATCGGGCAGGCCAACTCGTCGGCAGGCACGGCGGATCACGTTCTGAACCGCATGGGTTGTGACCGGGATGTCACGCGATTCGCGGCGGCAGAAGAAGAGCGCCCGGCTTGGGTTTGCCGGGCGCTCATGCTGCAGGTAGTCCGCCAGCGCTTGTCCGGTGGCCATCGGCAGCGGCAGGATGTCCTGCCGTCGCGACTTCGTGCCCTTCATCGTGACCGTGCCTTCGCGCCAGTCGATGTCGTCGATCGACAGGTTCGCAATCTCTCCGGCGCGCAGCCCCATGTCCAGTGCGCAGCGGACGATGGCATAACCTCGCCGGGGCTTGCGCCCGTAGGGGAATGCGCCGAGCAGCCGCTGAACTTCATCCGGCTTGAGGGCGCGCGGCAGCGAAGCAAGCTTCCACTGCACCGGAGAGGAAATGACCGCGTTCAGCCCGGCAACCGAGTCGCCGCAGACAGTCCGGTAGCGGAGGTAACTTCGCAAGGCCGTTGCCACTTGGGCGGCGGCGGAATGCGAGGGGCTGTCCCCCAGTTGCCGAGCGATGAAGCGGCGAACATCGGCTGCACGTAGCTTGGCCAGGGTGACGACGCCACCGGCGAACTTCTTTCGCAACAACTCCGCGAGGATGCGGCGATGGTTTCGACGCGTGCCCGCCGAAAGGCCGCGGACGTCACGCAGGTGGTCGTCGTATCGGCGCAGTTCGTCGGCTACGGGGTCGGAGGGAACTGCAGGTGAGCGCGCAAGTTGCGCGCTCCGGGGCCGTGCGTTTGGGTTCATGAGCGTCTCCTGGAGTGGAAACTCCACTTCAGGAGAGCGCTGAAATTATGTCGAGCTCAGGACTACATCCCCGACCCGCAAAAGCCCATCGCCACGACCTTCCCCGAACTGCATCTCGGGAAGCTCAACATAATCGAGGCATCTACATAATCGGCCT
>JAEUNL010000028.1 GCA_016791115.1 Rhodocyclaceae bacterium
ACCCAGAATTCCTATACCGAAGCCTCGTTCCGCGTGCTCAAGGGCCTGGAGCCGGTGCGCGAGCGCCCGGGCATGTATACGCGCACCGATTCGCCCTGCCACATCGTGCAGGAGGTGATCGACAACGCGGCCGACGAGGCGCTGGCCGGCTTTGCGCGCAACATCCACGTGGCGCTGCACCTGGACGGCTCAATCACCGTGACCGACGACGGGCGCGGCATTCCGGTCGGCCTGCACCCCGAGGAAGGCGTGCCGGTGGTGATCCTGGCGTTCACGCGGCTGCACGCGGGCGGCAAGTTCGACAAGAAGGGCGGCAACTCGGCCTACGCGTTCTCGGGCGGCCTGCACGGCGTGGGCGTGGCGGTGACCACGGCGCTGTCGACCCGCGTCGAGGTCGAGGTACGGCGCGAGGGCAAGGTGCATCAGCTGACGCTGGCGCGCGGCGGCGAATCGATCGGCGAGATCCGGGTGGCCGGCGAGTGCGGGCGCCAGAGCGGCACGCGCGTGCGCGTGTGGCCCGATGGCAAGTATTTCGACAACCCGAAGATTCCGCTCGGCGAACTGGAGCGCCTGCTGCGTTCCAAGGCGGTGCTGCTGCCGGGCGTGAAGGTGTTTCTCGACATCGAGCAGGCGGGCGGCGAGACGCTTTCCAAGACCTGGTCGTACCCGCAGGGGCTGGCGCAGTACCTGAACGAGCTGGCGGGCGGCATCGAGCCGGTGGCGCCGCTCTATGCGGCCGAGAAGTTCGCCCCGGCCGACGACGCGAGCTTTGCCGAGGGCGAAGGCGCGGCCTGGGTGCTGGGCTGGTTTGCCGAGGCGGTGGCGAGCGAGTCGTATGTGAACCTGATTCCGACGGTGGCCGGCGGCACGCACGAATCCGGCCTGCGTGCCGGGGTGTTCGACGCGGTGAAGTCGTTCATCGAGCACCACGGCCTGCTGCCGCGCGGCGTGAAGCTGCAGCAGGAGGATGTGTGTGCGCGCATGGCCTTCGTGCTCTCGGCGCGCATCCTCGACCCGCAGTTCCAGGGCCAAGTGAAGGAAAAGCTCAACTCGCGCGAGGCGGTGAAGCTGGTGGCCGGCATGGTGCGCGACCCGCTGGAAATTTGGCTCAACAACCACGTTGACGCCGGCAAGGCGATTGCGGACCTGTCGATCAGGCAGGCGCTGGCGCGGCAGAAGAACGCGCAGAAGGTCGAGAAGCGCAAGCAATCGGGCGTGGCGGTGCTGCCGGGCAAGCTCTCGGATTGCGAAAGCGAGGACATCGCCGAGAACGAGCTGTTCCTGGTCGAGGGCGATTCGGCCGGCGGCAGCGCCAAGCTCGCGCGCAACAAGGAGACGCAGGCCATCCTGCCGCTGCGCGGCAAGGTGCAGAACAGCTGGGAGATCGACGCCGACCGCCTGTTCGCCAATGCCGAGATCCACGACATCGCGGTGGCGCTGGGCGTGGACCCGCACGGCCCGAACGACACGACCGATTTCTCGAACCTGCGCTACGGCAAGGTGTGCATCCTGTCGGACGCGGACGTGGACGGCTCGCACATCCAGACGCTGCTGCTGACGCTGTTCTTCCGCCACTTTCCGCAGCTCATCGCGCGCGGGCACGTGTTCGTGGCGCAGCCGCCGCTGTACCGCATCGACACGCCGGCGCAGGGCAAGAACCGCCCCGCGCGCCGCCTCTACGCGCTGGACGACGGCGAGCTGACCGCGATCCGCGACCGGCTGCAGAAGGAAGGCGTGGCGCTGGAGAAGATCGAGATCGGCCGCTTCAAGGGCCTCGGCGAAATGAACCCCGACCAGTTGCGCGAAACCGCGATGGACCCGGCCACCCGGCGCGTGCTGCCGGTGCGCGTGCGCCCCGACGCGATGGACGACACCATCCGCATGTTCACCATGCTGATGGGCAAGGGCGAAGCCTCGTCGCGCCGCGAATGGATGGAAGCGAAGGGCGACACGGTCGAGGCGGACGTTTGAGCCCTATTGCAGCCGAATGTTCTCCTGGAGATCTCTGCGATGCGAACTGCAAGACTATTCACCATCGGGCGTAGCCAGGCTGTTCGGCTGCCGAAGGAATTTCGCTTCGAAGGCGACGACGTTTTTATAAAGCGCGTCGGGCAGGCGGTTGTCCTGCTGCCGCGCAAGAAGGGCTGGGAACTGCTCGAAAGCGCGCTCAAGTCCTTCGAGCCCGGATTCACGATCGACCGAAGCCAACCCGGCCATCAGGCACGCACAACATTGTGACCGTGAGGCTCGCGGCCGGCTTATTCCCGTAAGCACTGGACGAAGCGAGTCTCCGAGCCGCCCACCGACAAGTCTGAAACCATGAACGACACCCCCGACCTTTTCGACAACGCACCGCCCGCCCCGCCCGCGCCACCGTCATCACCGGCGCCGCCCGAGGACATGGGCGACAGCCTGCCGCTCGACGCCTACGCCGAGCGCGCCTATCTTGCCTATGCCATGAGCGTGGTGCGCGGGCGCGCCCTGCCCCAGGTCGAGGACGGCATGAAGCCGGTGCAGCGGCGCATCCTCTACGCGATGAACGCGATGCGCCTGGCGCCGACGTCGAAGCACGTGAAGAGCGCCAAGGTGGTCGGCGAGGTGATCGGCAACTACCACCCGCATGGCGATTCGAGCATCTACGAAGCCGCGGTGCGCATGGCGCAGGAATTCACGCTGCGCTATCCGCTGGTGGACGGCCAGGGCAACTTCGGCTCGCGCGACGGCGACTCGGCCGCGGCGATGCGCTACACCGAGGCACGGCTGACGCCGATCGCCGGGCTGCTGCTCGACGAGATCGACCGCGGCACGGTGGACTTCATCCCGACCTACGACGGCACCTCGAAAGAGCCGCAACTGCTGCCGGCGCGCCTGCCCTTCGTGCTGCTCAACGGCGCGTCGGGCATCGCGGTCGGCATGGCGACCGAGATTCCGCCGCACAACCTGCATGAAGTCGCCGCCGCGGCACAGGTGTTGATCCGCAAGCCGGAAGCCACGCTCGACGAATTGCTGACCTTCATTCCCGGGCCGGATTTCCCCGGCGGCGGGCAACTGATTTCGACCGCCGCCGCGATCCGCGAGGCCTACGAGACCGGGCGCGGCAGCCTGCGCATGCGCGCGCGCTGGCGCAAGGAGGATCTCGCGCGGGGGCAGTGGCGCATCATCGTCGACGAGCTGCCGCATGGCGTGTCGTGCGCGCAGGTCCTGACCGAGATCGGCAACCTGACCAACCCGCAGCCCAAGACCGGCAAGAAGGATCTCTCGCAGGACCAGAAGACCGTCAAGGCGCTGCTGCTCGGCGTGCTGGAAAACAGCCGCGACGAGTCGAACGAGAAGGCGCCGATCCGCATCGTGCTGGAGCCGCGTTCGTCGCGCCAGTCGCCGGAGGAATTCATGGCGGTGCTGCTCGCGCACACCAGCCTCGAATCGAGCGTGCCGGTGAACCTGACGATGATCGGCCGCGACGGCCGCCCGCAGCAGAAGGGGCTGGTCGCGATCCTGCGCGAGTGGGTGAACTTCCGCTACGTCACCGTCGAGCGGCGCACGCGCCACCGGCTGGACGAGGTCGATCGGCGCATTCACATCCTCGAAGGCCGCATGATCGTTTTCCTGCGCATCGAGGAAGTCATCGCCTGCATCCGCGAATCGGACGAGCCGAAGCCCGCGCTGATCGCGCGCTTTGGCCTCACCGAAATCCAGGCCGAGGACATCCTCGAAATCCGCCTGCGCCAGCTCGCGCGGCTTGAAGGCATCCGCATCGAGAAGGAACTCGGCGAACTGCGCGAGGAGCGCGGCCAGTTGCTGAACCTGCTCGACGATCGCAAGGCGATGACCAAGCTGATCCTCAAGGAGATCAGCGAGGACGCGAGGAAGTTCGGCGATTCGCGCCGCACGCTGATCGAGGCGGTCGCGCCGGTGGCGCAGGCCGAGATCGCGGTGCCCGACGAACCGGTGACGGTGATCCTGTCGCGCAACGGCTGGGTGCGCGCGCGCCAGGGCCACGGCATCGACCCGGCGACGATCAGCTACAAGACCGGCGACTTTCCGATGCTGGTGCGCGAGGCGCGCACCACCTGGCCGCTGGTGCTGCTCGATACCCGGGGGCGCGCCTATTCGTTGCGCATTGCCGACCTGCCGGGCGGGCGCGGCGACGGCGTGCCGCTCACCACCATGGTCGAATTCCAGGACGGCGCCAAGCTCGCCGCCGCGATTGCCGACGACCCCGAGGCGAACTACCTGTTCGCCGGCTCCGGCGGCTACGGCTTCATCACCAGGGCAGCCGAACTGGTGACGCGGCAGAAGGCGGGCAAGAGCTTCATGTCGCTCGAAGCCGGCGAGCGCGTGCTTGCGCCGGTGCCGGTAGCGGCCGGCGCAACGCAGGTGGCCTGCATCTCGGAAGGCTCGCGCCTGCTGAGTTTCGCGATCGAGGAGGTGAAGGTCCAGGCCGGCGGCCGCGGCGTGATCCTGATGGCATTGGACAAGGGCGAGGCGCTCGTCGCGGTGGCGACCGGCAACGGCCAGCGCTGGGAAGTGGAAGGCGCGGGACGCGGCGGCAAGGTGAAGACGGTCGCCGTCGGCGCGAAGGACATGGACAAGTACCGCCTGCATCGCGCCCGCAAGGGCTGCCTGCTGCCGGAGAAGATCAAGCCGTCGGGCATCCGCTAGCGCGGATTGCGCGGGCCGGGCTGCGCCATGCGACGCCCGGCCGGGTTCGCCGCAAAACGCGGCCGGCATCCTGCCTGCAAGGCGCATGAATAGGCGTTCCCGAGCCGGCACGACCGGCGAGGCGCATGGAATGGCGCACGCAGGGCAGACAGGCCGCCGAGCGCCTGTCCATGCGGGCTCCAGGGCTGGTGGTTTTCACCTTCGTGGCGGCAACGCCCTGCCCCGCGCGCTCAACCGCCGGCGCGGCTCTCCAGCGCCTCCCAGCGCGCCATGGCCTGTTCGACCAGCGTTTCGAGTTCGGCGAGCCGTGTGTTGAGGCGTGCGACTTCGTCCGGCGCCGCACGATAGGTCGCGGGGTCGGCGAGCCGCGCCTGCAGCGCGGCCTGCTCGGCTTCGAGTTGCGCGATGCGCTCCGGCAGGCCGTCGAGTTCGCGTTTTTCGTTGAAGCTGAGTTTCGCCGGCCGTGCCGGTGGCGTTGCAGTCGCCGGTTTCGACGGCGATTTCTCCACCACGTCCGCACCGCCTCCACGTGAAGAAGCGGCCTGCGGCGCCGGCCGCTGGCGAAGCCAGTCGTCATAGCCGCCGGCGTATTCCTTCCACGTTCCCTGCGGCGCGGGCGGCGCCTCCCACGCGAAGACCTGCGTCACCACGTTGTCGAGGAAGGCGCGGTCGTGGCTCACCAGCAGCACGGTGCCGTCGTACTCCTGCAGCAGCGCCTCGAGCAATTCGAGCGTGTCGATGTCGAGGTCGTTGGTCGGTTCGTCGAGCACCAGCATGTTCGCCGGCTGGCTGAACAGGCGTGCCAGCAGCAGGCGGTTGCGCTCGCCGCCGGAGAGCGATTTCACCGGCGATCGGGCGCGCTCGGGCGCGAACAGGAAGTCTTCGAGGTAGCCGATGACGTGTTTGCGCGCGCCGCCGATCTCGAC
Source organism: Rhodocyclaceae bacterium (assembly GCA_016791115.1). GTDB lineage: Bacteria > Pseudomonadota > Gammaproteobacteria > Burkholderiales > Rhodocyclaceae > Methylophosphatis. The sequence continues at coordinate 5,589 of JAEUNL010000028.1, forward strand.
CCAGTCGGAACCCGGGCTGATGACGTCGGCCAGCGTGGCCTCGGGATCGAGCTGGGTGCGGAACTGGTCGAAGTAGGCGACGGCGAGCTTGCTGCCGAGGCGCACCCGCCCGTCGTCCGGCGCGAGTTCGCCGAGGATCAGCTTGAGCAGCGTGGTCTTGCCGGCGCCGTTGGGGCCGATGATGCCGATGCGGTCGCCGCGCTGGATGCGCGTCGAGAAGCCGCGCACGATCCAGCGCTCGCCGTAGCGCTTGCCGGCGCCTTCGAGTTCGGCAACCAGCTTGCCCGAGGCGTCGCCGCGTTCGAGCTGCAGCGTGACCTGGCCCAGCCGGTCGCGTCGCTCGGCGCGCACGCGGCGCAGTTGTTCGAGCCGGCGCACGCGGCCTTCGTTGCGCGTGCGGCGGGCCTCGATGCCCTTGCGGATCCACACCTCTTCCTGCGCCAGCAGCTTGTCGAACTTGGCCGCCTGCTGTGCCTCGGCTTCGAGTTGTTCGCGTTTGCGGTTCTGGTATTGCGTGAAGTTGCCGGGGTAGCTCGCAAGCCGGCCGCGGTCGAGCTCGATGATGCGCGTGGCGATGGCATCGAGAAAGCGCCGGTCGTGCGTGACGACGAGCACCGCCCCGCCGAAGCCGCGCACCAGTTCCTCGAGCCAGGCGATGCCTTCGAGGTCGAGGTGGTTGGTCGGTTCGTCGAGCAGCAGCGCATCCGGCTCGGCCACCAGCGCCCGCGCCAGCGCGAGGCGCTTGAGCTGGCCGCCGGAAAGGGTATCGACCCGCGCCGCGCCGTCGAGCCCGATGCGTGACAGCGTCTGTTCGACACGCGTGTTGAGGCGCCAGGCATCGGCCTGCTCCAGTTCGTGCTGCAGATCCTGCAGGCGCGTCAACAAACGCTCGTCGCCCTGCGTGGCGACCTCGCCCAGCAGCGCATGGTAGGCGTTGAGCAGCCGGCTCGCTTCGCCCAGCCCGCCTGCCACCGCGGCAAAGCAGTCGTCGCCGGGCTCGAACTCGGGTTCCTGCGGCACGAAAGAAAGCTTCAGGCCCGGCTCGCGCCATACGCGCCCGTCATCGGGGTGCGCGAGGCCGCCGAGCAGGCGCAGCAGGCTGGACTTGCCGGTGCCATTGCGGCCGATCAGCGCGACGCGTTCGCCGGGGTCGAGCTGGAACTCGGCGTGGTCGAGCAGTGCGACGTGCCCGAAGGCAAGGCTGGCGTTTTCGAGCTTGAGCAACGGCATGCGGTTCGCTAGGAAATCGGTCAAGGGCGAATTGTCTCACGCGGCGCCGGCGCGGCAGCCGCGCTTGACGCGTCGGGCGCCGGGACGAACCTCGCGGAACCGGGCAAAGCCCGTAACACGCCTTTCGACGGGCGCAGACTGAACGACGAGGGCAGATCCCGAGGCTGATTCCGTTAGTAGCGAACCCGTCGAACCCTGAACGGACGCGCCTTACGCGTCGCTGCCCCGGTTGCCTGCACCCGGATCGCGCCCTTGGTCGGGCGCAGGTGCTTCGTCCTGCGCATCCTTGCCACGCTTGCGGCGGCCGCGCTTCGGGCCGGCGGCAAAGCTCTGGCGCGCCAGCGACATCTCGGCAAGCTGCGTGGCGACCATGTAATTGATCGAGCCTTCCGGCACCACGCCGGTTTCGTCCGGTTCGCCGGCCGGCACGCCGCTGAGCAACGAGATCGCCTGATCGACCGTGCTCACCGCGTAAACGTGAAAGCGGCCTTCCGCGCAGGCGCGCACGACGTCCTGCCGCAGCATCAAGTGCTTGACGTTGGCATCGGGAATCAGCACGCCCTGCGCGCCGGTCAGGCCTCGCGCGGCACAGATGTCGAAGAAGCCTTCGATCTTTTCGTTGACGCCGCCGATCGCCTGCACGCGGCCGTACTGATTGACCGAACCGGTGATGGCGAGCGACTGGCGGATGGGCGCTTCGGCAAGCGCCGAGAGCAGCGCGCAGGTTTCGGCAAGCGAGGCGGAATCGCCTTCGACCGGGCCGTAGGATTGCTCGAATACCAGACTCGCGGCCAGCGAGAGCGGCAAGGAACGCGCAAAGCGCGCGCCGAGGAACGATGCCAGGATCATGACGCCCTTGGAGTGCAGCGCACCGCCGAGTTCGCTCTCGCGTTCGATGTCGATCACGTCGCCCTCGCCGAGGCGCACCGTGGCCGTGATGCGCACCGGATGCGCGAAGCGGAAGTCGCCGAGGTCGATCACCGCAAGACCGTTGACCTGCCCGACGTGGCTGCCGTCGGAGGCGATCAGCAGCGTGTCGCGCAGCACCTCGCGCTGGACCTGCTGGCGCAGCCGGTCGGCGCGGCCGATCTGCGCCTGCAGGGCGCGCTCGATGTCCTGCGGACCGACGGCCGCCGCGCCGGCCGCGGCCAGATGGTCGGCCTCGCACATCAGGTCGGCGAGGCGCCGCGTGCGAATGCTCAGCCGCTCGGAATCGCCGGCCACGCGCGCCGCCTCTTCGACCAGCCGCGCCACGGCTTCGCGCGTGAAGGGCCGCAGCCCGCCGGCACGCGCGAGCCGGCCGACGAGATGCGCATAGAGCTGCGTGTTGGCATCGTCGCGCGGTATGTCGTCCTCGAAATCCGCCGCCACCTTGAACAGTTCGTCGAACTCCGGGTCGTACTGCTGCAGCATGTAGTAGTGAAGACGTTCGCCGAACAGAATCACCTTGAGGTCGGCCGGGATCGGCTCCGGCTCGATCGACGCGGCGCCGATCACGCCGATCATCTGGCCCAGCGATTCGATGCGGATCTGCCCCGATTTCAGCACGCGCTTGAGGCCTTCGTAGGCGTAGGGCTGCGACAGGAGCTTGACCGCATCGAGCATCAGGTAACCGCCGTTGGCACGATGCAGTGCGCCGTTGCGGATCATCGAGAAGTTGGTAAGCAGCGTGCCCATGTGGGCCACCTGGTCGAGGCGGCCGACGAGGTTCGGGTAGTTCGGGTTGTCCTCGAACACGATCGGCGATGCGCGCGTCGCGCCGTGGTCGATCAGCAGGTTCACCTGGTAGCGCGCCAGCGAGATCGAGCCGGTCATGGTGACCGTGATGGTCTCGCCTTCGGACTTCTGGCTCTCGCGCAGTTCCTCGCCGGTCTCGATGACGTCGCGCTCGACTGCGCCGAGGTAGGCCAGCACTTCGGGCAGGTCGGTGTAGCGGCCCTTGAGCTCCTCGACCATGTGGCTGACTGCCATGCTCATCGCCTCGCGGCTGGCTTCGCGGATTTTCGCCTGCGTCTCGCGCCGCCAACGCGGAAACTGGTGCAGCAGCTTGCCCAGCTTTTCGCCGTGTGCCTCGATGGTCTTGCCGATGCGCTTCTGTTCCTCCTCGGGCAACTTCGAGAATTCGTCCGGGCTCATCGCCTCGTCGTCCTTCACCGGCGCGAACACGAAGCCGTGCGGCGTGCGCAGCAGCGCGATGCCGTGCTTGCCGGCTTCGTCGCCGAGGTCGCGCAGCGCGGCGTCCTCGCGGCCCTTCAGCGCCTCCTGGATGGCGTCGATGCGGTTGCGGTATTCGTCGCTCTCGAACACGCCGGTAATGGTGGTGCCGAGTTCGAGGACGAATTCACTCATGTCGCGCTTGAACTGCGCTCCGCGTCCGGCCGGCAGTTGCAGCGCGTTCGGCTTCTGTTCGTCGTCGAAGTTGTAGACATAACACCAGTCGCCCGGCACGTCGCCACGCGCAGCCGCCTCTTCGAGCAGGCGACGGATCATGTAGTGGCGCCCGCTCCCCGCTTCGCCGAGCACGAACAGGTTGTAGCCCGGCCGTTTCATCGCGACCGCGAAGCGCAGCGCCGCCTCGGCACGTCCCTGGCCGAAGCTGTCGGCCGTTTCCGGCAAGTCGGCGGTAGTGGCGAAGTCGAAAACAGCCGGGTCGCATACCCGGCAAAGCTGGGCCGGATCGAGCCCTTGAATGACGGCATTCATGCTTGTTCTGGTTTATCCGTAGAATCGCCGCTCGCCACGGCACGCAAGGATTCTACGACGTGCGCCCTCGCCCGGGATGCTGCGTGGTAGACTCGCGGCAGCTTTCGATGCTGCCGCTGTGTATCAGAGCACGGCACGATCCGGTTCCATCCGGATTGCCGGTTCCGCGGGATCCAGGCGTCCACTCCTCGTAGTTCAATGGATAGAACGGGTGCCTCCTAAGCGCCAGATACAGGTTCGATTCCTGTCGAGGGGACCATCCAGACGGTCCTTCCGTCTTCAGCCCGACGCATCGTCGCCGCCCATGCTGCGGACCCCATCCGGGTTCGCCGAAAACTTAACGCGCATCAGCGCCGATTGAATCGCGCGCAGACCGGCGAGTGCGCCGCACGCGATGCCCACGCCGGGTACCCTGCCGACATCGGGTTCGGACGGGTTGATGCGCACGAGCGCACCGCCTGACTGTTGCGCATACATGCGCACCGTCGGGATCGCGCTGCCGGCGCCGAGTTCGATCGCGACCGGGCGCGAAACCCGCGCCATCCAGCGATCGAGCCGGCGCAACTGGGTGTCGGTGCGTGCAGGCAGCCAGCCGCTGTCGCCGAACATCAGGATGTTCGGCCGCGCGAGACCACCACATGCCGGGCAGCGCGGCAGTTCGGAGAGCAACATGCAGTTCGATTCGTCCACTTCGGGATCGACGGTGTCGGCCTGCCAGATGTGCGTGCAGCAGGGCCTGGCACACTGCAACCAGTGGATCGATCCATGGCATTCGGTGACCGACTGCTCGCCGAATCCGGCACGCTGAAACTGACCGTCGACGTTGCTGGTGAACACCGCGACACCCCGCGGAAGCCCGGCGCCGATGCGGCGCAGGATGCCGAAGCCTTCGTGCGGCCGGGTTCGTCGGTAGAGCCGGAGTCGATGCCCGTAGAATCCCCAGGCGCGGCGAGGATCGCTTGCGAACGCATCGGGATTCGCGATCTGTTCGAAACGGATGCGCGCGGCGCCGAGCGCCGGATAGGCCGACCAGAAGCCCTGCGTGCCACGAAAATCGGGCAAGCCCGAATCGACGCCCATTCCGGCCCCTGCACAGACGAGCAGCCCGTCTGCGTCGAGAATCAGCCGCGCCGCGACGTCGGCACAGCGTTCGAAATCGAGAGGGTCGGACTGCATTCCGGAGCCGCCGCCGTCAGGTGGCTCCGCGCGCGATTACTTGATGCGCGTCAGGTGCGGACGGCCGGGGGCCGGCTTGGGCGGCTCGTCGGGGGCTGTCGGGTTCTCAGCCGAAACTGCCGGTTCGGGCTGCTCGACTGCCGACACGTCCGCCTTTGCCACGCCGACTTCGAAGGCCATGCCCTGCCCGTTCTCGCGGGCATATACGGCGGCGACGTTGTCGACCGGCACCGAGATGCTTTGCGCGACACCGCCGAAGCGCGCCGAACAGGTGAGGAAGTCGTTGCCAAGCACCAGCTGGTGCACGGCATCCGGGCTCAGATTCAGGACGATCTGGCCGTCCTTGACGTAGTTGCGCGGCACCTCGGTGCGTCCGTCGACCGCGACCGCCACATAGGGCGTGAAACCCTGATCCACGCACCATTCGTAGATGGCGCGGATCAGATAGGGCTTGGTCGAGGTCGTCGCTGACATCCGGGATCCGCAGCGGCGCTCAGCGGCGCATCACCTTCTCGGACGGCGTGAGGGCATCGATGAAGCCCTGGCGCGAGAAAATGCGCTCGGCATACTTCATCAACGGCGCTGCCGCCTTGGGCAGTTCGATGCCGTAGTGCTCGAGGCGCCACAGCAATGGCGCGATCGCCACGTCGAGCATCGAGAACTCGTCGCCGAGCATGAACTTCTGCTTGAGGAAGATCGGCGCGAGTTCGGTGAGCCGGTCGCGCACGTGCCCGCGCGCCTTCTCGGCCGACTTGAGGTTCTTTTCGAGCGCCTCGATGTGGGAGAACAGCTCCTGCTCGAACGTGAACAGCAACTGCCGCGCACGGGCACGCATGATCGGGTCAGGCGGCATGAGCTGCGGATGCGGGAATCGCTCGTCGATGTACTCGTTGATGATGTTGGCCTCGTAGAGCACGAGGTCGCGATCGACCAGCACCGGCACGCGGTTGTACGGGTTGATGACCGCAATGTCTTCCGGCTTGTTGAACAGGTCGACGTCGATCACCTGGAAGTCCATGCCCTTCTCGTACAGGACGATGCGGCAGCGATGGCTGAAGGGATCGGTGGTTCCGGAGTATAGATTCATCATTGTATTGGCACTCCAGGAGTACTCGGCATCCCGCACCACGCGCCGGACGCGCGGTGCGAGAGGATTCGTTTCGCCGAGGAACTGTACTGCGCCCATGACCTTTCTCAGTGGACGTCTTTCCAGTAATTCTTCTTCAGCGCATACGCCAGGACGAAAAGCACGCCCAGCGCGATGAGCACGCCAACGCCCAGCTTCTTGCGCGTTTCGGCCATCGGTTCGCCGATGTAGACAAGGAAGGAAACGAGGTCGGCAACCGCGTTGTCGTATTCCTCCTTGTTCATCTTGCCCGGCTTGACGACTTCGAGCTTCTCGAGGTGCTTGGCCTTGTTGCCGTGACCGTCGTCCTTCTCGACGAAGTGCGCCACCTGCTCGCCCTGCAGATCCCACAGGACGTGCGGCATGCCCACGTTCTCGAACACGACGTTGTTCCACCCGGTCGGGCGGCCCGGATCGCGATAGAAGGTGCGCAGGTAGGTGTACAGCCAGTCCGCACCGCTGCCGAACTCGGAAGCGCGCGAACGAGCGATCACGGTCAGATCGGGCGGCGCAGCGCCGAACCAAACCTTCGACTCGCTGCTGCGCATGGCGATCTTCATCTGCTCGCCGACCTTGTCCGCCGTGAACATCAGGTTGTCCTTGATCTGCTGCTCGGACAGTCCGATGTCTTTCAGGCGGTTGTAGCGCATGTACGACGCGCCATGGCAGTTCAGGCAGTAATTGACGAACAGCTTGGCGCCGTTTTGCAGCGCAGCCTGGTCACGTGTCTTGTCCGGCGCCTTGTCCAGATGCAGTTCCGGACCGGAAGCGAACGCCAGCATGGGCACCACCAACAACGACATAAGGAGCTTTTTCACTTGAACGTCACCCTATCCGGCTCGGGTTGGCACTTGTCCATCTTTGACCACACCGGCATTGTCAGGAAGAAGAGGAAGTAATAGACGGAGAAGATCTGCGCGATCGGGGCGCCCGGGATCTTGCCGAAGAACTCGTACGAGGGCGGCTGGGTTCCGAGGAAACCGAGGATGATGAAGCAGAATACCCAGATCGCAAGAAGCGTCTTGAAGATCGGCCCACGGTAGCGGATCGACTTGACCGGGCTGCGATCCAGCCAGGGCAGGAAGAAGAAGATCACCACGCCTGCGCCCATCGCCACCACGCCCCAGAACTTCGCATCTATCCCGAACAGCGGGTAAGTCACGGCACGCAGCAGCGAGTAGTACGGCGTGAAATACCAGACCGGCGCGATGTGCGGCGGCGTCTTCAGCGGATCGGCCGGGATGAAGTTGTTGTACTCGAGGAAATAGCCGCCGCCTTCAGGCGCGAAGAACATCACCAGCGAGAACACCATCAGGAAGACCACCACCCCGACGATATCCTTCACCGTGTAGTACGGGTGGAAGGGAATGCCGTCGACCGGCTTGCCTGTGACCGGATCCTTGTTCTTCTTGATCTCGACGCCATCGGGGTTGTTGGAGCCGACTTCGTGCAGCGCGATGACGTGCGCCGCCACGAGTCCGATCAGCACCAGCGGAATCGCGATCACGTGGAACGAGAAGAAGCGGTTCAGCGTCGCGTCGCCCACGACGTAGTCGCCGCGAATCCAGACCGAGAGTTCCGGGCCGATGAAGGGGATCGCGCTGAACAGGTTCACGATTACCTGGGCGCCCCAGTAGGACATCTGGCCCCAGGGAAGCAGGTAGCCGAAGAAGGCTTCGGCCATCAGGCACAGGAAGATCGCCACGCCGAAGATCCAGATCAGCTCGCGCGGCTTGCGGTAGGAACCATAGAGCAGGCCGCGGAACATGTGCAGATAGACGACGATGAAGAACGCCGAGGCGCCGGTCGAATGCATGTAGCGGATCAGCCATCCCCACGGCACGTCGCGCATGATGTACTCGACGCTGGCGAAGGCCACCGGCACGCCGGCGCTGTTGAGCGACGCATCCGGCTTGAAGTGCATCACCAGGAAGATGCCGGTGACAATCTGGATCACCAGCACCAGCAGCGCGAGCGAACCGAAGAAGTACCAAAAGTTGAAGTTCTTCGGCGCGTAGTACTCGGAGAGGTGCTCCTTCCACAACGCCGTGAGCGGGAAGCGGGCATCGACCCACTCCATGACGCCGCCGGCCAGCGAGCCGTCGGACTTGAATTTTTCTGCGTTCGAACTGGCCATCGCCTTATGCCTTTCCGTCGTCGCCGATCAGGATCTTGGTCTCCGCGAGATACTTGTGCGGCGGTACCTCGAGGTTGTCGGGTGCGGGCTTGCTCTTGTATACGCGCCCGGCCAGATCGAAAGTCGAACCATGGCAGGGACAGAAGAAGCCGCCGGCCCAATCGGGGGTCACGCCCGACTCGGCGCCGGTCTTGAACTTATCCGTCGGCGAGCAGCCGAGGTGGGTACAGATGCCGACGGCGACCATGATCTCCGGCTTGATCGAACGGGTCTCGTTCTTTGCGTACTCGGGCTGCATCGGCTTGTCGGACTTCGGATCACTGACCAGATCGTCGGTCTTCTTCAGCGAATCGAGCATGTCCTTGGTGCGGTTGATGATCCACACCGGCTTGCCGCGCCATTCGACGGTCATCATCTGACCCGGGGCAAGCTTGCTGATATCGACTTCCACCGGCGCCCCGGCCGATTTGGCACGCTCCGACGGCGTCAGGCTGACTGCAAACGGCACGACGGCCGCAGCCGTCGCCGCGCCCCCCGCCCCCGCGGTCCACAGCAGCAATCGCCGCCGGCCGCAATCCATCTTTTCATCCGCACTCATGACGATCCAACCCCTTCGACCGAAAGACAACAATCACGCGGCCGGGCACAAAGAGCAGCAACCCTGCCAATCGCGGGAGTATAACGAATTCCACACAAAGGTTAAAGTCTTTGCAGTGCAACAACCGCGCAAGCGGTTGATCAATAAGTGCTAAATCGCACCGAAAGTGCGCAGCTCGGCAATCTTTTGCGGCGGATAGCCGAGCCGCTGCAGGATCTCTTCGGTATGCTGGCCGAGACTGGGACCCAGCCATTCCGTCGAACCCGGCGTGGCCGACAGCTTGGGCACGATGCCCGGAATTCGGAACGACCTGCCATCCGGCAATTCCGCCGTTTCGATCATTTTGCGCGCGAGGTACTGGGGATCGGCGAACATGTCCGCAACCGAATAGACACGGCTGACGGGCACCTCGGCCGCGCCGAGAATCCGCAGCACGTCGGCTTCGTCGTGAAGGCCGACCCACCCGTCGATCACGCCGTAGACCTCGTCGCGGCGCGCATCGCGCCCCGCGTTGCTGGCAAGGGCGGGATCATCCGCGAGGTCGTTGCGACCGATCGCCTTCATCAGCCGCTTGAAGATCGCATCGCCATTGCCGCCGACGATCACGTGCTTGCCGTCGCGCGTAGTGTGGGTATTGGACGGCGTGATGCCGGGCATGATGTTGCCGGTGCGCTCGCGCACGAATCCCATGACGTCGAACTCCGGCACCAGGCTTTCCATCATGGCAAACACCGCCTCATAGAGCGCGACATCGACCATCTGGCCCTTGCCGGCACCGCGACCGCCCGTCGCGTCGCGATGGCGCAGCGCCATCATCGCGCCGCACACGCCCCATAGCGCGGCGATCGAATCGCCGATCGAAACGCCGGTCTTCACTGGCGGACGATCGGGAAACCCGGTCACGTAGCGCAGCCCGCCCATGGACTCCCCGATGGCGCCGAAGCCCGGCTTGTCGGCCATCGGCCCGGTCTGGCCGAAGCCGGAAAGCCGCAGCATGACCAGCGAGGGATTGATCGCCGACAGCTCGTCCCAGCCGAGCCCGAAGCGCTCCAGCACACCGGGGCGGAAGTTCTCGATCACCACGTCGGCATCGGCGCACAGGCGCCGCACGATCTCGGCGCCTTCGGGGTGCTTCAGATTGGCGGTTACCGATTTCTTGTTGCGCGACTGTACGTACCACCAGAGCGAGGTGCCGGTTTCGGCGTCCGGGTAGATCTTGCGCCACTGGCGCAAGGGATCGCCGCCGTCGGGCGACTCGATCTTGATCACCTCGGCGCCGAACTCGGCCATGATGCGCGCCGCGAACGGCCCGGCGATCAGCGTGCCGAGTTCCACCACCTGCACCCCGCGCAGCGGCTTGTCGAACAGCGGCGCGGGCTGCACGGCCCCTTCGGGCTGCGGCTCGACTTGGGTGGCCGCGGGTGCGACATGTTCGATGCGCAACGGATCGTTCATGAAAACATCATCTCACAGGGTGCGTCGCTCAACCAGCGCCTGCGCAATGGTGCCGGCATCGGTGTGTTCGATCTCCCCGCCCACCGGCAGGCCGCGCGCAATGCGGCTCACCTTCAAGCCGCGCGCGCGCAGCATCTCACCCAGGTAGTGCGCAGTCGCCTCGCCTTCATTGGTGAAATTGGTGGCGAGGATCACCTCGCCCACGCTGCCGTCCGTGGCGCGCGCAAGCAGTTTGTCGAGGTGCAATTCCTTCGGGCCGATGCCGTCGAGCGGCGAGATCCGCCCCATCAGCACGTAGTACATGCCGTGATAGGCATGAGTCTGCTCGAGCATGTTGAGATCGGCGGGCATCTCGACCACGCAAAGCGTCGAGGCATCGCGCTTCTGCGAGAGGCAGCGCGCGCAGATCTCGTCCTCGGTAAAGGTGTTGCAGCGCGCGCAATGGCGGATTACGCGCAGCGCATGGTCGAGCGCGGCCGCGAGCCGTTGCGCGCCACGCTGGTCGCGTTGCAGCAGGTGGTAGGCCATGCGCTGCGCGGACTTCGGCCCCACGCCGGGCAGGCAGCGCAACGCATCGATCAGTTCGTCGAGACTGGAGGGCGACATCGTCAGGGATATCGGATCGGCGATCCACGAGCCGGGGGTGGTCCGCCGCTCGAACCGCGCGCCCGGATCCGGCGCTCAGAACGGCATCTTGAATCCGGGCGGGAGCTGAAGTCCCGCGGTGAAGCCCGCCATCCGCTCCTGGGTCGTGGTCTCGACGCGGCGCACGGCATCGTTGACCGCGGCGGCGAGCAGATCCTCCAGCATTTCCTTGTCGTCCATCACCGAGGGGTCGATTGAAACGCGGCGCACGTCGTGCTTGCAGGTCATCACCACCTTGACCATGCCGGCGCCCGACTGTCCCTCCACCTCGATCTGCGCAAGCTCTTCCTGCGCCTTCTGCATGTTGGCCTGCATCTGCTGTGCCTGCTTCATCAGGCCGGCGATTCCGCCCTTCATCATGGTCCGTTCTCCGACTTACAAGGGTTTGACCGAAGATTCGTTGAGCGTGGCATCGAACATGTCGATCACGTTCTGCACGAATCCGTCCTGTTCCAGCGCGGCCACTGCCTGCTCGTGCCGCGCGCGTTGTTCCTCTCGATTCTTCTGCGCCGGCGTGGCCGTCGACACCTCGCCGATCTCTATATTCACACGCACTGGACGCCCGAAATGGCTCTGCAGTTCGTTCTGCAGCTTGTCCTTCAGGGCGGGATTGAACAGATGCTTGTGAGTCGACGTCAGGCGAAGGTTGAAACTCCCCGCGTTCGACTCGATCAATTCGCAGTGTTGCGCAAGTTCTCTCACCATGCCGTTGATTTGCATCGCGTCGATCAGGCCGCGCCAGTCCACGCCACCGGCCGGTTCGGCCGCAACCGGCGCCATCTCGCGCTGCGCCGGCATCGCTGCAGGCGCGGGGCGTTTCGCAGCTTGCGATGTCGCGCGCCGCGCACCTGCCTGCTCCACCGGCTGCGGACTTGCGGTCGTCGCAGGCGTCACGGCCGGCGGTGCCGCCCGCGAGCGGGCCGGCACCTGGCCACCACCACCCGCCGCTCCAGCGGCAGACTGTTCGGGGCGGAACGCATGCAGGCGCAACAGCGCCATCGAGAAGCCCGTGTATTCGTCGGGTGCGAGGGGCAGGTCTTCACGCGCGTGGATCGCAATCTGGTACGCAAGCTGCAGGAACTCGGGATCGAAGGCTTCGGCATGGGGCGCAAGGCGCGCCCGCTCCGCGTCGTCCGAGATCGCGGCAGGCGCCATCTGTTGCAACGCGATGCGATGCAGCAATACGGCGAACTCCTGCAACGCCGCCTCGAACGACAGGGTGCGCGCATTCATCGCGTCGGCCACCGCGAGCATCGCGCCCACGTCCTGCGCGGCCAGCGCGTCGAGCAGCGCGTACAAATGATCATCGCCGACCGTGCCGAGCATGTCGCGCACCGCTTCTTCCTCGACTTTGCCCGCACCGTGCGCGATGGCCTGATCGAGCAGCGACAGCGCGTCGCGCATCGACCCCGCTGCCGCCTTGGCGAGGTGACGCAACGCCGCGGCCTCGAATGGCACGGCTTCCTTGCCGAGGATGCCTTCGAGATGGCCGACGATGTGCGGCATCGGCATCTGCTTGAGGTTGAACTGCAGGCAGCGCGACAGCACCGTCACCGGAATCTTCTGGGGGTCGGTGGTGGCGAGGATGAACTTGATGTGCTCGGGCGGCTCTTCGAGCGTCTTCAGCATCGCGTTGAAGGCGCTGGTCGACAGCATGTGCACCTCGTCGATCACGTAAACCTTGAAACGGCCGCGCGTCGGCGCGTAGGTGGCGTTCTCGAGCAACTGGCGCATCTCGTCCACGCGCGTGTTGGTCGCGGCGTCGACCTCGATCAGGTCGACGAAGCGCCCGGCGTCGATCTCCAGGCACGAGCCACACAGGCCGCACGGCGCCGCCGTGATGCCGGTCTCGCAATTGAGCGCCTTCGCGAGGATGCGCGCGATGGTCGTCTTGCCGACGCCGCGCGTGCCGGTGAACAGGTAGGCATGATGGAGCCGCCGCTGTTCCAGCGCATGGGTCAGCGCGCGCACGACATGCTCCTGCCCGACCAGCGTGTCGAAGCTGCGCGGACGCCATTTGCGCGCGAGAACCTGATAGCTCATGCGCCGGGATTCTAACAGACCCCCCGCCCCGGCTTTCCGCGTTGTAAGCGTGCGACGGCATTTAGCGCAACAGATTTTGACGGGCCGCTAAGCGTTTGAAGAAATTGCGAAAACGAGCACTTTGACGGATACTTGCGAAATCGTCGGTGCGCAGCGACAACACGCCCACCCCCCTGAGCCAGACGGACCGTACAAACATGGACCTACGCGATTCGCCGCACCTCCGCAACGTCACCCCCAGGCAGACGCGATTGCCTCTCCGGTGCGGCCGCTGCTCATTGCCGCGCTGAGCGTGGTCGTGATCGGGGCGCTGGGCTGGTTCGCGTTCGGCAGGTCGACCGACTCGACGCCGGCGTCCTCGCCCCCAGTCCAGGCACAAGCCGCCAAACCTGCCGCAGCCGAGGCTCCGGCACGCGAGGCAGCCGGCACGATATCGGGCGAGACGAAACCGGAAGCGGCCTCGGCCCCGGCGCCCGCGACGCCCTCGGCTGGCGCGACAGGCGCACCGGCCGCGCCCCAGGCGCCGCAAACAGCCCCTGCGCCCGCCGCAGCACCGCTGGCCGCAGCCCTGCCCGTCGCCGCACCGCCGGCCTCGGACGCCGCGTCTGCCGCACCCGGGTTGAAGATGGACACGGAATTCGCGTCCGCGAAGCGCATCGTGCCGTTCGCGTTCAACAAGGTCGGGGTCGGTCCGCGCGGCCTGCTGGCGGTCAAGGAACTCGCGCCGCTCGCAAAACAGGCCGACAAGGTCTACGTGCGCGGCCGCACCGACGGCCTGGGCGGCGCCGAGGCGAACCGCAAGGTCGCGCTCGACCGCGCCTATACGGTGTTCCACGCATTCCTGCGCGAGGGCGTGCAGAAGAACAAACTGCGCCTGACCTACTGTTCGACCTGCTTTGCCGCCTCGAATGACACCGAGGAAGGGCGCCGCCTGAACCGGCGCGTAGAGGTCGAACTGCTGATGCCGCCCGACGCGATCGCCAAGCTGCCGAAGCCGGTGCACGCGCCCGAAGCGCCGCCGCCGCTGATCGCCCCGCTCGCCAGCAGCGAGATCCTGCAGAACATTCCGCGCTGACGACCTGCCAGCCTGCAGGGCCGCATGCAGGCTCGCTCGCAGGGCGAGCCACGCTGCGCAACAAGGATCGCACGGCTCTCCGGGCCGACACGCTGCAAAGTGCCTATCCATGCGTATTCGCGCGGCACACCGCAGGTTCCCTGCCCGTAACTGTAGCCATCCAGCCTGCGTAAGCGCGCGTCTGGACTCAACGCCGTAGCGCACCCTGCGACGCAGGCAATCCGGCCTCGCTCTTGCGCCCCAGCCAGGCACCGACCGCGGCCCATAGCAGCGCCACGACCGCGCCCACCAGCGCAATCAGCGCCGGCCCGGCACCGATCGCGTCGATGCCGGTCTTGACCCATCCACTGATCGCATCCGCGCCGCGATAGACCGCAGTGTCGATCACGTTCTTCGCCTTGTACTTGGTCGGCGCATCCACCCCGACGAACAGCATCTCGCGGCCAGGCCGCACCAGCGCGTACTCGCCGACGCGGCGCAGGACCATCACCACCATCAGCACGCCGAACACCGGCGCCAGCGCGAGCACGCCCATGCCGAAGGCGATCAGCACCGGCACCGCGACCAGTAGTACCGCCACGCCGTAGCGTTCCGCCAGCCGTCCGGTGACGAAAACCTGCACGGCAATGGTCAGCCCCTGCACCACCGCGTCGATGATCGAGAACACCTGCGTCTGCGCAACGCGGTCCGGAAAGTGCTGCGCCACCAGCCGCGCCTGCTCGAAATAGAGGAAGGTGCTGGTGGTGGCCAGCAGCACCACGAAGGCGGCAATGCCGAGCAGATAGGGCGAGCGCACGATCAGCGCAAGCCCGTCGAGCAGCCCGCCGCTCATCGGCCGGGCGGTCTCGTCGACCGGGGCATCGACACCCGCGCCAGAACTTGCGCGCCACTTCAGCAACAGGCCGATGGCCCCCAGCGTCGCGACGAGAAAGGCCGCCGAAAGCACGGCAAGCCCGGCGAGGCCGATCCGCCCGACCAGCGCGGCGCCGAGCAGCGGCCCGGCCAGCCCGCCGACACTTGCCCCCGCAGCCATCGGCGCAAACAGCCGCTTCGCCTGCTCCGGACGGAACACGTCGGCCAGCAGGCTCCACGCCAGCGAGACGACGAACAGGTTGAACACCGACAGCCAGACGTAGAACGCGCGCGCCTGCCACACGTTGCCCGCGTCGTGCGCGAAGCCGGCCGCGAACGCCAGCAGGTTGGCGACGAAGAACAGCCACACCCAGGGCAGCAAACGGCGCCGCGCCACGCGCGCGCTCAGCGCGCCGAACAGCGGCACGGCGAGCAGCATCGTGACGAAGGTGGCGGTGAACAGCCATTGCAGTTTGTCGACACCCGCGGTGATGCCCATCGTCTCGCGGATCGGACGCAGCATGAAGTAGCCGGCGAACAGGCAGAAGAACAGCGCAAAGCCGGCGAACAGCGCCTGCAGCTCGTCAGCCCTCGCGTCCACCACGCGCCCGATCCAGCGCGCAATGCGACCTTCAGCCAGGTCCTGCACGCTGCACGGCTCAGGCGAACAACGCGGCGATGCGCTCGCGCTGTGCGGCATCGGGCATCGCACCGAATCCCGCTGAAAGGTTGTCGGCCATGTTCTTCGCCTTCGACGTCGCCGGAATCACGACTGTCACGGCCGGGTGGCCGAGCGCGAACTTCAGCATCAGTTGCGCCCAAGATGCACATCCGACCTCGCCCGCCCACGCCGGCAGTTCGCGCCCCTTGACCGCGGCGAACAGGCGACCGTCCTCGAACGGCCGGTTGACCAGAACGGCGACGCCGCGATCGCGGCACAGCGGAAGCAGGCGCCGTTCGGCGGAACGCGCGACCACCGAAAGATTGATCTGCACGAAATCGATTTTCTCCTTGTCGACGATCTGCGCCAGCGTGTCGTGCGAATGGTCGAGGTAATGCGTGATGCCGACATAGCGCACCTGCCCCGCCGCCTTGAGCTCACGCAGGAAGGCCAGGTTCTGCTGCCAGTCGACCAGGTTGTGGACCTGCAGCAGGTCGACCTTTTCGGTGCGCAGTGCCGTCTTCGAACGCTGCCACTGGGCACGTGCATCGTCGCCCGCGCGCGCCGAGATCTTGGTTGCCAGGAATGCCCGTTCGCGCCACCTGCCGCCCTGCAGGATATCGCCTACCACCGCTTCTGCCCGGCCATAGCTCGGCGCGGTATCGATGAGCGAATTTCGCGCATCCAGCAGCAGGCGCGTTACCTCGACCAGCGGTGCAAGCTCCGCCGGCGCCTCATCGACGTCGAAGGTGCCCGAGGTTCCCATGCCGATCACCGGAATCCGCTCGCCGCTCGCGGGAATAACGCGGGTCTGCATTGCCCCGGGCGTCCCCGCACTGCCCGACGATGCCTGCAGTACCGCGGCGGCACCAAGCGCGCCGATGAAATGTCGCCTGTTCATGCCATGTCCTCCTGCCGAAACGAACCGTTCGAATCACGAACCGGATTGTCCGACACATTGTGCCGCGTGTCGTTCCGCACCCAGGCGTGCGCCATGCAATTGGCTATCACTATCTATCGAATTGCCAAATTCAATTTGTCGCCACTATCCAGGGTCCGTAGCATCCGTCGTGTCGGCAATTCGAACGGAGGCACGCATGGACGAGACATTCCGGATCGGGATCGACCCCTTGCTCGAATGGCTTGCCGCGATCGGCGAAGCCGCCTGACACACCTCACCATAACCGGAGAAAGACCATGAGCAGACCCATCCTTCTTGCCAGCAATAATGGCGCACCGGTCGGCGACAACCAGAACTCCCTGTCGGCCGGCGCGCGGGGACCATTGCTGCTGCAGGATTATCACCTGATCGAGAAGCTCGCACAGTTCAATCGCGAGCGCGTGCCCGAGCGCGTCGTGCATGCCAAGGGTTCAGGCGCATACGGCACGTTCACCGTGACGCAGGACATCACGCGCTACACCAGCGCGAAGCTGTTCGAGCGCATCGGCAAGACCACGCCGGTATTCACCCGATTCTCAACCGTCGGCGGCGAGAAGGGCTCGGCGGACACCGAACGCGACCCGCGCGGCTTCGCGGTCAAGTTCTACACGGAAGAGGGCAACTGGGACATGGTTGGCAACAACACGCCGGTGTTCTTCATCCGCGACCCAAGCAAGTTCCCCGATTTCATCCATACGCAGAAACGCGACCCGCAGACCAATCTGAAATCGCCGACCATGGTGTGGGATTTCTGGGCGCATTCACCCGAAGCGCTGCACCAGATCACGACGTTGTTCTCGGATCGCGGCACGCCCGACGGCTATCGCCACATGAACGGCTACTCCAGCCACACATTCAGCCTGATCAATGCCCGGGGGGAACTGTTCTGGGTGAAGTGGCATTTCAAGACCCTGCAGGGCATCAGGAACCTCACGCCGGCGGAGGCCGTGTGCCTTGCAGGCAGCGACCCCGATTACGCGCAGCGCGATCTCTTCGATGCGATAGGGCGCGGAGACCATCCCAAGTGGCGCGTCTGCGTTCAGGTGATGCCCGAGGAGGACGCCGCGTCCTATGCCATCAATCCGTTCGACCTGACCAAGGTCTGGCCCCACAAGGACTATCCCTTGATCGAAGTTGGCGTCATGGAGTTGAACCGCAATCCGGCCAACTACTTCGCCGAGGTCGAACAGGCCGCGTTTGCGCCGACCAACATCGTGCCGGGCATGGGATTCTCGCCGGACAAGATGTTGCAGGGCCGGATCTTTGCCTATCCGGACGCACATCGCTATCGCATCGGCACCAACTACGAAGCCCTGCCGGTCAATGCCCCGAAGTGCCCGTTCGCGAACTACCACCGCGACGGTGCGATGCGTTTCGACGGCAACGGCGGCAGCGCGCCGAACTACGAACCGAACAGCTTCGGCGGCCCGTTTGCGGACACGCGCTACGTCGAACGGCCGCACACGCTGACCGGCACGATGGGTCGATACGACCACCGCACCGACAACGACTACTACTCGCAGGCCGGCGCGTTGTACCGTTTGATGAGTCCGGCGCAACAGGCCGAACTTGTCGGCAACATTGCCGGTTCGCTGCAACAGGCGCCGCGCGACATCCAGGAGCGCATGCTGTGCCACTTCTTCCGCGCCGACCCGGCTTATGGCATCGGCATCGCACGCGGCGTGGGAATCGAACTCGATTCCGCGGCCATCGGCAAAACCGAATGAGCGCGTGACCCTCAGGGCGGTGGCCCGAACGGCGCACCGCCCCGCGCGTCGGCGGCGACGCTTGACCGGCGTCAATGCCCTTCGCGGGCAGTTCGAGTGAAATGCGCTGCATCCCGCGATCGCCTGCGGCACCACCCAGCAACACGACCCGGATGTCGAACCCCGCCGATGGCAAAGAAGTTTCCCCTACATCCGAAACACCCCGAGCACATCTGCTGGGGATGCGACAAGTATTGCCCGGCGGAGTCGCTCCAGTGCGGCAACGGCTCGGGCCGCACCCAGCATCCGGCCGAGCTGCTCGGCGGCGACTGGTATCGCTACGGCGACTGGGGAATCGAAGACGACACCTCGCCACCGCCGGCGCCCGCCGATCAGCCGTAAGCCCTGCCGCCTGCCACGCTCCCCCGGCGCAAGGTCCGCGTCTCCCGCAGGACATGCAATAGCGAGGAATCCCGGCGACATGGCCGGCGGCATCGCAGAGGCTCGTCGCCCGGCACGCCGGAGGTCAGCCACGCATTGCCTCGATGGGTCTAGGCCGTTCGCCGGATTGTGCATTGGCGCGGGTGCCGGAATACTTCATGGCATTCCGGAGAAGCACGCAAGGAGTGCAACCATGGGCGATCCGCGCAAGGCCAATTTTTCCCTCCCGGCCGACTACATCGACAAACCAGCCTCCCAGGTCCGCAGCTGGCTGCAGTCGAACTCACCGACCATCCGCATGCTCGACCCGCCGGCGATCACGGCACGCGTCCGTAGCGTCCTTGGCATGCAGATCCGCGCCCTCAACGACGCGGATCTCGCCGTCCTCGTCGACGAATGGGCCAGGAACAACGGCATCGCGCCGTCAAACCCTGCGCCGCGGGGTGCACCCGGCGAGCCCGAGATCCTGGCCCAGTTGAAGAAGACGTTCGGCGCAATTCCGACTTCGATCAAGCTCAACCGTAACAACGTGGGCGGCGAGATTTCGGTTTCGGGCGCCACCGCGACGATCAGGACCGGCCCGATGGTCAGCGCCGTGTCGCGCGGCTGGGGCGGCAACTTTGAACTCAAGACCCAGGTGCCCGGCGCCGCATTCGTCCTTGCCCTGGGCCAAAAGGACTGGCGCATGAGCCTGACTTTCGGCAGCGACCTGCCTGACCTGTCCAGTCTTGATGGCGTGTTCCGCAAGGGCGAAGCGGCGATGCGCGGCGCCCTGGCCAACATCGACAAGCTCGACATGCGCAACCCCGCCAAGTCCAAGCAGATCCTGACGCCCTATCTCGACCCGATCAAATCGGCGGTCACCGCCGCGGCCCGGTCGGCGAGTGCCAGGCAGAACAGCGTCAACGTCGGCGTGTGGACAGGCAGCAGCCCCTCGACCGGCGCCACGGCCGGCATTCAGTTGACCATCGTGTTCTGAAAGTCGCAACCGGCGACGGGGCGCACCGCGGCCCCACGTGCAGCCCTCGCGCCCGGCCCCGGCAGGTGTCAGGGTGCCGCCCGGTCCGGCCCGTGGTGCGGACCCTATCATTGGCTGGTCCTATCGCGGTTATTCCATCAATCGATTGGATTGATCGATGGCGCTTCCGTATCGTGTCAGAAACCAATCGATCCGCGAGGAGCAGCCATGACAGCCATCGTCATTGATTCGATACGCAGGGAAGCCGACCGCGGCCCCGCGGCCGGCGCCCGCAAGGCGCTGGGCTGGACCGTCGCATTGCTCGGTGCCGCGGCGCTGTTCGCCAGCGTCGCCGAAGCCACCCTTGCGCTGCTCGCGCAGCCTCGCGCGCGGGAGGCGCTCGGCGGCGGCATGATCGCGGCACTGGCCACCGCTGCCGGCGCCTTGCCGGTACTCCTTGCAAAACAGGTTTCGCAGAAATTGCAGGACGGCATGCTCGGCTTCGGCGCCGGCGTGATGCTCGCGGCGACCGCGTTCTCGCTCGTCATTCCCGGCCTCGATGCGGCGCAGTCGCAGGGCGCCGGCAAGTGGGCAGCCGGCGCAATGGTCGGTGCCGGCATTGCGGCCGGCGCCTTCTTCCTGCTCATGCTTGACCGCAAGGTGCCGCATGAACACTTCATCAAGGGGCTGCAAGGCGCAGCCGCGACGCAGATGAAGCGCGTTTGGCTGTTCGTCGCGGCGATCTCGCTGCACAACCTGCCGGAGGGCCTTGCGATCGGCGTCGGCTACGGCGGTGCAGACGCAGTGAGGAGCACGGCCCTCGCAACCGGCATCGCGATCCAGGACGTGCCGGAGGGGCTCGTGGTCGCGCTCGCGCTGCTCGGCGCCGGTTACTCGCGCGGCACGGCAGCGGCGCTCGGCGCGGCGACGGGATTGATCGAGCCGAGCGGGGCGTTGCTCGGCGCGGCTGCGCTGGGCGCATCCGCCTCGTTGCTGCCCTGGGGGCTCGCTTTCGCCGCCGGCGCGATGCTGTTCGTCGTCAGCCACGAAATCATCCCGGAATCGCACAGCCGCGGCCATGAAGCCCAGGCGACGATGGGATTGATCGCGGGATTCGTCGTCATGATGCTGCTCGACACCGCCCTGGCCTGACGTCTCGCCGGCCTGCGGGCCGCATGGATGCTTGATTCTGGCGGCACATGGCCGCACAGCGCCGAACGGTGCGGCGTCCCGGACTCGCATGCCGCCGGGCGCCATTTCGTGCGGGTCTCAAGGCACGAAAGAAAATGCCCGCAGACGAATCTGCGGGCATTTCGCTGTTCGGGGTGGCGAGCCTGACCCCCGGCACTTGCAGGGAGCGGCTGTGGCTGCTTCCTTCCGGACCTGACCAGGTTCACCACGCTGCAATGCGGGGAGACCCGCCACGGCGCATTCTATCAGCTTCCGCCAGCCTAGCCGCCGCCACGCTGGAAATAGCGCCGGAAGCGATCGACCCAGGCAGCGCAGGCCGCGTCGTCGTAGCCGCGCAGGCTGAAATTCACCCGATGGCGCGGCAGGCGCAGTAGGGCAATGACGCGATCCGGCAGCGGTTCGAGTTCGATGCGCCAGCCGCGGTCATCCGCCTCGTGTGCGAAGACTGCGCCTTGAACCGTGTAGGCGACATTGTCGACCGCATCCGGCAGGCTGCGCTCGAACTCGATGCGCGAGATGGACATGTCCCACGAGAAATCGAAAGGGGCGGTCATCCGCCCCGCCCCTTCATGTCATGCCGTCGCATTTGCTCAGCGGCACTTTTCATCCGCAGCTCACCCCCCAGCAATTGGCGGCCAGATCGCCAGCACGTCGCCCTCCTGCAGCGCGCGGGAAACACGCGCCGCAGGCGGGACGTAGTGACCATTGATCAACACCAGATGCACGAGTTTTTCGGGCATCTGCAGCGGGCCGATCACGTCCATCGGCGTCGTGCCGTCCGCCACCTGCATCGGCAGCTGGTTGGTCTTGCGCGCCTCGGCCGGCAGGTAGTCGGTAAGCGTGGCGTAAAGCTTGAGCGTGATGTTCATGCAGACATCGACATCGTCAGGCGAGGATCGGTTCCGTGGCCTGCGCCTGTGCCGTCGCGAGGTAAGCCTCCATGATGCGGGTCGGGTCGTGCATCAGGTAATCCTTCCACTTGCCCAGGCGGGTGCGCGACTGGATCAATCCCCGCAGCACGCCGACATGGTCGGTCAACCCGATCGAAGTTGCACCAATCAGCACGTCACCCTTGAACTGCAGCGACAGGTAGCGGCCGCGCGCTTCATCCATCATTTCGGCGGTCTGGCCGTCGGGGTCGCCCCACCACTGGCCGAAAGACGACGAGATCAGCCCCATCGTGTCGAGCACGTTGACCGCCAGCGTCCCCTGCGACACGGCGCCCTTGCCCGCCATGTTGAGCGCGGCAACGCGAGCCTGGTCTGCGGCGTTGGGCTGGATCGCGTTCACCAGCCGCTTGCCGGTCGAGAAATCGACCGCTTCCGCAACGTCGCCTGCGGCGTAGATGCCGCCCACGTTGGTCCGCATGCGCTCGTCCACCAGCACGCCGGTGGCCACCTCGACTCCGCTGCCTTCGAGGAAGGCGACGTTGGGCTTGACGCCGGCCGACGCGATTATCAGGTCGGCCACCACCTCCTCACCGCCTGCGAGTTTCGCTACCAGCTCCTTGCCGTTCGGCGTGATCGACTCGACGCGCGCATTGCAATGCACCGATACGCCCTTGGCCTCGACCCAGCGCCGAATCATGCCGCCGGCACCGGATGTCATCATACGCGGAACCATGCGGTCGCCCATTTCGACGACGGTGAGCTTCACGCCGCGCGTGGCCAGCGCCTCGAGGATGATGCAGCCGATGAAGCCGGCACCGATCTGCAGCACGCGCGCGCCCTTCTTTGCCTTGGCGGCGATCTGGCGCGCATCGGCGAGCGTCCAGCAGGTATGCACGTTGGGTGAATCGATGCCGGGCACCGGCAGCTTCAGCGGATGCGAGCCGGTGGCGATCAGCAGCTTGTCATAGGCGACCTGCTGCCCGTTGTCAAGTGTGACGGTCTTGCCTGTCGCGTCTACCCCGACTGCACGCGCGACCACGTTCTGAATGCCATGCGCATCGAAATGCCCCGGCGTCTTGCGCAGCCAAGTGCCCTTTTCCTCGATGTTGCCTATCAGGAAATAGGGAATCGCCATGCGCGAGTATGGCGGTTCGGATTCGTCGCCGATCATGACGATCGACGCACCGGGGTCGGCCTTGCGCAGCGTTTCCGCCGCGATCACGCCGGTTGGGCCATTGCCCAGGATCACGTAGTTCATGGAATCGTCCTTGCGTTTGATCTCGATGGGCGCCTTCCCGGCGTTTGCCCCGCCGGCCGGCCCGCTGTCCGCCGTCCCGCCTGCGCCGGCGCCGGTCACTACCGCCTCGGCCTGCGTTTCATTGACGCCGAGGACGCTACGCCAGAAGGAAACGAACAGCTGCAACATGAGATCGGAACCCGTCAGTCGTGAAAATGCGCAGCAATTTGCGCGCAGTCGGAACAAGGGCGCAAGGAGACAGGCTCCGTTGCGCCCTCGCCAATCGCAAACCCGGAATCAGAGCCCCAGGCGCGCGGTGGTCTCGTTGGTCGGACGACCGTCGTTGTCCCAGCCGCGGATCTTGTAGTACTCGGGCAACATCTTCGCCAATCCATTCACCAGACCCTTGGCCGGGCCGGTCTTGGCCGGCTCGTTGGTCAGGCGCGGCGGCAGGTTGTCGTCCTTCGACGTGAAACCTGCTGAGTTGTTGAACATGCGCTCCATGTTCCAGATGCGCTCGCCGACGAGGTTCAGCTTGTCCATCGACCAGTCGCCTTCCAGCGCAGCAGCGAGTTGCGGCTGCAGGTCTGCCAGCGTCCAGGCGAATGTGGTGAACACGCAAACGCCCGAAGAGTCGAACACTGCGGTCGCATCCTGGAACGCCTTGACCAGTTCCGGCTTGCCGTCCGTGGTGAGCGGATCGGTCTTGACCGGTATGCCGAGCACTTCCGAGGCCACGGTATAGCTGCGCAGGTGGCAGGCGCCGCGGTTGGACGTCGCATAGGTCAGGCCCATGCCCTGGATGCCGCGCGAATCGTAGGCCGGGAACTCCTGGCCCTTGACCGACATCGACAGATCGGGGCGCCCGTACTTTTCGCACATGCGCTTGCTGCCGAGGCCGATCACCTTGCCGAAACCCTCGCCGCGCGCCGTCATCTCAGCGAGCTTTACCAGCGCTTCGGCAGAACCGAAGGGGGCGTCGAACCCGATCTCTTCCTTCTTGATCAGGCCTAGGTCGAACAGTTCCATCGCGGCACCGATCGTGGCGCCGAACGAGATAGGATCGAACCCGTCTTCGTTGCACAACATATTGACGTACTGCAGCGCGTCGAGGTCGCCCACGCCGTTGGCACAACCCAGCGCCCAGGCGGCTTCATACTCGAGGCCGCCGGATGCGCCCCAGTACTTCGGGTTGTTCACCACGGTGAAGTGCTTCTCGTCGAGCTTTGAGATGCGGCCGCAGGCGATGGTGCAGCCGAAGCAGGCCTGATTGGTCACCAGATGGCTCTTGCCGTCGGGACGCTTCTCGTGCATCGCCTCGGCAGAAATCTTCGAGGCCGACTCGAATTGCACGTCGCGGTGGTTACGCGTAGGCAACGCGCCGATCTCGTTGATCACGTTCATCAGCACCTGCGTACCGTAGGTCGGCAGACCCTGCCCGGTAACCGCGTTGTCGGCCAGCACCTTCTTCTTCTCGAAGGTGACCTTCATGAATTCCTTCGGGTCGCGGATGTTGCCCACACCCTTGGTGCCGCGTACCGCGATCGCCTTCAGGTTCTTCGAGCCCATCACGGTGCCGACGCCCGAACGCCCGGCCGCGCGGTGCAGGTCATTGACGATGCATGCGTAGAGCACGCCGTTCTCGCCCGAGCGGCCAATCGACGACACGTGGATCAGCGGATCCTGGTGCGTCTTCTTGATCGTCTCCTCGGTCTCCCAGACCGTCTTGCCCCAGAGGTGCGAAGCATCCCGGATCTCGACCTTGTCGTCCGCGATCGAGAGATAGACGGGCTTGGGCGACTTGCCTTCGACGATGATCATGTCCCAGCCGGCGAACTTGAGTTCCGCACCGAAGTAGCCGCCCGAGTTGGAGCAGGCGATCGCGCCGGTCAGCGGTCCTTTGGTGACGACGGAGTAACGTCCGCCGGTCGAGGCCATGGTGCCGGTCAGCGGGCCGGTGGTGAAGATCATCTTGTTCGCGGGCGACAGCGGGTCAACCTTCGGGTCGACTTCCTCGACGAAATACTTGGTCGCGAGGCCGCGCTGTCCGAGGTATTCGTCGGCCCACTTCATGTTGAGGTCTTCGACCTTGACCGTGCCCTTGGTCAGATCGATGCGCAGAAACTTGCGTGTCCATGCCATGGTTCAGCTCCCGGATATTCTGTTGGCGATCGACTCAGGCGCTGGCCTGGTTGCCGGTCTTCTCGGCCCACTGGCGCATCTTGTCCAGCCCGGTCCAGTCGGCGTCGATGTAGGTGATAGCGCCCGTCGGACAGGCTTCGGCGCAGGCCGGCTCGCCGCCGCACAGGTCGCACTTCTGCACCTTGCCGCGATCCGCCATGTAATTCACCGTGCCGAACGGACAGGCGATGGTGCACACCTTGCAGCCGACGCAGACGTCTTCGTGCACGACCTTGGCACCGGTGTCCGCATCGAGCTTGATCGCCTCGACCGGGCAGGCATGCATGCACCAAGCTTCTGCGCACTGGGTGCAGGTGTAAGGCACCTTGCGCCCGGTGTGCTCGAAATCGAATACGCGAATGCGTGATTTTGAAATATTGAATACGCCGTAGTTCTCGTACGAACAGGCCATTTCGCACTGACGGCAACCGGTGCACTTGACCGGGTCGATGTGCAGCGACTTTTGCATTACGCGTCCCCTCGGTGATCAGAGTTTGGTATCCGAATCCCGGGTTCGTCGCACGCGCAAAATACGTCCGCCGACCCCGCGATTCTTATGCTCAAGATAG
This sequence comes from Rhodocyclaceae bacterium, assembly GCA_016791115.1. Lineage (GTDB taxonomy): Bacteria > Pseudomonadota > Gammaproteobacteria > Burkholderiales > Rhodocyclaceae > Methylophosphatis. The sequence goes on from JAEUNL010000028.1 coordinate 31,403, forward strand.
CACAAGGCAAAGCGCGAGCAAAAAACACACCTGCGATTTCAAGCCTGATTTGACTCGAAAAAACGCGAGGAACAGCGAGGGAGTCAGCGAAGTGTGTTGCAGGAAGTAACAACGGGTGACACAGTCACCCGTTGCACAAGCGCATCAAGGCGCGCGGTACTTGACGCCGTAGCGGTCGAAGATCTTCTGGATCGTCCCGTCGGCGACGAGATCGTTGATGCCTTTCTGCAGCGCGCGAGCCAGTTCTTCGTTGCCAGCCTTCACCGCGAGGCCGAGCGGCCACTGGCGGCGGCCGATCACCGGAATCGGCGGCTCCGAAATCTCGAAGCCCTTGCTGTTGAACAGCCCACCCTCGAGCTCGCCCTGCATCGCCATCACCGCGGCGACCTCGCCCTTTTTCAAGGCCTCGATCGCCTCGTCGGTGTTCTTGAAGTGGACGACGTTGTTGCGATACGCACCGGACTCGATCGAGAGCAACACCGTATCCGGATAGGTCGCCGATTCGACCCCGATCTTCTCGGTACGGAAAGGCGCGAGCGAGTCGAGGTTTGCAATCTTCTCCACGTTGCGTGCGATCGCGAAACGCTCGCGATAGTACGGCGCGAAAAAAATGACTTTGTCGTTCCGGGACATGTACTCCTTGTCGACCGGCACGTGGATCATGAAGTCGGCAGGGCCATAGCCGAAGAGCGTTCCGCGCCAGACCATGTTGCGCAGGTCGTCTTCCATGTTCTCGTCGGCATCGAACCACAATTCGGCGAGCTTGACGCCCAGCTTCCCGGCCAGCGCTTTCGCGATATCGACGTCCACGCCCTTGCCCTCATCCGAAAAAGGCGCGAACTCCTTGTAGAGCGCAACCGAGATCTGCCCGCTTTTGACGACATCCGCGAGATCGTTGGCGCGCGCGCCCAACGGCGCGAGCGCCAGCAGCAGGACGACAATCGCGGCGCGATGCAATGCGCTACTGATCCAGAGATGCACGGCGCGTCTCGATGTAGGACTTGATTGCCCAGATGGCTTCCTGGCTCAGCGTAGCCGCAAACGGTGGCATATAGACCGCACCATTGCGCACCTTGCCGGCCAGCACGGAATTGCGGAAGTAGGCATCGGTATCCGGATCGAGATCGAGCTTGCGCAAATCGGGGGCGATGCCGCCCGAAACCACTTCCAGTCCGTGGCAACGCGCGCAGTTCTGGTTGTAGGCCGATGCGCCGACCTTGATCGCCGCCGCGTCGTTGCGATACGGATTGACATCATGCCAGTCGGTGCCCAAGGGCTTGAGCGTCGACACATCCACTGCTTGCGGCGTCACGTCCCCGTGAGAAAGCGCAGCCCCCGCCACCAATGCAAGCCCTGCTCCGAAAGCCAAGCCTGCCAGAACTTTCCTTTTCCCGTTCACAACCGTCTCCCGTCCTTTGATACATGCAACAACGAAGGATAGCGCCAAGCTGCGCAGAATCCTTTAACTCCGCATCCCGTTAGCAGAGACCATGCCATTTCTTCGAAATTGCGTGCGCAACTTGATCGCGACGGGTATTTCCGCGCCGCGCAAAACAAATTCCGGTTTCAGGCAAACAATAGTTCCTTCGGGAGCCAAAAACCCCATGCCCATCCCTTTTCTTTAGTGTGTCCAAATGCTACATTTCGGGACACTCCGCATGCCACTTACCAATAATTACGCGGAGATCTCCAGGAGGGGAACATGGCATCGGTCCTACGCGGCGAGCAGGAATCGGGCGCTGCACAAAACGTCGAGATCGATCTCGGCAGTGCAACAATTCTGACACCGCAAACCATCGCGAAATCGTGGGATCGCTGCCGTGCCTACGGTCTCGACTTGTCGCAGTCGCCCGATTTCGGCCCGATACGTTCGGATTTCCTGAGCGAGGAACTCGAACGGAACCACAACCTCGTTTCGCACGCCCTGCCGGTCCTAGAAACGCTGTACCAGCAGCTCTCGGGCACGCACAGCATGGTCGTGCTGACCGACGAGCAGGGGCTGATCCTCGATTCGCTCGGCGACAGCGATTTTCTCGAACGCGCCCAGCGTGTGGCGCTGCAGCCTGGCGTAACTTGGTCCGAGGACAGCCGGGGCACGAATGCGATCGGTACCGCATTGATCGAGCGCTCGCCGATCTGCGTCAATGGCGCGGAGCATTTCCTGCGCGCGAACCAGTTCCTCACCTGTTCGGCAGTCCCGATATCCGACCCGCGCGGCAAGCTGGTCGGCGTGCTCGACGTGACCGGCGATCATCGCGGCTACAGCAGCCACACCATCGCGCTGGTCAAGATGTCGGCGCAGATGATCGAGAACCACCTGTTCTCGGATGCGTTCCCCGAAGGCATCGCAATCCACATGCACGGCCGCCCGGAATTCCTCGGTACGCTGTGCGAAGGCATCGTCTGCTTCTCGCCCGACGGCGAGTTCATCACGGCCAACCGCAGCGCCTGCTCGATGCTGGGACGCAGCCTGGCGGACCTGCGCACGCACTCATTCTCCACGCTGTTCGGCAACCGCATCCAGAGCGTACTCGATCAGGCGCTGGCGCAGGGCGACGTTCCGCTGCGGCTGTCGCTGAGTTCGGGCACGCCGGTGCTGGGCCGCGTCCGCATCGGCGCGCGCGCGCGCCGGCCGATGCGCATCTTCACCTTCGACCGCAAGGGCACCGCGCAGCGCGATGCCGGAGACCAGCGCCCGATACCCGGCGTTGGCGCCCTGGACGGCCTGATGACCGGCGACGCGCAGATCGAGGCGGTATGCAACAAGGTCCGCCGCGTACTCGGCCGCGACATCACCATCCTCATTCAGGGCGAGACCGGCACCGGCAAGGAGCTGATCGCCAACGCCATCCATGAAGATAGCCCGCGCGCCAACGCGCCCTTCGTGGCAGTCAACTGCGCCTCGATTCCGGATACTCTGATCGAATCGGAACTGTTCGGCTACGAGGAAGGCGCCTTCACCGGCGCCAAGCGCAAGGGCAACGTCGGCAAAATCCTGCAGGCCGACGGCGGCACGCTGTTCCTGGACGAAATCGGAGACATGCCGCTCAACCTGCAGGCGCGGCTGCTGCGCGTGCTGCAGGAACGCAAGGTCACGCCGCTGGGCAGCATCAAGTCCTACCCGGTGGACATCGCGATCGTCTGTGCCACCAATCGCAAGCTGCGCGACATGGTCTCTCGCGGCGAATTCCGCGAGGATCTGTACTACCGTCTCAACGGCCTGACCGTCAACCTGCCGCCGCTGCGCACCCGCAGCGACATCCGCACCGTCGTTGAACGCATTCTGCGCAAGGAAGCGCCCGCCGGCAGCAGACCCCGCGTCGATGACGAAGTGATGCGGATGTTCCTGCGCCATCCCTGGCCGGGCAACCTGCGCCAGCTCACCTGCCTGTTGCGCACCGCCCTGGTGATGGCCGACGAGGACGGGGAAATCCGCCGCGAGCACCTGCCGGACGACTTCCTCGACGAATTGATCGAACCGCCACCACGCGGCGAGCCCCGGCCGCAGGCAACCGGCACGGCAGCCGCCGGCGATTCCCACGCCAGCTTCAGCGACCGCCTCGACGACCTGGAACTGCAGGCGATCCGCGAAGCGCTGGAGAAACATCGCGGCAATGTATCGGCCGCCTCGCGCCAGCTTGGCATCAGCCGCAACACCATCTACCGCAAGATGAAAAGCCTTTAGAACGGCGCCGCACGCCCGATCGGCGCCGCAGCCGGGCCTGGCCGCCGCCCGGCCGAGACTTTTCCCGCGCAAAAAAAACCGGCGCACCAGGCGCCGGTTGATGTCGCTCGAACCTAACTGAGCGCAGGAGGAGGAGTCTGAAGCCGACTCAACCCTTGTGCAGCTTGAATACCCACATCGAACCGCCCTGGTTGAGGAAGTTGACCTTCTTGGCCACGTCCCCGCCCCACAGCGGCACCGCGCCGCCCCAGCCGGCCGCCACACCGACGTACTGCTCGCCATCCTGATCCCAGGTGATCGGCGGCGCAACGATGCCGGTACCGACGTTGAACGACCAGACTTCCTTGCCGGTCTTGGCATCGGCCGCCTTGAGGAACCCCTCCGGCGTGCCCCAGAACACCAGGCCGCCCTTGGTCGTCAGCACGCCACCCCACAGCGGCGCGTTGTTGGTGACTTCCCATTCCATCTTGCCGGTCTTCGGGTCGAAGGCGCGCAGCGCGCCGATGTACTTGTCGTCGATCGTCTTGATGGTGAAACCGGCGCCCAGGTAGGCCGCGCCCTTCTTGTA
>JAEUNL010000045.1 GCA_016791115.1 Rhodocyclaceae bacterium
TCCCACTCGATGGTGGCCGGCGGCTTGCCCGAGATGTCGTAAACGACCCGATTGATGCCGCGCACCTCGTTGATGATACGGTTCGATACGCGCCCGAGCAGGCTGTGCGGCAGCTCGGCCCAGTGGGCCGTCATGAAGTCCTGCGTTTCCACTGCGCGCAGGGCGACGACGTATTCGTAGGTCCGCCCATCGCCCATCACGCCGACGCTCCTCACCGGCAGGAACACCGCAAAGGCCTGCGAAGTCTTGTCGTACCAGTCGGCCGCACGCAACTCGTCGATGAAGATCGCGTCGGCACGGCGCAGCAGATCGGCGTATTCCCTCCTGACCTCGCCGAGGATGCGCACGCCGAGGCCCGGCCCCGGGAAGGGGTGGCGATAAACCATTTCGTGGGGCAGGCCGAGCGCGACGCCGAGTTCGCGCACTTCGTCCTTGAACAGTTCGCGCAGCGGTTCGAGCAGCTTCAGGTTGAGCGTTTCCGGCAGGCCGCCGACGTTGTGATGGCTCTTGATGGTGTGCGCCTTCTTCGTCTTGCCGCCGGCCGATTCGATGACGTCTGGGTAGATCGTACCCTGTGCCAGCCATTTCGCCCGGGGCAGCTTCTGTGCCTCGGCCTGGAACACTTCGACGAACTCGCGGCCGATGATCTTTCTCTTCTGCTCCGGGTCCGCCACGCCCTTGAGGTGGCCCATGAACTGTTCGGTGGCGTCGACGTGGATTACCCGCACGCCGAGGTTGCGGCCGAAGGTTTCCATCACCTGGACCGCCTCGTTGAGGCGCAACAGGCCGTTGTCGACAAACACGCAGGTGAGCTGGTCACCGATGGCACGATGGATCAGCGCGGCAGCAACGCTGGAATCCACGCCGCCCGAAAGCCCGAGAATCACTTCGTCCGAGCCAACCTGCGCCCGGATGCGCTCGACCGCCTCGCCGATGTAGTCCGGCATGTTCCAATCGTGGCCGCAGCCGCAGATCTCGTGCACGAAGCGGGCAATCATCTGCCTGCCCTTGAGTGTGTGCGTTACCTCGGGGTGGAACTGCACGGCGTAGAAATGGCGCGCTTCGTCGGCCATCGCCGCGACCGGCGTCGAGTCATTGCTGCCGATCACCTTGAAGCCCGGCGGCAATTCGGTGACCTTGTCGCCGTGGCTCATCCAGACATCGAGCAGACCATGGCCCTGTTCGTTGGTCCGGTCCTGGATGTCGCGGAACAGCGCCGAGTGGCCGCGCGCGCGGATCTCGGCATAACCGAACTCCCGCTTGCCCGAGCTTTCGACCTTGCCGCCCAGTTGCTGTGCCATGGTCTGCATGCCATAGCAGATGCCGAGCACCGGCACACCGAGTTCAAACACGCATTGCGGCGCATGCCATCCCTCGGCCTCGTAGACCGAATTCGGCCCACCTGAAAGGATAATGCCGCGCGGCGCAAACGCACGGATCGCCGCCTCGGTCATGTCGAACGGATGAATCTCGCAATAGACCTGCTGCTCGCGTATGCGGCGGGCAATCAGTTGCGTGACTTGGGAGCCGAAATCGAGGATGAGGATCTTCTGGTGGGACATTTGGCTGCTGCTCGCTGGTTTCAGAAAAGCGAAAGGCGGCCGAAGCCGCCCTCACACGGCCGTACTCGCTTACTCCACGTGGTAATTCGGCGCTTCCTTGGTGATCTGCACATCATGGACGTGCGACTCGCGGATGCCCGCCGACGTGATCTCGACGAACTGGGCTTTCCCGCGCATCTCGTCGATCGTCGCGCAGCCGCAGTAGCCCATCGACGCACGCAGCCCGCCGACGAGCTGATGGATGACAGCCGCCACCGGCCCCTTGTACGGGACGCGGCCTTCGATGCCTTCGGGAACCAGTTTTTCCGCGCCCGCTTCCGCATCCTGGAAGTAGCGGTCCGCGGCGCCTTGCTGCATGGCCCCGAGCGAACCCATGCCGCGGTAGGACTTGTACGATCGCCCCTGATACAGGACGGTCTCGCCCGGGGCCTCCTCGGTGCCGGCGAACAGGCCGCCGAGCATGACGACGTTGGCGCCCGCCGCGACGGCCTTGGAAATATCGCCCGAGTAGCGGATGCCGCCATCCGCGATCATCGGCACGCCGGAGTCCGCAAGGCCCCGGACAACATTGTCGATCGCCGAGATCTGCGGCACGCCCACGCCGGCGACGATTCGCGTGGTGCAGATCGAGCCCGGTCCGATGCCAACCTTGACCGCATCGGCGCCGGCATCGACCAGCGCGCGCGCTGCATCGGCCGTCGCAATGTTGCCGCCGATCACTTCGACCTTGGGGAACGTCTTCTTGACCCAGCGCACACGGTCGAGCACGCCCTGCGCATGGCCATGGGCAGTATCCACCACGAGCACGTCGACACCCGCCTCGGCGAGTGCCTCGGCACGCTCTTCCGTGCCTTCGCCGACACCGATTGCAGCGCCGACGCGTAATCGGCCGAGCGAATCCTTCGCCGCAAGCGGGTGCTCGGTCGACTTCAGGATGTCCTTCACCGTCACCAGCCCTCGCAACTCGAAGTCGCCGTTGATCACGAGAACGCGCTCCAGTCGATGCTTGTGCATCAGCGCCTTTGCATCGTCGGTCGACGTGCCTTCCCGAACGGTCACCAGACGCTCGCGCGGCGTCATGATCTTCGATACCGGCTGGTCCAGATTCGTCTCGAAGCGTAGATCGCGGTTGGTGACGATGCCGACGACGCGACCGCCCTCGACCACCGGCAGCCCGGAGATCTTGTGCGCACGCGTGAGGCTCAGCACCTCGCGAACGGTCATTTCGGGTGGTATGGTGATCGGGTCCTTCAGCACCCCGGATTCGAAGCGCTTGACCTTGGCTACCTCGGCTGCCTGCGCCTTGGGCGTCAGGTTCTTGTGCACGATGCCGATGCCGCCCTCTTGCGCAAGCGCAATGGCCAAGCGCGATTCGGTAACGGTATCCATCGCAGCGGATACCAGCGGGATGTTGAGCTGGATGTTGCGCGTCAGGCGCGTGGCAAGGCTGACTTCGCGGGGCAGGATGACCGAGTGGGCTGGAACGAGCAAGACGTCGTCGAACGTCAATGCCTTCTGAATCACTCGCATGTCTTTGACCCTATGTGGCAAAAACGTATTATACGCGGGTGCCCGGAACCGGGCAAAGCACTGGAGACCAGAATGCGTGCAATGGCAGCGACCCTTTTCCTGAGTGCCTCGGCACTGCTTTTTGCCGGCGACCTGGTCGCGGGCGAGTACATCTATCAATGGAAAGACAAGAGCGGACAGATCGTCTACTCGGACAATCCGCCGCCGGGCAATATCCCTTCCCGGCGCCTGCGCCGCGATGCAGTCGGCGAGATCTCGGGTCAGGAGGCCGCGCCGGCGAAGTCTGTCGCAGACCAGGAACTCGAACTCAAGAAGCGCCAGCAGGAACAGGGCGAAAAGCAGGCCAAGGCCGAGAAGGATAGCGCCCATGCCAAGGCGAAATCGCAGAATTGCGAGATGGCGAAGAACCAGTTGGCCGCGCTCGAATCCGGTCAGCGGATCGCCCGGTTCAACGCCCAGGGCGAGCGCGAATACCTCGACGATGCGCAGCGCGCCGCGGAAGTCGAACGCACGAAGAAAGCCGTCGCCGACAACTGCCAGTGACGCTCGCCCATTCCCGGGCCGCGTGCGATAGCGCACAACGCCCGGGAATCACGTGATTTCGATCACGTCAGAACCACAGGAAGTCGCGCATTCAGTCACGTCCGGGAAGGCTGCAACACTTCATTGCATAGCCTTGCACGTCGTACAGTTCCTCAACGCCGCACGCACCGGCTACCGAAGGAAAGGAATCGACATGGACATGCACATACCGCTCGCCGCTCGCGACCCCCACCATTCGAGCCGTATCGCGCGCCCGCTCTTTCCCGGCGAATCGTTGCCGCATCTGCCCGATCTCGTCGAGCAGGTTCTCGCATGCGTCGCAGAAATCGAGTACATCACCTGCATCCCGGTCGTGAATCTCGAACACGACGACGACGATCTCGACTTCCTGCTGGAACTGGCTGCCTGAGATGTCTTACGCTTCGTCCGCCGCCTCGCCCCCCGCGGCGGCACCGGCGCCTTTCTTCATCACCTTGCCCTCGGCGGCGCGCTGGCGCCGCACTTCCTTCGGGTCGGCAATCAGCGCACGATAGATTTCGACGCGATCGCGCTCGCGCAGGGGCTGGTCCAGCTTGACCAGCTTCGCGTAAATCCCGACCTTGTTCTTCGACAGGTCGATCTCGGGGAACCGCTGCAACAGGCCGGAAAACTCTATCGCCTGGGCAACCGTGCTGCCCTCCGGAAGCTTCACCGGCACCCGCTCCGCCTTCTCGCGCAGGGCATAGATGACCTCCACCGAAATCGACTTTGCCTGCTCCTGCATCATGGTCAATTGCTCCGCAGATAGACCTGTTCGGCCCGCTTCACGAACGAGTCGACAAAGGTGTTGGCGATATGGCTGAACACCGGACCGACGGCCTTCTCGATCAGCTTGCTGGAAAATTCGTAGTGCAGGGTGAAATCCACCTTGCACGCCCGGTCGCCGAGCGGCGTGAAATCCCAGGTGCCCTCGAGGTGATGGAACGGCCCTTCCACCAGCTTAATCAGCATGTGCGTCGGATAGACCTTGTCGTTCTCGGTCGAAAAATCCGACTTGATGCCGTGGTAGTTGATGTGCAACCGGGCGCGCGTGATCAGTTCGGTCCGATCGAGCAACTCCGTTCCGCCGCACCAGGGCAGGAACTTCGGGTACTCCTCGACCCGATCGACGAGATCGAACATCTGCTGGGGTGTGTATTCGATCAGGACCAGTTTCTTTACCGTGGCCATGCGACGGTCGTACGACGTGCTCTGCTAGAATCGCGCATTCTAGCGCAAGCGGGCCACGTTCCCGCCGCCGTCTCGCCGGCGCCGCGCCTTCCCGACCCGCAGCCATACCATGTCGATCGCCGACAACAAGAAAGCCTTCCACGACTACTTCATCGAAGAGCGCTACGAAGCCGGCATCGCGCTCGAAGGCTGGGAGGTCAAGGCGATCCGCGCAGCCCGCGCCCAGATCAAGGAGGCGTACATCGTGCTGCGCGGGGGCGAGGTCTACGTCATCGGCATGCACGTTTCCGCGCTGCCCACCGCCTCGACGCACATCAAGCCGGACCCCACGCGCACGCGCAAGCTGCTGCTTCACGCGGCAGAGATCAATAAGCTGATCGGAAAGGTCGAACGGGCTGGCTACACGCTCGTGCCGCTCGACCTGCATTACAAGAAGGGCCGCATCAAGCTCGAAATCGGCCTGGCCAAGGGCAAGAAGCAGCACGACAAGCGCGAAACCGAGAAGCAGCGCGACTGGGAACGCGAGAAGCAACGCCTGATGCGCGTCAAGGCCTGACATCAGGCCCCATCGGCGCGACCGCGGGCGAACCCGAACCGGCCCTGGTCAGGGTTTTGCCCGCGGGAACAGGCCCTTCAGCGCCTCCTGCAGGTCGGCGGGCAGCACCACCACTTTCGCGTTCTGCGAATCCGCCAGCTTGCCCATCGCCGAAATGTATTTCTCGCCGAGGATGTACATCATCGGCGTCGACTCGGTGCCGAGCGCGTTGGTCACGCGACGGATCGACTCGGCAGAAGCCTCCGCGAGCGTGACTTGCGCGGCCGCATCGCGCTTGGCCGACTCGAGCCGGGCTTCGGCCTCGAGGATCATTGCCTGCTTCTGGCCTTCCGCGCGCGTCACGACGGCATTTCGCTCGCGGTCCGCGCTGGCCTGCATTTCCATCGCCCGCTGCATGGATTCGGAAGGCTTGATGTCCTGGATCTCGACCGACTTGACGGTCAGGCCCCAGTCGATCGCCTCGTCGGCGATGCTCTCGCGCAGGCGCAGCTTGATCTTGTCGCGCGACGACAGCGCCTCGTTGAGTTCCATCTCGCCAACGATCGAGCGCAAGGTCGTCATGATCATGTTGCGGATCGCTTCGGAGAAGTCGGTCACGCCATAGACCGCCTTGACCGGGTCGGTCACCTTGATGAACGAGATCGCGTTGGTCAGGATCACCGCGTTGTCCTTGGTGATCACCTCCTGCTCCTGGACGTCGAGGATGATGTCCTTGGTCACCAGTTTGTAGGCAATCTCGTCCAGATACGGAATCACGATGTTGAGCCCGGGACTCAGCGTCCCGTTGTACTTCCCCAGCCGCTCGACGATCCACTCCTCGCCCTGGGGCACGATGCGCACGCCCTTCCAGACAGTGACGACGACGAATACCAGTATCGCTACGACAACGAAGAATCCTGCGCCCATGCCGCCGTCTCCCATCATGCTCTCCCGACCTTGAGTAGATTGCCCTCGACCGCCACCACGCGCACCCGATCGTTTGCGCCGATCGCCTCGTCCGCGAAGCATTCCCAGACTTCGGACCCCATCAAGGGTTTCTGGAAACGCACGCTGCCGCGCCCGAACGGCTGGACGCCCTTGGTCAGGATGCCGACCTCGCCGACCACGTAGGCATCCGACATGCCGATTCGCGTCTTGTGCGCGCCACGCTTGAAGACCTTGAACCAGAGCACGATCATCGCCAGCGATGCAACCGTCCAGATGAACAGTTGCGTCGTGACGCCGAATCCAACGAGCAGCATTGCGACGCCCACCAGCAGCGCCCCCAGTCCGAACCACACCAGCACGAACTGCGGCACCGCCAGTTCCGCGATGATCAGTACGAATCCGAACACCACCCAGTGCCACCACTCGAGAGTCATGCGCGCGTCCTCCTTGGAATGCTGATTCTACAGAACGCGCGGCGCTCAGCCATCGGCCAGAATGCCGACGTGCGCGCCAGCCGCACGGCCGATTGCATCGAGCCCATAACCGCCCTCGAGCGCGGACACCATGCGGCCGCGCGCAGCAACCGTCGCAACTGTATCGACCTCACGAGTCAGCCAGCGATAGTCATCGGCGTCGAGTTGCAGCTGCGCCAGGGGATCGTCACGATGGGCGTCGAATCCCGCCGAGAAGAACACAAGCTCCGGCTGGAACGCCCTGAGCGCCGGCAGGCCGTCGCGCAGCCAGGCGTCGCGAAACGCCTTGCCGTCGCTGCCGGCCGCCAGCGGCATCGGCACAAAGCCCGGTCGCGGCTGCGATCCGGCATGCGGGTAGTAGGGGTGCTGGAAGCTGTCCGCGAGCAGCACGCGCGCATCGTTGCGGAACATCTCCTCGGTGCCGTTGCCATGGTGCACGTCGAAATCGACTACCGCCACCCGTTTCAGGCCATGCGCCGCGAGCGCGTGCGCAACGCCCACCGCGACATTGCCATAAATGCAGAATCCCATCGCCGCCGACCGTCGCGCATGATGCCCGGGCGGACGCACCGCGCAAAAAGCCGTCGTCGCCTCGCCCCCGAGCACCAGATCGACCGCACGCACCACCGCGCCGGCCGCCCGGCGCGCGGCATCCAGCGAGCGTGGCCCGAGGGCGGTATCGGGATCGAGTCGATGCGTGCCCTCGCGCGGCTGGGCAAGTTCCAGCCCGTCGAGATAACGGCCTTCATGGACCCGCAGCAGCTGTTCGCGGCTCACCGACGGCGCGTCGTGCCGCTGCAGACGCGCCGTCAGGCCTGCATGGCGCAAGCCGGCTTCCACGGCGCCGATGCGTGCGGGTGACTCGGGATGGCGCTCGCCCATCGAATGAAGGGCGCAGTCGGCATGAGACAGGTAGGCGCATCGCATGGCCGCGATGCTCGCCGGGCCGGCCCTGGCAGTCAAGCGGCCGGCGCGATGAGCGGCACCGACAGAAGCGGAATCTACTCGCCCAGCAGGGTCTGGGGGCTTGCGGCGTCGCTGCCGCCGCTGCGACGGGGAAGAACGTGGAGCACCAGAACGGCGATGCCGCCGAGCAGGCCGAAAACGATCAGGATGTCGAACATGGCCGAACCTCCATCGTGCGTCGCCCGAAACCCTCGGGCGGCTGATGACCCGCTTACGACAGGCCATGCGCCGACTTTAGCGGCGGAACACGCCGGCGACCGTGCATTCGCGCACACCGCGCAGAGGGCAATCCTTGTGTGCGGCGCAATAAAAACGGCAGGCCGAAGCCTGCCGTCCGTTCTTGCTGCCCTGCGGGCGTTCGTCGCCCGGTGTCGGGCGCCTAGTTGCCGCCGTGCTGGCCGAGGCGTACCCAGGTGTCGATCACCGTGTCCGGGTTCAGCGAGATGGTCTGGATGCCCTCGTCCATCAGCCATTCGGCGAAATCCGCATGGTCCGACGGCCCCTGGCCGCAGATCCCGACATACTTGCCCAGACGATTCGCACTCTTGATCGCCTGCGACAGCAACGCCTTGACCGCCGGATCGCGCTCGTCGAAGGCGTGCGCGACCAACCCCGAGTCGCGGTCCAGGCCCAGCGTTAGCTGCGTCAGGTCGTTCGAGCCGATCGAGAAGCCGTCGAAGAATTCGAGGAACCGGTCGGCCAGGATCGCGTTGCTCGGGATCTCGCACATCATGATCAGCTTCAGCTCGTTGCTTCCGCTCTTCAGGCCGTGCGCCGCCAGCAGATCGACGACCTCCTTCGCCTCGGTCAGGTTGCGCACGAAGGGCACCATGATCTGCACGTTGGTGAGCCCCATTTCGTCGCGCACCTTCTTCATCGCGAGTGTCTCGAGTTCGAAACAGTCGCGGAAGCTGTGTGCGATGTAGCGCGAGGCGCCGCGGAAACCCAGCATCGGGTTTTCCTCGTCCGGCTCGTAGATTTCGCCGCCGAGCAGCTTGCGGTATTCGTTGGACTTGAAGTCCGACATGCGCACGATCACCGGCTTCGGGTAGAAGGCTGCCGCAATGGTCGCCACGCCCTCGGCCAGTTTCTCGACGAAGAACGTCTTGGGGTCGGCATAGCCGCGCGAACGCCGTGCAATCTCCTCGCGCAGGCTGGCCGGCGCTTCATCGACTTCGAGAATCGCCTTCGGGTGGATGCCGATCACGTTGTTGATGATGAACTCCAGGCGCGCAAGGCCCACGCCACCGTTCGGCAGCTGCGCGAACTCGAAGGCCAGCTCCGGGTTGCCCACGTTCATCATGATCTTGACCGGCAGCTCGGGCAGCGCGCCCATGTCCTGCTTCACCACTTCGTAGTCCAGGCGGCCGCGATAGACATGTCCGGTATCGCCTTCGGCACACGACACGGTTACCGACTCGCCGTCCTGCAGCATGTCGGTCGCGTCGCCGCAGCCGACGATCGCCGGCACGCCGAGTTCGCGCGCGATGATCGCGGCATGACAGGTCCGCCCGCCGCGGTTGGTCACGATCGCCGCGGCGCGCTTCATCACCGGCTCCCAGTTCGGGTCGGTCATGTCGGCGACCAGGATGTCGCCCTCCTGCACCTTGCTCATCTCGGACGCGTCATGGACGATGCGCACCGGACCGACGCCGATCTTCTGGCCAATCGCGCGACCGGTCGCCAGCACCTTGCCGTACTGCTTGAGGCGGAACTTCTCGGTCGAGCCGGCATGGGTTTCCTGCGACTTCACCGTCTCGGGGCGTGCCTGCAGGATGTAGATCCTGCCGTCCTGGCCGTCCTTGCCCCATTCGATGTCCATCGGCCGGCCGTAGTGCTGCTCGATGATCACGGCGAACTTGGCCAGTTCGGTCACGTCGGCGTCGTTGATCGAAAAGCGGTTGCGCTCCGCCTCTGCCACTTCGGTGGTGCGCGTGCTCTTGCCGGCTTCCTTCTTGTCGGCAAACACCATCTTGATCAGCTTCGAGCCCAGGTTGCGGCGGATCACCGCCGGCTTGTCCTTGGCCAGCGTCGGCTTGTGAACATAGAACTCGTCCGGGTTCACCGCGCCCTGCACCACCGTCTCGCCGAGGCCGTACGAGGCCGTCACGAACACCACGTCCTTGAAGCCCGATTCGGTGTCGATCGTGAACATCACGCCCGAGGCGCCGGTATCCGAGCGCACCATCCGCTGCACGCCGGCAGACAGCGCCACTTCGGCGTGCGTGAAGCCCTTGTGCACGCGGTACGAGATCGCACGGTCGTTGTAGAGCGAGGCAAACACTTCCTTCATCGCATGCAGCACGTTGTCGATGCCCTGGATGTTGAGGAAGCTTTCCTGCTGGCCGGCGAAAGACGCATCCGGCAGGTCCTCCGCCGTGGCCGACGAGCGCACCGCGAACGAACCATCGCCTTCCGCGGTGATCCTGGCGTAGGCGGCGCGGATCTGCGCATCCAGCTCGGGCGGGAACGGCGTATCCACGATCCACTGGCGCACCTGCGCGCCCACCTTGACCAGCGCCTCGACGTCGTCGATGTCCAGCTTGTCCAGCGCGGCCGCGATGCGGTCGGCCAGCCCCTCGTGGGCCAGGAAGTCCCGATAGGCCTGCGCCGTGGTCGCAAAACCGCCCGGCACGCGCACGCCGCTGCCGGCCAGTTGGCTGATCATCTCGCCGAGCGAAGCGTTCTTGCCGCCAACCTGCTCGACATCGCTCATGCGCAGTTCTTCGAAGGGAATCACGTAACGGGCCATTTTGGTTGTCCTGAGTGGGTCCTGTGTGGGTGGGGCTGCGGGTAAAATCGTAATTTTAGCGTGACTTGCTGCGCTGCCGCAGCTACTGATTTTCCCTGACGAGGCGACCCGACGTGACCCAGACCACACGCAACGTATTTTTCGTCTCCGACGGCACCGGCATCACCGCCGAAACCCTCGGCCACAGCCTGCTGGCGCAGTTTCCCGACATCCGCTTCAAGCAGCACCGCCTGCCCTTCATCGATTCGGTCGAAAAGGCGCGCAAGGCCGTCTCGCAGATCCGTGAGCTCGCGCAGAAGGACGGCACGCGGCCGATCGTCTTTTCCACCACGGTCGAAGGCGAGGTCAAGGACGCCCTGCGCGAGTGCGACGCCCTGTTCCTCGACCTGATCGCCAAGTTCGTCGACCCGCTGGAGGCAGAGCTCGGCGCCCGCTCGACGCACACCGTAGGCCGCTTCCACGGCATCGCCGAGAGCCAGGACTACGCGAAGCGCATCGAGGCGATCAACTTCACCCTCTCGCACGACGACGGCGTCTCGCACAAGGAACTGGAACAGGCCAACGTGATCCTCGTCGGCGTCTCGCGCTCGGGCAAGACGCCGACCAGCCTGTACCTCGCCATGCAGTTCGGCGTGAAGGTGGCCAACTACCCGCTGATCCCCGAGGATTTCGAGCGCCACAAGCTGCCCGATGCCTTGGCCAAATTCCGTCCCAAGCTGTTCGGTCTCACCATCTCGCCCGAGCGCCTGCACCAGGTGCGCACCGAGCGGCGCCCGAACAGCAAGTACGCATCGTTCGACAACTGCGTGTACGAGATCGACGCCGCGATGAAGCTGATGCGCGTCAACGGCATCCGCGCCTTCGATTCGACCAAGAAGTCGATCGAGGAAATCGCCGCGATCATCATGCAGGAAGCCCGCCTCGACGGAAATTCCTACTGAAACCGGCGCCAGGGTCTGTTCTCATTCAATCCGCGATCCACGGATTGAATGAGAACAGACCCTGGAATCCCGACTGCGCCGCTCGCCTATTCGCCTTGCCGAAGCACGCTGGTTGACCGCCGACAAGGCGGCACAGGCTGCCTGCCCATAGCCTGACAGCAGAACAAGCGCCTGCGGGCGCCCCATCGTCGGGGTTGCCACGCGACGGTCGCGCATGCCCCAGCGACATTGCGGGAGGTGAGGAGATGGAAAAAGTCTGGCTGCGCCACTATCCGGCGGGCATCGCCGCGGAAGTGGATATTGGTGAACACGCCTCGCTGGCCGAGGTGTTCGAGAAAACCTGTGCGCGCCACCGCGGCCGTGTTGCATTCAGCAACCTCGGCGGGCGCATCACCTTTGGTGAACTCGATGCGGCAAGCCGGCACTTCGCT
Source organism: Rhodocyclaceae bacterium (assembly GCA_016791115.1). GTDB lineage: Bacteria > Pseudomonadota > Gammaproteobacteria > Burkholderiales > Rhodocyclaceae > Methylophosphatis. The sequence continues at coordinate 11,891 of JAEUNL010000045.1, forward strand.
GCATACCTGCAGCAGGAACTCGGGCTGAAAAAGGGCGACCGCGTCGCCATCATGATGCCCAACCTGCTGCAGTACCCGGTGGTGATGTTCGGCATCCTGCGCGCCGGCATGACGGTGGTGAACTGCAACCCGCTCTACACCGCGCGCGAACTCGAGCACCAGCTCAAGGATTCCGGCGCCACCGTCATCGTCGTGCTGGAAAACTTCGCGCAGACGCTGCAGCAGGTGCTGCCGCGCACGCCGATCCGTCAGGTCGTCACCACCCAAGTGGGCGACCTGCTGCCCGCCCTCAAGGGCTTCGTCACCAGCTTCGTCGTCAAGCACGTCAAGAAGATGGTGCCCGAATGGAAGATCGAGGGCAGCATCACCCTCAAGGCCGCGCTCGATGCCGGCAAACGCCGCACCCTCGAAGCCGTGCCGATCGACCACGACGACATCGCCTTCCTGCAATACACCGGCGGGACCACCGGCGTGGCCAAGGGCGCCGTGCTCACCCATCGCAATCTGGTCGCCAACCTGCAGCAGGCCACCGCCTGGATCGCGCAGGACATGAAGGAAGGCGGCGAGGTCGTCATCATCCCGCTGCCGCTGTACCACATCCTGTCGCTCACCGTAACGCTGGTGTTCTTCAAGATCGGCTCGCACGTCGTGCTCATCACCAACCCGCGCGACCTGCCCGCCTTCGTCGATGAACTGCACAAGGTCGATCCGACCGTCATCCTCGGCGTCAACACGCTGTTCAACGCCCTGCTCAATGCCCCCGGCTTCAACGAGGCGATGGGCCGCTCGCTCAAGCTCGCGTTCGCCGGCGGCATGGCCGTGCAGCACACCGTCGCGAAGCGGTGGGAGGCCGTCACCGGCGCGCCGTTGATCGAAGGCTACGGCCTCACCGAAACCTCGCCCATCGTCACCGGCAATCCGCTCAACATCAGCGAGTGGACCGGCACCATCGGCCTGCCGGTTCCCTCGACCGATGTCAGCATCCGCGACGACGCCGGCAATGAAATGCCGCTCGGCGAAGTCGGCGAGATCTGCGTGCGCGGCCCGCAGGTCATGCGCGGCTACTGGAACCGCCCGGAGGAAACCGCGCAGGCCTTCATCGACGGCTGGTTCCGCACCGGCGACATGGGCTTCATGAACGAGCGCGGTTTCATCAAGATCACCGACCGCAAGAAGGACATGATCCTCGTCTCCGGCTTCAACGTGTACCCGAACGAAGTCGAGGACATCGTGATGACCCACCCGGGCGTCATGGAAGTTGCCGCCATCGGCGCGCCCGACGAACGCTCGGGCGAAGTGGTGCGCATCGTCGTCGTGCGCAAGGACCCTGCCCTGACCGCCGAAGACCTGGTCACGCACTGCCGCCAGCACCTTACCGGCTACAAGGTGCCCAAGCTGGTCGAGTTCCGCGAGGAGCCGCTGCCCAAGACCAACATCGGCAAGGTGCTGCGCCGCGTGCTGCGCGACGAACTCGCCGCCAGGAAACCGGCCCCGCCTGCCGCCTGAGCCCGGCGCCCACCGACCCGGCGCCGCCCATGGCCGAATACCCGCACGAACTGGTGTGCCCGGTGGTGCTGCGCGACGGCGCAGCACTCACCATCCGCCCCATCCGCGCCGAGGATGCCGAGATGGAGCAGGACTTCATCCGCGGCCTCTCGGAACACACGCGCTACCTGCGCTTCATGTCGACCATCACCGAACTGCCGCCGCACAAGCTGCGCGACTTCACCGACCTCGACTACGACCACCACATGGCGCTCGTCGCCACCCGGCGCGACGGCGAGCAGGAAATCCAGCTCGGCGTCGCCCGCTACGCCGTCGGCGAACGCGGCGACAGCACCGACGAATGCGAATTCGCCGTCACCGTCACCGACGACTGGCAGGGCCGCGGCGTCGGCACCCACCTGATGCTCGCGCTCATCGAAGCCGCCCGCAAACGCGGCCTGCGCCGCATGGCCGGCATCGTCCTCGCCACCAACCAGCGCATGCTCGAACTCGCACGCAAGCTCGGCTTCGTCGTCGGCGAAAACGGCGAGAGCGAAACGGTGCGCGTGACGCTGGAACTGGCGCCCCTGCCGGAAGCCGCATGAACAGGCGCGCTTCAGGCGGTGCAGCCTGTACGCATGCACCGGCGCGCCTTCCAGGGTAGCCATGCCGCGGAAGACCGCTGCATGCGCCATTCAGACGGCCGGCGGCGACTGAAGCCGGGCTGCCGGCCGGGATACATCCTCGATCGGGCCGGGCGGCATTCGATCGACGGTCATGACGGCCTGGAGCGAAATCCTAGCGATGTGTCCAGTTTGGACTGCAATCGGGCAAGCCATGCACGGAAGCTGGCAAACAGTTCGACCCTGACCCATTTCACTTACGCTAGCTGCTTGAGCTACCGTGCGCCTTACGATAAAGTAAGGAATCGAGGAGGAAACATGTCGACCGCAACCATCACCAGCAAGGGCCAGATCACCATTCCGGCCGTCGTGCGCACCGCGCTCGGCGTCCAGGCCGGCGATCGGGTCGAGTTTGTCGAGGTAGTGCCGGGACGGTTCGAGCTCGTCGCTGCCACGCAATCGGTCACCGCACTGAAGGGACTGATCCGCAAACCCGCCTCCCCGGTGACGATCGAAGCGATGAATCAGGCCATCGCGGCCCAGGGCGCGAAGGCGCGATGATCGGGCTCGACACCAACGTTCTCGTGCGCTACGTGGCGCAGGACGATCCCGGGCAGTCGCCCAAGGCAACCCGTCTGATCGAATCGCTGAGCGCCGAAGCGCCCGGGTACGTCACCGTGGTCTCGATCGTGGAATTGGTGTGGGTCATGACCGTCTGCTACGGCAGCACGAGGAACGAAATCCGCGAGGTTCTGGAAACGCTGCTGCGCACCAAGGAATTGCTGGTGGCCGATGCCGCTACCGTCTGGAATGCCCTGCGCATGTATGGCGAGGGCAAAGCAGACTTTGCGGATTGTCTCATCGAGCGTTCGTCCAACGCTGCAGGCTGCGACCATACGGCGACATTTGACTGCGGTGCCGCGAAGGCCTGCGGCATGAAGCTCATCGAGTAATCGCGATCCACGTGCCGCCGGCAGTCCTGCCAGGATCGTCGCGACCACCGAGCCGACGATCGCCCAGCGGCACCCAGCCTGTAGCCGGCCACCTGCGCGAGCCCCTGTTGCTCCCAAGCTCGGTTCTGTCGTCGGCGAGAACGGCGAAAGCGAAACGCTGCGCGTAATGCTGGAATCGGTACCCCTGCCGGAAGCCGCATGAACAGGCGCGCTTCAGGCGGAGCGGCCTGGGATCAAGCCCCGCTCCGCCTTCCAGGGCGGCCATGCCGCGGAAGACCGCTGCATGCGCCGTTCAGCCCGCCGGCGGCGCCTGAAGCCGGGCTTCCAGCCGGGAAACGCCCTCGATCGGGCCGGGCGGCATTCGATCGAAGCGCATGACGGGCCGGCACCCCGCCATGGCGATCTGCCCGGGGCCGGTTCACGCAAATTGCATCGATCGCGTTGTCACTTGATGAATTGGAATGCAAGGCGCGCCTCGCCGCGAAGGGCGGCGCGCTACACAAGCGGTACAACACGGCAGCCGGGGCCGTGGGTGGCAACCCTTCGGGCGCGGCCCTGCAATCAGCGTGAACGGGCCTGGGCGGGTGCCCCGTCATCGAGGCGGCCAAGCGCATATCGCCGGGCTTCTTCAAGCGTATCGAAGCGGCAAACCCGGTGCCGGGAGCAGCCGCTATGGTTGAACGCATCCATCAATCGATAAACGATCGGATGGCTTCCCACGAAGGCGATTTTGATTCTCGCGTTTCGTTGCAGCGAGATACTGGCCCGTACGGCCATGAACTCGACATCGTCGTCGGAAAGCTGCGCTTCCGTCACACCCGTGAAGTCGTGGATGTTGTAGTGCATCTCGTCGAGATGCGGGCTTCCTTGTATCTCCGTGGCCGAGGAATCCATTTCGGCCGCAGTCACGGCGCCCGAAATCGTGCGCACCAGGCCGTATTCTTCCCACGCGATTTCGACCACGGTTCAGCCCTCGCCAACGCGGATTGGAGAAAACTGAAGTATCGCATTTGCAGGCAAGGCCCATCTCGATGCCGTCGATGGAGACGTGAATCCACGTGGCGGCGATTAGGGCCGGTAAGAGACAAGGCGACATCGAGCTGGACTTCGGTCGGCTGCGGAATCGTGGTCCGTCCACGATTGATTGCGCTATCCGGTCCTCGTGCAGCTCTGCTGTTCAGGCGACGCAGCAGCAGGCGCTGCTTTGGACACAATCAGCTCGGTAACGTAGTGACCTGCGACAACGACGCCGAGAACCGCAACGGCCTGTATCGTGTGCAGCAGCAAGTGCCAAGCAGGGTTCAAACAACGCGCGAGTGCGCGCGACACTTTACGCAGCCAGCTCCGGTTCATCTCGACTCCGAATACAGACCGGCCGCGACTGCAATCTGCAGAGCCTTTACAGGTGGCAGGCTTTCGCGCAGAATCCAGCCGCTCATCCGGCAACCGCCGGTTGATCACCAGACCGACGTCTATCCGCCAAGATTCGCCGTCGTGCTGGACCCTACAACGGCTGCCCTTGGGCGGCCGTTGTTCTATGACGACGCGGATTTTACGTGTTCGCCACCACCGAACAAGTCTTCACGGAGAAGAAAAAGCCATTGACTTCTCTGCCGTTGCGTGAACAATCCGATTGCTTCCTCTGGTAGGCACAGGCGAATGAGACAAGAAATGGGGCTTGGCTTGCGGATATTGATGTCCCGACTCACCGCCAAGATGCAGCATCTCTCGTCCCAGATCGGGACACACAGCCGGATGGCCAGTTCGAAATGCGATGAGGGTATTCCTGGGCTTACTCAGTCGTCTTGGAAGCAAACAACAAACTGCTTCTCGGTCTCAAACAGCACCCCGACAACCGCCCTCTTCGGCAGCGTCCGTTAGACCTTCTGACCCTCAAAATACGTCGAGAACCGAAGAGGCTACTCAGGCAGTTTCCTATAGCGCCGAACGACTTGTGAAGGCAAGTCCTCGACGATAGCCAGATAGTCATCGGCATAAGGAACGTGCACCAAGAAGCCACGAAACAATGTGTCGGCCAACTCCATAGCAGCCCGAGCCCCAGCAATAATGGCCTGATCTGTTTCCCTAGCCTTCGCTCAAGCTTGTGTGATCCGGTCGGATTGGGTACCGCGGTTCTTTGCTTGCCCCATCACTCTAGATCCACAGAAGTTGACTGAGCCGGATTCAGCCAGTGGTATAGGTACGATGCCATCGCTCGGGTGTTGCGCTCGATCTGGACTTGGCAGAGCAGGGTTTGCGCTTGAACACGCAGCGCCTGTGCGCGGCCCATTGCGATGATCATACAGACCGCAAGAATAACGACGCCAGCAAAACCAGCGAACCCAGAAAGATTGGGCCCAGCGGCATTGATGAGTAGATATGCAATCGAACCGGAAAACAAACCGAGTACGCCGAACAGAACGACGGTCAAGTCGGCCTTGGTCAGAAGCTTCAGCGCGAATTCAGTGATGGTCTTTTCGTCGTAGTCGGACATGATGTGATTAGCTTATGACAGGAGTGCAATTGTATCGCTTCGATTTGCGATCGTCGTAGCCTCGGTCTAAGCGCATCCCAATCCGCATATCGTCGAACGCACCCCTCTCGCAGCGCGGCCGCCTCACGGCCCGCGACGTGATCTATCGCAATAGGGCGTCACACTGCCGCCTCGTTCCACTTCGGCAGGAGGTCGTCGGCATGAATGAAACTTCCTGCACCTCGATCGGATTGCAGCAATCGAATTGGTCGAGTGTGAGCTCTCCGATGGCGGAAGCTGCCCTTCTGCTCAACGTCGCCGCCAACGTAGGCAGCTGGCCACATTCCTGACGCAGATCAGCAATTCACCCAATGGCGGCTTCGGCCGATCGCCGGTCAAACGGCTGACAATATCAAACATGACGATAGAACGGCGATCACAAAACCCTCTGCCCCCCAAGCCGCTCCCGCAGCCCCATCACCGTCTCCCCCTCCCCGCGAATACGCAGGAACGCGCCCTCTTCGTTCGCGCGTTCTTCGAGCACTTCGCAGTTCGCGAAGATTTCGCCGCGCGCCTGCTGGGCTGACCAGGGCAGGAAGAGCTCGGCTTCCACGAGGCCTTGGCGGAAGTGCGCGAGGATTGCGTCGCGCAGCGCGGCAATGTCGTCGGCGCGGCGGGCGCTCATCACGATGCAATCGGGGTACTGCGCGCGCAGCGCGGCTGCGCGTTCGGCCTGCGCGGCGGCATCGCCCACGTGGTCGATCTTGTTGAAGACGCGGATGCGCGGCACGTCGCGCGCGCCGATCTCGCCCAACACGGTGTCGGTGACTTCGCGCTGGCGCTCGAAACCGGGGTCGCTGGCGTCGATCACATGCAGCAGCAGCGCGGCGTCAAGCGCCTCTTCCAGCGTGGATTTGAACGAGGCGACCAGCCCGTGCGGCAGGTTCTTGATGAAGCCCACGGTGTCGCTCACCAGCACGCGCGGCCGGCTTTCGGGCTGCAGGATGCGCACGGTGGTGTCGAGCGTGGCGAAGAGCTTGTTCTCCACCAGCACGTCGCTGCCGGTGAGCGCGCGCATGAGGGTGGATTTGCCGGCGTTGGTGTAGCCGACGAGCGCCACGCTGGCCAGGCCCTGGCGTTCCTGCCGCCGCGTGCGCTGCGTCTTGCGCTCGACGTCCATGGCGGCGATTTCCTGCTCCAACTCGGCGATGCGGTCGCGGATCTTGCGCCGGTCCAGCTCGGTGTGCGATTCGCCGGCGCCGCGGCCGCCGGTGCCGCTGCGCTGCCGGCCCTGCGGCCCGGCGAGCTTGGCCGCCTCGCGCAGGCGCGGCGCCATGTAGGCCAGGCGGGCGATCTCCACCTGCGCGCGGGCGGCGCGCGAACTGGCGTGGCGGTGGAAGATTTCGAGGATGACCATGGTGCGGTCCATCACCTCGCAGCCGGCTTCCTTCTCCAGGTTGCGTGCCTGCGAGGGCGAGATCTCGTGGTCGACGAAGATCGCCTCGATGCGCCCGGCCTCGGGGTCGGCTGTGGCATGGTGCGTTCTTTCCAGATCGATCGAGGCGGACTCGTCATCCACGAAGGCGCGGATCTCCTCGCGCTTGCCGGTGCCCAGGTAGGCGGTGGCGTCGAAGCTGGCGCGCTTTTGCGTGAAGGTGGCGCAGATGGTGAAGCCCAGCGTCTTGGCCAGGTCGCGCAGTTCGGCCAGCGAGGCCTCGAACTCGATGTCGCTCACCTCCGGCAGTTGCACGGCGGCGACGACGGCATAACGGGGCTTCGCTTCGACTTCTTTTCGCATTGCAGGGCGGCTTTTCTGGAATGGGCAAAGGCGGAGTGTACCTGCCAATGCGGCCGCCGCCGGCATCGCCCGTGGGCGTGCCCCGGCGCATGCCCCGGAACGCGCCCACCCCTCGCCGCCGACGGCGCCGATGCGGCGACCGAACGCGTCGCAGGGCTACTCGAACCGGATTGGAGAAACTGCCCGCCGCCAGCCGGGAACCCGCATGGACAGGCTCTCCCGGCCATGCCATCGCCAGAGGCCGCACCCACCCTGCCCCGCCGCCCGCCCTGCCTGAAGGGCGCCTATCCACGCGCCTTCCCGGCGGGTTGCAGCAAGCTCGCTAGACGACGGCGGGCGCCACGACGACTACTTCGGCTGCTCTGCGGAACGGCCTGCTGCAGGCTCGCGGCAAAGATACGCGTCCACCGCAGCGAACACCTGGGCAAACTGGCGCGAGGCCACCTGGCACGCGGCGCAACCGGCGATGTGCGCCTGCAACTGCGAGACCTCGAGATCGGTCAACGGGCGGTCCCGCGCATCCGACACGAGATAAGTCGTCTCGCGGCAGGTGAGCCGGCCCGGTGTGTCGTGCGAACTCATGCCCATTCCCCCCAGCCGCGGCTGACGCAATCGCGCAAGCTCATCCGGGCGCGATAGAGCAGCACGCGGAGGTTGCCCTCCGACAGCTTCAGCTCCCCCGCGATCTCGGCGAACTCGAAACCGAGATACTCGCGCATCAGGAAGACCCTGCACGTATTGGCCGGCAGCCTGGCCATGCAGAGTTCGACCAGATCGAGCAGCTGGTTCCTTTCGGCGAGCGATTCCGGGCACTGTCCGTGCGCGACGGCTTCAGGGCGCCAGTCGCCGCCACCGGTGAACAGTGCATCGAATCCGGCGTCCATCTCCAGCGAATCCGCAACGCTGTCGACGCTGACGAACCGGGTTCTGCGCCGGATGGCGTCGACGATCTTGTTGCGCAGGATTCCGACCAGCCAGGCCTTGAACGGCACCTGGCCCGAGAAGCCCGCGATGCCGTTCAGTGCCGCGAGAAAGGTTTCCTGCACCACGTCGTCCGCATCCTGCCGGGAGTTCAACTGCAACGCCGCGAGGTTGTGGAGGAAGCGGTGATGCCCGGACATCTCGGCGCGCACATCGAAGCTGCGGCCCGGCTCATTGCCGGCAAGCTGCAGTGCGATCGCCTGCCCGCCCCCCGTCACGCCGCCCGGCGAGTCGGCACCGGACGGCGCCGACTCGGGCGTCGTCCGGCGGGTTTCGCGTGTCAGACATTTCGGAGAGTCGGTCATGCGCAGCCTTTTTGCGATCACGTCGGTTGCCGGTCAGTTCGAACGGCGCCCCTTCGAAATCGCGTAAGCCGCCGCGCGCACCTTGAGGACCGGGTCGTCCGACGCCTCGATTCCGCTAGCCAGATTGGTCGGCACGTAGACCTCGGCATCGCACGCCTGACCGTCATGCCGGTCGATCGACAAGGTGCCCAGCCTGACGCGCGGCGAATCCTTCGACCACGCTTCGGCGGGATTGATCAGCGAATCGTTCGGCCCCTGCAGATGGGCGAACACGCCGAATTCCACCGGCTTGCCCGCCACGCGGGCCTTGAATTCGTCCTCGAGGAACGCGTCGGGCAGCGACTTCTCTTCGTCGGCCGTCAGGTGCCGCGTACCGGCGGCGGGCTGCAGTTCCACGCGCGCCCATTTCGATGCGCCCGCCGCGTTGGTGAACTTGAACGCATGATTCGAAAAATAAGGCGTGGTCGCGTACGAGAACGGCGCCGCATGGCCGGCCAGCATGGCGGGCTGTGCCTTGCCCTCGGGGAATTTCTGGTTGTGTTTCTCGATCCGCGCCGGGTCCGGCTTCTTTGTCTCGGGGTTCGGCACCCGCGCCTTCAGGAAGCTCAGGAACGAGGCGGGCGTGGCGGCAAAGAACACCGGCTCGGAGATCAGCACCAGGTCGTGGGTCTCGCTCTTGTCCGCCAGCCGCACGGCGATGCCGCGCACCGACCGGCTCTTGTCCGGCGCCGCCGGGTTGCCCCCGCCGATCGAGAATCGCACCGTCGCCGGAACGCTGCCGGCCGCGAACAGGTTCGACCGCGCCAGCGTGCGCGCCTCGGGCGACGGAACAAAGGCACCCTTGGCGCAGAAGCCTTTCGCATGCGAAGCGCGCGCCCCGGCGTGTTTGCCGAACAACTGGTTCAAGGCATCCACCAGTTCCGTTTCGGTGGGTTCGGCCGCGCGGGCCGCGCCCGCCGCAAAGGCCGCGGCAATCAGCGCGCCTGCAGACAGCGTTGCGAATTGCTGGATGGTGGATCGGGTTGAAATCGACATGTCGCCTCCGTGTTGTTGAGTTGCGGTCCGGTTGACCTTCGAAGTCAAGTCGCGCCGGGCGCCATTTCGTTACACGGAGCATGCAAAAGTACGTGCCGGACTGCCTCCGCCCGCGCCCCGGTCGCAGGGGGAGGCCGGCAATTGTGCAAGGATCGGTCGCAAGTTTGCCGGCCGCGCCACGATGGCACGCCTGAAACCCGCATGGATACGAGAACCCGGGCCTGCCATCCCTGGAAGCCGCAGCCACCCTTCCCCGCAGCCACACCGGCCTGGAGCGCGCCTATCCACGCGCGCTCCAGGCCTGCGGCTGTTGATCACTCCATCGCCGCCAACCCGGCGCGGGCGACTTGCGCATCCTGAGCGGTGTGCATGCCCGAAACGCCGATGGCGCCGATGACCCTGCCGGCGGCGACGATCGGCAGACCGCCTTCGAGCGCCATGACATTCGGCTGGCCGAGCACGCGCAGGCCGAGCCCGCCGCCCGCGACGGCGTCCTCGAACAGCTTGGTGGAGCGGCGGTAGTTGGCCGCCGTTTCGGCCTTCCAGCGCGCGTTGTCGCTGCTGCCGTTCTGCGTGTTGTCCATGCGGTGGAAGGCCACCATGCGCGCCGCGCTATCGACGATCGCGATCGCCATCGGCCAGCCGTTGCGCGCGGCCTCGGCCTCGGCGGCCTCGAGCATGCGCTTGGCGAGTTCGAGCGAAATCGGCGGGCCGTACTCCAGCGACACCTGCGGATTGGGAATGGCGGGGGGCGTGCTGCTCATGGTTGTCTCCTCGTATTGGTCGGTTTGTGTTTTTAGGGCCTGCTCACGCTGATTTCATGGATCGCGTTGCCACCCAATGGCTTCGGATGCAAGGCGCGCCTCGCAGCGAATGGGTGCCCCCTTCGCAAGAGGCGCAACACGGCAGCCGGGGCCATTGGGTGGCAACCCGAAGGGCTCGTCTGGTTTGGTCCGCATTGCGGTGTTGCGCCACCTTGACTGGGCTCGCCCAGCCAGCGGCGTCGCGCCTTGCACTGCGGACCAAACCAGGCGAGCGCGACCATGAAATCAGCGTGAACAGGCCCCGGTTTTTCCCTCGGCCCCTGCATTCTGCCGCACCTGCTCGAACAGGCAAACCGCTGCCGCCGCCGCGACGTTGAGCGATTCGGCCACGCCGGGCATCGGGATGCGCAGCTGCCGCGTGGCGAGCGCGGCCACTTGCGGCGAGAGCCCTGCCCCTTCGTTGCCGAACAGCCAGGCGACCGGGCCGCGCAGGTCGGCGTCGAACAGGCTGTGTTGCGCGTCGAGCCGCGTGGCGACGATCGCGCCGCGATAGCCGGCGAGCAGCGCGTCGATCGCGGCGTGCTCGTGGATCGTCAGCGCGAGGTGCGCGCCCATGCCGGCGCGCAGCACCTTCGGCGACCAGGCTTGCGCGCAGCCTTCGCCAAGCACGGCTTCGCGCACGCCCGCCGCCGCCGCGGTGCGCAACAGCGTGCCGAGGTTGCCGGCATCCTGCACGGCGTCGAGCACGATGCAGTCGCCGCCTGCCAGCCGCGGCGGCGGCGCGGCGGGAATGTCGATGCGCGCGAGGAGGCCGCTCGGCGTGTCGACCGGGCTGGCCTTGGCGAACAAGGCATCGCTGAACAGGAGCACATCCGGCCCCTCGCCGTAGCGGCGCAGCAAGGCGGCGATCTCGGGGCGTTCGCGGCCGGATTCGCTGACGACCAGTTGCGCCGGACGCGGCCCGCGTCCGAGCCAGGTCTCGACCAGATGCACGCCGTCGAGCAGCGTCTGCCCGAGCTTGCGCCGCTCGCGCGCCGAAGTGGCGAGTTCGCGCAGCAGCTTGAAGCCCGGGTTGTCGGCGGAGGTGATGTGCTTCATTCCGGCGGCTAGGTTCCGATCCACGCCTTGCGCATTTTCTGCGCCGCCTTGCCGGCCTTGTCCGCCAGCCGCAGCCTGGCCACGTCGCGCGGCGGTTCGGCAAGCTTGACCGTGAAGCGCATCAACTCGTCGCGCCGGAACGCATGGACGTCGACTGCATCGCCGCCGCGATGGCGCGCCAGCAGCTTGTCGAGGTTGTCGCGCGTGACGCGCAGGCCGTCGATGGCGCACAGCACGTCGTTCGCCGACAGGCCCGCCGCCTGCGCCGGGCCGCCGTCGTACACGTTGGCGAGCTTGAGGTCGGCGCCGTCGGCCAGCGTGCGAACGCCGAGCGAGGGTGTGCTGCCGGCGGTTTCCCATTCCAGCTCGACCCCAGCCGCGGCCAGCAGCGGCTTGAGCGGCAGCTCGCCGGTGCCATGCACCCAGGCGGTAAACAGCGGCCTGAGCCTGAGGCCGGAGATTTCCTCGGCTAGGCGCGGGATTTCGCCCTTCTCCACGCCGCGGCCGGTAGCGCCATGGCGCCGCCACAGTTAGCGCATCAGATCGTCGAGGCTCACGCGACCGTCGCTGCGGCTGCGCAGCGTGAGGTCTAGCGCCAGCGCGATCAGCGAGCCCTTGGCGTAGTAGCTGACCAGCGCGTTGGGGCTGTTCTCGTCCTGGCGGTAGTACTTGATCCAGGCGTCGAACGAGGATTCGGCCACGCTCTGCTTGAGCCGCCCGCTGCCGCGGCGCAC
>JAEUNL010000050.1 GCA_016791115.1 Rhodocyclaceae bacterium
CCCGGAACCGTCGCCGATCGTCCTGACCCACAAGCGTATCTACGTGCTGCCGACCCGCCCCGGCCTGTTCTTCGGCCTTGCGCTCGCCGCCATGCTGATCGGCGCCATCAACTACCAGTTGTCGCTCGGTTTCGCGCTGACGTTCCTGCTCGCCGGCCTTGGCCACTCGGCGATCCTGCACACTTTCCGCAACCTCGCGCGACTCGAGATCGACCCGGGCGCCGCCCCGCCCGTTGTCTGCGGCGAGCCGGCGCGGTTTCATCTCAGGCTGACCAACCGGCGTGAGGGACACCGCTATGCACTGACACTGCGCGTCGGCGACCACTACACCACACTCGAGGAACTCGCGCCGCAATCGACTGCTGTCGCCGAGATCGACCTGCCCACCACCCGGCGCGGACTGGCCAGGCTGCCACGCGTCACGCTGGACACGCGCTTCCCGCTCGGCCTGATCCACGCATGGAGCTACGTTCAGCCTGACATGTGCGTGCTCGTCTGGCCGAAGCCCGAAACGTCCCCGCCTGCACTGCCGCTGGGACCCGGACGCTTTGCGGGCATGGCATCGAATGCCGGCGGCAACGACGATTTTGCGGGCCTGCGTGCCTACCAGAGTGGCGACTCGTTGCGCCACATCGCATGGAAGGTCGCGGCCGGCGGCGGCCCGCTCATGACGAAACATTTCTCGGGCGTGCAGGCGGGCGAGGTGGTTCTGCGCTGGGATGCGCTACCGCCCGACATGGACGGCGAGTCCCGCCTCGCGCGACTCGCCGCCTGGGTGCTGCGCGCCGATGCCGAAGGGCTCGGATGGCGCCTGGATCTGCCCGGCGAGAGCATCGGCCCGTCCAACGGCAGCCTGCATCGCGATGCCTGCATGAAGGCACTTGCCCTGTTCGGCCAAGTCGCCGAAACGCCATGAACGGCGCTGGACATCCCGAGCGCGTACGCGCCCTGTGGCTCGGCGCCAGCGTGCTGCTGACACTCGCGCCTCATGCGCCCAACCTGCCGGCCTGGCTGTCGGCATTTACGGCGCTGATGATGGTGTGCAACGGCTGGATCGCATTGCGCGGCATGCGCCTGCCTTCGCGCCTGCTGCTGCTGATAGCCGCGATCTGCATCGTCGCCGGCGTTCTGATGACGTACCACACGCCGGTCGGCAAGGAGCCGGGCGTGGCGCTGCTGGCAGCCTTCGTGTCGCTCAAGCTGCTCGAGGTGCGCGAGCCGCGCGACGGCTACGTGGTGATCCTGCTGTGCTACTTCATGCAGCTCACGCAATTCTTCGCCAGTCAAGGCATCGCCACCGCGGGCCTCACCCTGCTCGGTACGCTGGTCACCACCGCGGCCCTGACCACGCTCAACAGCGACAGGCTGGCGCCGCGCGAACGCCTGCGCCTGTCCGGACTGATGCTGGGGCAGGCGGTGCCGTTCATGCTGGTCCTGTTCGTGCTGTTCCCGCGCATCGACAAACCGCTGTGGGGTGTTCCGGGCGACGGCGCCGGCGGCATGACCGGGCTTTCGGAAACCATGACGCCGGGATCGATCAGCGAGCTGTCGCTGTCCGGCGGGATGGCGTTTCGCGCACGCTTCGAAGGCGCCATCCCGCCGCCCGCGCAGCGCTACTGGCGCGGGCCGGTGATGAGCGATTTCGACGGACGGACCTGGCGCGTCGGCACGACCGGCCTGCTCGATCGCTCGCGCCACAAGCCGAACGGCCCGCGCCTGGACTACGAGCTGACGCTCGAGCCGCACAACCGGCCCTGGCTGTTCGTGCTCGAGTTGCCCGGCGCGCCGCCCGATGATGCGCTGATGCTCGGTGACTACCAGGTGGTGTCGAAAGCCGCGGTGCGCACGCGCATGCGCTACGCGATGTCGGCCTATCCAAAGGCACCCGCCCTGGCCGGGGGTGACGCGTGGACGCTCGAATCGGCCCTGCACCTGCCGGCGGAAGTCAATCCGCGCACGCGCGAACTGGCGCGTGCGTTGCGCGAGCAGCACGACGATACGGCGGCCTTGACCGCGGCCGCCTTGAAATTCTTCGTCACCGGCAAGTTCTTCTACACGCTGGAGCCGCCATTGCTCGGCAGGCACAGCGTCGACGAATTCCTGTTCGACACACGCCGCGGCTTCTGCGAGCACTTTGCTTCAGGCTTCGTGTTCCTGATGCGTGCGGCCGGCGTGCCGGCGCGCGTCGTGACCGGCTACCAGGGCGGCGAGGTCAACCCGGTCGACGGCTACCTCGAAGTCAGGCAGTCGGATGCTCACGCCTGGGCCGAAGTATGGATCGCCGGCCGCGGCTGGCAGCGCGTGGACCCGACGGCGACCGTCGCGCCGTCGCGCGTCCAGAGCGGCCTGGCGTTGGCGATACCGGAGACGGAGGTACTGCCGCTTGCGCTGCGCCCCAGCTATTCGTGGATGCGGGAATTGCGCTTCCGCCTCGATGCGGTCAACAACGCCTGGAACCAGTGGGTGCTCGGCTACAATCCGCTGCGCCAGAAAGAGCTGCTTTCGCGCCTCGGCATGCATTCGCCCGACTGGTATTCGATGACCATGGCGATGAGCATCCTGTGCGGTGCCCTGATCATCGGCCTGCTCGGCTGGGCGCTGCTGCAACGTGTGCGCATCGATCCGCTGCAACGGGCGTGGAACCGCCTGTCGCAACGGCTCGCGCCGGCCGGCCTCGAGCGCAAACCCTGGGAAGGCCCGCTTGCATATGCCGACCGGGTGTCCATGGCACGGCCGGCTCTGACCGACGCGATGCGGGAAATCGCCAACGAATACGCCGGGCTGCGCTACGGCGGCGACGGCACCGGCAGCCGCGAGGCCGTCGGCAGACTGCTCGACAAGATACGACAGGTACGTCCTTGAAATTCGCTCTCCGTTTTGCTGTGCCGTTGCTCGTCGCACTGCTTTGCCTTTCCTCCGCGAGAGCGGCCGGCCCGTATGCCGTGCGCGAAGAGGTACACACCTTCATCGCCGAGATGCGGGACCGGCACGGTTTCGACGAGGCCGAACTCGCCGGCTTGTTCGCCGAAGCGCGCATGCTGCCGGCGGTGATCAAGTACATCCTGCCGCCGAGTTCGCCGCGCCAGCGCTCGTGGCAGGCCTACCGGCCGCGCTTCATCGACGGCACGCGGATATCGAGCGGACTGACATTCTGGCAAAGGAACGCAGCCGCCCTGCAGCATGCATCCGAACGCTATGGCGTGCCGCCCGAGATTATCGTCTCGATCATTGGTATCGAGACCATCTATGGCCGCAACACCGGTACGTTCGAAACCTTCTCGGCCCTGACGACGCTGGCATTCGACTATCCGCCGCGGGCCGAACTGTTCCGCCGCGAGCTGGCGGAGCTGCTGCTGCTGGCACGCGAGGGCGGGCGCAACGCACGCGACTTCCGCGGTTCGTACGCCGGCGCGCTCGGCCTGCCGCAGTTTCTGCCCTCGAGCTGGCGCAGGTTCGCCGTCGATTTCGATGGCGACGGCGTGATCGACCTGTTCTCCAGCCCGGCGGATACGATCGGCAGCGTGGCCCACTTCCTCAGCGAACACGGCTGGGTGCCGGATGCGCCGATCGCGCAGCGCGTCGGTTCGATCGGCGGTGAGATCACGTACCTGATCGAGTCGGGCATCGAACCGCTGCTCAACACCGACGATCTCGAGCTCTACGGCATCTCGACGCCCGAAGCGCCGCCGCGCTCGACCGCGTTCGCGCTGGTGGATCTGGTCACGCCCGACGAAGCCACCGAGTACTGGCTGGGCTATCGCAATTTCTACGTCATCACCCGCTACAACCGCAGCAGTTTCTACGCGATGTCGGTCCATCAGCTTGCCGAGTCGCTGCGCGGCGCCTGGCGCGCACGCGAACACGCGTCGCACTGAGGCGGCCTGCAACCCGCATGGATGCTGGCTCTTCAGCCTGGCACCGCCAGGATGCCCTGCCCATGGGGCTTTACAGAGTGCATGCCGCGGGAAGTCCGACACATGCGCCGCCCGGGCCGGTTCGATGCGGCGCTGCGCGCCGTTCGACAGCACGCCACGCACGCGTTTGATCCGTGTCAGACTGCGCCCTGATCGGCAGAGCCAGAATGTCTTCCGCCGCCACAGGAGATCGAGATGCCCGTCCGTTCCCTCATGCTGATGCTCGCGATATCCGCTGCGCTGGGTGCCGTGCCAGCCGCCGCTGCCGATACCTCGCAGGGCCGCGCGCTGTACGAGTCGCGCTGCGATGCCTGTCACGACAAGAGCGTGCATCACCGCAGCGCGCGCAAGGCGCGCAACATCGGCGAGATCCGCCATTGGGTCGCTCGCTGGAACAGCGAACTCGGCGGCGCGTGGAAAGACGACGAGATCGATGCGGTCACCCGCTACCTGAATCAGCGCTTCTACAAGTTTCCCTGCCCTGCCCGCCTCTGCGCCGACGAGAAGGCCTGAGGCGCACCCACCTTAGCCGATGCACGACCGGCAAGATTTTTCTTGCCGGTATCACCTTGCGCGTCTCGGTTTCCCGACGGTATCCGGCATGTTCCGGGGCATAACGCCCGAAAATTGCCACTTCGATTAACCCTCCCTTAGAGATGCGAATATGTCTACGTAACTTATTGAAATGTCGTGTTTATTAGACATTACGAATTTACCTGGATCGTTGTACCGTGTGCATTGGGGATGCATTTCTCATCGATTCGGAGGGTAATGTCCATGTCTTCATTCACTGCAATGTCCTGCGCCCCCGGGGGGAGCGCACGCATGCTGAGGCGATTCGCCTCGTATGCATTCGGCACCGTACTGGCGCTGCTTGCTGCGGCCGCAGCCCATGCGGACGATCTCAAGGTTTCACCGAGCAGTCTCTCGGTCGCGGTCGGTGCAAGCGCCCAGGCGCGCGTAAGCGGATCGCGCGGCACCGTCAGCGTTCGCAGTGCGAATCCGGCGGTCGCGTCGGCCGCATACGCCAACCAGACCGTGACGATCGCCGGCTTGCAGGCCGGCAAGACGATCGTCACCGTGGCCGACCGTCGGTCGAGCCGCAAGCTGGAAGTCACCGTTTCCGGCGGCAGCACGGGCAGCGGATTGACCGTGTCGCCAACCAGCCTGGCGCTGGCCGTGAATGCCACCGGGCAGATCCAGGTCTCCGGCGCCAGCGGCAGCGTTACGGTGCGCAGCGCCAACCCGCTGGTGGCCACAGCGAGCTTCGCCAACAGCGTGGTGACAGTACGCGCGCTGACTGTCGGCAGCACCAGCGTCACGATCGCCGACAGCCGCGCCAGCCGGACGGTCGCCGTCACGGTGAGCGGCACCACCGGCGGCGGCACGCCCGGCCGCTATGCGCTGATCGCGTGGAACGACCTCGGCATGCACTGCATGGATGGTGACTACTCGGTGTTCTCGATCCTGCCGCCCTACAACAACCTGCACGCACAACTGGTCGATACCAGCAATGCGAGCCTGATTACCAGCGGCGTCACACTGAGCTATGAATCGGTTGCGGATGCAAACGGCTCGATCAACACGATCAGCTCGACCAAGACCAACTTCTGGCAGTTCGTGAAGTCGCTGTTCGGTGCCGAGCCTGCGCCCGACGTCGGACTGACGGGCAATCCAGCGCCTTCGCTGACGCCGGCACAGATGGTGTTCAACACCGTCCAGGGCTGGTTCGAAGCAGAGGGCATTCCGATCACGCCGATCGACGATTTTCGCAACAAGCACTTCTATCCGATGGTGAAGGTGGTGGCACGCGACAGTGCAGGCCGCGAGCTGGCGAGCACGAACACCGTGCTGCCGGTCAGCGACGAGATGACCTGCAAGGGCTGCCATGCCTCGATCACCACCGGCAGCGCGGCGCAGACCGCAGCCAGGCCAAAGGCGGGCTGGGTGTTCGACAGTTCGGTCGAACGCGACTGGAAGCGCAACGTGTTGCGCCTGCATGACGAGAAGCACCTCGGTACCTTGGCCTTCACGCAGGCGCTGACGACGCAGAAGTACGATGGGCGCGGCCTCTCGGTCACGGCGGACAGCGGCCGCCCGATCCTGTGCGCGTCGTGCCATGGCTCGAACGCGCTGCCCGGCACCGGGGTCACCGGCATTTCGGCGCTGACCTCTGCGATCCACACGAAGCACGCCAAGGTGATCGATCCGGTGAAGAATGTCGCGCTCGATGCCGACACCAACCGTTCGGCCTGCTATCAGTGCCACCCCGGCTCGGAAACCAAGTGCCTGCGCGGCGCGATGTCCAACGTGGCCGATGCGAACGGCGGCGAAGCGATCAGTTGCCAGAACTGCCACGGCAACATGACGAATGTCGGCAAGCCCGCACGCGTCGGCTGGCTGCAGCAGCCCAACTGCCAGAGCTGCCACTACGACGGCAAGCGCGAGACCAGCGCTGTCGACGCCAGCGGCGTGCTGCGCATCGTCGCCGATACGCGCTTCGCGACCAACCCGAACAAGCCGGCTACCGGGTTCAGCCTGTTCCGCTTCAGCAAGGGACACGGAAACCTGCAGTGCGAGGCCTGCCACGGCGCTACACACGCGGAGTATCCGAGCGTCGAGGCGAACGACAATGCGCAGAGCATCAAGCTGCAGGGCTACGCCGGCACCATTACCGAGTGCAAGACCTGCCATGCCAGCGTGCCCAACACGACCAATGGCGGCCCGCACGGCATGCACACCATCGGTGACGCCTGGGTGGATCGGCATGGCGATGTGGCGGAGGGCAGCGGCCGCAATGGCTGCGCCTACTGTCACGGTGCCGACTTCCGCGGCAGTCCGCTGAGCGAGATCAAGGTCGCCAAGACGTTCCAGGTCGAGCACAGCACCAAGTCGTTCGCCGCCGGCCACAAGATCGGCTGCTACGACTGCCACAACGGCCCCAGCGGCGACTGAGGCGATCGCGTCTCGCCCGGATCGAACTGGCGCTGGGTGAGGCATCACGACAAAGGCGCAGTGCCCCTGGGTTCTGCGCCTTTTGCTTTGGAAAACCCGATCAGAAGCCGAGGCGGATCACGCGTTCCGCCCAGAACAGCGCGGTGATCGTCTTCGCGTCCGTGATGCGTCCGTTCATCACCGCAGCCAGCGCGCCTTCCAGCGGCATCGAGGTGACTTCGAGAAACTCCTCGTGGTCGAGCTGCGCGCCGACGTGGCTCAGGCCGCGTGCTAGAAACATCTCGATGCGCTCGTCGGAGTAGCCAATGCACGGGTGCATCACGCCAAGGTAGCGCCATTCGCGCGCTTCGTGCCCGGTCTCCTCGCGCAACTCGCGAACCGCGGTGTCGAGTATGGCTTCGCCGGGATCGATCTTGCCCGCGGGCAGTTCCAGGAACACCCGATCGAGCGGATAGCGAAACTGGCGTTCGAACAGCAGATGCCCGTTGTCGAGCTGTGCGACGATGACCACGGCACCGGGATGGCGCACATACTCGCGCACCGCCTCGCTGCCGTCGGGCAGACGCACGGTATCGCGGTAGACCTTCAGCATCCTGCCGTCGAAGACCTGCTCGCCATCCAGCTTCTGCTCTTCGAGGGTTTTGCTCATCTGCGATCCTTCGCGTCCGAAGAAAATCCGATTGTGCCAGCCATCCGGAACGGCCGGGAAGGTTGCGCTGACGACCCAAACGAAAGCGGCGGCCGATGGCCGCCGCTAAAGCTTGGCTGCGCGATTCCCGGGGCTACTGGCCGCCGGTCAGCACGTAGGCGCAGAGCGACATCAACTGTCCCGGCATCAGGCCGAGCACGGCGATCGCCAGGCTGTTGAGAGACAGGATCAGGCGCATGTCCGGTGCGGCAACGATCGGCGCTTCGTCGTTGGGCTCGTCGAAGTACATCAGCTTCACGACGCGCAGGTAGTAAAAAGCACCGATCAGCGACATCACCACCGCATACACCGCAAGCCAGGTGCGATCGGCATGCACTACGGCCTGCAGCACCCAGAACTTGGCGAAGAAGCCGACGAAGAACGGAATGCCCGCCATCGAGAACATGACGATCATCATCATCGCCGCGAACCACGGGCTGCGCTTGTTGAGTCCCTTGAAGTCGTCGAGGTTCTCGGCCTCGAACCCGGTGCGTGACAGCAGGATGACCATGCCGAAGGATGCGAGGCTCATCAGCACATAGGCCACGGCGTAGAACATCGCGGAGGCATAGGCGTTGGCGCCGTGGTTGCCGCCATCCGCGCCGATGCCGGCAAGCAGGCCGAGCAGCATGAAGCCCATGTGCGAGATGGCCGAGTAGCCCAGCATGCGTTTGATGTTGGTCTGCGCGATCGCGGCGATGTTGCCCAGCGCGATCGAAAGCACCGCCAGGAAGATCAGCATCGGTTGCCAGTGCGTGGCCATGTCGAACATGCCGAACACCAGCAGTCGGATCGCCATCGCAAATGCCGCGAGCTTGGGTGCCGAGCCGATCATCAGGGTCACCGCCGTCGGCGCACCCTGATAGACGTCCGGAATCCACATATGGAAGGGCACCACACCGAGCTTGAACGCGAGTCCGGCGACCAGGAACACGAGGCCGAAGGTCAGCACCGGCGTAAGG
>JAEUNL010000031.1 GCA_016791115.1 Rhodocyclaceae bacterium
AGATCGCGCAGCTAAGGCGCGACCTCGCACGGCCGCGCCGCGCCGGCGCAGCGCGCCCCTGGTACGCCGCACGGCGCAACGCCCCCGTCGCGGCAAGCTATCCGGCAAAGCCCCTGCCATCGACCTGAAACCCGCATGGAATGGCGCTCGCAGCCCGGCATGCCCGGCGAGCGCCATCCAATGCGCCTCGCAGACATGGCAACCCGCAGCGCGCCTGTCCATGCGGCTTGCGGGGCGGTATTACGGCGAGAAAATCGGTGAATCGGGAAACGGCGCGGCACAGCCTGCCGTGCCGCCGGTCGTCGATTGGCTCACCCGTGCTGCGCAGTTCGCTTGAAATCAATTCGAGCCTGGCCCGTTATTCCCGCATCATCAGTTTCCTTGCTTTCCGGGGGAGTCCATATACGAGGGGTTAGGCCTCGCCGGATTGCACAGCTAGGGCTTGAACTGCATATTCGTCAAGCGTGACGAATATAACGCCGCCCCGATGGTGATACGGAATCGGACTTGCAAGTCGCTTTACGTTAGCCAGCACCCAGGCATATTTATAGTCTTGAACCTCTGGCGTCGCGAGTCTCGCAGGAGTTATTCCATGAAAATGCACTGAGCCAAGCAGTTCGCTCGCTGACAGAGGGCCTTTTGAGTCGATAATCTCGGCCGTTCCGTAAATGGTTTTCGAGCCCTTTCGGATCAGCGCAATCTTGCCGCGAATCTTCGTGTGGTCAGACCTCATTTCCCACGTCTTTTCGCCGAAAAGTATTTTTTCAAGCGGTTCCGGTCGAATAATAAGCCCGCGGGTGCATGCGCCTCCACGTAGGGAGATTGCGTTCGCTCCACTGGCTTTGCCTCCTTGGCGGCCCGTCCCAGTCATGTCCGGAGGATGGACAACTCGAATCTCCATATCGTGTTCTCCCTCCGCATGCATCCGCGCGCACTCATCGCGAACAGGGATCTCGATCAGTTCCTGTCCGACGCTGCTAAGTCCAGCGTTCAACACAGCCTTCTTCTCCTCGATGGTCAGTAGAGGCGACCAAACTTTATCGACAAAGTACTGCGTTTCCTTGATCCACTTCGATCCGTCGACGGTCCCATACGCGTCTATCGTGATCCCATCTCTCCGCTTCAGGGCTAGAGTTCTTAGGTGAGTCGCCACTAGCTTTCGAAGCTTTTGCTTGGCGCTTTCAAGGTGGTCCGTGAATGGTTGAGAGCGAAACAGACTAAACATTGAGTGTGGCCGGCCGTTTTGTGCGGAAAGGGTGTAGTGGAATAAATTGCGAGGTCTAACGAATGAAAGGGACTTCCCCGTCCCGAGGTTGCGGCGGAAGCCGCGGTCGGCAACGAGTGCCATGATGGAGTTTCCACACCTCATCAGAACCACGAAAGGGGAAGTCCATGCGCATCGTAACGGTAGGAATCGATCTGGCCAAGAACGTGTTTAGTAAAATGGTAGTAAAATGGGGACAGACCACGATTTCTCACTTTTTCCGCCTGACCGCCCCGAAGGGCGGGAAAAACAATTGTGGTCCGTCTCCGGTTTTCGATGACGAGCGCCATGGCGCAAGCCGCGACAAGCAGCAGCCCCCCGCGCACCTCGATCTGCGTGACCTTGTTCTCCTCAGACACGCGGTAGGTACTCCACGAGCGCCCGACCTGCGACGCGACGATGTAAATCTGGCTCCGATAGCCCCTCGTGTCGCTCGACACGGAACGGTAGGTCACCGGCACGTACGGCCCCGCGCCGATGCCAGCCAGCCTCGCCGCCGCGACAGGCCAGGGATCGACCGTGCCGGCAACAACGCAGGCCAGATAAGCGAAGACGATCGCCGACCAAAGGAACTTTGGACTGGAAGACGGAAGACGCGGATTCATCGGAGGAACAACGACAGACACCGATCGCCGCGCGACGCGAAGTGTGGAACCCTCAATCCAAAGGCGGCCGAATTGATCATCACGTTTGCTCGGGCATCCGGCAATGAAACCGTTCGGGCCTGGGCCGTTCTTCTTCGTTTAACTGAAACAAAAAGGAAACCGTGGTCCGTCCCCGGTTTTCGGGAAAAACAATTGTGGTCCGTCCCCGGTTTTTGCACGGTTTTTGCACGCGGAGGGGACCTGCAAGCGCAGCTTGCAGGCGGTCCGGTTGATCGATGGGTTAGCCGGCATTTCGGGTCTTGGCGCGAGCACGAATCGTTGAACGCAGCGTGGAAGCAAGCCGACTTTCAAAAACAACCCCCACCGATGTGTAGATCCTGACTTTCGCAAACAGGAGACTCCACCAAAGAGGCCGATCAAGCACCTTGGTGCTGAACTCCTTTATCCACCCTGCTCCCTCTGTCAACGGGAAGTAGAACACGGCCTCCTCTCCATCGACCAACTTGCATGGCATGCGGGTTGAGACCTTATCGTCGTAGGAAGGGGTTTGATCGGCGAACCGCTTCTTGAATAGGCCAATACGCCACCCAATTCCTGTGATCCGAGCTTCGCGACGTCCATGGTTTGTGACGCGCACGCTCAGATATTCTGGCCATGGAGGTGTGCCCACTGAGGAGACAAGGACGCTGTGTTGTGCAGTGACCTTCAGATTCAATCGTCGATCTTGGCCGGCCAGATACAGCGCAACGGCGACTGCTCCAAAGGAGCCAAGCCCGGAAACCCAGTCTGCGACCGATCCCCATTTAATCTCGCAAAGGGCCATGTTGTGAAGGCTAACGTGCTGACTGGCGCTGCGCGGCTTTATTGGGCAGCGTCCAGCGACCGAAGGGAGCGAGGTCGACCGCCGGGCTATGCCTCATGCGTCAAGATGCTTAAGAATTTCTTTTGCTTTGCGTTTGCAGTATGGCTCGGACTGAGGGTCTCCATCCATGACAACGCGGAAACGCTTGAACCCGTGTTTGGTTAGTAACTTTTCAGTTGCTAATAGTTGGGACGGCGATTCAGTATCCGGACGAGCTGCAAGAACCAACAAATCGAAGTGGGCATGACGCTGAATCTTGTCTTTTCCTTCGCTGCGTGACTCCTCAAGACTCTGGGACAGAATGCAACCCGACTTCCCTTTGCGGTGAAAAAGCCGCTGGCGGAGTGAAAGCCCAAGCAGGGGCTTTAGGTACGCATTAATGACACGACTTTTTCCAGTGAAATGACTGCCGACAACGATAACTGCGATCTTCATTGGGATTTCCTTAGAGAGGCACAACGTGATGTGTCGCGCCTAAAACCGTCGGAAAGCTTTCCGTCACTGAGATGGATAACACGACAGACAGGGGTGCAATTTCTCATTGCATCAGGCCCTTGGCAAAATTTAGGGGAACCTAAAAGGCAAATACGCATGATGCCAAAGGCGTCGCGTAATGCGCAATCGATATCGGCGTCCGCCATCGGCTGAGCGTATTGCCGCTTCCGTTTGCCGAGTCCGTACCGCCGGATCGCGGCTGTTCGCGCGATGCGGCCTCCTGCCGTATCTTCCCGTCGTCGTCTGAATCGAGCATCGACAGAACCCGCATGGACTGGCGCTCACAGGCTGGTATACCCTGCGAGCGCCACCAGATGTGCCTATCGGGCCTGCCAGAATGCCGAGCGCCTATCCATGCGGGTCGCAGGGCAGCGATTCAGAGAAAAACTGGCACATTCAACAGAAGGTGCGACGCGCACCGGCCGTTCCCGTGTGAGCCGCCGAGCAGCGCAGATCTGTCGGGGGATGTCGGCGAGCACTGTCTGAGCGAAGCGTAGCGGAGCGAGTTGCGCAGCCGCCCGACAGGTCGAGCAGCGCAGGGAAGTTCGCGCGCAGCGCGAACCGGCGAACCCGGGTCGCCTTTTGGTTCCGGCATAACGCGCTTCGCGCATTAGCCTCCACCGCAACTTCGTTGTCTTTGGTTACTTTCTTTTGGCGAAGCAAAAGAAAGTGACTTGCCGCCGGGCAACCCCCGGCGCGGCGATGACATCACAACAGCCGATCGATGAATCCGATACGGGCTGGGAGACGCACAGTCGTTGGGCTTCGCGTTGCCCAGCCCAACCTGCAAGCTGCACTCAGCACGAACGGATTGAAGGTGCCTCGACGCCGCCGCCCCGAGCCCGGCACGAACCGAGCCCCGCCCGCCCCCTCAGTGACTGGTGCCTTCCGAGCGATTGATCTTGTTGTACAGGTTGTACTTGCCAACCGGCTTGCTGGCGGGAATGCGCTTCACCTCCTTGAAGGTCTGCGCGTCGTAGACGATGATCGCGCCGTCCATCTCCCACAGGCTGGCGAGCGCGTACTTGCCGTCGCGCGTGAACTCGATGTGCGCGAGCGTCTTGCCGGGTGCGGCCTTCAGCTCGGCCACGCGTTCCAGCGTGAGCTTGTCGATCACCTGCAGCGTGTCCTTGTTGGGGCTCATCATCGAATCGACCCAGGCGTAGCGCGAATTCTCGTGGCTGCGCATGAAGAAGCCGGGGCCGAGCGTGGGAATCTGTTTGATGGTCTTCCAGTCCTTCATGTCGATCACGCTGACCACGCCTTCCTTGAGGTTGGGCGTGGCCATGACGGTGCGGCCTTCGTGGGTGAACGTGATGCCCGAGCCGAGGTGCGGCATGCCGGGCAGGTCGAGCGTGGCGGTCTTCTTGCGCACGTCGAGGTTGACCACCTGGCCCTGGCCGCCCTGCCCGTCCTTGCCGCGGCTGGCGCCCATGACTTCGGAATAGTCGGCGGTGAAGAAGAAGTCGTCCAGCACGTCGGCGAGCACCGTGCGCCGCGGGTTGAGGTAGCCCTTGGCGAAGGCGCCTTCCTTGTACTGGTAGTCGTGCACCATGCCGACGGCGATGTCTTCGGCAGCGGGGTCGTAGCTGATCTCCCACACCTCGGGGATGTCCTTCATGGCGGCGACGAAGCTCTTGCGCGGCGCGGCGTCGTAGATGGCCGAGACGCGCGAGGTGGCGTCGCCCTTGGCGCTTTTCGCCGGCAGCACCTTGAGCAGGTTGAGGTCGGCGTCGAGCAGCACGATGTCGTTGGGCAGGTAGTTGGCGACGGCGACCACCTTGCCGTCGGACGACACGGCGAGGTTGCGCGCATTGATGCCGGCGCGCACTTCGGCCACGGTCTTGAGGTTCCAGATGTCGAACTTGCTTACCCAGCCGTCGCGCGAGCAGAAGAACACGTAGCGCCCGTCGGGCGTGAACTTGGGCCCGCCGTGCAGCGCGTAGCGCGAGGGAAAGCGGTGGATGCGTTCGAGCTTGTCGCCGTCGAGAATGCTGACGTGGTGATCGCCGGTCTCGACCACGATGAAGAGGTTCATCATGTCGGCGACGAACACCGGGCCGTCCTTGAGATCGGCCTTGCGCACGTGTTCGATGCGCGAGGCGCGGATCTGCGCCTCGTCCCACGACGGCTTTGGCGTGACCGGCGAGTAGATCCAGTCGGCGATTTTCTGGATGTCTTCGGCGGCGATGCGATCGCCGAAGCCGGCCATCTGCGTGGCCGGGCGGCCTTCGCGAATCACTTTCAGCGCCTCGGGCTTGCGCAGGCGCTCGAGGTTCTCGGGCAGCAGCGCCGGGCCGGTGCCGCCGAGCCTGTCGGCACCGTGGCAGGCGGCGCACTGCTCGCGATAGAGCTGCGCCGGCTCGGCGGCGAACGCCGGCAGGCATGCCGCGAGCAAGGCGCCCGCGAGCAGGACGATGGCTGACCGCACGCGACGCTCAGCGCGCAATGACGGCCGCCGCGGCGGCCTGCGGCTGCGCCTGGGCCGAACCCCACGCCGCCGCGAGACAGACCATGACCAGAACCGCGGTGTGAATCAGGACTTTCATGCTGCTCTCCCTTGAACCAGACGTATCCACGGCTTGAGCGTCACGCGCTCGCCACCGGGCTCGATGCCGATTTCCTCGTCATCCAGGTAGCAACCCGGATCTTCCTGCCACACATCGCCGGTGACCTGCTCGGCGCGCACGCGCGAGCTGCCGTTGCAGATTTCGGCATGGCGGCACTTGCCGCAGCGGCCCTTGAGCGGGCGCGGCCAGGTGCGCAGGCCGGCGAGCAGCGCGTCGTCCGGGTCGGACCAGATGGCGGAGAACGGCCGCTCGCGCACGTTGCCCAGCGCGTGGTGCCACCACATGGTGTCCGGATGGACGTTGCCGAGGTTGTCGATGTTGGCGACGTTGATGCCCGAGGCATTGCCGCCCCATTGCCGCAGCTTGGCGCGCATCGCCTCGACATGCTCGGGGAAGTTGCGAAACACCCATTGCAGGAAGAAGGGGCCGTCGGCATCGTTGTTGCCGGTGGTGAATTCCTTCGCCTCTCCACGCTCGATGCCGGCCCAGCACGTATCGAACAGCGCGTTCATCGCCGAGCGGGTGAGCTGGTGCCGGGCGTCGTCCTTGCGGTTCTTGTTGCCGCGGCCGGCGTAGTTGAGGTGCGAGAAATAGAAGCGGTCGATGCCCTCGCGCTCGACCAGCCGCAGCAGCGCCTCGAAATCGTGGGCGTTGTCCTGCGTCATGGTGTAGCGCACGCCGACCTTGAGGCCGAGGTCGCGGCACAGGCGGATGCCGGCGAGCGATGCATCGAAGGCGCCCTGCTTGCGGCGGAAGCGGTCGTGGGTTTCGCCCATGCCGTCGAGGCTCACGCCGACGTAGTCGAAGTCGATCGCGGCGATGCGCTCGATATTGGATGCGTCGATCAGCGTGCCGTTGCTCGAGAGTGCGGTGTAGAAACCGAGATCCTTGGCGCGCCGGGCGATGTCGAAGATGTCGGGCCGCAGGAGCGGCTCGCCGCCGGACAGGATCAGCACCGGCACGCGGAAGCGCTTGAGGTCGTCCATCACCGCGAATGCTTCGGACGTCGACAATTCGCCCGCGAAGTCGGTGTCGGCCGAAATCGAGTAACAGTGCTTGCAGGTCAGGTTGCAGCGGCGGATCAGGTTCCAGATGACGACCGGCCCGGGCAGGCGGCGCGGACCGCTCGCCTGCAGGCCGTCGGACGGTGCGATGCCGCTGCGCACGCGCAGCGCGGACTCGCCGCCGCCGGGGGCAACCCGCGCGTGGAGATCGTGCATGTACTGGGTAATGCGAAACATGATTCTGTTCTGCCCCGGTTCGACGCCGGACGGACGGCGCCACGTCGCGAAGACTACGCGTGCAATCCGGCGCGGGCGTTGATTCGAGTCAAGCGTGAGCGTCCTCTTATATTTTTGGGTGCGGTGGACGCAGGCACGCGGCCGTGGTAACAATGCCGGAAACAATCAGACAACATAGGCCGGCGCTACGGTGATTGCCGTATCCACAAGCGGTCGAGGGATCCGCGCATGATGAGCCCGTTCAGGCTGTTCGACACCATCCACGGCAGCGGCCGCGGGTTGTCGGATAAGCTCGCCGTCCTCCACGACCAGATCCGCGAACGCCATGCGCACGTCGACCGGATGGCGATCGCGCTCTACGACGCCAAGACCGACCTGCTCAAGACCTTCGTCAATAGCGACAAGGCGGAGAACGTGCTGCTGGGATACCAGGCGCCGCTCGCTGCCGTCCCGTCGCTGAAGCGCATTGCCGAATCGGGCATTCCTCGCGTCATAGACGACCTGAACGACACCCTCTCGCCGGCGGCGGAACATTCGCACTGGCTGCTCGAACACGCATACCGATCGAGCTTCACCCTGCCGATCAAGCAGGACGGCGACCTGATCGGCTTCCTGTTCTTCGACTCGTTGCGGCCGCGCGCCTTTTGCACCGACGTGGTGCGCGACCTCGACATCTACGCGCGCCTGATCGCGCTCACCGTCACGCAGGAACTGACCGCCATCAAGACACTCGTCGGAAGCGTCCAGATGGCAAGGGATTTCGCCCATCTGCGCGACCTGGAAACCGGCGTCCATCTCGACCGCATGGCGCGCTACGCGCGCCTGGTCGCACGCAAGCTGGCGCCACGCCTCAGCCTGACCGACGAGTTCGTGGAGCACGTTTTCCTTTTCGCGCCCCTGCACGACATCGGCAAGATCGGCGTGCCGGACACCATCCTCCTCAAGCAGGGGCGGCTCGACGAGCATGAGCGCCGCATCATGCAAACCCATGTGCACAAGGGTTGCGAGATGATCGACCGCATCATCGAGGATTTCTCCCTGACCGGGCTGCCGAACGTGGACATCCTGCGCAACATCGTTGCCGCGCACCACGAGCGCATCGACGGCAGCGGTTACCCGCAGGGTCTGGCGCAACAGGACATTCCGCTGGAAGCCAGCATCGTCGCGATCGCCGACGTATTCGACGCATTGACGAGCCCGCGCCCCTACAAGCGCCCGTGGAGCAACGACGAAGCGTGTGGCGAACTGCAGAAGATGTGTGCGGCAGGCAAGCTCGACCCGGACTGCGTGGCGTGCCTGACCGAGAACTTGCCCGAAGTGGAGCAGATCCAGCGCCAGTTTGCGGTACCTGCAGCCTGAGCGGCCGCGGCGCGGCAGTCAGCCGGTGTTGCGCATCGTGGCAAGGGTTGCCAGCAGGCGTTCAATCGCTTCGCGCGCGGACACGGATGCGCCTTCCGGCTGGCCCGGTGCCTCGACGAGCCGCGCCAGTTCCGCGACGTCACGGCTGGCGGATTCGATCAGCGCCACCTGCGCAGCCGATGCGCTGCGCCCTTCAAGCTCGCGGCGCAATTGTTCCAGCTGGCGCGCAAGCGCGCGCTGCGCGTCGTATTCCTGTTGCAGGCGCAACTGGGTTTCGTAGACTTCGGCAGTCCGCTCCGCAACGCGCGCACCCAGCCCCGCGTTGAACCGTGCCAGCTCCCGGCGTGTCTGCTCCAGCTCCTGTTCGCGCTCGCGCAACCGCTCGTTGGCACGACTGAGTTCGGCATTGCGCTGCGCGATCTCGGCATACATGCGATGCATCGCCTCGACCAGCGCGTCGTGGCTGGGATTGGCCTTGCCGCTCGCCCAGGCGTTCGCTGCTTCCGCCGACATGCCGCCCTGCACGGCGCGCACCTGCCAAGCCATCGCCTGGTCCTCGACCAGGATGTGTTCGGCGAGCCAGGTGATCAGGTAGCGCAACAGGCCGGGCAGCAACTTGTCGGGGGCGTCACGCATGCATGAACGCATCAGGTCGAGCTGCTTGACGAAACTTCCGTGCGTGGCGACGTGGTCGTGCACGAAGGGTTCGTGCAGCCCGGCGTCGCGCATCAGCCGGTGTTCCATGGCAAAGTGGTCGCGTGCGTAGGCCGCGAGTTCGTCGAGTATGGGTTCGATGCCGCCGGGCTCCAGCGACTGTTGGCTGGCTTCGCCGACGCGATTGATGATGCCGACGAGTCCCTTGTGCTGGGTGTCGACGAGATCGATGCCGGTTTCATACTTGGCGCTCCAGACGAACACCTCGGCCCCCTCGTTCTGATCCCGCACCGCGTCGTCCCTCTCGTTCCGGCCTGGCTGGAACCGGTATCCCGAAACTGGAAACCGCAAGCGGATGCACGATGTCGAACGTGCATTCGATTGCGGTTTCACCGGTTGCTCTGCAGGGAAAGACTGTAAAGGGTTCAGCGCACGAGATTGTTGACCATGGTCAAACGCCCGGGCGGGGTGTCGCGTCAGCCGGAAATCCGCAGCCCGGTTTTCTTCAGGATGCGCGTGCTGAAAAGGACATCGTGCCCCGCGCACGCGTCGCCGAGCAAGCGGGCGATGCTTGCGATCTTCTCATCGACCTCGTCGCGCGAACGGCCGTGCACCATGGCAAACAGGTTGTAGGGCCAGGCGGGCACATGACGGGGCCGACGGTAGCAGTGCGTGACGAAATCGAGTGCGCCGACGCGCTCGCCCAGTTCGTCCACCCGCGCGTCGTCGACATTCCAGACCGACATGCCGTTGGCGGCGTAGCCGAGCGCGTAGTGGTTGGGCACGGCGCCAATGCGCCGGATCACGCCTTGCGCCAGCAACACGCCGAGTCGTTCCTTCACGTCGGTCGCGCTGACGCCAAGTTGTGCGGCCAGCGTGTCGTAGGGCCGCGGCACCAGCGGCAATCCGGCCTGCGTGGCAACCACCAGGCGCCGGTCGAGTTCGTCGGGAACGTAGTCGAACTCAGGCATCAGGCAGCAAGCTTCATCTCGACGAAGTACTCGCGCTCCTTGGGAAACGCGTGTACCGGCAGTCCCGTGAGCGACTCGATGCGTGCTACTGCATCGCCAATGCCCTGCGGCGTTTCGGTCGCCAGCACGAACCACATGTTGAGCGCATGCTCGCGGCGGTAATTGTGTGCAACCTCGGGCAGGGAATTGACCAGCAGCGTCACTTCGTCGAAACGCGCCTCGGGCACCGCGAGTGCGGCGAGCACGAAGGCACCACCCATAGCCTCGACCTGGAACATCGGCCCGAAGCGCGTCAGCACGCGCCGCGCCAAAAGGTCTTCCAGGCGCCGGATCAACTCGCCCTCGGTGATGCCGAGCGTCTCGGCGACCTCGCGGTAGGGTTCGTCGACGAGCGGAAACCCGCCCTGCAGTGCGTTGATGATGCGCCGGTCGAGATCGTCGATCTCCGCCACGCGTCAATTGCCCGGAACGGCCGCATAGCGCGCGCCGGTCTGCTTGAAGCGGCGCAGGCTGAACAGGACCTCGTGCTCGTAGGCACCCAGGCGATGGCGGCGGATCATGCCGTCGAGCGCGGCCAGGACTTCGTCGCGCTTGCGCCCGTGGATCATGCAGTAGAGGTTGTAAGGCCAGTCCGTGCCGGCCCGCGTACGCCGGTAGCACAGCGTGACGCACTGTTCCGCCGACAACATGGCGCCGATTTCGCCGACGCGATCGTCCGGCACGTTCCATACGCACATGGCATTGGCGCGAAAACCCAGCTCGTGGTGGTGCACCACCACGCCGACGCGCTTGACGAGGCCGTCGCGCAACCAGCCCGCCAGCGTATCGAGCACGTCGTCCTCGGTCATGCCGGCACGCATGCCCATGCGCGCATACGGCCGGGGGACAAACTCCAGACCTTCCTGCAGCACCGCCATCAGGCGGCGCTCGACGTTGGACAGTTGCGGTTGTTCCGTCGGATCGATGCGCCGCCGCGCATGCGCAATGCGCCGGGTTCCGGAAAGGTCGAACCCGAGATCGATGTGGAATTCCTCTTCGAGCGGCAACGAGATCACGCGGCAGCCGCTCCTGGCCTCGATCTCCCGCAGGGCCGCATCGACGCCGGCACGGTTGGGCGCGGTCACGACGAACCACAGGTTCCAGTCATGCTCGCGCAGGTAGTTGTGATTGACCTCGGGCCGGGCCGACACCAGCGCAGCAACCTGTTCCAGCCGCTCGGGTGGCGCCTGGAGTGCCGCCAGCGTGCTGGCCCCGATCGAGCAGGGCGCGAACACGGCGCCCACGCGGCTGATCTTGCCGCATGCACGCAGGTAAGTGAGTTCGTTGATCACCTCGGACTCGGGTTCGCCGAGGCATTCGCCAATCGACGCGTAAGGGCGTGCGACCAGCGGGAAGCCGCGCTGGAAGTCGTTGAGCAGCGAGAAGTGCAGGCTGTCCACGCCACCCAGCAAGGCATCCTGGACGGCCGCAACCAGCCCGTAGAGCCGCTGCGCCTCGCGCCCCGGTTCGAGCAGCGACAGGGGTGTGTTGGCATTCATCGATCAGAATCCAGTTCGCGCAGCGCGCGAGGTGAAGAAGATGCCGGATGGCGAATCGGCGTCGATCTTGCCGAGCAGGGCAAAGCTCGCCGTGTCATAGATGGAAACGCGGTGGTCGTCGCGCGCGGAAATCCAGACATTCTCGCCGCGCGGGGTGAATTCGAGGTGCAGCACTGCCTTGCCGGGCTCGAGCGTTTTCACGACGCCGCCGGCAAGGGTGTCGATGACCTGCACCCAGCCGTTGTCCGGAAAGGCGAAGTTCACCCACACCTGGCGACCGTCGGGCCGTGCCATGACGAATACCGGCTGCCCCTTCACGGGAATGCGCCCGACTTCCTGCCAGGTCGAGGTATCGACCACCAGCACCTCGTGCCTGCCGATTGCCGGCAGGTAGGCATTGCGCCCGGCGACCGCCCAGCCGCGCAGGTGCGGCATCTTATAGACGGGCAGTTTCTCCTCGCCGCGGCCGTATCCGGAGAGGATGCGCCGCGCGCCGAGTTCCGGGCGCCACAAGTCGACCATTGCAACGCCGTCTTCGCCGAACAGGCCGGCAAGGTAATGGCGCCCGTCGGGCGTGACCAGCCCGTCGTAGGGCTGGCGGCCGACGTCCTTGAACTTGGTGACGGCCGGCTTGCGCGGATCGGCGAGGTCGACGATCCAGATTTCGCCGGCGTCGAACAGCGCATAGGCAACGCGGTTGCCGGGCACGTCGGCGAGTCCGACGACCTTGGAGCGCTTGCCTTCGGAACCATAGACCGACGGCACGTCCGAAAGCAGTTCAAGCGTTGCCGCATCGAAGATCTTGATGCCACCGGGCTCGTAATTCTGTGCGATGACCAGCTTGCCGTCCTGGGAGATCGCGCCACCGATCGAATTCCCCGCCTGCATGACGCGCCGATCGATGCGCCCCGCGAGCAGGTCGATCTTGGTCAGCCCGCCATCGCGGCCGAACACGTAGGCGTAGCGGCCGTCGCGCGAATACACGGCCGAGGCGTGCGAAAGATCGCCCAAGCCCTCGATCCTCGAGAGGCTCTTGCGCGCCGTGGTGTCGACGACCTGGACGCGCCCGGTTGCGCGCTCGATGACGATGCCCAGGTCACCCGTGCCGCGCAGCGCCGTCTGCGGTGGCGAACCCGCGCACCCTGCGCACAGGGCAAGGAAGGTTGCGAACATCGCGCCGAAGGCGAGGCGTATCACCGCTTCTCTCCCTGCGCATATTCCTGGGGGAATCCTTCGGCCAGGCGCGCAATCACCCAGCGCGCCTCGGCTTCGTCGAGAAAGCGCGACCACCCCGGCATGGCGGTGCCCGGCCGCCCCTGCAATACCGTCCATACCAGGGACTCCAGGGGACGCTGGGCGAGCGCAGCCGGTGTCAGCGCCGGCCCGAGGCCGCCCTGCAGGGTCAGCCCATGGCACGATCCGCAATCCTGCCGGACCATGCGCA
The DNA here is from genome assembly GCA_016791115.1 of Rhodocyclaceae bacterium. Taxonomy (GTDB): domain Bacteria; phylum Pseudomonadota; class Gammaproteobacteria; order Burkholderiales; family Rhodocyclaceae; genus Methylophosphatis. The sequence goes on from JAEUNL010000031.1 coordinate 13,004, forward strand.
CGATTTCGCTGCGACGGGGTTCTGCCGGCTCGCGTGCGAAAGCCGGCGAACTCGCAAGCGCGACCAACGAGAGCAATACCGCAATGTGAATGACAAGTGGCGATGATTTCATGCTGCATCCGATCCGATGCGCGAATGCTGCGCTGCCTGCCGGGGGCGGGCATTGACTTCGGTCAAGGGTCCCTCCTCGCCCGGACCGGCGATCGGCGACGCTCGCTCGGCCGGCCCGTAAACGACGACGCGGCAGCCGTGAAAACGACTGCCGCGCGGGGTGTTACCGCCCTGCGATTCAGGTCTTACTGCTTGACCACATTGACTTCGGCCTTGGCATCATCGAGCCCCAACGTGTAGCCGAAGGAAACATGGTGGAAGCGGCCGGTGGCCGAATCGTCGTGGATGGCGAAACCGAAGTTGTACTGCTTGCCCGCCGCCACGGCGACATCGCCCTCGCCCCCGGTCAGCTTGCGCGTGAAGGTGACCGTCCAGGTGTCGCCCTTGAGTTCGCCCTTGGCATCGACCAGCGCCTTTCCGCCTTCCATCACGCGCTTCTCCGCGACATAGCCGTCTACCGGCTTGGCGCCCTTGCCGCTCTTCCACTGCACGAGGTCGTAGAACTTGCCGCTGGCGAGGCTGCCGCCTGCGACATACTTGGTCTTCTTGTCGTCCGCCGCGCCCGGCATCGTGCGGGCATCCTGGTGGCAGGTTGCCCAGCAGCCGCCAGCAGCAGCCCACTCGACCTTGTTGTCCTCGAGCATGAAGGCGAGCTTGATCGGGTTTTCCGCGTCGCCGCTGCCGCCCGTCGCACCGGTGTTCTTCCACGAGAAGCGCAGGTACATGTTGGTGCCGTCATGCGCGGCCTGCACGTTGACCGGGAAACCGCCCGGCTTGCCCTTGGGCGGGTTCGGTTCGATCTTCTGGCCCGACACCATCTTCTTGCCGAATTCGGCCAGTTCCTCCTCGTGACAACCGAGGCAGCGCTCGCCCTTCTTCATGCCCTTGAAGCCGCTGTGCTCGGTGCCCTTGGTGATCCACTCGATGGGCGAAACGCCCGGGTAGAACAGGATGATCTTCTTCGACGGCACCTTGCCCCAGTCGGCTGGCGCAGCGGCGTGCGCAGCACCGGCGCCCAAGGCTGCGAACAGCGCGACTGCGGAGAAAGGAATCAGCTTGTTGTTCATTCGGAAATCTCCTAGCTTCAGGTCAGTTTTGATGAAGGGGCCAATTGCGCGCCTGTCAGGACGCATCGTCTTCCTCGGTCATGCCTTCAGGTTTCTTGTGCGCGATGCCCTTGTGACAGTCGATGCACGTCATCTTATCTTTCTGCGCCATCTCATGCTGCTTGCGTGCGCGCTGTTTCTGCGCATCGGCATTCATGCCGTCGAAACTGTGGCAATTGCGGCACTCGCGCGAATCGGCGGCCTTCATGCGCTTCCACTCATGGCGTGCCAGTTCGAGACGCTTCGCCTCGAATTTCTCCGGCGTATCGATCGTACCCATGATCTTGCCCCAGACCTCCTGCGAAGCCTGGATCTTGCGCGCCATCTTGTGCGTCCAGTCCTTTGGTACGTGGCAATCCGAGCAGATTGCCCGCACGCCGGTGCGATTCGAGAAATGAATCGTCTTCTGGTATTCCTGATAGACGGTGTTCCTCATCTCATGGCACGAAATGCAGAACTCCAGCGTATTTGTGGCTTCCATGGTGGTGTTGAAGCCACCCCAGAACAGGATGCCGGCCACGAAGCCGAAACCCAGCAGTCCTATCAGCGAATACTTGGCGCTGGGCCTGCGCAGCCTCGCCCAGAATCCCTGGCGTCCGCCCAGTTGTGAGTCACTCATCCCCTTGTCCTCGTCGCGGCGTTAAACGAATTTCTGCTTTGTCGATTATTCTCTCCCTTGCAGCCACCCCCGGGGATCACCCGGGGGCGGCACAGGGGAGTCTTCTTAGTAGATGTCGTGCTGCGTGTTGTAGACGTTGAACTTGCCGGTCGGGGTGATCATCTTCGGATCGGTGATCACCTTCTTGACCTTCAGCGTGGCGTCGTCATACACGACGATGGCCGACTGGTCGGTCTTGCCGCCCCACAGCGAGATCCAGACTTCCTTGCCGTCGGCGCTGTACTCCGGATGCACCGCACGCTTGGTCGCCTTGGTCGGCGGCAGGCCGGAGTCCTTGGCCACGTTCAGCACGGCCTTGGGCTTCGAGAGATCGGCCATGTCCCATACCGCGACGGACTCGGCAAGATCCTTGTCCGGGTTCTGCGGTGCGTCGGCCCAGAAGTGCTGCGACTTGGGATGGGTCTTCACGAACAGGTTGCCCGGCACGTGCTTCATTTCCTGCACGACCTTCCAGTTGTACTCCTTGTACTTCGAGTGCTTCGGATCGTCCGATGGCGTCGAGATCAGCGTCACGACGTCGGCACCGAGGTGGCCCGTCGCCCAGACAGGCCCGAACTTCGGATGGACGAAGTTCGCACCCCGGCCCGGGTGGGGAATCTTGGCCGTGTCGATGAGCGCAGCAAGCTTGCCGGTCTTGGTGTCGACCGCCGCGATCTTGTTCGAGGCATTGGCCGCAACCAGGAAGTAGCGCTTGGACGCGTCCCAGCCGCCGTCATGCAGGAACTTGGCGGATTCGATGGTCGTCGTCTTAAGGTTCTTGATGTCGGAATAGTCGACCAGCAGGATTTGGCCGGTTTCCTTGATGTTGACAACCCATTCCGGCTTGATCTCGGACGACACGATCGAGGCCACGCGCGGCTCCGGATGGTACTCGCCGTCCACCGTCATGCCGCGGGTCGACACGACCTTGAGCGGCTTGAGCGTCTCGCCTTCCATGATTACGTACTGGGGCGGCCAGTAGGAACCGGCGATCGCGTACTTGTCGTCGAAGCCCTTGAACTTGGAGGTATCGACCGAGCGTGCGTCGAAGCCGACCTTCAGTTCGGCGACGACCGCGGGCTTCTCCATCCACAGATCGATCAGCGACAGGCGGCCGTCGCGGCCGATGACGTAGACATAGCGGCCGGATTTCGACAGGCGCGAGATGTGCACCGCGTAACCCGTCTTGACGATGCTGCGGATTTCCTTCGTGTCGCCGTCGATCAGCGCGACCTCGCCGGTGTCCCGCAGCGTGACCGAGAACATGTTCTTCAAGTTGAAGTTGTTCATCTGCTTGGTCGGACGCTGGGCCACCGGAATGATTTCCTTCCAGGAATCCATCGTGTCCTTGAAGCTGAACTCGGGCGGCACATCCGGCGTCGTCTGGATGTACTTCGCCATCAGAGCGATCTCTTCCTTCGACAGGATGTCGTCGAAGTTCACCATCCCGCCTTCGGTGCCGTAGGAGATGATCTTCTCCAGACGGCTTGCACCGAGCTTGAGCGTGCCACCTTCCTGAGTCTGCCCGTCAGGCAGCTTCTTCGTCCAGTGCGGCTCCAGGTTCTTGCCGGTCGCACCCTTGCGCAGCACGCCGTGACAGCCGGCGCAGCGCTCGAAGTAGATCTTTTTCGCCGCTGCCTTCTCGTCGTTGGTCAGCTTCGGCGCTTCCTGCGCGAAAGCGCTGCCCAAAGCCAGCGGCAGCGCCGCCATCATGAAAGCCTTGGTCAGCAATTTGCCATGCGATGCCATTTCACTCTCCCTAAGTAAGCTCTGACTGCGAACCCCAACTCACCACAGCGCGCACTTTCCGCTTGGAGCGAATACCCTTCCTTGACTCGGGTCAATTCCCTTCTCACCCCGAATCGATAGATTGCCGATCACGATTCCAGCCTGAGGTGGGGAACAAGATGGAGCCGGCAATTTCGATCGACGCGCTGCCCATTTCCGGCGAAGCGCCCCGCTGGTCCAGCCTGATTGCGCGGCTGCGCCAGCCCGAGCGGCGCCCTGCTGCCGCCATCCGCACGCCGCATTCGCATTCCCCGGCGGACGATGCACGTCAGCGAATTGCCGCGTCGAAACTGGACGGCAGGGTTTATCTGGTCGGCGCCGGACCCGGCGATCCAGACCTGCTCACAGTTCGTGCCGCGCGGCTGCTTTCGAGCGTCGATGTCGTCGTGTATGACCAACTGGTGGGCGACCGCGTGCTCGAACTGGTGCCAGCACAAACGCGCAAGATCTACGTCGGCAAGCGCGCCGGCAACCACGCCCTGCCGCAGGACCAGATCAACGCGCTGCTCGTGGCGCTCGGAAGCGAGGGTCTGCGCGTCGCGCGCCTGAAGGGCGGCGACCCGTTCATCTTCGGCCGCGGCGGCGAGGAACTCGAAGCATTGATCGAAGCCGGCATCGAGTTCGAGGTCGTACCCGGCGTCACCGCGGCAAGCGGCATGGCTGCCTATGCCGGCATCCCGCTCACCCACCGCGCGCATGCGCAAGCGTGCGTGTTCGTCACCGGCCACCTCAAGGACGGCACGGCCAACCTCGACTGGGAGGCCTTGGCGCGTCCCAACCAGACGCTCGTCATCTACATGGGCGTCGGCGGGCTCGGCATGATCTGCCGCGAACTGATTGCGCACGGCATGGCGCCGGACATGCCTGCGGCACTGGTCGAAAAGGCCACCTTGCCCGGGCAGCGCACCGTGGCGGGCACGCTCGCCACGCTGCCGCAGCGCGCCTTGGATGAAAACGTCCAGGCGCCAGCGCTGATCGTGGTCGGCAGCGTGGTGGAACTGCACCGGGACTTCGACTGGTTCGAGCGTCGCCCCGAAGCAAGACGCGCAGTATCGGCCTAACCAGCGCGATGGAAGGCGCGGTGCAACGCCGCGGCCGATTCTGCGACTGCCCGGTTCGCGTCGTCAAAGAACTTTCCGAGCGCGAAGAAGCCATGGATCATGCCCGCGTAGCATGAATAGGTGACATCGCCCCCGGCTTCGCGCATCCGTTCCGCATAGGCCAGCCCGTCGTCCACCAGCGGATCGTATTCCGCGGTCAACACCAGTGCGGGCGGCAAGCCGGCCAGGTCGGCGGCAAGCAGTGGCGAAGCACGCCAATCGGTACGCTGCGCCTCGCTGGCGAAGTAACAGTACTGGAAACGGCGTATCGAGGCCTGCGTCAGCAGGTAGCCCTCAGCGTAGAGCGTGTGCGACTGGCGCAATCCACGTTGGTCGGTCGCCGGATAGACCAGCAACTGGAAGCAGGGTTGCGGGCCGCCGCGTTCGCGCGCCATCAGGCAGGCCACCGCGGCGAGATTCCCCCCGGCGCTGTCGCCGCCGACGGCAATGCGGCCGGCATCGATCGCCAGTGTGCCTGCATGCTCGACGCACCACTGGAAGGCGAAATCGACATCCTCGACCGCCGCGGGAAACTTGTGCTCGGGCGCCAGCCGATAATCGACCGACACCACCGCGCAGCGCGCAAGGTTCGCGAGTTCGCGGCACAGCACGTCGTAGCTGGCCAGATCGCCGACCGTCCAGCCGCCGCCGTGGTACCAGACAAGCAAGGGCAGTGTCTCGACGTTGCCGGTGCCGGCGGCACGGTAATAGCGCGCACGAACCGATGGTCCGTCGGCGCGGTGCATCTCGATCTCGGTCGCCTCGGCAACCTGCGGCGCCTCGGGACGGAATCCGAAATGCATTTTCTGCGACTCGTGCCGCATCTGCTCGACCGTCAGTTCATGGAAAGGCGTCAGGCCGCGCCGGTGTACGCGGTCGAGCATGGCGAGCGACTGGGGATGGAGCGGCATGGGAAGGACGTGCCAGCGCCCGCGGGGCGCCGCAAGGATCAAAGGTCGAGCGTCTGGTTGCGCTGGTAGAGGCTCAGCACTTTCGGCACGTAACGCTGCGTCTCGCGATACGGCGGAACGGCGTTGCCGTTGCGTATGACCGACTGCGGGCCCGCATTGTAGGCGGCCACCGCCATCGTCAGGTCGTTGTTGAACATCGCGAGCAGGTCGCGCAGGTAGCGTGCTCCGCCGGCAATATTGGCAGCCGGGTCGCGCGAGTCGGCGACGCCGTACTGGCGCGCCGTCGTCGGCATCAACTGCATCAGGCCGACGGCGCCCTTGGGCGACACCGCGTTCGGGTTGTAATTCGACTCGGCCTCGATCACCGCATGCAGCAGCGCACCGGGCACGCCATGTTCCTGCGCGAGCGCCGAAATCACCTGCCCGTAGCGTTCGCGCCCCTTGCTGTTGGTCGCGCCGCGAACCGGCTCGTTGCGCGCTGCGATGCGTTCCACCGGCTCGACCAGGATGCGCTCGAAGCGTGGATCGACCGGCAGATTGGTGAGGTTGACCACGCCCGCTTCGTCGATCCGCATGTAGATGTCGCCCCACGATGCCGAGGCGCACAGCAGCGCGGCAGCGCCGAGCGCGCAGATGGCGCTGTGCCGCTTGCTGCCCGACAGACGTGGTTTTCGGGTGAGGCTCATCGTATTGCGTGCGTGTTCCGGCCGGAATTCGGTTTCCGCGGCGGGGCACTCGAATCGGGCGCGGCCCGCTCTGCGTGTAAAATCCGTCGCGGCTTCACGGCGCCTGCGGCTTGAAGCCGCCGCACGACCTGCCATCAACTGGTGCCGGGAGGGGGACTCGAACCCCCACAGTGTCACCACCGGCGGATTTTGAGTCCGCTGCGTCTACCGATTCCGCCATCCCGGCTGGATGACCATGCCGGCAGAGCCGGCGCCTAGAGAGGGCGCATTATCCATCAAGCAGCGACGCCCCACAAGAAAATGCACTTCACGCTCGACGATTTCGACTATCCCCTTCCGCCCGACCTGATCGCCCAACAGCCGCTCGCCGAGCGCACCGCGAGCCGGCTTCTTGTGGTGCGGGATGGCGGCACGACCGGCCTCGACGACCGGCGCTTCACCGACCTGCCGCAACTGGTTCGCACTGGCGACCTGCTGGTGTTCAACGACACGCGCGTGCTGCATGCGCGCCTGTTCGGCCGCAAGGAAAGCGGCGGCCAGGTCGAAGTGCTGATCGAGCGAGCGATCGGGCCGCACGAGGCGCTGGCGCAACTGCGCGCGAGCAAGCCGCCGAAACCCGGTGCCGTCATCCGCATGGCCGATGCGTTCGACATCACGGTGCTCGGCCGCGAGGGCGAGTTCTACCGCCTGGCCTTTCCGCACGACGAGGAGCTGATCGAACTGATCGAGCGCCACGGCAAGTTGCCGCTGCCGCCCTACATCCAGCGCACGCCGGGGGACGACGACGAATCGCGCTACCAGACGGTGTTCGCACGCCACCCCGGCTCGGTCGCCGCGCCGACCGCCGGCCTGCATTTCGACGACGCCGTGCTGGCGCAACTGCAGTCGCGCGGCGCCGAATTCGCCTACGTCACGCTGCATGTCGGTGCCGGCACCTTTCAGCCGGTGCGCGTGGCCAACCTCGCCGCGCATCGCATGCACCGCGAGCACTACTGGATTCCGCCGGCCACAGCCGACGCCGTGGCCGCGACGCGCGCGAGAGGCGGCCGCGTCATTGCCGTCGGCACCACCTCGCTGCGCGCGCTCGAAGGCGCGGCGCAGGCGCACGAGGGCAATCTGACAGCCTGCGAGGGCGAAACCGAACTGTTCATCCTGCCCGGCTTCGACTTCAAGGTGGCCGATTGCCTGGTCACCAACTTCCACCTGCCGAAGTCGACGCTGTTGATGCTGGTGTCGGCCTTTGCAGGATTCGCTACCATGCGTGCGGCGTATGCCCACGCGGTGGCGCAGCGTTACCGCTTCTTCAGCTACGGCGACGCGATGTTACTGACGAGGTCTGCCCCTTGAAATTCGATCTGCTCGGCTCTGCCGCCGCGGCCCGCCGCGGCCGCCTCACGCTGGCCCACGGCACGGTGGAGACGCCTGCCTTCATGCCTGTCGGCACCTACGGCACGGTCAAGGCCGTGACGCCGCGCGATATCGTCGACATCGGCGCACAAATCGTGCTCGGCAACACGTTCCACCTGTGGCTGCGGCCGGGCTTGGACGTGATCGAGCGCTTCGGCGGTCTGCACCGCTTCATGGGCTGGGACGGGCCGATCCTCACCGACTCGGGCGGCTTCCAGGTGTTTTCGCTCGGCGCGCTGCGCAAGATCAGCGAGGAAGGGGTCACCTTCGCCTCGCCGGTCAATGGCGACAAGCTATTCCTCACGCCCGAGGAATCGATGCGCATCCAGAAGGTGCTGAACTCGGACATCGTGATGATCTTCGACGAATGCACGCCCTACCCTGCCACGCACGCCGAGGCGGCCGACTCGATGCGTCTGTCGCTGCGCTGGGCGCGGCGTTCGCGCGACGAATTCGAGAAGGTCGGCAATAGCAACGCGCTGTTCGGTATCGTACAGGGCGGCATGTACGAAGATCTGCGCGACGAGTCGCTCGCCGGCCTCGCCGGCATCGGCTTCCACGGCTACGCCATCGGCGGCCTCTCGGTCGGCGAGCCGAAGGACGACATGATGCGCATCCTCGCCCATACCGCACCGCGCCTGCCGGCCGAGCGGCCACGCTACCTGATGGGCGTCGGCACGCCGGAGGACATCGTGCATGCGGTGAGCCACGGCATCGACATGTTCGACTGCGTGATGCCGACGCGCAACGCGCGCAACGGCTGGCTGTTCACACGCTTCGGCGACATCAAGATCCGCAACGCGAAACACAAGGACGACCCGCGCCCGCTCGACGAAACCTGCGCCTGCTATACCTGCCGCCACTTCTCGCGCGCCTACCTGCACCACCTGACGCGGGTGAAGGAGATCCTCGGCGCGCAACTCGCCACGATCCACAACCTGCACTACTACCAGCAACTGATGCGCGAACTGCGCGGCGCAATCGACGGCGGACACTTCGACCGCACGGTGGCGCAGTTCCACGTCGAGCGCGCGACCGAAAAGCGCGGCTGACAAGCAACCGACCGGAGACAGCATGAACCCGCGTTCCACCATTTCGACAACCGCCGCCATGCGCCTGGCAGTTCTCGCAATCGCGCTGACCCTGGGCGGTTGTGCCGTACCGCCCCGGCCGCCGGCGGACGCCGGCACGCCTGGGCAAGCCGCTCGGCCCGCCTCCGCCCCGGCCGCCGAGGCGCCGAACGCGTCGCAAGCGGAAGAGCCGGCGATCCCGGAACAGCGCAACCACACACCTTTCGGCATGGTTCTGCTGACTGCCGAAGACCGCTACGGCGAGTATTTCTCGGTGTCGACCAAGATCAGCTTCGCGTTCGATGCGCGCGGCGTCCTCAAGCTTGCGGACACGCACGAACCGGTCATCGGCGCAGACGACGATCCGAAGGACGACCACACCTGCACCGACAAGGGCGGCGGCTACAACCAGCGCACCACGTGGTTTCCCGATACCGCAATCTTCCTTCGCGGCGGCGCCTTGCAGGCCGTCGAACTGGCCGGCGGCAAGCGTGCGACGCAACTGCCGCTGTCGGCCGACGAGGAAACGATGATGGTGATCGGGCAGGCGGCACGCGAGGTCGAGTACGCGTGGACACCCTGCGTCGGCCGCCATCGCGTGGACAAGGGGCACCGCCTCGACGGATTCCTGCCGCGCGGCGCCGCGCTGGCGGTGAAGCCGGTGCGCGGCGCGGCGATCAAGCTGCGCATGCCCGAGGGCGTGGTGCCGCACCTGCTGCTGCGCTACCAGCAAGGCGCGATGATCCCGGTGCCGATGCGCCCCGTGCTCGCGACGGTGGACGTCGAGGCGAGACGCTTGGTGGTGCAGTACCAGGCCACGTTCCCCGTGCGGCCGGCACTGCGCGTGGTGGAACTGCGCGCCGTCTTGCCGGAGGGCAAACCCTCGGCCGGCGAGACGCCGCAGCGCTACCGCGAACGCACCGATGCGCTGCTGAACGACCTGCGCGGCTGCGCGGCGCCGACCCGGCCGATGGAGCCCTGCGCAACGCCGACGCGGCGCCCGGATCGGCGCATTTTCAGCCAGTAGCACCGCTTATGACGCTCCGGAGAGGCTCATGGATCGGCGTTCTCCGGGCACCCAACCCCGCAAGGCTCCCACCATGCGCCTTCGCAAGGCGGCAGGCCGCGGATCGCCTGTCCATGCGCCCTGCAGCCATGCCGGCCGGCAGCATCGCGCACCCGGCCGAGCAGCGCCTGGCGGGTCGCGGTACAAGCGGCCGCCGACTGCGAACTGGTACAATGCGCGGTTACGAAAAAACCGTCTCTGGAGACCTCATGCTGATTTCGAATGCCTGGGCGCAAACCCCTGCCGCCTCCGACCCAACCGGCGGCCTAATGGGCATGCTGCCCATCCTGCTGATGTTCGTCGTGCTCTACTTCCTGATGATCCGCCCGCAGATGAAGCGCGCCAAGGAACACAAAACCATGGTCGACGCGCTGTCCAAGGGCGACGAAGTCGTCACCCAGGGCGGCATGGCCGGCAAGATCATCAAGGTCGGCGACGCCTACGTGCAGCTCGAGATCGCGCCGAACGTCGAGATCGCCGTGCAGAAGCAGGCCGTGGCCACGCTGCTGCCCAAGGGCACCCTGAAAGCCATCTGAGCCGCGACGGCGGACGCACGAAACGCCCGCGCCTCCGCCGATAGCGCCCGCCCCAGTCCCCTCATCTCCCGCCGCTTATGAATCGCTATCCGATCTGGGTCTATGTGACCGTCGCCGTCGCCCTGCTGCTCGGCGCCATTTATACCCTGCCGAACTTCTTCGGCGAGGTGCCTGCGGTGCAGGTGTCCAGCGCCAAGGCCACGATCAAGGTCGATGGCAAGGTGATGGATCGCGTCGAGGGCGCGCTCAAGGCCGCCAGCCTCGCGCCGACCGCCGTCACGCTCGACGCCACCAGCGTGCGCGCGCGCTTCACCAGCACCGATGACCAGCTCAAGGCACGCGATACCATCGAGAAGGCGCTCAACCCGGACCCGACCGACCCGACCTACGTCGTCGCCCTGAACCTGCTGTCGGCCACGCCGCAATGGCTGCAGAGCGTGCATGCGCTGCCGATGTACCTCGGCCTCGACCTGCGCGGCGGCGTGCACTTCCTGCTCCAGGTAGACATGAAGGGCGCGCTGACCAAGCGCCTCGACTCGATGTCGGCCGACCTGCGTACCCTGCTGCGCGACAAGAACATCCGCCATGCCGGCATCACGCGGGACGGCAACACGATCGTCATCAAGTTCCGCGAGGCCGACACGCGCGACAAGGCGAAAAACGCGATCGCCGACGCGAATGCCGATCTCACGCTGCAGGAACGCCAGGACGGCGCCGACCTCGCGCTCGTCGGCACGCTCGGCCCGCTGGCACAGAACAAGATCCAGGAATTCGCGATCAAGCAGAACATCACCACGCTGCACAACCGCATCAACGAACTCGGCGTGGCCGAACCGGTGATCCAGCAGCAGGGCACCGATCGCATCGTCGTGCAGCTGCCGGGCGTGCAGGACACCGCCAAGGCGAAGGACATCCTCGGCCGCACCGCGACGCTGGAAATCCGCATGGTCGACGACACGCCGGGCGGCCTCGAAGCGGCGATGCAGGGCCAGGCGCCGTTCGGCACCGAACTCTACAAGGAGCGCGGCGGCGTGCCGCTGCTGGTGAAGAAGCAGGTCGTGCTGACCGGCGACCGCCTGACCGATGCGCAGCCCGGCTTCGCCTCGGACACGCAGGAGCCGGCGGTGCATCTCACGCTCGATTCCGCCGGCGCGCGCATCTTCAAGGACGTGACGCGCGACAACGTCGGCAAGCGCATGGCGATCCTGCTGATCGAGAAGGGCAAGGGCGAAGTCGTCACCGCCCCGGTGATCCGCACCGAGATCGCCGGCGGACGCGTGCAGATCTCCGGACGCATGACCACCACCGAGGCCAACGACACCGCGCTGCTGCTGCGCGCCGGCTCGCTCGCCGCGCCGATGGAAATCGTCGAGGAACGCACCATCGGCCCCTCGCTCGGCGCCGAGAACATCAAGAAGGGCTTCGACTCCACGATGTGGGGTTTCGCGATGATCGCGGTGTTCATGATCGCCTACTACCTGATGTTCGGCATGATCTCGGTGATCGCGCTGGCAGCGAACCTGATGTTCCTGGTTGCGTTGCTCTCGCTGCTGCAGGCGACGCTGACCTTGCCTGGCATCGCCGCCATCGCGCTGACGCTGGGCATGGCGATCGACGCCAACGTGCTGATCAACGAGCGCGTGCGCGAAGAGCTGCGCAACGGTGCCAGCCCGCAGGCCGCCATCGCCGCCGGCTACGAGCGCGCCTTCGCGACCATTCTCGACTCGAACGTCACCACGCTGATCGCCGGCCTCGCGCTGCTGATCTTCGGCTCGGGCGCGGTGCGCGGCTTCGCGGTGGTGCATTGCCTCGGCATCATGACCTCGATGTTCAGCGCCGTGGTCGTCTCGCGTTCGCTGGTGAACCTGATCTACGGGCGCCAGCGCAAGCTCGACAAGGTTTCCATCGGCCAGGTGTGGAAGCCGGGCAACCAATGACCGCCATCGCGTAACCACACCACGCCCGCCGAACGTCAACCGACACGGAACAGAAAATGGAATTCTTCCGCATCCGCAAAGACATCCCGTTCATGAAGCATGCGCTGGTCTTCAACGTCATATCGTTGCTGACCTTCCTGGTCGCGGTGTTCTTCCTCGCCACGCGCGGCCTGCACTTCTCGGTCGAGTTCACCGGCGGCACGCTGATCGAGGTTGCCTACCCCGAAGCGGCCGACGTTGCCAAGGTGCGCGAAGGCCTCACCCGCGACGGCTTCACCGACGTCCAGGTGCAGAACTTCGGCAGCTCGAAGGACCTGCTGATCCGCCTGCCGCTGCAGAAGGAAAGCGACTCCGCCCGCGTCAGCGAAAAGGTCAAGGCCTCGCTGCAGGCCGTCGGCGGCAAGCCGGAAGTGCGCCGCGTCGAGTTCGTCGGCCCGCAGGTCGGCAAGGAACTGGCGACCGACGGCGCGATGGCGCTGCTGATGGTGGTCATGGGCATCATGATCTACCTGGCGTTCCGGTTCGAGTGGCGCTTTGCCGTCAGCGCGATCATCGCCAACCTCCACGACGTGATCATCATCCTCGGCTTCTTCGCCTTCTTCCAGTGGGAGTTCTCGCTGCCGGTGCTGGCGGCGGTGCTGGCGGTCTTGGGCTATTCGGTGAACGAATCGGTGATCGTGTTCGACCGGGTGCGCGAAACCTTCAAGAAGAAGCGCGGCCTCTCCACGCCCGAAGTGATCAACCATGCGATCACCAGCACCATCTCGCGCACCATCATCACCCACGGCTCGACGCAAATGATGGTGCTGTCGATGCTGATCTTCGGTGGCGAGACATTGTTCTACTTCGCGCTCGCGCTCACCATCGGCATCCTGTTCGGCATCTATTCGTCGGTGCTGGTCGCCAGCCCGCTGGTGATGTGGCTCGGCGTCTCGCGCGAGCAGTTCATCAAGCCGCAGGTGAAGAAGGAAGAAGCGGTCGTCTGATCGCACCGGATCGCTCCGCGCAAACGCCCCGCGATGCGGGGCGTTTTTTTTGTTTGCCGGCCGGCGGCGCACGGCTGGAATGATTCCCCGGCGGCGCCTGTTATGCTTTTCGTGTCCCCCCAGCCGGAATCGCCACATGCCCGCGCCAGATCCGTCCGAAACCCGCCCCACCCGCGTCTGGGACCTGCCGACGCGCCTGTTCCACTGGTCGCTGGTCGTGCTGGTGGTGTTCAACGGCATCACCGGCCAGTTCGCCGCCGACCTCGGCTCGGACTGGATGGCGCGCCACCTGCTGTCCGGCTACGCGATCCTGGCGCTGATCCTGTTCCGCCTCGTCTGGGGCTTCGTCGGCAACCGGCACGCGCGCTTCGCCGGATTCGTGCGCGGACCGCGTGCAGTGCTCGCCTATCTCGCCGCACTGCGCGGACGCGCCGCCGCGGTAACCCACGCGGGCCACAACCCGCTCGGCGGATGGTCGGTAATGGCCATGCTCGCCGCATTGACGGTGCAGGTCGGCAGCGGCCTGTTCCTGTCCGACGAGGATTACGGCGTCGAGGCGCCGCTGGCGAAACACGTCGCCAACAAGACCATCGACCTGATGGGCAGCGTGCACGAGGCCGCGTTCTGGGCGCTTCTCGCGCTCGTGGCGACACACCTCGCCGCGATCGCGTTCTACCGCGTCGCGAAAAAGGAGAACCTCGTGCGCCCGATGCTTACGGGCGACAAAGCGCTTGCCGGCGTGGAGGCGGCGCGCGGCGGCCCGGCCTGGCTGGGCGCGCTGGTGTTTGCGCTGGCCGGTTGCGCGGTGTGGTACCTGGTCAATCGGATCTGAAACCGGTCGGCCTGGAAGGCGCATGCAATGGCGCTCCCGGGCCATGCACTGCCGGGCGGCGCATGGATTAAAGGTTCCAGGCGGAACGGGCTGGAGAGCGCCTGTCCAGGCGCCTCCCAGCCCTGCCCTTCTCCAACGGTCAGTTGCGGAATTCCTTCTCGCGGTAATCGTCGTGGCAACCCTTGCAGGTCTTGCCGACTTCGCCGGCAGCAGCCTTCAGTGTGGCGAGATCGCCGGCTGCAGCGGGCAGCTTCTTCACTTCGGCCTGCATCTTCTCGTACGCGGCCTTGAACTTCTCCGGCTCACTCCAGACCTTCTCGCTCGCCTTGGTCGGCGCGCCCTTGTCGAGGCCCGGTCCGAACAGCGGTCCGGGCAGGGTGGACAGGGTATCCACGAGACCGGCGGCCTTGACGGCGGCATCCTTGTTATAGGGCACGTCGCCCTTCGCCATGCCCGCGAGCATGCCGAACTGGCGCCCCATCACGTTCATGATCGACTGGCGGTAGCGGATCTGGTCTTCGGGCTTGGGGCCCTGCTGCGCGAAAGCGGTGGACGTGGCGGCCGTCGTGGCAACGGCGCAGAGGGCAAGCGTGGCAAGGCGAAGCTTCATCGGATTCTCCCGGGTTGTTGGTCGTTCGGCAGCGCCTGCGCGCGGCCGCATTCCATGAACACCCCGGGCCGCGCGTTTATTCCACGCGGATCGGACGAACTGCGGGAGGTTTCGACTCAGGTCGCGAAAACGTGCTTGACGCGCAGCGTGCGCCCTTCCTCGATCAGATTGAGCAGCCGGTCGATGTTCGGGTGCTTGCCGGGATTGGCGCGCGCATCTGCGGTGTGCTCGGCGTAGAGTTCGAGCCCCTTGTTCGCCGCCTGCGGCGTGATCGCGCCGAAGGTCAGCGCGAGATGGTTGTAGACGGTGAGCGAGCCGACCTGCCCCGGCTTGTGCTCGACGGTGGCGACGACCTCGTCGCTGTCCTTTTCCAGCAGTTGCAGCGCGGCGAGGTGCGACACGCCGGGCAGATGCTTGATGTTGTCGGCAAATGCGCTCTTGCCCGCCGGCTTGGCCGGCGCCTGGTCGATTGCCGTTTCGGCTGGCGGGTCCGTCGCCGGATTCGTTGCCGGATTCGCCGCCTGGTCCATTGGATGGTTCATGTCGTCGCTGCCTCGCCGTCAGATGCGCCGGGCCAGTTCGACCGCCTTGCCGAGATAGCTGGCAGGCGTCATGTCGAGCAGGCGCGTGCGCTCGGTGGCAGGAATCGCCAGCTTGCCGATGAAGGCATGCAGGGCCTCGCGCGTGATGCCCTTGCCGCGCGTCAGATCCTTGAGCTGTTCGTAGGGATTCGGCACCGCGTAGCGGCGCATGACCGTCTGGATCGGCTCGGCCAGCACTTCCCAGGCGTTGTCCAGGTCGGCGGCCAGCCGCGCACGGTCGGCCTCCAGCTTGCCCAAGCCGCGCAGCGCCGAATCCAGCGCCAGCAGCGTATGGCCAAACGCCACGCCCATGTTGCGCAGGACGGTGGAATCGGTCAGGTCGCGCTGCATGCGCGACACCGGCAGCTTGTCCGACAGGTGGCGCAGCACCGCGTTGGCGAGGCCGAGGTTGCCTTCGGCATTCTCGAAGTCGATCGGGTTCACCTTGTGCGGCATGGTCGAGCTGCCGATCTCGCCGTCCTTGAGCTTCTGCTTGAAGTAGCCGAGCGAGACGTACAGCCAGATGTCGCGGCAGGCGTCGAGCAGCACCGTATTGGCGCGGGCGACGGCGTCGTACAGCTCGGCCATCGCATCGTGCGGCTCGATCTGGATCGTGTAGGGATTGAACGCCAGGCCGAGCGACTCGACGAACTGCTTCGCGAAAGCCTCCCAGTCGAAATCGGGGTAGGCGGAGAAATGCGCGTTGTAGTTGCCGACCGCCCCGTTGAACTTGGCCAGCAGTTCGACCCCGGCGATGCGGCTGCGCGCGCGCAGCAGGCGCGCGGCGACGTTGGCCATCTCCTTGCCGAGCGTGGTCGGGCTGGCCGGCTGGCCGTGGGTGCGCGACAGCATCGGCGCATCCGCCAGATCGTGGGCCAGTTCGCGCAGGCGCTCGATCACCTTGTCCAGCGCCGGCAGCAGGACGTCGGCGCGCGCCTCCGACAGCATCAGCGCGTGCGAGGTGTTGTTGATGTCTTCCGAGGTGCAGGCGAAGTGGATGAACTCCGAGACACGCATCACCTCGCCGTTGTGGCCGAGGCGCTCCTTGAGCCAGTACTCCATCGCCTTGACGTCGTGGTTGGTGCGCGCTTCGATCGCCTTCACCTGATCGGCATCGACCACCGAAAAGTTGGCGACCACTTCGGCCAGCTCGTCGCGCGTCGAGGGCGAGAACTCGGGGATTTCCTGCAGGCCGGGCGCCTGCGCCAGTGCCTGCAGCCAGGCGATCTCGACGCGGATGCGGTTGCGGATCAGTCCGTACTCCGAAAAGTGCGTGCGCAGCGCGGCGACTTTGTCCTGATAACGACCGTCGAGCGGGGAAAGTGCGGTAAGCGGAGAGAATTCCATCTGGGAAGGCCAGCCGTACGGAAAGCCTGCGATTTTAGCATGCGCCCCAAGCGGCCCGCTGCCCGCATCGATGCCGGGCTGCGGGCGCCGGGTCCGGGTCCAGCCGGTCTTCCCCGTCTCGCCACGCCTGGGCGCTGACCGACGCGACGACGGCTGGCCGGCGAAACGATCGCCGGACGCACCCCCAACCGGCCCTCACCCCACCGGCAGCGACCCGCCTTCGTTCACGACAAAACCCGGACACACATTGACAGGACCGCGCCGCATGGTGTTGTTTTCCGTAAACGGAATCGTTATCATTTGCGCTACTTCTCATTCAATCTGAACGGGTGCAACCATGATTCCGATGCTGGTCATGACCTTCCGCGAGGGCATCGAGTCCTTCCTGATTGTCGCGGTCACCCTCGCCTATCTGCGCAAAACCGGCCGCGACGCGCTGGTTCCGGCAGCGTGGTGGGGCGCCGCGGCCGCCTTCGCAGCGAGCGCGGGCGCCGGCTGGCTTTTTGCCCAGGCGGAAAACCAGCCGGTCTGGGAGGGGACGCTCGCGCTGGTCGCCGCCCTGCTGGTCGGTTCGATGGTCGTCTATATGCTGCGCGCAGCGCCGCACATTTCCGGCGAGATCCGCGCACGCCTGGACAGACACGCGGCACGCGAGGGCTTCGCGGCCCGGCTCGGCGTATTCGCCTTCGTGTTGCTGATGATCACGCGCGAAGGCATGGAACTCGCGCTGATCGCCGGTTCATTGGCGACGCAGACCGGCGCTGGCGACATGCTGGCCGGGGCGCTCGCCGGCATCGCTGCGGCCATCGCGTTGGCCTGGGCCTGGCAGCGCTACGGCCGGCGTGTCGATCTGGGCCGCTTCTTCAAGGTGACGGCGATCTACCTGCTGCTGTTTGTCGCCCAGCTGCTGTTCCATGCCTTCCACGAATTCACCGAAACCGGCCTGCTGCCGATCGACAACACGTACTGGCACCTCGCCACCGAGCCCTGGTCGCCCGAGGGGCAGTACGGCATCTACGTCACCGTCGCCATGCTCGCCATTCCGCTGGCGTGGCTCGCCCTCTCGTTCCTGCGCACGAAGCCGGCGCCCCGCACCGCAACGGCACGCGTCGCCTGATTTCCACGACCCCACCCACAATCAAGGGAGAACAAGTAGTGAAGACCCGCCACCACCGCCTGAAACGCCGGCCCCCGGCGTCCGTCGACAGCAGATCGGCACCGGCACCCGGGGAAAGCGATTTGCGCCTGCAAGTCACGCCGGCGCAGCTTCCGCTGCTGCCGCTCGGCGCCATGCTGTGCGGCATCGCGCTGATGCCGGCATCGGCAATCGCCGACACGCAGGACAAGGAGGCGCGCGAAACCACGCTGCAGACAATCAACGTCAAGGATGCCCGCGACGCACAGGACAACGGCTACCAGGGCGGCACGACGCGTGTCGGCAAGATCAAGCAGTTGCCCAAGGACATCCCGCAGGCCATCACCATCGTGCCCGAGGCGCTGATCCTCGACACAAATTCCGACACGCTGAAGAGCGCGCTGCGCAACGTCGCCGGCCTGACCTACAACGCCGGTGAAGGCGGCCGCATCGGCGACAACTTCAACCTGCGCGGCTTCTATACATTCGGCGACCTCTACCTCGACGGCATCCGCGACGTCGCGCAGTACAACCGAGAGACCTTCTATGTCGACCAGATCGACGTGCTGCGCGGCTCGGCCGCGATGCTGTTCGGCCGCGGCCAGGCCGGCGGCGTGATCAACCAGGTGCTCAAGTCGCCGATGACGGTCGACAAATCGCGCGCCAGCGTGACCGTCGGCACCGACCAGTACGCGCGCGGCACGGTCGACGTGAACAAGGTGATCGGCGAGAACATGGCGCTGCGCGTCGCCGGCATGTACACCGATGCCGGCAGCACGCGCGACGAAGTCGAGACCAACCGCCGCGGCATCCTGCCCAGCATCAGCTGGGGCATCGGCACGCGCGACGAGGTGAACCTCTCCTACCTCTACCTCGACACCCACAACATTCCCGATTACGGCATTCCGTTCTACCGGAACCGCCCGGTCAAGGTGCCGGCCGATACCTTCTACGGCACCGAGAAGGACTACGAGGACAACATCACCAAGATCGCCACCGCGACCTACACACACCGCTTCTCACCGGTGACCGAGATCCGCACCGTGCTGCGCGCCGCCGACTACGAGCGCGACCTCTGGGTCTCGGTGCCGCGCCTGGCCGCCGGCGCGACCGACGCGACCATCGCCAACGGCAGCGCGATCGTCAACCGCAACCGCTCCGCGCGCGGCAGCGAGGAGCACACCATCACCAGCCAGACCGATTTCACGACAAAGTTCGCCACCGGATCGCTCAGGCACGAAGCACTGGCCGGCGTCGAGCTGCTGCGCGAGCGCGCGGGCCGCTGGAACTACACCACCAGCGCCGGCAGCGCGCCGCCGACCACGTTGCGCAACCCCGACAACGATCCGCTGCTCCCGGCCGGCTACGGCGGGCAGATCCGTTCCGGCATCGTCAAGTACGAGGGCGACTCGATCGGTCTCTACGCGCAGGACACGATCGAATTCCTGCCGGGCTGGAAGCTCCTCGGCGGCGCACGGCGTGACAAGCTCGACGCCGACTACACCAGCGGCGCCAAGGTCGACTTCAGCGAATGGAGCTGGCGCGCCGGCCTGATGTACCAGCCGTGGGACACGCATTCCTACTACCTCGGCTTCTCCGACTCATTCAACCCGACCGCCGACCTCTACCAGCTCACGCAAGCGAACAGCCGCACCCCGGCCGAGCGCAGCCGCACCCTGGAAGCCGGTGCCAAGTGGGAACTGTTCGACGGCGACCTCTCGCTGCGCGCCGCGCTCTACCGCGCGCAGAAGTTCTACGAACGCAACACCGACCTCGAGCAGGCCAACGTCGCGCTGCTGTCCAAGAAGCGCCATACCGACGGTATCGAGTTCGAGGCGGCCGGCCGCATCACCAGCCGCTGGGAAGTGTTCGGCGGCGTCGCCTTCATGGACGCCAGGATCGACGACCAGATGCCAGGCACACTGCTCGGCACCTTCGCCGATGTCTCGGGCGGCAACTACGCCGCCGGCCAGGCCGCGAATGCCAGCCGGCTCGTCTATCAGGGCAAGTACAACCCGTACACCGAAGGCCAGCGCCCGCGCAACGCGCCGGCCTACACCTTCAACCTGTGGACCACCTACAAGGTGTTCGACAACTGGAAGGTCGGCCTCGGCGCCGAGGGCAAAGGCGAGCGCGCAGCCTACGGCATCGGCACCTGCGACACGGCAACGCGCAACGCCACGACCGGCTTGTGGACCTTCAACCCCTGCACGAAGCCATCCATCAACAAGGCGCCGAGCTATGTGCGCTGGGACGCCATGGTCGCTTACGAGCAGCCGAGATACACCGTCCGGCTCAACGTGCTGAACCTCGCGGACAAGTACTACTACGACGCGCTGTACGAGAACGGCGCTCACGTCGTACCCGGCACCGAGCGTGCGTACCAGCTCACCATGGACTACAAGTTCTAGCCGGCTCCCGGGATCGTGTCGTGGCGCCGCGCCACGACACGATCCCGCGCCAGCGAGTCCAAGTTCAGCCAGCCACCGACCGGAGTCCCGCATGCTGCTGCAGATACCCGACGTATTCACGCCCGACGAACTCGCGCGCTGCCGTTCGCTCGTCGAATCGGCCGAGTGGGCCGACGGCAACATCACCGCCGGCACGCAATCGGCCAAGGCGAAGAACAACCGCCAGTTGCCCGAGGACGGCGAGGCCGCGCGCGCCGCGCGAACGCTGGTACTCGACGCGCTGTCACGCAGCGCGCTGTTCTTCACCGCCGCACTGCCGCGCAAGATCTATCCGCCGCTGTTCAACCGCTACGGCGGCGAAGCCAACGCCTTCGGCAACCACATCGACAACGCCGTGCGCACCCACGCCGCCAGCGGCACCCACGTGCGCACCGATCTCTCTGCCACGCTGTTCCTCGCCGGGCCAGATGAATACGACGGTGGCGAACTGGTGATCGAAGACACCTTCGGCACCCAATCCGTCAAGCTGCCGGCCGGCCACATGATCCTCTACCCCTCGTCGAGCGTGCATCGCGTCGAGCCGGTGACGCGCGGCGTGCGCATCGCCTCGTTCTTCTGGATCCAGAGCATGGTGCGCGAAGACGAGCGCCGCCGCATGCTGTTCGACCTCGACATGGCCATCCTCGCGCTGCGCGAAAAGCACGGCGACACCGCCGAGAGCGTCAGGCTCACGGGCTGCTATCACAACCTGATGCGCATGTGGGCCGACACGTGAATGCGCCGCTGCCCCGTGCCGGCCTCGCCATCGCCACGCCGGCGCACACGCGTTCCAGGCGGCGCGGCAGCGCGCTGCCGGCCGGCGTCACGCGGCGCGAGATCGCGCTCGCCCTGCTGGCGATCGCCACGCTCCACGTGATCGTCATCGCCGCGCTGGTGCGCGCCGGCATCATCGAGACGCCGCAGGTGGTGCAGATCATCCAGGCCGCACTGGTGCAGCCGCCGGCGCCGGAGGAACCGAAGCCGCCGACCGAACTGCCGAAGCCGCCGCAGCCACGCAAGACCGTGCAGCCAGCGCCGCAACCGCCCAAACCCGTGCCGGTACTGGCCGCCGCGCCTGCACCGAACGACACGCCGGTTGCCGTCGCGCCGCCACCCGATCCCAAACCGGATTTGCCGCCCGTCGCCGCCCCGCCCGTGCCGCCGGCCCCGCCGATTCAGGCCGCAACGCCGTCGCCGGTGGCGCCGCCGCGCTTCGACGCCGACTATCTCGACAACCCGACGCCGGCCTATCCGTCGATGGCGCGGCGAATGGGCGAGGAAGGCAAGGTCGTGCTGCGCGTGTTCGTCGAAGCGAGCGGCAAGCCTTCGAAGATCGAGGTGCGCACCAGCAGCGGCTCGACGCGCCTCGACGACGCCGCCAGCGCCGCCGTGTGGAACTGGAAATTCGTGCCCGCCCGGCGCGGCGAAGAGAACGTCGCCGCCTGGGTGCTGGTGCCGATCAGCTTTTCGCTCCGCAACGCCTGAGCACGCAGCCCACGATTTCCAACAAGACTTTCCGACTGAATTTTCGCAAGGACCACCGCCATGAACGAATCCCTCGGCCTCGCCCACTTTCTCGCCAACGCCGATCCGGTCGCCCGCACGCTGCTCGCCATCCTGTGCGCCGCCTCGATCGGCACCTGGTTCCTGATCGTCATCAAGGGCGTGCAGAACTGGCGCCAGTCGCGCAACGCGCGCGGCTTCCTCGATCGCTTCTGGCGCGCGACCTCGCTCGGCGAGATTGCCAGCGGCATGAGCAGCCTCGGCGTCACCGACCACTACTCGCACCTGGTGCATCACGGCTTCAGCGCGGTCGAAGCATTGCGGGGCGACCGTCCCGCCAGCGCGCGCGGCCTGATCGCCAGCGGCTCGCCGGACGACTTCCTCACCCGCTCGCTCAAGCGCGCGATCGACCAGACGCGCACCCGTCTCGACTACGGCCAGACCTTCCTTGCCTCGGTCGCGTCGAGTGCGCCCTTCGTCGGCCTGTTCGGCACCGTGTGGGGCATCTACCACGCGCTGATCGCGATCGGCATCTCCGGCCAGGGCACGCTGGACAAGGTCGCCGGCCCGGTCGGCGAGGCGCTGATCATGACCGGCATCGGCCTCGCCGTCGCAATTCCCGCCGCGCTCGCCTACAACTTCTTCGCGCGCGCCACGCGCAACACGCTGGCCGAACTCTCGAGCTTCGCGCACGACGTGTTCGCGTTGCTCTCCACCGGCGTCAAGACCGATCCGCTGCTGGCCGATCCCAAGGCGACCGGCGAGCGCGTGTACTCGATGTTCCAGGACGGCCGCATGGCCGCCGCACGCTGAGGGTGGCCCGCATGGCATTCGCGAACTTCGAACAGGACGAGAGCGCCCCGCTGGCCGAGATCAACATGGTGCCGATGATCGACGTCATGCTGGTGCTGCTGATCATCTTCATCATCACCGCGCCGCTGCTCACGCACGCGGTGAAGGTCGATCTGCCCAAGGCGCAGAGCGAGGTCAACCACACGCCGCCCGAGCACATCCAGATCGGCATCGCCGCCGACGAGCAGATCTACTGGGCCGGCGAACCGGTCGACATCGTGCAGCTCGGCGAACGCATGAAGGCGACTGCCACCGCCGACTCGCGCACCGAACTGCAACTGCGCGCCGATCAGGCCGTCGCCTATCGCGTCGTTGCGCAAGTGATGAGCGAAGCCGCCCGGCACGGCCTTTCGCGCATCGGCTTCGTCACCGAGCCGGCCGCGATGCGCTGAAAAGCACCGGCCTGCAACCCGCATGGATGCTTTCGCTGCAGGCATGCAGTGCCAGGCGGCTCGTGGAATGGCGCCTTCAGGCCATGCCGGCCCGCACACGCCTATTCACGCGGGTTCCAGCGCAGCCTCGACTCACGGCTGCCACGCAATGCCAGCAACGCGTACGCCGCGAGCAGCACTGCGAAGAGAAAGGCGGTGCGCAGCGGTGCCGTGACATCGGCCAGCACGCCCTGCGGCGCGCTGCCGGCGGGTACGAGTTCGATAATCGTCTCCGGCGCTGCACTGGCCAGTTCGACGTGGTGCACCTGGCCGTCGGCCTCGATGCGCACGCGCGCACCGGATTCGCGCGCGGCGAGCGCGACGATCACCGACTGGCGCAGCATCGGGATCGTCGCCACCAGCGCGCCGTCGCCAGCGCGGCCCAGCCATGCCTCGCCCTCCCGCCGCCAGGCGCCCGCCTCCAGCGCGCCTTCGAAGCGCACGCCCATCCACGGCGGCAGCGATGCCGAACGCATCGCGCCGACCGCTGCGGTGCCCTGTTCCACCGCCAGCACGACGCGCCGGCCGCTCTGCGCGAGTTCCACCGGCGTCGCCACCAGCGCCACCATCGCGGCACAGATCGCACCCAGCGCCAGCGCAGCGGGGCGGTCGTTGCCCTGCGGCAACGCATGCGCGCCATCCCCGGCCGACGCCTCGCGTCGACGCTCGCGCAAGGCCAACGCGGCGCAGATCACGGACAGCCAGGCCGCGAACCCGCTCCAGTAGAAATAGCGGAACTCTGCGGACACGTTGAACGGAAAATAGGTCAGCAGGTAGATCGCGCCCGAGGCCGCAACCGCCGCGGCGAACGCCCCGAGGCGCGTGCATAGCAGCCCACGCCCGAGCAGCAGCGCACCAGCCAGCGCCATGACGGCCGCGAACACCCACGGCCGCCCGATTGCGTCGTTGACGCCGGATCGGATCCACGCGTGATGCCATGCGGTCGTGGCACGCGGCGGATCGCTCTCGATCTGCCAGTCGATCTGCGCCGAGCGCGGCGGCGGGTAGAGCATGGCGCGCGAGTTGGGCACCCACATCGAACGCGCGAAGGTCGCACCCATGGCCGCATACAGGGCGAGCGGGCGCGCCGCCGCTTCGCGCAGCCAGGCTTCGGTGAGTTCGCGCGAGCCCCACAACTTCTGCCGCACCAGCCCGACCTGCACGAAGCCGCACATACCCTGCATGCCTGCGGCATCCCACTGGATCGGCGAGTAGCAGGCATCGACGATGCGCCGCGCCTCCTCCGCGGACCACTGGCCGGGCAGCAGGTTCTTGCCGGCGAAGTGCGACAGCGCGACCAGGTGATAGGTCTTGATGCTGTCCGCCGGATGCGTCTTGCGCGCCTGCGCCAGTTCGCCAGCCTGTGGCGCCGCCCACAGCGCGAGCGCGACCACCGCGGCGCCAGTCGCCACCGAACGCCCGCGTCCGAGCCGGCTATTCGCGTACAGCAGCAGCGGCACCAGGCAAAACACCGCGTTCGGCCGGATCAGGAAGGCGAGGACTGCGCCGAGGTTCGCCGCGGCAAGCCACGCGACGAGCGCCCAGCCGCGCCGCATCGCGCCATTGGCGCCGAAGGCCGCCGCAAACGCCGCGAGCAGGCAGCCGGCGAGCAGCGCATCGCGATGCACGCTGCCGAGAAAGTTGATGGCCCCCGGCAGCAGCGGCACAGCAAGCACACAGAGCGCCGACGCGCCCACGCTGCGCGCCATGCCGCTGGCGAGCAGCGCGAGCGCGCCCCAGATCAGCAGGTTGTCGAGGGCGATGTAGCCGACCGGCCCGGGCAGCAGCTTGAGCAGGCCGAACCAGAGCAGGGTCACAAAGGGCGACTGCCAATCGTCGATGCGGCCGGCGAGAATCTGCCGCAACTGCTCGAACGAATCGGCGTTCAGGTGGCCGGGGTAGCCCGCGTGCAGGCTCAGCGCCGCGAGCGCGGCGGCAATCGCCCACGCCGCGGGCGCGATGCCCGCGCCGCCCTGCGCGCGTTCAGCCGCGGGGCGGAACAGATTGCGCAAAGACATGCCGCTTGCTCAGCGTGAAATTCACCGCCATGCCGGCAAGCGAACCGGCGGCGACCGCCGCCACCAGCCAGATCCCCTTCAAATCGAACCCGAGCACCAGCGCCGAATAGCACGCCAGGTTGACCAGCCCGCCACCGATGCACACGCCGAGGTAGCGCGTGAACTCCAACCAGAGCGGATAGCGCCCCGTGCGCCCGCCGAAGGCGAACCGGCGATTCGCCAGCCAGGTCGTCAGCACCGCGGCACAGAATGAAAGCAGCCGACCGAAATGGGGCCCGGCGAACGGCGCCACCGCCAGCAGCACGCCAGCATCGACCGCGAAGCCCACCGCACCGGCAGCCGCGAAGGCGACGACGTCCTTCATCCGTTCAACTCCGGGATGCCCTGTCGCCGCCGCACGCGAGGTAGTGCAGGTGACGCACTTCCCTGCGGCCTATCGTCACCGTTTCGAGGATCAGCCCGGTGACAAAACTCAGCGCGCCGACGATGGCGATGCCGGTGCTCAGTATCGCCGTCGGGAAGCGCGGCACCAGCCCGGTTTCGAGATAGGTCGGCAGCAGCGGCGCCGCGAGCAGCACTGCCAGCACGAACAGCAGCGCGGCGAGGCCGCCGTAGAAGCGCAGCGGCCGCTCGACCGCAAACAGCCGCACGATGGTGGCGAGGATGCGCAGCCCGTCGGACCACGTGTTGAGCTTGCTCTGCGAATCCTCGCCGCGGGCGCCGTAGGGCGTGGAAACCTCGAGGCAGGGCATGCGCAGTTCGAGCGCGTGGATGCTGAGTTCGGTCTCGATCTCGAAGCCGTGCGAGGTCGCCGGAAAGGACTTCGCGAAGCGGCGCGAAAACACGCGATAGCCCGAAAGCATGTCGGCGAAACTGCCGCCGAAGATGCGGTTCATCGCACCGGTGAGCAGCCAATTGCCGAAGCGGTGCCCGCGCCGGTAGGCCGCCGCACTGCCGCCGTCGCGCACACCGACCACCATGTCGAGCTGCTGCGCGAGCAGCGCCTCGACCATCGCCGGCGCACTCGGCGCGTGGTAGGTGAGGTCGCCGTCGGCCAGCACGTAGACGTCGGCATCGACGTCGGCGAACATGCGCCGCACCACGTTGCCCTTACCCTGCAGCCGCACCGTGCGCACCACCGCGCCAGCCGCTGCCGCGCAGCGCGCGCTGGCATCGGTCGAGTTGTTGTCGAACACGTAGACCGTGGCCTGCGGCAGCACCTCGCGAAATCCCTGCGCCACCAGCGCGATCGCAGCCGCCTCGTTGTAGCAGGGCAGCAGCACGGCGATGCGCGGGCGGCGCACGGCCTCGCCCGCGCCGCCTGACTGATCGGGCCGCGGCCAGGTTTGGGTCTTGGGTTCGGCGAGGGTCATTGGAATGTCACGGCGCGGCAAGGACGTACATCGCGTTGCGGCGCGCCCGCTCGGTTGCGGAAGGCGCGATTATAGGCCGACACCGCACCACGCCAGCGCGCGTCGAACGAACCGCCATGCGCGCAGCGGGTCACGGCCTGTTCTCATTCTGTCCATGGATCGCGGAACGAATGAGAACCCACCCTAACCGTCTGCCAGCAGCCAGGCGGCGGCAAGGCTCTGCACGGTCGCGGCCACGGCGTCGCGCGGGATGCCGAGCGCAAGTGCGATTTCGTCGATCGTCGCGATGCCGTCGAGGCGCAGGATCACCGACCGCTGCATGGCGTCGAGATCCACCGGCGAATGCAGCAAATTGGTCACCGATGACGCGTCCCGTGCGACGAGCCGCGCAAGCGCCAGCGCGCGTGGCCGCTCGCCCGGCACGAGCGCTGCAGCGGGCGCACGCGCGAGCAACTGCCACCAGCCCCAGCCGTAACCGACCAGCACGCCCTCGCGTACCGCTGCGCCGGCCGATGCGCCGGGCGGCATGGCGATGCCCGCAAGATCGGCCGCGACTGCATCGGCAAGCGCACCCGCCCCGAGCGGCTGCGGCCATGCGCGTGCAAGACGATCGAGTATCGCGATCAGCAACGCATTGTCGAGGCGCACCACGCTGCCGTCGCGCAGCCGGAACGGGCGTACGCCGTCGGCCTCGGCCGGCAGCGGCTCGACCCGCGCGAGCACGGTCAGCCCGTCAAGCGCCGCATGGGGCGGCGAGCCGTTCGGCGGCAGGTCCGCATGGCATAACAGCGACTGGCGAAAGTAGCGGTTGCGAAGCAGATCGTGATACTGCTCCTGCCGCAGCAGATCGGGGGACACCGCTTCGAGCCGGCGTCGCATGTCGCCGCGCTGCGCGATCGCCGACGTGCCGAAACGCGCCTCCGCGACGTAGCGCAGCCCGGCCTGTGCGGCCTGCACCGCGAACTCCGCAAAATGCAGCGGATGGTTGTCGGCTTCGAGAAACTCGTGGAAGACGTAGGCGTCCTGGTCGTCGCGCAGCGCTTCGATCTCGCTGCGCAGCAGGCGCGCGTACTCGACGTCCGGTTCGGGCAGGTCGTCGATCATCTGCTCGAGCGCGGCGCGCGCGCGCCGCACACGCTCGAGCGGCGTGCCTTCGAATGCCGCATGAAAGCGCAACGCGTCGAACAGCAGGCCGCGCAGGTGCCATCCCGGATAGGTGTTGTAGCTGAGGTAGACGATGCCGCCGGGCTCAAGATGGCGTTTGCATGCGCCGAAGATCGCTGACCGGACATCGGGCGACACCCAAGACAGCAGGCCGTGCGCGATCACGTAGTCGAAGCGGCCGAGCGATTCGTCGAGCGCCGCCACGTCGCCTGCCCTCAGATCGACATTCGCCGCCCCCGCGCGCACCGCGAGTTCGCGCCCGGCCTCGATCTGGCGGCACGAGAAATCGATGCCGACCAGCCGCGCGCCGGGCAGCGATTCGCTCATCGCGATCAGGTTGAAGCCGGCGCCGCAGCCGAGTTCGAGCACGCTGCATCGTTCGATCGGCGGTGCACGCAGGCCGCACAACATCGCCACCGCCGCGAGGTTCGCAGGGTGCGTGTGGAAGAACGCGAGGTCTTCGTAAGGCAGCGCGTCGTAGGTGGTATCGCTCATCGTCTTCATCGGTTCGGGTTGCCGGCCGGCGCCATCGTCGCACGGAACGCATCGCCACGAGCCGCATGGAATGGCGCACCGCAGGCACCCTGGCCGCCGATGCCCGTGGATCGCGGCGATCAGGCATGCCGCGCCTGCGTCCCTTATACCATGCGGGTCACCGGCCGATGCACATTCAATCATCATCGGGCAACCCGATTCGGGTAGCATGCTGTTTCCGCGGGTTTCCGCGGGTTTCCGCGCTCGCGCGCCGGCGGCCCGATCGACTGCCGACGAAGGAGGTCACCATGATGATCCCGCGTACCCTGCGCGCCACCCCGCTCGCCCTCGCCCTGGCCGCAGCAGCCGGCGCCCTCACCGCCCCGGCCCATGCGATCAACCTCGCCCCCCACGGCAAGGGCGAGGTGCTGATCTTTCCCTACTACACGGTGAGGAACGGCTTCGACACCCTCGTCTCGATCACCAATGCGTCGGACCGCACGGTGCTGGCCGCGCTGCGCCTGCGCGAGGCCAACAACGGCCGCACGGTGGGCGAGCTGCACCTGATCCTGTCGCCGCACGACATGTGGACGGGCGGGGTGACGAGCAACGGTGGCAGCGGGGCCTACCTGCGCAGCTTCGATGCGAGCTGCACCGCGCCGGCGCTGCCGGCCGGGCCGAGCGGCTCGAAGCAACTGGCGCTGAGTGCGAGCGGTTACGACGGTTCCGGCGCACTGCCCGTTGACAACGGCGGCACCAGCCTCGCTCGCGTGCAGGAGGGGTTCATCGAGTTGATCGAGATGGGCATCTCGACGGTGCCCGAAAGCACCATCGTTTCCGCCAGCCCGATCGAGTATGCGAGCCAGCACACGGCCGGCGTGCCGCGCGATTGCGCGCTCGTGGCCGGCGCTTTTGCCGAGGCGGCCAACTTCGCCGAGTCGGGCAGCGGCGCGGCGCTGGCAGGTTCGGTGTTCTCCAGTTTCGAGGCGCCGAGGAACGTGCTGTTCGGCAGTGCGACGCTGATCAACGTCGGCTCGGGCCACGCCTACGATGCGGCCCCGACGGTGATCCAGAATTTCCGCAGCGGCACGCCGATCGTGTATCGGCCGCAGGCCGGCCAGCCGTCGCTGGCCAACGGGGATGCCGGCATGTCCACCACCCTGTTCGATCGCGACGGCGCGCTGGTCACCACGCTGGCCATCGCCAATCCGGTCGATGCGGTGTCAGTCGTGCTGATGGCCGATTCGCTGAGCAACGAGTACGCCTCGGGCGGCACCGCCACCAGCGGGGCGCGCACCGACTGGGTGATCACTTTCCCGACCAAGCATTTCTATACCGACACAGGCACCAACGGGTCGAACGGCCCCTTGCCGCCGTTCTCCCAGGCTTTTCCGACAACAGGTCAATCCTGCGACCGCATCGACCTGATTCACGCCGATCGCAAGGGTCGCTCGGCCGCTGTACCGGAGACTCGGCCACAATTCGCGACGCCTCCGTCCGGGCCATATTTCTACCATCTGTGCTCGTCCGTCAATCGGTTGGCGATGGCAGACCCTTCGAGCGGCACGAGTCAAGGCGTATTGGGTTCCGAATTCGCCCGGTCGCTGCCGCTCCTCTATTCGTCCGGCGTTTTGTCGGTCAGCTTCCCGTTGACCGGGCTCCAAGAATTTGGCGGCCTGAATTCCCAGATTCAAACCTTACGCAGCGCACTGCTCGGCTACACCGGCCTGCCCGCGATCGGCTTCTCCGTCATCGAGCGCAACAACAGCGCCGAGGCCGGCAACAACCGCAACTACGGCTCGGGCCGGCCGCATGCGGTCGACCTGATCGGGCCCTAGCCGGATACGATACACGCCGCCAGGCGCATGGATCGGCGCTCGCGCGGCATGCCACGCCACGCGGCGCATCCACGCCGGTTGGTGGCCGATGGATGCCGGAAATCCAGCATCCATGCGGGTTTGCGGCTTGCCATTCCCGCCGGATGCCTTGCCGGCACGCAAGGATTGCAAGAACGACGGAATGTTATACTGCAGCAATTCGTCGCTCCGGGTTTCCCATGAAGCTTGTCGGTTCCCTCACCAGTCCCTACGTGCGCAAGGTCCGCGCCGTGCTCGCCGAGAAGAAGATCGAGTACGAGTTCGTGATCGATTCGCCGTGGACGGCCGACACCGGTGTGCCGAACCTCAACCCGCTCGGCAAGGTGCCGGTGCTGGTGCTGGACGACGGTTCCACGCTGTTCGATTCGCGCGTGATCGCCGAGTACCTCGACAACGTCACGCCGAACAACCGCCTGCTGCCGCAGCCCAACCGTGAGCGCATTGCCGTGAAGCGCTGGGAGGCGCTGGCCGACGGCGTGGTGGATGCGGCGGTGACCATCGTGCTGGAAAGCAAGCGCCAGGAAAGCATGCGCGACCCGGCATGGATCGCGCGCCACCAGGGCAAGATCACCGCCGGGCTGGCTGCACTGTCGCACGACCTCGACGACCATGCGTGGTGTCACGGCAACGGCCTGACGCTGGCCGACATCGCGCTCGGCGTGGCGCTCGGTTACCTCTCCTTCCGCATGCCGGCGCTCGAATGGCGCGCGGCGCACGAAAACCTGGCGCGGCTTTACGACAAGCTGATGACGCGGCCGAGTTTCAGCGAAACGGTGCCGCGCGACTGAACGCCGCCCGGCGTCACGCGATGATGCCGCCGCCCAGGCACACATCCCCCGAGTAGAGCACTGCCGACTGGCCCGGCGTGACGGCCCATTGCGGCTGTTCGAACGTCAATATCATGCGCCCTGCATCGAGCGATTCGATGACGCACGGTGCATCGGTCTGCCGGTAACGCGTCTTGGCGCCGTAGCCGGCGCAGGCCGGCGGCGGCTCCCCGGCTACCCAGGAGAGGTCGTCCGCCACCAGCCGCGTCGACAACAGCGCCGGGTGGTCATGTCCCTGCACGACGTAGAGCACGTTGCGCGCGAGATCCTTGCGCGCGACGTACCACGCGGCATGTTCACCCGCGGCGTCGCCGCCCTTGATGCCGCCGATGCCCAGACCCTTGCGTTGTCCAAGCGTGTGGTACATCAGCCCCTGGTGGCGGCCGACGCGCTTGTCGTCGTCGAGGCTGCGGATCTCGCCAGGCTCGGTCGGCAGGTAGCGCTGCAGGAATTCGCGGAACGGCCGCTCGCCGATGAAGCAGATGCCGGTGGAATCCTTCTTGGCGAAGTTGGGCAGCTTCGCCGCCTCGGCGATGCGGCGCACCTCGCGCTTGTGCAGGTGGCCGACCGGAAACAGCGTGCGCGACAGTTGCGCCTGATCGAGCCGGTGCAGGAAGTAGCTCTGGTCCTTGCCCGGATCGACGCCGCGCAGCAACTGGAAACGGCCGTTCGCCTCGCGCACCTGCGCGTAGTGGCCGGTGGCGATGTGCGCGGCGCCGAGCGACATGGCGTGGTCGAGGAAGGCCTTGAACTTGATCTCGGCGTTGCACAGCACGTCGGGGTTCGGCGTGCGGCCGGCACGGTATTCGCGCAGAAATTCGGCGAACACGCGGTCCTTGTACTCGGCGGCGAAGTTCACCACTTCGAGGTCGATGCCGATCACGTCGCAGACCGAGGCGACGTCGATCAGGTCCTGTCGCGTCGAGCAGTACTCGCCGTCATCGTCGTCCTCCCAGTTCTTCATGAACAGGCCGATGACGTGCCAGCCCTGCTGCTTGAGCAGCAGCGCGGAGACCGAGGAGTCGACGCCGCCGGACATGCCGACGACCACGGTACGTGCGGTGTCGGTCATCAGCGCCGCGCTCCGTCGTCCGGGTAAGCGCCGCCCTGCCAGGTGTCGATGTCCATCACTGCCGCTGGCGCACCGTTGTCGCGGAACCAGGTGTCCACGGCCCAGCGCGAAGCCGCCGGCTTGCGCGGCAGCGCCTGCGGGCGCGGCATCAGCGCGCCGCCCTCGTCGTAGCAACCGACGCAGGTGTCGTAATCGACCAGCGTCGCGCGCGCGACGACGGGTGCCTCGCGCGCCTCGATGACTGCGGTGAAATGCTGCGTGAAGATGAAGCTGCGCCGCGCCGGTTCCAGCACGCGATGGTGGCGCAGCCAGCCATGCGCTTCGATCATGCGCAGCAGGCGGGTGGTGGTGGTGGCATGGTCGATGCAGTCCATGCGGCCGTCTTCACCGTCGTCCGCGATGTCGCCGCCCTTGTCGACATGGATCGGCAACTGCTCGCCGGCCCAACGGTAGAGCGAACCAAGCGCCCGCGCGAGTTGCTCGCGCTCTTCGGCAGCGTCGACCGCACTGCGCAACTGGTCGCGCACGAAGGCGAGCTGGCGGTCTTCGTAACGCACCGGCGCCTCGACCCCGCAGCCATAGTTGTAGCAGACGGTGACCGATTCACCGGCCCAGGCGCTTGCCGCGGCCATGGTCATCAGGAACAGTGCAATCTTCACGCGACGTTCACGCGTAATGGCGGATGAGGTCGAGCGGAAAGCGCCGCCCGGCCAGCCAGTCGTTCACGCACTGCACGACGAAGGGGCTGCGATGGCGGTCGGCACACGCCTCGATCTCGGCCGGCGTCATCCACACCGCGCGCACGATACCGTCGTCCAGGTCGCGCGTTTCGTCGAAGCCGAGCACCTCGCCGGCAAACGCGAAGCGCAGGTACGTGACATCCTTTTCCGGAATGCGGATCTGGTAGATGCCGACCAGTTCGGCAGGGCGGAAGATGTGCGCGGTTTCCTCGAGCGTCTCGCGCGCGCAGGCGTGCACGAGGGATTCGCCCTCGTCGAGATGGCCCGCCGGCTGGTTGAAGCGCAGGCCGTCGGAGGTTTCTTCCTCGACCAGCAGGAAGCGGCCGTCTCTTTCAATCACCGCGGCAACGGTGACACTGGGTTTCCAGATGGTGTCCATGGCAATTCCGTGAAACAGCCGCGTATTCTACCTTCGCGCCCTGCCGCGCTTCCGGGCCAAGGCTCAAATGCGCTAAAATCAACGTCTTTCGCGCACTTCGTGCGGTTATCAGCGCAGTTTCAAGGGATCGGAGATTTCAAGATGTCGATGGCGGACCGCGACGGGTTCATTTGGCATGACGGCAAGCTGGTGCCGTGGCGCGAAGCCACCACCCACGTGCTCACCCACTCGCTGCACTACGGCCTGGCAGTATTCGAGGGCGTCCGCGCCTACAACACGCAGATTGGCACCGCGATCTTCCGCCTCAAGGAACACACCGACCGGCTGTTCAACTCGGCGCACATCTACCGCATGGCGATGCCGTACAGCCGCGAGCAGCTGATGGAAGCGCAGCGCGAGGTCGTGCGCGCCAACAACCTGGAATCCTGCTACATCCGCCCGATCGCCTTCTACGGCTCTGAGAAGATGGGCGTCTCGCCCAAGGGCGCCGCTGTGCACGTGGCGATCGCCGCCTGGCCGTGGGGCGCCTACCTCGGCGCCGAGGGCCTCGAGAAGGGCATCCGCGTCAAGACATCGAGCTACTCGCGCCACCATGTGAACGTGTCGATGTGCCGCGCCAAGTATTCCGGCACCTACGCCAACTCGATCCTCGCCAACCTCGAAGCCACCGAGCACGGCTACGACGAGGCGCTGCTGCTCGACGTGGACGGCTTCGTTGCCGAAGGCGCCGGCGAAAACCTGTTCATCGTCAAGGACGGCGTGATCTACGAACCCGAGATCGCCTCCGCGCTGATCGGCATCACGCGTGCGACGGTGATCCGCCTGGCGAACGACCTCGGCTATGAAGTGAAGGCGAAGCGCCTGACGCGCGACGACGTCTATCTGGCGGACGAAGCCTTCTTCACCGGCACCGCCGCCGAAGTCACGCCGATCCGCGAACTGGACGGCCGCCAGATCGGCGAAGGCAAGCGCGGCCCGCTGACGACCAAGCTGCAGGCGCTGTTCTTCGACGTGGTCAATGGCCGCGCCGAGCAGTACCGCGAATGGCTGACGCCCGTCAAGTAATCGACGAACGTTCATTGATCGACGAGAGAAATCATGTCCGAACTGAAAGACAACGCCCGCCAGGTCGACGTCACCGCCAAGGATCTGCCGCTGCACTGCCCGCGCCCCGGCGCGCCGCTCTGGGCGCGCCATCCGCGCGTGTTCCTCGACGTGCTCAAGTCCGGCGAAGCCCTGTGCCCGTATTGCGGCACGCGCTACACCTTCAGCGGCGAGAAGCCCAAGGGACACCACTGAGAAGCAGCGACGCCCACGCCTGACGCGTGATGCCGCGCGTGCAGCCGCCCGCGTCGTCCGTCGCGCGTCCCGTGTCACGCATCCTCATCGTCGCCCCGTCCTGGATCGGCGACACCATCATCGCGCAGCCGCTGTTCATGCGGCTCACGGAGCGCGATCCTTCCTGCGAGATCGACGCGCTGGCGCAACCCTGGGTGGCGCCGGTGCTGCGTGCCATGCCGCAGATCGCGCAGGTCATCGAAAGCCCGCTGCGCCACGGCCGCTTCGATTTCGGCCTGCGTCGGCAGCTCGCGCGCACGCTTGCCGCCGGCCGCTACGACGAAGCCATCGTGCTGCCGAACTCGTGGAAGTCGGCGCTGATGCCCTTCCTGGCGCGCATCCCGCTGCGCACCGGCTTCGTCGGCGAATCGCGTTACCTGCTCCTCAACCGCCTGCACAGGCTCGACACCACGAAGCTGCCGCGTCAGGTAGACCGCTACGCCATGCTCGCGCAGCCACCCGGCGAGACGCTGCGCCAGCCGCTGCCCGAACCGCAACTTGCTCGCAACCCGGTGCGCGAAGCCGCCACGCTCGCCGCACTCGGCCTTGCCGACGCGCGCGAGCCGATCGTGTTCTGCCCCGGCGCCGAGTACGGCCCGGCGAAGCGCTGGCCTACCGCGTACTACGCCGAACTCGCGCGCGCGCTCGCCGCGCGCGGCCACGCGATCTGGCTGCTCGGCTCGGCCAAGGATGCCGCCGTGGCCGACGAGATCGTCGCTGCCAGCGAAGGGATGGCCCTGAACATGTGCGGCCGCACCTCGCTCGCGCAGGCGCTCGACCTGATCGGCGCTGCAAAGCTTGCCGTCACCAACGACTCGGGCCTGATGCACGTCGCCGCAGCGCTCGGCAGGCCGCTGGTGGCGCTGTACGGCTCGTCGAGCCCCGACTACACGCCACCGCTGTCGGCCAAAGCCGCTATCATCTGGCGCAAGCCCGATTGCAGCCCGTGCTTCAAGCGCGAATGCCCGCTCGGCCACTTCCGCTGCATGAAGGAACTGACACCCGATTCCGTGCTGGAAACCGCCATCCGAAAGCTCGCCGATGCCTGAGTCGTCCGCCAAGGCCATCTACACCACGCCGCAACAGGCCGAAGCCGCCTTCTACGAAGCGATCGAACGCGCTGACCTCGACGCGATGATGGCGGTATGGGCCGAAGACGAGGAAATCATCTGCATCCACCCCGGCGGGCCGCGCCTGGCCGGCTACGCCGCCGTGCGCGACTCGTGGCGGCAGATTTTCGCCAGCGGGCCGCGCATGCGCTTCACGCTGGCCAACCAGGTCCAATCCCAGGGCATGCTGCTCTCGGTGCACAGCCTGCACGAAACCATCACCCTCGTCGGCGAAACCCGCCGGACCGCGCCGGTGGTGGCAACCAACGTCTACATCCGCGGCGCACTCGGCTGGCGCATGCTGGTGCATCACGCCTCGCCCGGCCCGGCCGGAAGCGAAGCCGCGATCGAGACGCCGAAGACCGTCCATTGAGTTTTCCGGACTATCGTGCGCCACGCTGGCTTGCCGGCGCCCACGCGCAGACGATCTGGCCGCGCTTCAACCCCGGCCCGCTGCCGGTCTACCGGCGCGAACGCTGGGACACGCCCGACGGCGACTTCATCGACCTCGACTGGATCGACGGCCCGCCCGGCGCGCCGCTGCTGGTGCTCTTTCACGGCCTCGAAGGCAGTTCGCGCAGCCACTATGCGCGCGCCATCATGCGTGCCGTGCGTGCGCGGCGATGGGGCGGCGTGGTGCCGCACTTCCGCGGCTGCTCCGGCGAGCCCAACCTGCTGCCGCGCGCCTACCATTCCGGCGACTCGGACGAGATCGACTGGGTGCTGCGCCGCCTGCATGCGCTGCACCCGCAGCGCGCGCTCTACGCCGTGGGCATTTCGCTCGGCGGCAACGCGCTCGCCAAGTGGGCCGGCGAGCACGGCGATGATGCCGGCCGCGTGGCGCACGCCATTGCCGCCGTCTGCGCGCCGCTCGACCTCGCCGTCGCCGGCCGCACGCTGGAGCGCGGCTTCAACCGCGTCTACACCGAATACTTCCTGCGCACCCTGCGTCCTGGCGCGCTCGAAAAGCTCGCGCGCTTTCCGGGCATCGCCGACCGCGAGCGCATCCTGCGCGCGCGCACGCTCCACGAGTTCGACGATGCCGTCACCGCGCCCCTGCACGGCTTTCGCAGTGCCGACGACTACTGGCAGCGCGCGAGCAGCAAGCCCCACCTGCACGGCATCGGCGTGCCGGCACTGCTGCTCAACGCGCAGAACGACCCCTTCCTGCCTGGCCACGCGCTGCCCGGACCGCACGAAACCTCGTCCTACGTCGTACGCGAATTCCCGCAGCACGGCGGCCACGTCGGTTTCGTCAGCGGCCCCATCCCCGGCCACACCGACTGGCTGCCGGCGCGACTGATCGCCTTTTTCGAATCGCTCTGAACACCCTGGCCACTGCCCTTCGGAACGCATGTGGTATGGCGATCAGCCATATTGCCCGCCCGTCTCGTGGATCCGCCTTGTCATTCAATCGCCATTAGATATAATGGCTCCCATATAGTCGCACGGCATTCGCTGTGACGGGTTTGCCCGACAGGCAGCGCTACATACGTTGTGCTGCATGGTTCAACAGTAACTGCTTGCCGTTCTGCCTCGTCATGACGAATGCGTCTTGCAGGCAGTTCCGGCTGGGAGGTGGTTCGATGCGTTCTATTCTTTCCCGTCTCATCGCCGCGCTCGCGCTTGCCGGTGCGTTCGCCGGCGCCGCGCATGCGGACGGCGTTGCCGTCACCTTCGAGCGCCTCGCGGGCGTTGCGGGCGTCAGTAGCACAACTGTATTCCGCGCCGATCTTTCCGGGCTCGGCCTGGCAAACGTGACCAGCATTTCGCTGTTCGACAGCAACAGCAAGCAAGGCGGCTCGCCGGGTGCCTTCTCGGGGTTCGATCTCGATGCGATCGTGCTGTCGACGACCAGGGCGACGTCGGCGACCCAGATGTCCGGGCTTTCCACGCTTCCTGCGTTCGATTTCACACCGGCGGGCACCCGCTTCAGCGCGGGCACACAGCGTCCGCCCGCCGCGCCCAGACTTGCCGGCACGGATCCGACCGGCCTCGACGTGGATCCTGCCGCAGCGACGCTGGGCAGCTTCGACGCGGTGTGGTTCACCCGCGGCTCGGTGAGCCTGGGCGACGGCGGCAACATCACCTTCAATCTCACCGCGCCCGTCTCGACCGCCGGCCTCTATCTCTACGTCGGCGAAGTCGGAAACACCGCGGGCGAGAACATCGGCGGCGTCTTTGTTTCGGCGGCGCCGGTGCCCGAACCGGGCAGCTGGATGCTCATGCTGGCCGGCCTCGGCCTCTGTTCCGCCTTCCTGCGCCGCCGCCCGCAGGCGTAATGCGGGCCCGCGCCTGTGCGCCATGGGCGTGCAGGCGTTGCCGTGAAACCCGCATGGATCGGCGTTCTTCGGGCGCCCTGCCGCGTCATCCCCATTAGCCGCCGTCCCCGGCGATGCCCGGCCTGCGAGGCAATCTGCATGCGCCTTGCAGGCCGCTGGTCACGCACGCGCCGACCGTTCAGGTCGCTCCGGCATCCGCCGCATGTCGAGCACAAACCTGGGCGCCGCCTTTCACGCCGAGCCAGCCGTCCTGCACCGTCTCCGGGTTGACGCGGCGGCGGGCGCCTGACCGCGACAGCGCCAGTCGCAGTGCACCACCCACCCTACAAAGTGTTACATTTGTCCGCTTGAACGCCTTTTCTGCCCAGAGCCTCCAATGAAACAAGAACTTGTCAGGTCAGCGCATGCCAAGCGCACATTCCGTCCCGTCCCGTCTTCGCTCTTCGTGGCCATCCTCGCCGCGTTGGCCGTGCCGGCGCTTGCGCAGTCGGCACCGGTCGAAGGTACCGTCCCGGCCAATCCCGGCGTCGAATCCAGCGCCAACCTGAGCTATGTCGGCGCACGTTCGCGGGTGGGTGTCGGCTACGACAGCGGCACACACCTGCGCGGCGAATTCAGCCACGTGCTCACCGAAAGCGCGCTCTCGGCTTTCATCGCCCAGGGCTGGCTGGCGCGGCGCAGCGGCGGCCTGCGCGCCGACTACAACTGGGTCGGCGGCAGCGACGGCAAGCCTTCTGCGGACAGCCTGGTAAAGAAGGTGTTCGGCGCAGTCGACCGCAATCGTGACAACGACCGCAAGGCCACGCTGGGCTTCGGTCTGGAGAGCGACAGCTGGTTCGGCCAACTGAGCTACAGCCATGGCCTGTCGGACAAGCGCCGCCGCGGCGCCGTCGACACGCTGACCGAAACGTCGCAGCAAAGCGGCTTCGACAACGACCGACCCTATGTCGACACCATCACCACGACCACCACGACGCAGTTGTTCGAGCGCGCCTACGAACACGGCATCGGCGTGCGCGCCGGCCACTACTACACGCCGGCG
>JAEUNL010000034.1 GCA_016791115.1 Rhodocyclaceae bacterium
GTCGAAGCAATCGCCGATGCGCAGCAACTGGTTCGCCTCCACCCCGGCCGCAGCGCCGGCGACTGGTTCAATCTCGCTTTCCTGCTGGAATCGGTGAGTCGGCTCGAGGAGGCGGAAGAGGCCTTCCGTCACGCAGTCGCGCTCGATCCCAAGCTGGATCGAGCGTGGTACGGGCTGGGCCTCACCCTGATCCGCCTGCACCGCCTCGACGATGCCGTCGAGGCGCTCAAGCGCAATACCGAACTGCAACCCATGAGCCCGTACGGCTGGTATCAGCTCGCGCGCGCGCATGTAGATCGTCACGAGCCCGACGAGGCGCGGCGCATCATCCGCCACCTCCACGGTTTCGAGCCCAAGGTCGCTGCGCAACTCGAGCGCGAAACCGGACTGGCTCCTTGACGGTTTGCAGCGAGGGGCCACGAACCTCGACCTGCTTGCAGAGGCCGCACGAGTACGCTGCCGCCACAGGCACGACACGGCCGAACCGGTACCGGATGCATTTCCGGAGGGTGAAAACCAAGAGGAGGCACACATGCAGTTAACAGAGACTCACCGACACTATTGGCAGAAGAACCTGCGGCTCACCGGCATCCTGCTGGCGATCTGGTTCGTCGTGACCTTTGGCGTCAGCTACTTCGCGCGCGATCTCAGCTTCTCGTTCTTCGGCTGGCCGTTCAGCTTCTGGATGGGCGCACAGGGCGCGCTGGTCATTTACGTCATCATCATCTGGTACTACGCCCGGGCAATGAACCGGCTGGACCAGGAACACGGCGTCGCCGAGGAGGAATGACATGGCCGGCATGACACTTGAAACAGAAACAAGAGCCAGCGCAGCCGAAAAGAGCGCGTTCAAGAAACAGTTGAACAAGGTCTATGGGTGGTACACCGGCGGCTTTCTGGTCTTCATCGTCTTGCTCGCGATTCTCGAGCAGTTCGGGTTGCCGCGGCAGTGGATCGGCTTCATCTTTCTGATCGCCACGGTGGCGCTGTACGCCGGCATCGGCGTCATGAGCCGAACTTCGGATGCCTCGGAGTATTACGTGGCGGGACGGCGCGTACCGGCTGTATACAACGGCATGGCGACGGGCGCGGACTGGATGTCGGCCGCATCCTTCATCGGCATGGCGGGTACGCTCTACCTCACCGGCTACGGCGGACTGGCTTTCATCATGGGCTGGACCGGTGGCTACTGCCTGGTCGCGCTCTTCCTCGCGCCCTACCTGCGCAAGTTCGGTCAGTTCACGATTCCGGACTTCCTCGGTGCGCGCTATGAAGGCAACCTGCCGCGCCTGATCGGCATCATCGCCGCGATCCTCTGCTCCTTCACCTACGTGGTGGCGCAGATCTACGGCGTCGGCCTGATCACGACGCGCCTGTCCGGCCTGGCGTTCGAGGTCGGCATTTTCGTCGGCCTGGGCGGCATCCTGGTGTGCTCGTTCCTAGGCGGCATGCGCGCGGTGACCTGGACGCAGGTGGCGCAGTACATCATCCTGATCATCGCCTACCTGACGCCGCTGGTCTGGCTGTCGGTCAAGCAGACCAGCGTGCCGATCCCGCAGGCGATCTACGGCTTCCAGCTCGAGAAGATCACCGAGCGAGAGAAGCAGTTGAAGGCCGATCCGAAGGAACTCGAAGTCATCGGCATCTTCAAGGCCAAGGCTGCGGAGTTCGAGGCCAAGCTCAAGGACGTGCCTGCCGCGCTGGCCGCCGACAAGGCTGCGGCCGAAAAGAAGGTGGCTGACCTGAAGGCTGCAAGCGCACCGGCTGCCGAAGTCGAGGCCGCTGAAAAGGCACTGGCTGCGGTTCCGAAGACAGAAGCCGATGCCAAGAAGGCGTGGACCGCTGCGAAGACCGCCAACGAAGCCCGCGCCAAGCCGCTTGCCGGCATGCCGGCCCACGCCGCGCAGTTTGCGGGCGATCCGAATGGCGACGAGAAGGCGCAAAAGACCTTTAACGAGTCGCGCCGCAACTTCCTCGCGCTGGTGTTCTGCCTGATGATCGGCACGGCCGCCCTGCCGCACATCCTGATGCGCTACTACACCACGCCATCGGTGAAGGAAGCACGGGAGTCGGTGTTCTGGTCGCTGTTCTTCATCTTCCTGCTCTACTTCTCGGCGCCTGCGCTCGCGGTGCTGGTGAAGTACGAGGTGTTCAACGTGCTGGTGGGCACGCCGTTCGATCAGTTGCCACCGTGGATCGCCGCCTGGTCGAAGGTTGACCCGGCGCTGCTCTCGGTTGCCGACGTCAACAAGGACGGCATCTTCCAGCTCGGCGAGATGAAGATCGGTGGCGACATCATCGTGCTGGCCACACCGGAAATCGGCGGTTTGCCCTACGTGATCTCGGGCATGGTCGCTGCGGGCGGTCTGGCCGCGGCGCTGTCTACCGCCGACGGCCTGCTGCTAACCATCGCCAACGCGCTGTCGCATGACCTGTACTACAAGATGATCGACCCGAACGCGCCGACCTCGCGCCGCGTGGCCATTTCCAAGGCCCTGCTGCTGGTCGTCGCGCTGTGTGCGGCTTATGTCGCGTCGCAGAAACCGGCCGACATCCTGTTCCTGGTCTCGGCGGCCTTCTCGTTCGCGGCGGCGGCGTTCTTCCCGGCGCTGGTGCTCGGGGTGTTCTGGAAGCGGGCCAACAAATGGGGCGCTTCGCTCGGCATGGTCGCCGGTCTGGGGATCACGTTCTACTACATGGTGACCACCCAGCCCTGGCTGCGCGGCATGTTCGGCGTGACCAGCCCGGTGGCCGACAACATCTGGTGGGGCATCCAGCCGATCTCCGCCGGCCTGTTCGGTGTACCGCTCGGCTTCGCGGTGATCATCATCGTGAGCCTGCTGACCGGCGAGCCGAAGAAGGAAACGCAGGAACTGGTCGAACACGTCCGCTATCCGGACCTAAAGCCGGCCCGTTGATTCGCAGCATCCGGCGCGACCAACGGGTCGCGCCGGATCGCGAATCGACGATCAGCCCCGCTCGATCGAGCGGGGCTTTTTCATTGGAGATTGCGCAGGCTAGAGCCGATAATCGAGAGCGAGGCGCTGTTGCAGTTTTTTCGCCTGCTTGAATGCCTCGCGCAACACGTGGCGCTCGAGTTCGTTGAGGTTCTCCGGATTGATGCGGTTGGCGGCGTCAGCCGACGGATCGTTGCGATGCTGGTGACGCAAGCGCAGCGTCTGGATGAAATAGAAGCCTTCGATCACCGCACCGATATCGTCCTTGGCGAAAGCCAGCTTCGCCGCCACACCACGCAACCGCTGGGCGGTGCCGGTATAAGGCACACCGAGCGCCAGCGCGAAGATGCGGGCCGCATCGACGAACAGTCGCGCACCGTAGGCCTTCAGATCGATCGTATGCGGATGATCCTTGTTGTTGTCGTACACGAACTCCCGAATCATACCGATCGGCGGCTGACAATCCAGCGCATTCTGCGCGAGCAGGCGCAGGAACACAGGTTGCTGCGGCGCCGTTTCACACAGCCAGGCCCGCAGCGATTCCGACAGCGACTCGTCGCCGTGCAGCGGCCGGAAATCGAAAAAGATGGCGGCATTGAGCAGCGCCTGCGGCTGCGCCTGGTTCATCCAGTTGGCGAAGCATTCCTTCCATTCGTCGAGCGACAGACACCATTCGGGGTTGCCCGCCATGATGTTGCCCTTGCATAACGCGAACCCGCAGGCGTCGAGCTTCTGGTTGACCGCCTGGGCGAACGGCAGAAAACGCGCTCGCGTTACCTCTGCGTCGCCGCCTTCCGGCACACCGAATATTATGCCGTTGTCCTGGTCCGTCGAGAGAGTCTGTTCGTAGCGCCCTTCCGACCCGAGCGCGATCCAGCACCACGGCACCTCGGGCAACTCGAACTCGGCCTCTGTCAGCTCGATGATGCGCAGGGTCAGCAGGTCGTTCAAGGTCGAGATGAAATGGGTCAGCGACTCGGCGCCGACGCCCTTGCGCAACATGGCGTGTGCGAGCTGGTCGATCTGCTCGGACGCCGCCTTGAGCGCGCCCATGTCGTTGGCACGGGTAATTTCGCCGCTCAGTTCCTTCACGCCGGCGCGCTGTAGCGAGTAGAGATCGTTTTGCGAGACGATTCCCTGCAGATGACCCTGATGATCCGTGACCAAGAGGTGCCGGATATTGCGTTGTGCCATCAGAACCGCGGCCTGATGAGCGGTCTGATGCGGCCGCATCGTGATCAGGTTGCGCGTCATCACGTCGGAAATCGGCTGGTCGAGGTCGACGTCCTTGAGGACGACACGCCGCAGCAGGTCCTGCAGCGTAAATACGCCGCGGGGCCGCTCGGTCTCCGGATCGACGATCACGATGGAACCGATCTTGTGCTGCTCCATCGCCTGCAGGGCGACCCGCAGGCTTGCGTCCGGCGGCACGCTGACCGGCGAACGGCGCAGCACCGTGGACAGCTCGCTCTGAAGGTTGTTCTCGCTTTCCGACTCCCAGTCGCTGAATGTTTGGTCCATCGTCATCTCAATATTTCACACGTGCGTAGTAGGTTTTCTCCGCGGCTTCGCGCACTTCGCGCAGGGTGCGGATTCCCTTCTCCTCCAGCAACGGGATCATCTTGAGGAACACCTCGCCGGTGACGATCGCATCGCCCATGGCGGTATGACGGCCGATGATGATGACCCCGAGACGCTCCGCGATTGCCTCCAGCTTGTGCGACTCCTGATTCGGATGGATCACCGCCGAAAGCAGCAGCGTGTCGAGAACCGGGTGATCGAATCGCAGGCCGGTGCGATCTTCCTTCAGCTGCAGGAAGCGCATGTCGAACGCCGCATTGTGCGCGACCAGCACCGTGTCCTGGCAGAACGCATGAAATGCCGGCAATACCTTGTCGATGTTGGGCTGGCCTTCGAGCATGTCCTGCGTGATGCCATGGATCTTCGCCGACTCAGGCGCCAGTTCGCGCTCCGGATCGACCAGCTGCTCGAAGCCTTCGCTTTTGAGCAGCTTGCCGTTGACGATCCGCGTCGCGCCGATCTGGATGATCTCGTCGCCGCCGGATGGGTTCAGACCCGTCGTTTCGGTATCGAACACGGTGAACGTCAGTTCCGTAAGCAGGCGATCGTCGAGCGCGTGACTGCTGTCCTTCCAACGGAACAGATCGAAGTCGTAGTATTCGGGCCGGCTCTCGCCCCGCAGAAAGGCCTGGGCATCAAGCTGCTCCGCGGGCTGCGCGGAGGGAATGAGAAGCCGGAAGTAGATCCTGTGTGCAGCCTTCTCGCGCTGCGACCAGATCTCGCCGCCATGGCGTTCCATGACGTCACGCAAAGTCAACGGGCTGGTCTCGCCCGCGACGGTCATGGACTCCATTTCCCAGGCCATCAGCGTCTCGCTGCCGATCACCGTGCCCGACCAGATGATGTCCAAGTGCGCCAGCCGTCCAGCCGGCAGCAAACGGAAGCGCACTTCGCGGACGTCGAACTCCGACTCGAGGCGCGCTGCGAGATAGGTCAACCCCTGAAGCAGGGAGAAGCTGTCGACCTTGACCCACAGTCCGTCGGTCACCTCCTCCACCTTGGTCGCAATGCCGACCTTGTTCTCGATGCGCCGCTGCGCCGCACTGATGAGATCCTCGCCCAGCATCTCTTCGAGCGGCCAGCGGGCCTTGAGCGCGTCGGCGAATTCGGTCACCGTGTCGTCGAGCCGCTGGCTCATCGCCCGCACCTCGTCGCGAATCACGCCGACGAAGCTGTCGCGTTGCTCGGGCTCCATGTCCGGGTAGTCCGACAAGGTTTCCACGGCGGCGCGTATGCCGGCCAGCGAGGCGCGCGACCCCTCGGTAAGGGATTGCAGCATGTGGTCACGGCGCGTCTCGTTCTCGAAATTGCGCGTGATGTTGTCGAGCATCAGCACATAGCCCGATACCGCACGCTCCTCGTTGTCCGCGACGGTGGTCAATACCGGCGCCATCTGGACGCGGATCAGTTGCCCGGCGCGCGTGGTGGTCACGAAATTGGCGACCGGCTGCGAGCCTTGCTTGCGCAGCCGGCTCT
The DNA here is from genome assembly GCA_016791115.1 of Rhodocyclaceae bacterium. GTDB lineage: Bacteria > Pseudomonadota > Gammaproteobacteria > Burkholderiales > Rhodocyclaceae > Methylophosphatis. The sequence goes on from JAEUNL010000034.1 coordinate 6,015, forward strand.
GGATGCTGTCGAGCGCGTGCGAGATCATGTTCCGCTCGAAGATCGCGTAGATCGAACGCCCGAGGCCGATCAGTTCCCCGCCGCCGGCTGCAGTCGGCGTATCGGAAAGCGTCTTGAACTGCAGGCGTGCGCGGTTGTTGTAGAGCAGGATGCGGCCGTCGAGATTGCATACGACGACGCTTTGCGTCAATTCCGACATCAGCGCGCCGAGACGGTTCTTTTCCTCCTCGACGGCCGCCTTGGCCTCGACGATCTTCTGTTCAACATCCTGCTGCAGCGACTGGCGCTGGTCGGCAAGCGCATTGATCGCCTTGACCAGCGGCTGGAACTCGCTCGTGCCTTCGAACTTGATCCGGTGCTCCGGATTCGCGGTGACCAGGAGCGTGGCTTCCTCGCCCAACTTGAGCGGCGGCTCTACAAAGGCGCGATAGAGAGCGCGCAGCACGAAGCCAATGAAAGCGATCGACCCCACGATGAGGATGGCGAACAGGCCCGCGCGCGGCATCACGATCGGGACGATTGCCACCTGTTCGTCGGCGCCGAGATCCTTCCAGAACGCCACCCAGGCGATCGCGATGCCGGCAAGCAGCATCGCCGACGCGCCGACATACGCCAGCGCAAACTTGCCCTTCGCGCCCATCAGGAGATTCCCAGCAGGGCGCGAACCTGGGCCACCAGATCCTTGGTGGAAAACGGCTTGGTCATGTAGGCATCGGCACCGAGATCCAGGCCCTTGGCAACCTCGGTATCCCGGCCCTTCGCGGTGAGCATGACGATCTTCACACCGGAAAGCGACGGATTGGCACGAATCTGCTGGCACACTTCATAGCCGGTCTTCTTCGGCATCATCACGTCGAGCAGCATCACGTCGGGCGTGCTTTCCTCGACCTTGCGCAGCGCCTCCTCGCCGTCGCGCGCGACGCTCACCTCGAAACCTTCGCGCTTCATCAGGAACTCGAGCGATATCACGATGTTCGGCTCGTCGTCGACGATCAGTACCCTTTTCCCCATCAGCTCCCCCGTTCTTCTTGACTACCCCTCACGCCGCCAGTGCCGCCCCCGCGGCATCGTCGGCTGCCTCCGCCTGCAGCGGCAACGTAAACGAGAACACGGCCCCCTTGCCTGGCTCGCTTTCCACCCACAGGTGCCCGCCGAAATGCTCGACGATCTGCTTGCTGATCGGCAACCCGAGGCCGGTGCCCTGCGGTTTGTCGGTCATCGTGTCGCCGCCCTGCCGGAACTTCTCGAATATGACCTGCTGATCCTCGGGCCTGATGCCGGGACCATTATCCTCCACATCCACGCGCAACCCCGCGTCGGAATGCGTCAGCCTCACCGCGACACGGCCGCTGCCCGGGCTGACGAACTTGACGGCGTTCGAGAGCAGATTGAGCATCACCTGGATCAGCCGGTCGCGGTCGGCCATCAACGTCGGTACCTTGTCCGGCATTTCCGAGACCAGCGCGACATCCTTCTCTCGGTAGACCTGGCTGACCGATGCGATCGAACTGTCGATCACCTCGCGCAGATCGAGCGCCTCGGTCTGCCATTCGGTACGCCCCGACTCGATCTTCGCCATGTCCAGCACCTGGTTGACCAGCCGCGTCAGGCGCTCGGTCTCGCGCGTGATGATGGAGAGGAAGTTCTGCCGCTCCTCGGCATCCATCTCGGGGTTGTCGAAGAGGATTTCCGAGAACGCCCGGATGGAGGTCAGCGGCGTTCGCAGTTCATGGGTCACCGAGGACATGAAATCGTCCTTGAGCCGGTCGAGTTCCTGCAACCTTTCGTTCGCCGCGCGCAGTTCGGCGGTCGCACGTTCGAGTTCGCGGGACTTCTGCTCGAGCTGCCGCGAGTACGCGCGCACCTGGCTGGCTTCGTCGAGAATGTTCATCACCTCGTCGAGGCCGAGCGGCTCTTCCTTGACCACCGAGGCCACCATCACGCGTGCCGAGGCCGATCCGATCGCACCCGCCAGCAGCGACTCGGCGTAATGCACCGTGCCGGCATCGGCCTGCAGATCCGCAACGCCACTGCGGCCCCGCTGCCGCGCATAGTTCTCGAACGCCAGTTGCGCCCTCTGCGGCCCCAGAAAGCGACCGATAAGCGGTAGCAACTCGTCCACCTGCGCGCTACCGCGCCAGAAGCGCGAACCCGCGCCCTGCGCACCCTGCTTCATCGCATCGACGAACAGTGTCGCCTGGCTGGTTTCGGTGGCACTTGGACGGCCGCTGAGGGAAACGCCGGCATAGGCTGCGGTGTTCGCGAGCAGGCTCCAGAACAGGCAGTGGGTAATCTCGTCCATGCCGGTGAGGCCAAACAGTTGCGTCGGCCGCAGCAGCGCAATGCCGAATAATCCTTCCTGCAGGAAGCCCACCGGCAGCCAGCCCGATTTTGCGAATGATGGCAATAGCAGCGTGTAAGCCCACACCGCGAAGCCGGCAAACAACCCGGCAAGTGCGCCGTTTCGCGTTCCGCCCTTCCAGTACATGCCGCCGAAGATGACCGGCGCAAACTGCGCCACAGCGGCGAACGAGATCAGGCCGATGCCGACCAGCGCATAGGCCTCGCCGGCCGCCCGGAAATAGATGTAGCCGAGCAGCAGGATCACCAGGATCGCGCCGCGGCGGATCGTCAGCAGCAACCCCGACATGTCCGCACGCTGGTGCACCCGGAACCAGCGGCTGCGCAGCAGCAGCGGCATGACGAGGTCGTTGCACACCATGGTCGAGAGCGCGATGGTTTCCACGATCACCATACCGGTGGCGGCCGACAGCCCTCCGATGAACACCAGCAGCGCCAGCACCTCCTGCCGTTGCGACATCGGCAGCGTGAGCACGAAGGTGTCGGCGTCAACGCCGCCGGCCGAAAAATGAAGCATTCCGCCAAGTGCGATCGGCAGCACGAAAATGTTGATCAGCAACAGGTAGAGCGGGAACTGCCAGATCGCACGACGCACGTGATCTTCATTGACGTTCTCGACTACGGCGATCTGGAACTGGCGCGGCAGGAACATCACCGACAACATCGACAGCAGGGTGAGCGAAGCCCACGAACCGTAACTCGATGCCGTGTTGCTCACCTGCATCAGCTTTGCAAGCTGCGGCTGTTCGGCAGCGCGAGCGAAAATGTCGCCAAAACCATCGAACAGGCCGAACGTGACCCACAGGCCGACTGCAGTGAATGCCACCAGCTTGATGATGGATTCGAAGGCAATCGCCGCCACCATGCCCTCGTGACGCTCGGTCGCGTCAAGGTGGCGCGTGCCGAATACGATCGTGAATGCCGCCATCGCGAGGGCGATCAGCAGCGAGGTGTCGCGCCACACCGGCAGCTCCCCGGCATGCGAGGGCATGACGATCTCCGGGTAGCCGAGCAGGATGCTGAAGCTGTTGGAAACGGCCTTCAACTGCAGCGAGATGTAAGGCACGATGCCAATCACCGCGATGACGGTGACGAGCCCGCCGATGAGCTGGCTCTTGCCGTAGCGCGAGGCCACGAAATCCGCGATGGAGGTGATGCGATTGGCCTTGGCGATGCGGACCATCTTGACCAGCACCCACCACCACAGCGCGGCAATCATGGTCGGCCCAAGGTAGATCGGCAGGAAACCGATGCCGGTGGAGGCCGCCCGGCCGACGCTGCCATAGAACGTCCAGGTCGTGCAGTAGACGGCAAGCGAGAGCGCGTAGATGGTCGGATTTGCGATCAGCGAGCGGCCGTGGTCGGAGCGCTTGTCGCCGTAATAGGCGACGGCAAACAGCACGCCCAGGTAGGCAAGCGAAATCGCGATGATCGTCGAGCCTTGGAGCATGGTGTCAGCTAGCGCCTCAGTCCTTGCGACGCTCGATCATCCACGCCATCAACCCGACCAATACCAGCCAGGCACCGAACAGGAAGGCGTATAGCACCGGGATGCCGAACACCTCGCCACGCGTGTTGAAAAGGTAGAGGATCGGATAATTCAGCAGCACGCAGCCGAGCAGGAAGATTCCTGCCAGTCTCTGGCCGGTCAGGCTGTAGCGGTTCATCGCCGGCTCCTCCTCCGGGTCATGTTGAGGCCGCGTCCGGCTGCTGGGCAGCTCTGTTCGTTTGGCTGGTCAGAACCGCGGCACGCTCGCAATTGCGCGCCGCGAATCCTTCGAAAACATTATAAGGGCATATCTCCAAGCGACCCGGAAGATGACACGGAAAAACAGAGGGGCGCTCGTGCGCCCCTCTCCCCCTCCCAGGGCACCGGCCTTGTGGGCCGGCGCTTTGCCTAAACCGTGCCTAGCCCTTGAGCTGCTCGAGGATCGCCGGGTTCTCCAACGTCGACGTGTCTTGCGTGACGTCCTCGCCCTTTGCGAGCGAGCGCAGCAGACGGCGCATGATCTTGCCGGAACGCGTCTTGGGCAGGTTGTCGCCGAAGCGGATGTCCTTGGGCTTTGCGATCGGGCCGATTTCCTTGCCAACCCAGGCCTGCAGTTCGGAAATGAGCTTCTTCGCATCGTCGCCGGTCGGGCGGGCCGTGCGCAGCACGACGAAAGCCACGATCGCCTCGCCGGTCAGATCGTCCGGACGGCCCACGACTGCGGCTTCCGCCACCTTCGGATGCGCAACCAGCGCGGACTCGATTTCCATCGTGCCCATGCGGTGGCCGGAGACGTTCAGCACGTCGTCGATGCGTCCGGTGATCGTGAAGTAGCCACTGTCCTTGTCGCGGATCGCGCCGTCGCCAGCCAGGTAGTACTTGCCCTGGAAGTCGGCCGGATAGTAGGACTTCTTGAACCGATCCGGATCACCCCAGATGGTGCGGATCATTGCCGGCCACGGCTTCTTGACGACGAGGATGCCGCCGTTGCCATTCGGCACGTCGGCGCCGGTCTCGTCAACGATCGCCGCCATGATGCCCGGGAAGGGAAGCGTGCAGGATCCCGGGATCAGCGAGGTCACGCCCGGCAGCGGGGTGATCATGTGGCCACCAGTTTCCGTCTGCCAGAAGGTATCGACGATCGGGCACCTGCTGCCGCCGACGTTCTGATGATACCAAGTCCAGGCGGCCGGATTGATCGGCTCACCCACCGAACCAAGCAGGCGCAGGCTCGACAGGTCGTATTTGGTCGGCGCAACCGCGGGATTGGTTTCCGAAGCCTTGATCAGCGAGCGGATCGCCGTCGGCGCCGTGTAGAAGATGGAAGCCTTGTGGTCCTGGATCATCTTCCAGAACCGGCCTGCGTCCGGGTAGGTCGGCACGCCTTCGAACACGATCTCGGTCGCACCGCAGGCAAGCGGACCGTAAGTGATGTAGGTATGGCCGGTGACCCAGCCGATGTCGGCGGTACACCAGAACACGTCGTCCGGCTTGATGTCGAACGTCCACTTCATCGTCAGGATGGCGTGGAGCAGATAGCCGCCGGTAGAGTGCTGAACGCCCTTCGGCTTGCCGGTCGAACCGGACGTGTAGAGCAGGAACAGCGGATGCTCGGCGTCAACCCACTCGGGTTCGCAAACGTCCGACTGGCCTTCGACCACGTCATGCCACCAAACGTCGCGGCCCGCCACCATGTTGCAGGCACCGCCGGTGCGCTTGAAGACGACCACGTTCTTGATCGACTCGCAGCCGCCCATGTTGATGCCTTCGTCTACCGCCGGCTTGAGCGGGATGTTCTTGCCGCCGCGGCACTGCTCGTCGGCTGTGATCACCGCCACGGCGCCCGCGTCGTTGATGCGGTCGCGCAGCGACTGGGCCGAAAAGCCGCCGAACACCACCGAGTGCGTCGCGCCGATACGTGCACAGGCCTGCATCGCAACGATGCCCTCGACACCCATCGACATATAAATGATGACGCGGTCGCCCTTCTTGATTCCAAGCTTCTTCAGGCCATTGGCAAACTGGCTGACCTTGGACAGGAGCTGCTTGTAGGAAACCTTGGTAACGTCACCGTTGTCTGCTTCGAAAATGATTGCGGTCTTGTCGCCGAGACCGGCTTCGACCTGGCGATCCAGGCAGTTGTACGAAACGTTGAGCTGGCCGTCGGAGAACCATTTGAAGAACGGCGAATTGCTCTGGTCGAGAACCTGAGTGAACGGCTTCTTCCACGCCACATGCTCGCGCGCCAGGCGCGCCCAGTACCCTTCGTAATCCCTCTCGGCTTCGTCGCATAGCGCCTTGTAGGCTGCCACGCCCGAAACGGCGGCCTTTGCGGCGAATTCTGCGGGGGGCGGGTAGAGCCGGGTTTCGGCGGATTCGTTGGCGGACATTGCTTTCCCTCTCCTGTCACTGAGTCTGTATTGGCACTACTGCTCGGAAACTGCCGGATGGATTAACCGATCTTGCGACGGCACCCGATCCTCCTTCTGCTGGGTGGTGGAACGTGGCATTCCACCTATTGTTTTGTTTGTGTTGGTCCGTTTCCGGTCCGGGCATTCTAAGAGATTTTTGCAATTACGCGGAATCTAGCTTACACACCGCTTACTTTCCCCGCCAGCCCGCGTGCCAACTCCGCACAGCCGCTTGATGCGAACCACTTCCGGCATCGCACATCACCGGCGTGCCGCAGGTGCGGCAGCGCCGCAATGGTAGAATTCGCACTCTTCGCAGGGGCTGCTGCCCGGTTTCCAGGCAGCGTTCCCGAGCGACCCCCCAATTCCGAGAACCCATGAATCAAGTCACTCGCCCCATCGAAATGTTCATTTTCTGGAGCCGCTGGCTTCAGGCGCCGCTTTACCTCGGCCTGATCGTCGCACAGGGCGTTTACGTCTATCAGTTCATGCACGAGCTAGCGATCCTCGTCACCAAGGCCGGATCGCTGACTGAAGCCGAGGTGATGCTGCTCGTTCTCGGCCTGATCGACGTGGTCATGATCGCCAACCTGCTGATCATGGTCATCATCGGCGGCTACGAAACCTTCGTCTCCAAGCTCGATCTCGAAGGAAACCCCGACCAGCCCGAATGGCTTTCGCACGTCAACGCCGGTGTGCTGAAGGTCAAGCTCGCCGTCGCGCTGATCAGCATCTCCTCGATCCACCTGCTGCGCACCTTCATCAACGCCGCGCACGTGGAGGATCGCGTGATCTACACCCAGATCGCCATCCACATGGCCTTCCTGGTTTCCGCCCTGGCCATCGCCTGGACCGACAAGGTGATGATGCAGACGCTGGCCCTGAGCGCCAACACCAAGCACTGAAGCAATACAGCACGGGACCCACCACCATGAGCCAGCCCATCCGCCAGGAAGACTTCATCCAGAGCGTCGCCGACGCCTTCCAGTACATCAGCTACTACCATCCGGCCGATTACATCAAGGCGCTGACCGCCGCCTACGAGCAGGAGCAGAGCGTGGCCGCGAAGGACGCCATCGCGCAGATCCTGATCAACAGCCGCATGTGCGCCGAAGGCCACCGCCCGATCTGCCAGGACACCGGCATCGCGGTGATCTTCCTCAAGGTCGGCATGAACGTGAAATGGGACGCCACGCTGTCGCTGCAGGAAATGTGCAACGAAGGCGTGCGCCGTGCCTACAACAATCCGGACAACAAACTGCGCGCCTCGGTACTGCTCGACCCCGCCGGCAAACGCACCAACAGCAAGGACAACACGCCCGCCGTGGTCCACACCGAGGTCGTGCCGGGCGACCACGTCGAAGTGATCTGCGCGGCCAAGGGCGGCGGCTCGGAGAACAAGTCGAAGATGGTGATGCTCAACCCGAGCGACTCGATCGTCGATTGGGTACTCAAGACCGTGCCGACCATGGGTGCCGGCTGGTGTCCGCCGGGCATCCTCGGCATCGGAATCGGCGGCACGCCCGAGAAGGCGATGCTCCTCGCGAAGGAATCGCTGATGGCGCCGGTCGACATTCACGAACTCAAGGCGAAAGCCGCCAGGGGCGAAGCGCTCAGCCGAACCGAAGAATTGCGCCTCGAATTGCTGGAAAAAGTGAATGCGCTGGGCATCGGCGCGCAGGGCCTCGGCGGCCTTACCACCGTGCTCGACGTCAAGATCATGGACTACCCGACGCACGCCGCCAGTCTGCCGATCGCCATGATCCCCAACTGCGCCGCCACGCGCCATGTGCATTTCCACCTCGACGGCAGCGGACCGGCCAAGCTCGAACCGCCCTCGCTCGCCGACTGGCCCTCGCTCACCTACGACAGCAGCAAGGGCAAGCGCGTGAACCTCGACACCGTCACGCGCGAGGAAGTGGCGAGCTGGCAGCCCGGCGACGTGCTGCTGCTCAACGGCAAGCTGCTCACAGGCCGCGACGCCGCGCACAAGCGCATGGTCGACATGCTCAACAAAGGCGAGAAGCTGCCGGTCGACTTCACCAACCGCTTCATCTACTACGTCGGCCCGGTCGACCCGGTGCGCGACGAGGTAGTCGGCCCTGCCGGCCCCACCACCGCCACGCGCATGGACAAGTTCACCCGTCAGATGCTCGAACAGACCGGCCTGCTCGGCATGGTCGGCAAGGCCGAGCGCGGCCCGGCGGCGATCGACGCCATCCGCGACAACCAGGCGGTCTACCTGATGGCGGTTGGCGGCGCCGCTTACCTGGTATCCAAGGCGATCCGCGGCGCGCGCGTGGTTGCCTTCGCGGACCTCGGCATGGAAGCGATCTACGAGTTCGAGGTGCAGGACATGCCGGT
>JAEUNL010000073.1 GCA_016791115.1 Rhodocyclaceae bacterium
GATCACGAGCGAGCCGTGGAAGGTGGACATTTACTACGAGAACGACACGCACGTGCGGGGCAAGGACAACACGGGTCACCGGGTGGGGCTGTCGAAATTCCGCAACACGCTGCAGGTCGAAGCGGACAAGAAGCTCAATGCGGGCTGGAGCTTCCACGGCATCCTGCGCGGGACCTGGGACGGGGTCTATCGGCTCAACAAGGACGAATACGGCGAAGATGCCGGCGGGCCGATCACGCTGGAGAGCACCATCAGCCGCGGCGGCGGCATCGTGGCGCAAGTTCCCCATGGCGGGGCCGCCGGTCCGGTGGTCACGCGCGACGTGGCCGCTGGTCCGCCGCTGGGCCTCACCACCAACGCCTTCCTCAACCCGGCGCAGATGCTGGCCATCAACCCCAACGACGGGCTGCGCGTGCTCGGAGACCGCTGGCACGACACCAAGGGTGGGGTGGCCTTCGGCGTGCCGGTGCGCCCGTGCGACCGCGACAAGCGCGGCTGCCGCGACTTCGGCGGCTACGGCGACCAGTCGCTCACCGGGCTGGAATTCCCGGAATTCAACGACAACCTGGACTTCATCCGCGAAGCCTACGTCAAGAACACCTTCGACCTGGGCGACAACAAGTCGCTGTTCCTCAAGGTGGGCAAGCAGCAGGTGGTATGGGGCCGCACGGACCTCTTTCGCGTGCTCGACGTGATCAACCCGGTCGACTACTCGCGCAACAACATCTACGACGAACTCGAAGACATCCGTATCCCGCAGTGGATCGTGCAGGCCGAATACCGCATGGGTGGGTCGGACCTGTTGCAGGAGCGCAACCTGCAGCTGGTGTGGAACTTCGACCAGTTTCGCGCCAACAACCTGGGCCAGTGCGGCAGTCCCAACGTGATCCTCGATGCTGGCTGCTTCTTCCGCGGCATGGTCAACCTGTGGGACAACGGCGGCACGGTGGCCAACTTCGCGCACCTGCCGGCCGGGGCGGCCGCCGCCATCGGGCTGCCGCCGGACCACTGGCTGGCGACCAACTTCGGGCCGCACCAGATCGGCATCCGTGACGTGAAGCTCCCGAGCTGGGGCCGGGGCATGCAACTGGGCGTGAAATACGAAGGCGTGACCCAGGGCGGACTGGCCTTCTCGCTCAACGCGCTGACCTACCGCTCGCAACTGCCCAGCCTGCGCGCCTTCAACACCGGGGGCGTCAACCCGTTCATCGGCGTGGGCGGCAACCCGCCGGGCTTCCCCGGCGTGAGCCACCTGATCGCCTTCGACGTGCACTACCCGCGCGTCAATCTGGTCGGCGGCTCGATGGACTTCCAGATCGATGCGCTCAAGGCGGCGGTGCGCCTGGAAGGCGCACTGACCGACGGCGAGGAATTCCCCAACACCAGCCGTCCGAAGCTGTACTCGAAGAACAAGGTGTTCCGCTCGGTGATCGGCATCGACCGGCCGACCTTCATCCCGTGGATCAACCCGAACCGCACCACGTTGTTCTCGGGCCAGTTGTTCTACCAGCACATCTTCGACCACGACTACGAGCAGAGCATCTACGGGCCGGTGGGCATCCCCGACTGGAAGGACAACGTGATCGGCACGCTGCTGATCAAGGCCTTCCTGATGAACGACCGGGTCAGTCCGCAGCTCATTCTGGCGCGCGACTTCCGGGCGCACGCCTGGGTGGCCTCGCCGCAGCTCGAGTGGAGCTTCACCGACAACCTGAAGCTCACGGTGGGGGCCAACGTCAAGGGCCGCGAAGGCGACAGCCGCTGGAAGTTCGACGACTGTCGGTCGTGCAACCCGTTCCCGCCGTTTACCACCTACAGCGACGACGGGCAGCCGTTCGCCCCGGGCTCGATCGGCCTGGGCGGGCTCGAGCCGCTGGGCCGCTTCCGCGCCGGTCCCATCGGCGCAGCCTGGAAGGAAAACCAGGCCTACGTCACGGTCAAGTACAAGTTCTGATGACATACCACCGCGCGCCGGCAAAGGCCGGCGCGCGGCATCCTGGAGGAAACGACAAATGAAACAAGGACTGATTCGGGCCATGGTGGTCGCGGTGGCAACCGCTGCCGCGGCCAGCGGCGTGCATGCAGTCAGCGAAGCCGATATCGATGCATCGTTCTTCCCCTACAAGAAGGGCTTCCCGAGCTTCGCCGGCCTCACACCGGGCATCACCATCAACAAGGGCAACGTCGAGCGCTTCAAAGACATCATCGACAGCGCGACCTACTCGCTGATCTCGAAGGGCGAGATGGAAATCGCGGTCGAGGAGGCGCATTCGGTCAGCCTGCATCCCAACTACATTGCGGCAACCAAGAAGAATGCCGAACAGGTGAAGCTCGGCGCCAAGCCGGGAACGATCGAGGGTTACGTCGCCGGGCGTCCGTTCCCCTATCAACCGAACAAGACCGATCCGCGCGCCGGCGAGAAGCTGGCCTTCAATTACAAGTACAGCCAGATCGTCGGCGACAGCGGGCGCATCTACCCGTTTCCGTGGCTGTACAAGGACTATGCGACCGGCAAGGTCGAACGGCAGATCGACTTCGACTTCCACTTTATCAGCCTGAAGCACCGCACGACGCAAGAACCGGTGGCCGACATCACACCCAACCCGTCCGGCATCTATCGCAACATCTACCTGAAGGTGCTGGGTCCGCAGGATCTGAAGAACACGCAGCTCCTGATCCAGCGCTTCGACGATGACACCAAGCTCGACGAATCCTATCTCTACCTCGGTTTCCAGCGCCGCGTGCGTCGTCTGGCGACGGGGCAGACGACCGACTCCTTCCTCGGCTCCGACCTGATGATCGAGGACTTCGAGGGCTACAACGGCCGCGTGCTCGATGCCGAATGGAAGTACGTCGACACCAAGTCGATGCTGATGCCCGTCTATCGGCATAGCCAGCTCAAGAACACCGCACCGAAGGATGCGGATGGCTACGGCATGGTGACCTTCCACGGACAGGGCGAGTGCTTCCCGAACATTCCCTGGTCCCTGCGCACGGTACACGTCCTCGAAGCCGTGCCGACGCTGTCGAGCAGCCCGATCGGAAAACGGATCATGTATCTCGACGCGCAGGCCACCGTGTTCCCGATGATCCTGATCTACGACAAGAAGGGCGAGTTGTGGAAGCGCTGGCAGGTCGGCTATTCCGATTCGGCCTACCACGCGCCGGTCAACAAGGACGCGGGCATCATGATCTACACGACGGCATCGATGCTCGACGTCCAGTCGAAGCACTGCACCGCGCTTGCGCTGAAGATGCAGAGCGAGCCCAAGGCCAATCCCCCTTCGATGTTCAGCGTCCAGTACCTTCGTGGCGGAGACTGAACGGAACATCGCATCACCCGACTGGGTCGCGCCAGTCATGTAGAACGCAACGCCACGCATTTCGACTCGGGCCACGTTTCTCCTCCGTAACGTGGCCCTTCTTTTCTTCGTTGCGCCGTGTCCGCTCCTCGCGGACAAGGACGCGAAGCCAGTCCGTGCACCCGCCATTGCACCGGCCGGCCGCTTTCCTGGGCACTGTCCTTCGGACACGCTGCGACACAGGGCGCTGCTATGCGCGTCGCCGCGACCTCGCGTCGTGCGGCAGGGCCGGGTTATACAGCCCCCCCGGAAAACCGCATGAAATGGACCTCCCAGAGCATGCCGCCCGGCGAACCACTATCCATCTGCCCCTCACGGCAGGCGCTGCCGTCGTCGCCTATCCACGCGCCCCGCAGGTCGTTGCCATGACACAATGAGCGTAACGGATCAACGACCGGGCTCCCACGCCGGCTCCCATCCCGCCGCGCCCTCACCGCACTGGTACGCGACATCGATGCCGATGCATGGCACCCACACGACATCGTCGCCGCACCAGAGCACAGGCAGGCGTTCGCGCTCCCACGGCGGGATGCCGATATCCTGGAACCAGTGCTTGAGCGAGCGGCGCGGGCGCCGTGCGTCTGGCTTGATATGTTCGCCGCCCCGACGCGCGGCGAGATGGCAGGTTCGACCGGCGATGTGCTCGGCCGCGAAGCCGCTTCCGACGGACTTCCCGAACGACACCCGGCCACCCGGCCAATCCAGATGTGTCTCGCCGGACCAGGGCATGCGCGGGCCGCCATGCCATCCGGGTTGCGGGCCGGACGCGCACGGGAGCAGGTGCAGTTCGCCGGCGTAGGTGCGCAGCTCGATGGCTTCGAGCGCGAAGGCGAAGTCGCTGTCGTTCGACACCGTGGCGAGCTGGCGCTGCAACTCATGCAACCTCGCAGCGTCCGGCATGCGTTCCCCGGCTTCGTGCAGCAAGTGGCGCAGCACGTTGCGCGCGCGCGACGCATCCAGCGTGCGCAGCGCATCGAGCCGCACCCGCCCGGCCGGGGCGCAGGCGGCATGGTCGATGGCGGCCAGTGTGTCGAGCAGGTGCTGCGCCTCGGCGGCCTGCGCGGCGCTGCGCGCAAACGCGACATCGGCTTGCGGGTAGCGCTGCGCGAGCAGCGGCATCACCGCGCCGCGCAGCCAGTTGCGCGTATAGCCGGCATCGCGGTTCGATTCGTCCTCGATCCAGTCGAGTGCGTGGCGGGCGAGGTAGGCGTCAATCGTCGCACGCGGCACATCGAGCAGCGGGCGGACCAATCGCGCGCGACCGCCCGCCGCCGCTCGCTCGACAGGCATGCCGGCCAGACCACGCACACCGGCACCACGCAGCAGGTTGTGCAGCATGGTTTCGGCCTGGTCGCCGCGATGATGCGCGAGTGCGACCCAGTCCGCGTCGCGGGCGGCAAGGCTGGCGTGGCGCACACTGCGGGCAGCAGCCTCGATACCTTCGCCACTGTCGCGCGCGACGGCCACGCGATCGCAGGAGAACACCACGTCGAGCCGGGCACAGAGGTCGGCGCAGAATGCGGCCCAGGCGTCGGCGTTGGGACTGAGACCGTGATGGACGTGATGGGCGGAAAGCGCGATGCCGAGTTCGCCACGCAGGGTGACGAGACCGTGCAGCAGGACCACCGAGTCGCGCCCGCCCGAGAGACCGACCACGACGCGCGTGCCGGGCAGGCCGTGACGCACGCAAGCGGCGCGCAGCGCCGCGATCAAAGCATTGGGAAGATCAGGCGACCTGCTGTTCCTTGAACTTGCCATAGCCCATCAGCCGGTCGAAACGCTTCTCGACCAGATCGCCGGGCGACAGATCGGCGCACTGGCGCAGCGCGTCCTGCAGCGCGCGCTTGAGGCTTTGCGCGGCGGCGCGATGGTCGCGATGCGCGCCGCCAAGCGGCTCCGACACGATGCGGTCGATCAGGCCAAGCGACTTGAGGCGGCTGGCGGTGATGCCCATGATCTCGGCCGCCTCGCCCGCCTTGTCGGCGCTCTTCCAGAGGATGGAGGCGCAGCCCTCGGGCGAGATCACAGAATAGGTGGCGTACTGCATCATGAACACGCTGTCGGCCACCGCGATGGCGAGCGCGCCGCCCGAGCCGCCTTCGCCGATGACGGTGGCGATGATCGGCACCTTCAGCTCGGCCATCACGTAGAGATTGTGGCCGATGGCCTCCGACTGGCCGCGCTCCTCGGCGTCGATGCCGGGATACGCGCCCGGCGTATCGATGAAGGTGAACACCGGCATGCCGAACTTCTCGGCCAGGCGCATCAGCCGCAGCGCCTTGCGATAGCCTTCGGGGCGCGGCATGCCGAAGTTGCGAAGGATCTTCTCGCGCGTGTCGCGGCCCTTCTGGTGGCCGATGACCATGCAAGCCTGCCCGTTGAAACGCGCCATGCCGCCGACGATGGCGTGGTCGTCGGCAAAGGCGCGGTCACCATGCATCTCTTCGAAATCGGTAAACATATGCTCGATGTAATCGAGCGTGTAGGGCCGCTGCGGGTGGCGCGCGACCAGCGCGCTCTGCCACGGCGTCAGCTTGGCGTAGATGTCCTTGGTGAGCGCCTGGCTCTTGGTTTCGAGCCGGGCGATCTCTTCTGAGATGTCGACCGCGGAGTCGTCCTGGACGAAACGCAACTCCTCGATCTTGGTCTCGAGGTCGGCAATCGGTTGCTCGAAATCCAGAAAAGTCGCTTTCATGCGTGGTCTTCGGGCAGGAAAAGCGGCATTTTAGCCGATCCCGGGGCCGCACAGTCCCCCGCCACGGCGGGCATCAAACGGCGCCGTCGGGTACACTTCGCCTATGCTCTATCGATTGGCCCGCCCCCTGCTGTTCGCGCTCGACGCGGAAACCGCTCACGACCTGACCCTTTCCTCGCTGAAGATGCTGGCCGGCTCGCCGCTGGCGCCGCGCTGCGGCGTCGAACACGGCAACCCGGTGCAGGTGATGGGCATCCAGTTTCCCAATCGCGTGGGGCTGGCGGCCGGACTGGACAAGAATGCGGCATGCATCGATGGCTTGGCCGGATTCGGCTTTGGATTCATCGAAGTCGGCACCGTCACACCGCGCCCGCAGCCGGGCAACCCGCGGCCAAGGTTATTCCGCGTGCCGGAGCATCAGGCGATCATCAACCGCATGGGCTTCAACAACGGCGGGCTCGACACGCTGATCGCCAACGTGCGCAGCGCGAAATACCAGGGCGTGCTGGGCATCAACATCGGCAAGAATTTCGACACGCCGATCGAGCGCGCGGCCGACGACTACGTCACCTGCCTGAACCGCGTCTATCCCTACGCCACCTACGTGACGGTCAACATCAGCTCGCCGAACACCAAGAACCTGCGCCAGTTGCAGGGCGGCGACGAACTCGACGCGCTGCTCGGCAAGCTGAAGGATGCCCAGGCCAAGCTCGCCGACCGGCACAGCCGCTACACGCCGCTGGCACTCAAGATCGCGCCGGACCTCGACGAAACGCAGCTCACGGTGATCTGCGACGCACTGCGCTGGCACCGCATCGATGCGGTGATCGCCACCAACACCACCATCGCGCGCGACGGCATCGCCGGACATCCGCTGGAACATGAGACCGGCGGCCTCTCGGGCGGGCCGCTTCTGCATCGCTCGACCGAAGTGGTGGCGGAACTCGCACGCAAGCTGAAGGGTGAAATCCCGATCATCGGTGTCGGCGGCATCCTCTGCGGCGAAGACGCGCGCGCCAAGCTCGACGCCGGCGCAAGCCTGGTGCAGATCTACTCGGGCCTGATCTACCGCGGCCCGCAGCTCGTGGCTGACGCGGTGCATGCATGCCGCGACTGGCAGGCCGCCTGAGGCCATTCGAACGACTGCGGACACGCATCTGCCGCTCATAAATAGCTTCATGTTCAAATGCCTGCGAGGCCCGCAGGGTTGAGTGGTGCGGCGCAAAAAGGGATAATCTGGTGATTCTGCCGTCCACCCAATGACCAGTTACTTCTTTATCATCCTCGGCACGGTCCTCGTCAATAACGTGGTCTTCGTGCGCATCCTCGGCCTGTGCCCGTTCATGGGCGTGTCGAAGAAGCTGGAAACGGCCGTCGGCATGGGTGCGGCCACCACCTTCGTGCTCACGCTGGGCTGCGGCGCCAGCTTCATCATCGACCACTGGCTGTTGTCGCCGTTCGGTCTCGAATACCTGCGCACGCTGGCATTCATCGTCACCATCGCGGCCATCGTTCAGCTCACCGAGCTGGTGATCCAGAAAACCAGCCCGGTGCTGCATCAGGTGCTGGGCATCTACCTGCCGCTGATCACGACCAACTGCGCCGTGCTCGGTGTGCCGCTGCTCAACGTGTCGCTCAAGCACGGTTTCGTCGAATCGCTGCTCTATGGCGCCGGCTCGGCAGCGGGCTTTTCGCTGGCGCTGGTGCTGTTCGCCGGCATCCGGGAGCGTCTCGACGGCGCCGACGTTCCGCTGCCCTTCCGCGGCACCGCGATCGCGATGATCACTGCCGGCCTGATGAGCCTCGCCTTCATGGGTTTCGCTGGGCTCGACAAGTACCACTGATGCTGTCCGCACTCCTGATCATGGCGCTCGGCGCCGTCGTGCTGGGCGCCGCGCTCGGCTGGGCCTCGATCAAGTTCAAGGTCGAGGGCGACCCGCTGGTCGACAAGGTCGACGCCATCCTGCCGCAGACGCAGTGCGGGCAGTGCGGCTTTCCCGGCTGCCGACCCTATGCCACGGCCATCGCCAAGGGCGAAGCCGACATCAACCAGTGCCCACCAGGTGGCGAGGAAGGCATCCGCAAGCTGGCCGACCTGCTCGGGCGCGAGTTCAAGCCGCTCAATGCCGAGCACGGCGTCGAGAAGCCGAAATCGGTGGCAATCATCGACGAGGCCACCTGCATCGGCTGCACGCTGTGCATCCAGGCCTGCCCGGTGGACGCCATCGTCGGCGCGGCCAAGCAGATGCACACCATCGTCGCACCGCTGTGCACGGGCTGCGAGCTGTGCCTCCCGCCCTGCCCCGTGAATTGCATCACCATGCAGCCGATCGGCGAGACAGTCGAGACCTGGAAGTGGAAGTATCCGGTGATCGAGATCAAACCGGCGGAGGACAAGAAGGCTGCCTGAGCGGCCCCGTCACCCATGATGCGAGAACTCTTCAATTTCCACGGGGGCGTCAAGCCGGAAACCAACAAGGCGCAATCGACGCGCGAGCCGATCGTCGTCGCGCCGCTGCCGCCGCACCTGGTGGTGCCGCTGCACCAAAGCATCGGCGGCACACCGCACCCGCTCGTGCAGGCAGGCGAGCGCGTACTCAAGGGCCAGCGCATCGGCGCTGCCGACGGCAACGTCTCCGCAGCGGTCCACGCGCCGACCTCGGGCAAGATCGTCGCAGTCGAGCCGCGCGTGATGGCGCACACTTCCGGACTCGCCATGCTGTCGGTGGTAATCGAGCCCGACGGCGAAGAAGCCTGGATGCCGCTGTATCCGTCGAACTACCGCAGCATGCAGCCCGACGAGATCCGCGACACGCTGCGCGACGCGGGTGTTGTCGGGCTCGGCGGCGCGGTATTCCCGAGTCACCTCAAGCTCAAGGGCGCCAGGGACAAGCGCATGACGCTCATCCTCAACGGTGCCGAGTGCGAGCCCTACATCACTTGCGACGACATGCTGATGCGCGAGCGCGCGCAGGACATCCTGCGCGGCGCGCAGATCATGCGCCACATGCTGGGCGCGCAAGACGTGCTGATCGGCATCGAGGACAACAAGCCCGAGGCGGCGCAAGCGATGCGCGAAGCGGCGAGGGCACTCGGCGAACGGATGGATGTCGTCGTGGTGCCGACGCGCTACCCGGCCGGCGGCGCCAAGCAGCTCATCCGCGTGCTCACCGGCATCGAAGTGCCGCACGGATCGCGCAGCACCGACTACGGCGTGCAATGCTTCAACGTCGGCACCGCCTACGCAATCCACGAGACGCTCAACCTCGGCCGCCCGCTGATATCGCGCATCGTCACGGTCAGCGGCAACGTCGAGCGCCCGCGCAACTACGAGGTACTGTTCGGCACGCCGATGTCGCACCTGGTGAAGCTCGCGGGCGGCCGGCCCGACACCGACCGCACCATCATGGGCGGCCCGATGATGGGCTACCTGATGCCCAACCCGGACGTGCCGGTGGTCAAGGCGACCAACTGCGTCATCGCCGGCTCCAGGGCGATGTTTCCGCCGCCGCCGCCGGAGATGCCCTGCATCCGCTGCACCGCCTGCGTGGACGTCTGTCCGGCCGATCTCCAGCCGCACGAGATGTACTGGTTCGCACGCGCGAAGAATTTCGGCAAGGCGCAGGAATACCACCTGTTCGACTGCATCGAATGCGGTTGCTGTGCCTACGTCTGCCCGTCCCACATTCCTCTGGTCGACTACTACCGCTTCGCCAAGACCGAGATCTGGGCACGCGAACGGGACAAGGCAGCGGCCGATTCGGCGCGCGAACGCTTCGAGTTCCGGACCTTCCGCGAAGAACGCGAGAAGGAGGAAAAGGCCGCCAAGCTCGCCGCCAAGACCGCAGCCGGGCGCCAGACTGCCGAAAAGAAGGCCGTCCCCGCGGCGGCGCCCGCAGGCGATGCGCTGCAGGCCGCCGCCGCCGCGGCGCAGGCGGAAGGCACGGTCGCTACACCATCGGCACCGCCGCAGCCCGCCACGGCGGACCTTTCAGCCCCGGTTGCGGCCGAAACTGCGCCGGCCGCCGACCCGAAGAAGGCCCTGATCGAGGCCGCCATCGAGCGTGCGCGCAAGCAGCGCGAAGCCGTATCGCCGAAGAATACGGACAATCTGTCCGATGCAAAGCGGGCCGAAATCGCCGAGATCGAGGCACGCCGCGCGAAGATCCGCGAGATGGCCAAGACCCACGACGAGGACGGTGCATCGTGACCCGAACCGCAACCCGATTCGTGACACCATGCCCGGCTCGCACACGCTTGCGACGGTTGCGCCGCGCGCCGTCATGCGCCGTCCCTGGAAATCCGACTTGAACAATTCTCCCTACGTCCGCAAGCCGGCCAGCGTGCAGAGCGTCATGCTCCGGGTACTGCTCGCGCTGGTGCCGGGCATTGCGGCCTATGTCTGGTACTTCGGTGCCGGGATCCTGGTGAACCTGGCGATCGCATCGGCCGCCGCACTCGCCGGCGAGGCGGCAATGCTGCACGCACGCGGCCGCCCGATGGGCATCTTCCTGGCCGATCTGTCTGCCATCGTCACCGCGTGGCTGATCGTGCTGACCTTTCCGCCGATCGTGCCTTGGTGGATCACGGCGGGCGCCACGCTGTTTGCCATCGTCATCGTCAAGCAGCTCTACGGCGGACTGGGCCAGAACCCCTTCAACCCGGCGATGGCCGCCTACGCGATCACCATCGTCGCCTTCCCGGCGCTGATGTCGCAGTGGCCGCACGCCGGCGTGGACTTCGCATCGCAGCTCGACCTGATCCTTGGGGGCGAACGCACGCTCGATGCCATCACCGGCGCCACGCCGCTCGACGCGCTGCGCACCGCGATGCATTCCGCGGCCGGCACCCAGACGGTCGCGCAGGTGCTGGCCGGCGGCACCGCGTTCGGCCTGTTCGGCGGACGCGGCTGGGAATGGATCGCCGTTGCGTACCTGCTTGGCGGCCTGTATCTGTGGCAACAGCGCATCATCTCCTGGCACATGCCGGCAGCGTTCATCTCGGGCATCGTCGTGGTCGCCGGACTGCTACACCTGATCAATGCCGACCAGTTTGCGGCGCCGATCTTTCACCTGCTCTCAGGCGGCACGATGCTGGCGGCGTTCTTCATCGTCACCGACCCGGTGTCGGGCGCCACCACGCCGCGCGGCAAGCTGATCTTCGCCGCCGGCGCCGCATTGGTCACGGTAGTCATCCGCACCTTCGGCGCCTATCCGGACGGCATCGCCTTCGCCGTATTGCTGATGAACATCTGCGTGCCGCTGATCGACATGAAGACGCAGCCACCGGTGTTCGGGCACAAGGACGACTGAGGCTCGAACGCAATGATGAATCCGTCCAGCGTCACCACCGTTTCCCTGCGCACGGCCTTGACGCTGCTGGTTTTCACTGTGGTGTTTACCGGCGTCATGGCGTGGACGTACTCGGCCACCAAGCCCGCGATCGACCTCGCCGCGCGCGAGGAGAAAATGCTGTTGATCAACGAGGTACTGCCGCGTGCGGAGTACGACAACGATCTGCTGGAGGACCATGTCGAACTCGGTCCGACACGGCAACTGGGCATCGACGACACGGCGCGCGTCTATCGCGCCCGCAAGGGCGGCCAGCCGGCCGGTCTGGTGATCGAGGCAATCGCGCCTGACGGCTATAGCGGAAGGATCAACCTGGTGATCGCGGTGCGTGCCGACGGCAGCGTTTCGGGCGTGCGCGTCACCGCGCATCGCGAGACGCCCGGCCTGGGCGACTACATCGACCCGCGCAAGGACAAGCGCAAGGACGCGCCCTGGATCACCCAGTTCAACGCCAAGGGTCTGGCGCAGTTGCCCGAAACGCAGTGGCGCGTGAAGAAGGATGGCGGAAGTTTCGATTTCGTCACCGGCGCAACGATCAGTGCGCGCGCCGTCACCAACGCGGTCGGGCGCGCGGTGGTTTTCGCCGCCGCACAGCGCGACAAGCTATTCGCTGCCCCGAACGGCAGCAGATTGCCTTCATCCTGAGCAGGAGCCCGGCATGAGCGAACAGACCACGCAGACCATCGCCGAAGAAGCACTGGAGGCCGCCACGTCACCGTGGAAGGACATCGCCTGGAACGGCATATGGAAGCAGAACACCGGCCTGGTGCAGATCCTCGGCCTATGCCCAATCCTCGCCATCAGCACCAGTTTCGTCAATGCGGTATCGCTCGGGCTGGCTACCATCCTGGTAATGGCAATGGCCAACGTGGCGATCTCGCTGTTGCGCAACCTGATCCCCTACGAGATCCGCATCCCGGTGTTCATCCTGATCATCGCCGCGCTGGTCACGGTGGTCGACCTCGCCTTCAACGCGTGGCTGCACCCGCTCTACCTGGTACTCGGCATCTTCATTCCGCTGATCGTCACCAACTGCATCGTGCTGGCGCGCGTCGAAGCCTTTGCCGCCAAGAACACGCCGCTCGAATCGACCGTCGACGGCATCGCCATGGGCATCGGGCTGCTCTGGGTGCTCGCGCTCCTCGGCGGCGTGCGCGAGATCGTCGGCACCGGCCAGTTGTTCGGCGGCATCGAGATGATCGTTCCCTCGCTGCGCCCGCTGCAGGTGCTGCCGGCCGATTACCCGGGTTTCCTTGCCGCCGTGCTGCCACCCGGCGCCTTCATCTTTCTCGGCTTGCTGATCGCAGGCAAGAACTGGCTCGAAGCGCGAGCCGCCGCACGCGCGTTGCAGCAGGCTTCGCCGGCGCACTGACCGGGCATCGCGGCGACCGCCACCGCGGTCACCGCACTGGCCTGGAAGCCGCATCCGCGCTTGCCCCTGGGCAGCCCATCCCGGCGAGCGCCATTCCATGCGAATCACAGGAATGGCACCTCTGGAAACGCCATCCTGTGCGCCTCCCAGAGCACCCATCGTAGCGCGCCATCGTGCCCCGCGATGGCGGATAATCGCGACATGTCGCCCAGGAAGATCCGCGAACTGTTCGCCCGCTTTGCCGCCGCCAACCCGGAACCGCGGGGCGAACTGGAGCACGAGACACCGTTCCAGCTGCTGATCGCCGTGATCCTTTCGGCGCAGGCGACGGACAAGAGCGTCAACCTCTGCACGCGCAAGCTGTTCCGCCTCGCGCCCGACGCCGCCCGCATGGCCGCCTTGGGCGAAGACGGCGTGGCCGACTGCATCCGCACCATCGGACTCTATCGCAATAAGGCGAAGAACGTGGTCGCCACCGCCCGGCTGCTGCTCGAACGCCACGGCGGCGAGGTGCCGAACGAACGCGAGGCGCTCGAGGCGCTGCCCGGCGTCGGGCGCAAGACCGCCAACGTGGTGCTCAACATTGCCTTCGGCGAGCCGACCATCGCGGTGGATACGCACATCTTCCGCGTCGGCAACCGCACCGGTCTGGCGCCCGGCAAGGATGTACTCGAAGTCGAACAGAAACTCATGAAGGCGGTGCCGCCGGGATTCCGCCTGCACGCCCACCATTGGCTGATCCTGCACGGGCGCTACGTTTGCAAGGCGCGCAAGCCCGATTGTCCGGCCTGCCTGATCCGCGATCTGTGCGCTTTCGTCGACAAGACCGCGTGACGATGCCGTGTTCACTGTACCCAGCGAAGGAAACCTGAACTCATGGCGATTGCCGTAGCCACCGCACTGATCCGCGGCACCGACGCACTGCCCGACCTGGCCGTGACCGCTGTCAAGCTCGCACTGGAGCGCGCCCGCCTCGAACACCCGCACAGCGTGATGCTGTTTCTCACCAGTGAGTTCGCGCGCAACGTCCATGCGGTGCTCGCCGGTGCATCGCGCGCGGCGAACTGCCTGAACGTCTGGGGCTGCACCGCACCCGGCGTGCTGACCGAGCAGGACTGGGCGATCGATCAGCCGGCCGCCTGCGCCATGGTGATCGGCGACGGCGTTGCGCTGGGCCCGCCCCGCGGCCAGCCAGCGCCCGGGCTGTCGCCACAACTCTCGCTTGCGGTTCCCAGCGCGGCAACCGCCGCCTGGCTCGACGAGGGCGTTGCGCGGTTCGGCATCGTCTCCACCGATGCCGGCGCCCAGGCACCGGGACGCGTATGGGGCCATGGACAGCCCACGCCCGAGGGACGCGCGACCGCCGTATTCTCAGGCGCCCGCATGGCGATCGGCGTGGCGCGCGGCATCCGCGCGCTGGGCGAGGTGCAGATGGTCGACGCATCCGACGGCTATGATGTCCATCGCCTGGGCAACCAGCTCGCGCTGAACAGCCTGTTGCGCGCCCTGCCACCGGAATTGCGCGAAGAAGCCCGCCTGCCTTTCAATCAACTCTTCGTCGGCGAAGTGACCGAGGCGCTGGACAACGCCGTCGAATGCGGCCGTTTCCGTGTGCTGCCGCTGATATCGGTCAATCACGACGACCGCTCGGTCACGCTGGGCCAACGCATCGAGCCTGGCGCACGGCTGTTCTGGGGCCTGCGCTCGCCACTCGGCGCCGAGGAGGACATGCGCCGCACCGTCGATGCCGCCGCAGACGAAATTGGCGACCCGCCATCGTTCGGCGTGCTGTTTTCATGCATGGGCCGCGGACCATACTTCTATGGCGGACAGGATCGCGACCTCGACATCGTGCGCAACCGCTATCCCGGCCTGCCGCTCATCGGCGCCTACAGCGCGGGCCAGATCGCGCCGCTCTACGAAGGCAATGCGCTGATCCAGAACAGCGCGTTGCTCGCATTGATAAAGGCTGACTGATGTACAACCCGACACGTGATCAGGCAAGACAGTTCTTCATCGAGGCGTGGCGCAAGCATCGCGAGCACCTGCCGCTGACCGAGCTCGAGGTGATTGCTGCCGACCTGGTCAAGCATCATCCCGAGTACCACGCACTGATCGAGAACCCGGAATCGGCCATGGCGCGCGAGTGGACGCCGGAAATGGGCGAGACCAACCCGTTCCTGCATCTCTCGCTGCACCTTGCGATCGAGGAGCAGCTTTCGATCGACCAGCCGCATGGCCTGCGTGCCGCCTTCGAGGCGCATTTCTCGCGGCTCGGCGACCGCCACGAAGCGCTGCACATCGTGCTCGATGCGCTGGCCGAAACCGTCTGGCGCTCGCAGCGCGACGGTGCGCCACTGGACGGCCTGGCCTACGTCGAACGGGTACGACGCGGCAAGCCCTGACCATGCCTTCGTCGAATCGGCTGCTGGCAGCGTTGCTCTCGATCGCCTGCGCCACGGCCAGCGCAGCTGGCGAACTGCCTGCCCCGCCAACCGCCGCCCAGGCCTACACCGAAGACCAGTTGCTGAAGTGGCTGGGCGCGCTCAAACCCGTGACGCGCGCGGTGCTCGAAGTGCGCCTGCCGGCCAGTTTCACGCCGCGCCAGGAAACACGCTACCGCATCACCTGGGTTGGCGAGACCTCGCGCGTACGCGCCTGGTTTGCCGAGATCGATTTCGTGCAGGGCGGCGACGAGGCGTGGGTACGCCTGCGCCTGCAGCCGAACAACACGATCAACCGAGCGCGGGCACAAGCCGTGCTGGGCAACTTCGAGCCGATGCCGCCCCCTTCGCCACCGCCGCTGTCGCCGACGCAGGGGCCGATCGAGAACCCGGTGTTCAGCCGCGTTTACGCTCGCACGCGGCTTTCAGGCGAGCGTACCTTGAACCTGGTTTTCGAGCCGCCGGAGCGCGGCGGCAGCCTGTTCGAAGTGGTATTGACCCAGCCAGCGGCCGAGCCGCTACGCTGAGACGAATGCCGCGAGATCGGCCGGCGTGTCGATGTCGAGCAGGACACCCGGATCATCGACGTCGAGGTGCGTGATGCGTTCCGCATTCGCCGCGAGCACCGCACGGGCGCCGCTGTCGCCGTCGAGTGCACGCAGCGCATCGCGCCAATCCCGCGCGAATCCGACCGGATGGCCGCGCCGCCCGCCGTGAAACGGGGCCGCAATCGAGGCGCCCGCGCGGATCGACCGCGCCACGCATTGCATGGTATCGACACGTATCGCCGGCATGTCGGCGAGTGCGATCACCCAGCCGCCGGCATCGCTCGCGGCGTCGACACCGCGAGCCAGCGTGTGGCCCATGCCGCGCGATGCGTCGGCGGCGACGACGACTTCGACACCGAGTTCACGCAACGCGCTTTCGAGTGCGGGTGCAGATCCGGCAGCGACCACGGCCAGGGTTCGATTGCAGGCACTTGCCAGTACACGTGCCGCGCGACATGCCAGCGGCACGCCGTCCGCGAGCGGTTGCATCAGCTTGTCGCCGCCGTAGCGGCGACCGCTGCCGGCAGCAAGCAGAATGCCGACGATCGGTTCAGCCGATGACACTGGCGCAGGCGCCCGCTTCGCTGTCTGCATCGGTGCGGACACCCGCCGTCACCCCATGCTTGACGGCCGTGATCTCGGCCAGGATCGAAACGGCGATCTCGGCCGGCGTGCGACTGCCGATGAAAAGGCCCACCGGTCCGTGCAGGCGGCCGACCTCGGCTTCCGACAGATCGAAATGCTCGCGCAGGCGTGACTTGCGCATGGCCGTGTTACGCCGCGAACCGAGCGCGCCGACGTAGAACGCCGGAGATTTGAGCGCCTCGAGCAGCGCCATGTCGTCCAGTTTGGGATCGTGCGTGAGCGCTACGATCGCGGTATGCGGATCCGGTTCGATCGCCAGCACGGTATCGTCGGGCATGCCGGCTTCGAAGCGGGTGTTGGGCACCGGCCACTCGGCGCCATACTCTTCGCGCGGATCGCAGACGACCACCTCGTAGTCGAGTGCCAGCGCCATCTGTGCCAGCACCACGGACAACTGCCCGGCACCAATGATCAACAAGCGCCACTGCGGGCCATGGATCGTGGTCAAGCGGGTGCCGTTCCACTGCAAGGCATCGCCACGCCGCGCATCGGCGATGTGCACCGATCCATCTGCAAGATCGATGCTGCGAGAGGCAAGTCGGTGCGCGAAAATGCGCTGCGCGAGCAGGTCCAGCAGTGCCACGTCGGGTGCCGGTTCGATCACCAGTTCCAGCGTTCCACCGCACGGCAAGCCGAAGCGGGTCGCATCCTCTCGCGTCACGCCGTAGACGAGCGTGAACGGGCGTTCGCCGGCCAGGCGGCCGTCAGACATGCGGGCGATCAGGTCGTCCTCAATGCAGCCGCCCGAAACCGAGCCGACCATCACGCCATCGTCGCGCAGCGCCAGCCACGCACCGGGCGGCCGCGGCGCGGAGCCCCATGTGCGCGCCACGGTCACCAGCGCACAGCGCCGATCGTGCGCGAGCCAGCGCCGGGCGGCTTCGAGAACCTGGAGATCGGTGCTGTCCATTGACCGTCCTCAGGCCTTGAGCAGCTCGGTCTCGATCGGCAGGCTGCGCAGCCGCTTGCCCGTTGCCGCCGCAATGGCATTCGCCACCGCCGGCGCCAGCGGCGGCACCGCCGGCTCGCCGATGCCCGTGGGTTTCTCGCCAGAGGGGACGATGTGAACCTCGACCTTCGGCATCTCGGAAATCGAGATCTGCTGATAGTCGTGGAAGTTCGACTGCTCGACGACGCCCTCCTTCAAGGTGATGCGACCGTAAAGCACGGCGGACAACGCGAATCCGACCGACCCCTCGACCTGCGCCTTGATGACGTCCGGGTTGACCGCCACGCCACAATCCACCGCCGCCACGACGCGGTCGACGCTGAAGCTGCCATCCGGCTTGACGGTCACCTCGGCCACTTCGGCGACAAAAGAATGGAACGATTCATGAACCGCCACGCCACGACCACGGCGCTCGCCAGGTTTTCCAGCAGGCAATGGAGTTCCCCAGCCAGCCTTCTCGGCGGCCAGTTTCAGCACGCCAGCATGACGCGGGTGCTTCGACAGCAGGCCGAGGCGGAAGTCGACCGGATCCTTCTTTGCCGCGACAGCCAATTCATCGATGACGATCTCGGTCGAAAACGCAGTGTGGGTCGACCCGACTGAGCGCCACCACAGCACCGGCACGCCGATGTCCTTGGGCGTATGCAGATCGACCAGCAAGTTCGGAATCTGATAAGGCAGTGTCGATGCACCCTCGACCGATACAGCGTCGATCCCGTCCTTGATCAGGAATGCCTCGAAGGGCGAGCCCAGGATGATCGACTGCCCGACCAGCCGATGCTTCCACGCGACCGGATTGCCTTGTGCGTCAAGCGCCGCCTGCAGGCTGTGGTGGAACATCGGCCGGTAGTAGCCAGCCTGCATGTCGTCTTCGCGCAGCCACACCATCTTGACCGGCACATTGAGGCCGCTCGCCTTGACGATGCTGGCCGCTTCGAGCACGTAGTCCGAGTCCTTGTTGGCACGCCGTCCGAAACCGCCGCCCGCATAAAGCGAATGTATCGTGACTTTCTCGGGCGCGATTCCGAACAGTGCGGCCACCCGACCCTGGTCGGCGGTGTGCATCTGCTCGCCATTCCACAACTCGCAAGTGCCGTCCTTGTTGAGGCGCACCACGCAGTTCATCGGCTCCATTGCCGCATGCGCGAGATAGGGAAACTCGAAGCTCGCCTCGATCTTCTGCGCGGCGCCCGCGAGCGCAGAATCAGGATCACCGTCCTTGCGCGCAATCGCTCCCGGCGTCTTCGCCAGCTCGCGATATCGGGTCATGATCTCGTCGCTGCCGATGCGAAATGCCGTTGCTTCGTCCCACTCTACGCTCAGCGCATCGCGGCCCTGTTTTGCACTCCAGGTGTTCTTTGCGAGCACCGCCACGCCAGTCGGTATCTGCACTACCGCAACCACGCCCTTGACTGCTTTCGCCTTCGTGGCGTCGAACGACGTCACCCTCGCCCCAAAACGCGGCGGATGGGCAACGACCGCAGTCAGCATGCCCGGCAGATGGATGTCTTGCGTGAAGATTGCCTTGCCTGTGGTCTTGCCAAGGCTGTCCTTGCGCGGCGCATGCTTGCCGACGAGCTTGAAATCCTTCGGATCCTTGAGCGCAACTTCAGCCGGCACAGTCTGCGACGCGGCAGCGGCCGCCAGTTGGCCGAAGTTGGCTCTTCGCTTCGACGTGGCGTGCGCGACTACTCCGTTCGAAACCGTGATCTCGTCCGCCGGTACCTTCCACTGTTGCGCAGCCGCGGCAACCAGCATAGCGCGTGCGGAGGCACCTGCCTTGCGCAGCTGTTCCCAGGAATTGGCGATCGCGGTGCTGCCACCGGTGCCCTGTGCCGGCCCCCACAGCAGGTTGTTGTATCGCTTGGCATCGGCCGGCGCACCTTCGACACGGACCTGCGCCCAGTCGGCATCGAGTTCTTCCGCCACGATGGTCGCAAGCCCGGTGTAGCTGCCCTGTCCCATCTCGAGGTGCTTGGCAAAAACCGTGACGCTGTTGTCGGATCCAATGCTTACGAAGGCATTGGGCTCGAACGACGTGCTCGCCGTCCTGATGGCAGCCTTACCCACTGCACCAGGCAGATACACTGCAAGCGTGAGACCGGCCGCCCCCTGAAGGAAGCGACGCCTGCTTTCATTCTCGATGCGCGCCTCGCCCGGCGCGCCGCCGTGTTCCAGATATACACGCCTCATGCCAGTGACCTCGCTGCTTCATGGATCGCTGCGCGGATGCGCACATACGTGGCGCAGCGACAGATGTTGCGTCCCATCGCGGCGTCGATGTCGGCATCGCTCGGTTTGCGATTGGTCTTGAGCAGGGCAACCGCGCTCATGATCTGCCCCGACTGGCAATATCCGCATTGCACGACGTCGAGTTTCTGCCATGCCGCCTGGACTGCCTTCCCGATCCGATCTGCGTCCACACCTTCGATCGTGGTCACCTTCTTGCCGACTACCGTGGATAGCGCAGTCGTGCAGGATCGGACCGGCTTCCCGTCGACATGAACCACGCACGCTCCGCAGAGCGAAACACCGCAGCCATACTTGGTTCCTGTCAGATGCAGGTCGTCGCGAAGCGCCCATAGAAGCGGCGTATCGGGGTCGGAATCCACCCGCATGTTCTTGCCATTGACATTGATCGTTATCACGTTCTCTCCATTGTCGCCCGTCGGGCGGTGCCTCCGTTAGTGGGCCGTCCGACGGATTGGTTCATTCGTTCAGGCTCGAAGATGTGAATGTCGCCTGTACGCCAAGAAGTCATCGATTGACGTCCACCACCAATCGCCCGCGAACTTTTCCGGCAACGATGTCCTGCGCGGCAGATATCGTTTCGGCAAGGGCGATCTCGTTCGTCATGGCGTTCAGCTTCGCGGCATCCAAATCGCGCGCAAGCCGCTGCCACGCCTTCTCGCGACGCGCGCGGGGAATGGTGACGCTGTTTACCCCGTACAGGCAGACGCCGCGCAGGATGAACGGTGCCACGGTCGCCGGGAAATCCATGCCCTGCGCCAGCCCGCAGGCTGCGACCGCCCCTTCAGCCCGGGCGGTCGCACAGGCATTGACCAAGGTGTGGCTGCCGACCGAGTCGACGACACCTGCCCAGCGTTCCCGGCCCAGCGGCTTGCCCGGCGTGGAGAGTTCGACCCGGTCGATGACGCTCGTCGCGCCGAGCGACTTGAGGT
This sequence comes from Rhodocyclaceae bacterium, assembly GCA_016791115.1. Classification (GTDB taxonomy): domain Bacteria; phylum Pseudomonadota; class Gammaproteobacteria; order Burkholderiales; family Rhodocyclaceae; genus Methylophosphatis. The sequence continues at coordinate 20,549 of JAEUNL010000073.1, forward strand.
AGTCGGATTCGCTCAGGCGCCCGGTCGATGCAACCACCGTGTAACCCAGCCGGGCAAGCAATGCAATCGCCACCGAGCCGACACCACCGGCAGCACCTGTCACCAGCACCTCGCCGTCCGCCGGCTTCAGGCCGTGGCGCTCCAGCGCCAGCACGCAGAGCATTGCCGTATAACCTGCCGTGCCGATCGCTGCCGCCTGGCGCGTGGAGAATACCGCGGGCAGCCCGACCAGCCAGTCCCCTTTCACCCGGGCACGCTGCGCAAGGCCCCCCCAGTGCGATTCACCAACGCCCCAGCCGTTCAGGATCACCTTGTCGCCGGGTTTCCAGTCCGGATGTGAACTCGAATCGACGGTGCCGGCGAAATCAATGCCGGGCACCATCGGCCAGTTGCGCACGATCGGCGCCTTGCCCGTGATGGCCAGCCCATCCTTGTAGTTGATCGTCGAATAGTCGACGCGTACCGTGACGTCCCCTTCTGGAAGCTGCGCTTCATCGATCTCCGCTACGCGGGCGCTGGTACCTTCTGTGTCCTTTTCGAGCAGAACTGCCTTGAACATTGTCGTCTCCTTGCGATTCAGGCCCGGCGCAACTGCGCCAGATAGAATTCCATGAACAACTCCAGGGGTCGGCAGCTTCGTTCGAGCCGCGCGCGCATGACCGCCCCTTCCCAGCCGATCCAGAACAGCTCGGCAAGGCGCTTCGGCTCCGCATTCCCGGCAATCTCGCCCCTAACCTGGGCAGTCCGAAGACAGGCGGCAACGATGCGCTGCCAATCTTTCAGCACCGCGGTAAGCCGTGCAGCAAACATCTCGTGCGCGCAACCGAACTCCTGCCCGAGGTTGCCGATCAGACAGCCGCGACGGTACGCATACTTGCGCATGCCGCGCCGTGCCTCGACAAGAAAGGCGCCAAAGCGCTCGAACGGCGAAATGGCTTCATCGCCAAAAATCCGGCCCAGCTTCTCGTCGTAGTACTGCGCGTAGGCGTCGATCACCGCAAGGCCGAACTCCTCCTTGCTGGCAAAGTAGTGATAGAAAGACCCTTTGGGGACACCAGCCTCTCGCAACACAGCCTCGATTCCGGTGCTCGCGAAGCCTTGCTCGGTGAGGATCTCCATGCCTTTCTGGACGAGTTCCGCACGCGTCGGGGTCCGTCCTGCCGGCCGCCCCCTGCGCGACTTCGCGCCGCCGTCGCCCGAAGCGTCGCCCGTCGACGCCATCCTGACATGCCTGCCCGCTGCGTTCATTTGGTGAATTATTAGACTGATCGTCTACAGAATGCAAGCCGACGGCCGACCGGAATTTCCCGGCCCGCCTATAATCTCCATTCAGCCCACCTCCGAGGGACTCCACGATGCGCTTCGAAGGCACCAAGAATTATGTCGCCACCGACGACCTGATGCTTGCGGTGAATGCGGCGATCACGCTTCAACGGCCAATCCTGATCAAGGGCGAACCCGGCACCGGCAAGACGATGCTGGCGGAAGAGGTGGCCAGCGCACTCGGCTTGCCGCTGCTGCAATGGCACGTCAAGTCGACCACCAAAGCGCAGCACGGCCTGTATGAATACGATGCGGTCAGCCGATTGCGCGACTCGCAGCTCGGTGACGAGAAGGTGCGCGAGATTGCCAACTACATCGTGAAGGGGCCGTTGTGGGAGGCCTTCGAAGCCGACACGCCGACCGTCGTGCTAATCGACGAGATCGACAAGGCCGATATCGAGTTTCCCAACGACCTGCTGCGAGAACTCGACCGCATGGAGTTTTTTTGCTACGAGACGCACACCCTGGTGCGCGCGAAGCACCGGCCGCTGGTGTTCGTCACCTCGAACAACGAGAAGGAGCTGCCCGACGCCTTTCTGCGCCGCTGCTTTTTCCACTACATCCGGTTTCCGGACCGCGAAACGATGCAGAGGATCGTCGACGTCCACTATCCCGGTATCCGCAATGCGCTGGTGCGTGAAGCGCTGGAGGTATTCTTCGAACTGCGCGAGATTCCAGGCTTGAAAAAGAAGCCTTCGACGTCGGAACTGATCGACTGGCTCAAGCTGTTGATGGCCGAGGAAATTCCGCCCGAAGCCCTGCGCAGCGACGACAAGAAGAAGGTGATCCCGCCATTGCACGGTGCATTGCTGAAGAACGAGCAGGACGTGCATCTGTTCGAGCGCCTGATATTCATGGCGCGCCAGGGGCGCTAGGCATGCTGATCGAGTTCTTCCTGCATCTCAAATCGCGCAAACTGCCGGTTTCGACACGGGAATACCTTGATCTGCTTGCCGCGATGCAGGCGCGCGTGGCCTCGCACAGCATCGACGATTTCTACTTTCTGTCGCGCGCACTGCTAGTCAAGGACGAGGCGAACTACGACAAGTTCGACCGTGCCTTTGGCGAGTACTTCAAGGGCGTCGAGCGCCTGCCTGGCCTCGAGGCCGAGATTCCCGAGGAATGGCTCAGGCTGTTGACCAGGAAACACCTGACCCCGGAAGAAAAAGCGAAGCTCGAAAAGCTGGGCTGGGACAAGCTGATGGAGGCGTTTCGCAAGCGTCTCGCCGAGCAGAAGGAACGGCACGCAGGCGGCAGCAAGTGGATCGGCACGGGCGGCAGCTCGCCTTTCGGCAACGGCGGGTACCACCCGGAAGGCATGCGGGTCGGCGGCGACTCCTCGGGCAATCGCACGGCAATCAAGGTGTGGGAACAACGCGAATTCCGCAACCTCGACGATTCACTGGAACTGGGCACACGCAACATGAAGGTTGCCTTGCGCCGGCTGCGTCGCTTTGCGCGTGAAGGCGCGGCGGATGAACTCGATCTCGACGGTACCATCAGCGCCACCGCGCGCAATGCGGGCTGGCTCGACCTGATGATGCGGCCGGAGCGGCATAACGCCGTCAAGGTGCTGCTGTTCTTCGATGTCGGCGGCTCGATGGAAGATCACGTCAAGGTGTGCGAGGAACTGTTCTCGGCGTGCCGCGCCGAATTCAAGCACCTTGAATACTTCTATTTCCACAACTGTGTCTATGACGCGGTCTGGAAGGACAACCGCCGGCGCTGGAATGAGCGCATTGCCACCGCGGAACTGATGCACAGGTACGGCCCCGACTTTCGCCTGATCCTGGTGGGCGACGCGACGATGAGTCCATACGAGTTACTGCAACCGGGCGGCAGCGTCGAGTACATGAACGAAGAAGCCGGCGCGGTATGGATGCGTCGCCTGCTCGACACCTGGCCTTCGGCCTGCTGGCTCAATCCGGAGCCAGAGCGTTACTGGGGCTATAGGCAGTCGATTGCAATGCTGCGCGAGATCATGGGGGAGCGCATGTTTCCGCTCACGCTCGACGGTCTCACGCGCGCCATGGCTCATCTTTCCAGAAAGCACTGATCCGCTACTCGACCGCGTCGACAGCATGCGCCATCAGTCGCATGTAGCGATCACGGTAGTCGGCCCGATCGTGTGTGCTGCGAAACAGGTTGCAGTCGTTGTTCCTGCAATACCATCCATCGGTCAGATAGTTCATCACCAGCGACGGTATGTCGTAGTGGTGGATGTTGCGGTATCGCACCGGCTTGCCGTTCTCGACGACCAGGATTCGGTTGTACGAGGTACTGTCCTCGATGTTCGCCATGTAGCCGAGTTTCTTGTAGGTTCCTGTTCCATCTTCGAGCGGCGGCAGGTGGTCGCTGACGATCACGATCAGGCTCTTCGGGTCGAGTTCGATCAGCTTTCTCACGTAGTCGGCAATCGCCCTGGTGCGGTAGTAGTGCTGGTTGGCAGCCAGGCGCAACTGATCGTCCTTGTGGCGCGATTCCATGGTCAGCACCGGTGGCCGCAGCTTCGGATCCATCGCATGCGGGAAATGGCCGTACATCGACAACACGTAGTTGAACAGTGGCTGGTCCGGGTTGACGCGCACCTGCTCGGCAACGAAGTCATGATTCTGGTCGAACAGGTCGCCGTCGAAGAGGTATTGCTCGCCGGCCGGTACCTCGGCCGCCGAGAGGTAAGTGCTGCGCTGTCGCGCGTACTCGGCAGGAAAGAACGCCTCGCCGAAGCCGATGCCGGTGTAGGCTTTGATGGCGTTGAAGAAGTTCGGCTTGTAGGCATTGCTCGCAAGCGTACGGTAGCCAGCCTGCATCAGGATACCGGGCAGGCAGAAGGCTGGCGCCCCGGTAAATGCATTGAACTCGATGCTCGACAGGGCGCGGAACGCAGGCACGCCGCACAGCACCTCGAATTCGGCCTGCGCCGTGCCGCCGCCGAACACCGGTGACAGCGAATAACCAGCGTTCCGGCCGAACCGCGCAACGTAGTCCGGGTGACGTGGATCCTTCGAGTAGCGAACGCCCTTGAAGAGTGTCGGGTCGATGAAGCTTTCCATCACCACCAGGTGGACATGGCGGTTGGCGCCATGGTCGCGCAATGCGGCTGCAAGTTTCGTCGCCTCTCCGGTATATGCGGCACGGTCGCGGAAGCTGGCGGACTGTTCGAGCGCAAGACGGCGCTGCGCTTCGAAATAGAACAGCATCGCAAAGCGTCCGTTGTTCTCGACGCTGAGTTCGTCCGACCACACGACAACGTCGGTGCCGATCTCGTCGAAGATGTTGACGAACCGCTCAGCCCCCAGATGCGTGCTGGCCCCGAGGAACACCGCAGGCACGCAGCCGATCAACGCTCGACGGTACTTGCGCCAGTCCGTGCGCACCAGCACGAGCAACATGGGCAGTCCGAGAGCCGACAGCAGCCCGGTCTTGTGCGGCAAGGGCAACACCTGCAGCAACTCGGGAAGCTCGCTGAAATTGACGATGCGGAACACCGCGCCATAAGCGAGAAAGAAACCGTCGTAGAGCCCATACAGCGTCACGATGGGCAGCCCGGCGACCCATGGTGTCCATTGATCCCGGCGCTGGATCGCGTTCAGCAGCCAGTACAGGTACAGTACCAGCGGCCCCTCGAAGGGAACATGGTAATAGAACGAACCGAGTCCGCCGAGGAACTGCAGGACCGTCGTCCACACGAGGAGCACGAGCAGGAAGGCAGTGTAGCGATTGATCAGCCAGGCACGGAAACGATCCGGCATCCGGGGAGCGCGATGTGTCACGACTGCTGTCTCGACGTGGCAAAACGTGGCGAGACGCGCCGTGGCCCGCGGTCCCGATCCATCACGATGTCATCGACCTGCGCCGGGATGGTCCACGTATCCGAAACAGCGCTCTGAAACCGCGCGATCTGGTGCCAAGGTACGATTCATGGCCGTGGCGCCCAAGCGGAGAGGAATTCCCGCCAGTGAGGGGAACCGATCGCGCCAAGACTCTCGCGAACCAGACGGCACTCCGCTTCAAAGCCATCCGCGGTCAACTGCCCCCTCATCTGCTGGAAACGGCAGAAGACAAGGTAGGTGTTCACGACATCGGTTTCGCAGTAATCGCGAATCTCGCCGATCCGTCCTTCCTGATAGGCCTGCCACACGGCGCCACCGTCCATGCCGAGCTTGCCCGGAAAACCCATCAGTTTCGCCAACTGATCGAGCGGAGCCGCGCCACGCGGCTGGTACATCGCGAGGAGGTCCATCAGATCGAGATGGCGCATGTGGTAACGACCGATATAGTTGTTCCACTTGAAATCGCGCGAGTCGGCGTAGTCGCCCTCGCCCATGTCCCAGTAGCGCGGCGCAGTCACGCCATGGATCAGACCACGGTAGTGAAGCACCGGCAGGTCGAAGCCGCCACCGTTCCAGGACACAATCTGCGGCGTGAACTTTTCGATGCCGTCGAAGAAGCGCTGGATGATCTCGCCCTCGCTTGAGACGGGCTCGGCAAGCGACCAGACACGAATCTGCTTGTCGTCGCGCATGACGCAAGAGATGACGACGACGCGTTGCAGATGTAGGGGGAGGAAATCACCGCCCGTCTGTGCGCGACGCTTCTGGAACGCGAACTCCGCCACCTCATAGTCGGACAGTACGGAGCCGAGATCATATAGATCGCGAATCCCCGCAACATCGGGAATCGTCTCGATGTCGAAGACCAGTGTCGGCATTACTTCTGTACCCACTGCCCCGAGGCATTCTGCACGTACCATCCGGCTTGAGCCTTGTCGGCCCAGCGCTGGGCAAAAGTGTTGCGCACCTCGGCCTCCCATTCGGGATGGCCGTTTGCCCGCGCAATCTCGCGGTAAAGCCCAGCACGGTCGCTGTTCTCTGCCGCGACGAGACCGGTGACAGCTTGTCGCTGCGCCAGCGGGACGGCGTTGGCGTCGCGCATCGCGATCGAACCGTCGCGCGCGACCCCGACGGCCCCCGAGGCGTAATGCGGCGCAAGCTGGCTGTGTCGTGCCTGCATCGTGTTCTTGAGCGCAGAAATCGCGGGGGTATTGATCTCGAGATTGCCCTGGGCCGTCGCAACGATGGGGGTCAACAAGACAAGCAACACCAGAAGTTTGCGGATCACCGGAATCATTTCGCCTCCTTGTGCTGCTCATCGGCCGGCACCTTGGCGCCATTCTTGAGTTGCCATACCTCATCGATGATCCTGTCCGCCGCCTTTTCCGCCGCGGCGGCCGGGAAGTAGATATTGATCGTCACGCAGGCCGAAAGACCGAGCGCAGCAAGTACCGGACTCCATCGTTCAATTCGCATCCGCTTATCCCCCGTCGTCATTTCACGACCGGCTTCATGTTGCCTTCGGTCACGCGTTTCAGGCGCGCGAGAAGCTCGTCCCAATCGACGCGGCGATTGTAGCCGATGACATTGATCGAAGGGATGCCGGCTCCCTTGACCATGACGTAACCGCTCGGCGCCGCCTCGACACCACCCATTTCGCATACCCCGTCGCGCAATCGGCAGCTCATTCCGAGCCTGCCGTAGGAGAACTCTTCGAACACACGCAACACGCTGCGCTGTATTGCCGTCGCTGCGCCGGCACCGCCCAGTGCGCCGATGTTCTGCACCGCGCGCTGGCTGATTCGCTTGCGGTAATCGCCAGGGCTGCTCGCGATGCGGGCATCGAAGCGTAGCGGATGCACACCGGCCAGCTCCAGCCCCGCGAGGGACCCATCGATGCGCCCGGTGATGCTGCCGAACGAAAATGTCCGCGTCAGTGCATCAAGGTCGAGATTGCGCAACTCGACGTCGGCAAACAGGCGCGGAAGGCGCCCGAACGGCTCGATCAGGCGGAGATCGGTGACCGAAGCGAAGCCGTCGAATACCTGCACCACTAACGCGCCATCCAGCGCAATCGTTGATCCGTCCTGATGGATTCCCGGAATGGATGCGGAGAAAACGCCGGTCATGCGAGGCCACCCCAATGCCGCGGTCAGCCGTTCCATCGACACCGGCGTCACGGCAATCGCTGCACGCCAGTTCGTGCGCTCTGCCCCTCGGGTAAATCGGACATCCTCGAGCACGATCTCTCCGTCGAGAATCGGAATCCGCGCTTCGACCAATCGAATCGCTGATCCGCGAAGCTTCAGCGGCAGCGCAATCGGACCGAGCGGAAGCTTGCCCCAACTCGCGCGCGAGATGTCCACCTGCGCGTCGGTGCTTGCGTCTTCGCGCCACGGAATACGCGCGTTGACGTCGTCGAGCGCGTACCGACCACCAGATTCACGGATCGAAACGCCGGCAAGCGACACCTCCGCGGAAACGAGGGCGTTGTTGCGCACCTCGCCCGCGGCAGCAAAGCGGCCGGACCAGTTCAGTTTGGGGCCGGCGATCGATTCCAGGAGCGGAGCCAGGAAGGCAGGGGCAAAACGATCGAGTTGCACCTCCCCCGTCGCGAAACTTGCGCTCCGGATCTTCTTGTCGTCAAGATCTGCAACACCTTTGATCGACAGGCGCCCGAATGAATCCGAGGCGACCTCGAGTGTATCGAGGTCCAGTCGATCGCCATCGATCGTCCCGGCCGACGTCAGCGTCATGCCCGGCGAGGCGAGATAGATCGGGGCGAGGTAAAGTTCGCCCGCAGCCCATGACAACTCGTTTCGCCATTGCCATTGCTTTTCGCGGCCCCGCGCGACGAGCTTCAGATCGCCGGACAGCTTGTCGCCGGCATGCACACCTTCGGTATCCGCAAAGCGCCCGTCGACAAACGAAACATCCAGTCGAACGTCGGTACCTTGCGGAGATTTCTCGGCTGTGACCTCGCCATTCAAGCGCCCGCCGATCTGCCAGTCCGCGAGCGCAGGCAGGAACTGCCGAACGGTCGCAAGATCGGCTCGCGTCAGCAAAAGGCGTACCGAGCGTGATTCGCGAGTTCGGCTGCTTGTGAGATGCCAGATCTCGCCCGGCGATGGCTCGACGGTCGCCTCGACCGTTCCTGATGCGGCCTGCCAGCGAATACGAATCGGCATGACGACTGCTCCGCCGCCTGCCACGACGCCAAGATCACCGCGCGCGCACTCGACGCCGCCACGGGCGATCTCGAAGGCGGCACACTGGACGGTCACATTTCGCCAGGAGGACTCGCCTAACGTGACGCGCGCCACCGACAACGTTGCCGAACGGCCCGCCAGATCGGGAATTGCAAGCCGGATTCCGTCGATCCTGAGGCCCGGCGCATCGATCCCGTCCAAGGTCAGCAACAACGATCGTGCCTGCGCCGGCCATACTGCCGCGACGGAAGCGCCAGCGAACACCAAACAGGCGCAACACCAGATCACGAAGATTCGGAACAGGCCCGTTGCGGATCGACGCACAGGCCGATGCCGATCAAGCCGGAAAAACGCCCGTCGAAAGATAGCGATCACCGCGATCGCAAACGATGCTGACGACCACCGCATCGGTAAGCTGATTTGCCAGACGTAGCGCCACGTGCATCGCACCGCCCGACGATATCCCCGCGAAGATGCCCTCCTCTCGGGCAAGGCGCCGCGTCATGTCCTCGGCCTCGGCCTGGCTCACGTACTCAACGCGATCGACGTTCTGTGCATCGTAAATCCTGGGCAGGTAGGCTTCGGGCCATTTGCGGATGCCGGGTATCTGCGACCCATCCGACGGCTGACAGCCGACGATGCAGATGGCCGGATTTCGCTCCTTCAGGTAACGCGACGTGCCCATGATGGTTCCTGTCGTGCCCATGGAACTGACGAAGTGGGTGACCGTGCCCTCTGTATCGCGCCAAATCTCCGGCCCGGTTCCTTCGTAGTGGGCAAGCGGATTGTCCGGATTCGCGAACTGATCGAGGATGACGCCCTTGCCCTCGGCACGCATGGCATCCGCGACGTCGCGCGCCATTTCCATTCCACCGCTTTGCGGGACCAGCACGAGTTCCGCGCCGAACGCTCGCATCGTCTGCCGACGCTCGATACTCTGGTTCTCCGGCATGATCAGGATCATGCGATAGCCACGCATCGCCGCCGCCATGGCAAGCGCGATCCCGGTGTTTCCGCTGGTCGCCTCGATCAGAGTGTCGCCGGGTTTGATGTCTCCACGCGCTTCGGCACGCACGATCATGGACAAGGCAGGACGGTCCTTGACGGACCCGGCAGGATTGTTGCCTTCAAGCTTGGCCAGGATGACATTGCCGCGCCCGTCGATTTCGGATCCGGGCAGGCGTTTCAGTCGGACCAGCGGCGTGCGGCCAACGAAATCTTCAAGAGTGGGATATTCCATGATGCGCCGGCGCTTCGAAACGGGAGCATCCAATGATACATAAGAACGCACGCCATTCCGGAAAGCGGAACCTGATCATCTGAAGACGCCGCTCGGCAGGATGGAGGTGGAAGACGCGCCGAGAGTCCGATCTACTTGGGTTTTGATCCCGCGGGGGCAGGCGGCGCACCGGTTCCGGCCTGCTTCGATGCAGTTGGCGGCATTCCCGCTGGCCGCATGCCTGCCGGCGGCATTGGCTGATCCGAGCTAACGCCAGCCGAGGGGACCTGGCCGGCATGACCGGCGGGTTTCGGCCCAGCGGGCGCTGGCGGGGGCGTCGCACCGCCACCGGAAGATCCGGCTGCAGTCCCTCCGGCACCAGCTGCCCCGAGATTGCGAGACGACGGGACTGGCGCCGGGACCGCCGCAGGGTGTTCTGAAACGTCCTGCCGAGACGCTTCCGCATTCGCGGCGGAACTGCGTCGGCGGAAAACGAACCAGGCGACTCCGCCGCCAGCCAGCACAGCCACGATGACAATGCCCCATGGAAAACGCTTCTGCGGTGCAGTGGGTGCCGGCGTCTGCCGAGCACCGTCGGCAGGCGCTTTCGTCGTGGAAACCGCATTCGCGGACACCGTGATGTGTTCCCGTAGTCCGGTGAGGGTCTTGTCCCCGATACCCCTGACACGACTGAGATCGTCGACCGACCGGAACGGACCATTCGCGTTTCGGTCCGCAACAATGTCTTTCGCCTTGCCAGGGCCAATGCCCGGCAGCGTTTCGAGCTGGGTTTCATTGGCGCTATTGATATCGATCGCCGCGTAGACAGCGCCGGCAATCGACAAAGCAAATAGCGCAAAGAGCGAGAACAGGATCGAACGCATGCGCCTTACCCCTAGCCCTTCATCAGAGAAGCACAGTAACGCGAAACCCCCTCCGCCACATTGGCGAACGCCGCATCGTAGCCCACCTCGCGCAGGCGCCCCAGATCCGCCTGAGTGTAGCTCTGATACTTTCCGCGAAGCGCATCGGGAAAGGGCACATACTCGATCAGTCCCCGATCGACCATCTCTCCGAGCAGCAGTGCGGCTTCGCCGCGTGCCGCCCTCGACGCATTGACAGTCGCCACCGCAACGTCATTGAACGGCTGGGCCCGGCCCGTGCCGAGGTTGTAGATGCCCGAAATTTCCGGATGGTCGAGAAACCAGAGATTGACTTTGACGACATCGTCAACGAATACGAAATCGCGCAACTGCCCTCCGTCCCCATAACCGTCGGAACCTTCGAAGAGCTTGACCTTCCCGCTCTCCACGAACTGATTGAAATGATGGAACGCAACCGAAGCCATACGCCCCTTGTGCTGTTCACGCGGACCGTACACGTTGAAATACCGGAAGCCGACCACTTGGGATCGTGCATTATCGAGCCGCCGCCGCACGATCTGGTCGAACAGGAATTTCGAGTATCCGTAAACGTTCAACGGCGCCTCGAATTCGCGTGACTCGGAAAAGACCCTACTTCCGCCATATACTGCCGCGGACGATGCGTAGAGATAGGGAATCTCCTGCTCGAGGCAGAAATCGAGCAAGACCGCCGAATATCGATAGTTGTTGCTCATCATATATTGACCGTTGTGCTCCATCGTGTCGGAGCAGGCCCCTTCATGAAACACCGCCTGAACTGCGCCGTCCAGCTCTCCGCTGGAGACAAGTTCGAGAAAATCATTCTTGTCGATGTAATCCGCGATCTCGCAGTCGATGAGATTGCGGAATTTATCGCCTCGCGTGAGGTTGTCGACCGCAATGATGTCGCGAATGCCACGCGTATTGAGCCCGGCAACAATGTTGGACCCGATGAAACCGGCTGCGCCGGTGACGACGTAATACATGTAGCCTTCCTAAGCTCTGAGTTCGTCCAGATCGACAACGGCGGTTCCGAGTTTCCCGACGACGATACCCGCCGCATGGTTCGCGATGCGCATTGCATCATTCATGCTCACGCCGCTGGCAAGCATTACCGCCATTGTCGCAATCACCGTATCGCCCGCACCGCTCACATCGTACACTTCGCGCGCAGCGGCCGGCTCATGCAGATCGCCATCGCCGCGGAACAAGGTCATGCCCTCTTCGGATCGCGTCACCAGCAGCGCGTCGAGCAACAGGGTCTCGCGCAGTTTCTGTGCCCGGTGATGGAGATCCGCTTCATCCGACCACTTGCCGACCACTTGCCGCAACTCGGATCGGTTCGGCGTCAACATCGTCGCTCCCGCATACCTCGCATAGTCGTCACCCTTCGGGTCGACTAGAACCGGTTTGCCGGCCTGACGGGCAATGTGAATCATGCTGGTAATGTGCGCAAGCCCGCCTTTGCCGTAGTCGGACAGGACGACAACGTCGCTCCCTCCAATTCGCGCCTCGAACTCGGAGAGCTTGCCCTGAAGGACTTCGTGGTTCGGCCAGGTTTCGAAATCTACGCGCAACAGCTGTTGCTGGCGCCCGATGACCCTCAGTTTGACCGTGGTATCGAGGTCTGGATCGACATGAAGAGAGCAGTCGATTCCGGAAGGACCCAGCAGGCGCTCGAGGGCACGTCCCGCTTCGTCAGCGCCAACAACGGACAGAAGCGAGACTCGCGCACCAAGCGCACGCGCGTTGCGCGCGACGTTGGCAGCGCCTCCAGGCCGCTCCTCGCTGCGTTCGACCTTGACCACCGGAACTGGCGCTTCCGGCGAAATCCGGCTGACATCGCCGAACCAATACCGATCCAGCATGACATCACCAACCACCAGCACGCGCGCGTGCGACGTGTCGGGTATGTGCGGCAGTGGCGCGGCCGGTTTCATCGCGTTACTTACGCCCAATCGCGTTGTAGCTGATCCCGTAGCGCCGCACCGTCGCCGGGTCGTAAAGATTGCGTCCGTCGATGATGACGGGTTGCTTGAGCCTTGCCTTGACGGCGTCAAAATCCGGGCTGCGGAATTCCTTCCACTCGGTGATGATCAAGAGCGCATCGGCTCCGTCGAGCGCGGCCATGGGGTTCTCCGCATACGTGAGCTTTGGCTGCTCACCGAAGATACGCTTTGCTTCCTCCATGGCGACCGGATCGTACGCACTGACCGTCGCACCACGCCGAATCAACTCCTCGACCAGCACGATGCTCGGGGCTTCACGCATGTCGTCGGTATTGGGTTTGAACGCAAGGCCCCAAAGCGCAAAATGACGCCCCGCAAGCGATTCGCCGAAGCGCTCCACCACTTTGCGCCCTATCACGGCCTTCTGTGCCTCGTTGGCAACCTCCACCGCACCGAGAATCTGCAACTCCTGCCCGGCGGCACGTGCCGTACGGATGAGAGCCTTGACGTCCTTCGGGAAGCATGAGCCCCCGTACCCCGCCCCCGCATAAAGGAAGTGATATCCGATGCGAGGATCGGAACCGATGCCCTGGCGCACGAACTCGATGTCGGCACCCAGTCGTTCGGCAAGGTTGGCGAGTTCGTTCATGAACGAAATGCGCGTGGCCAGCATGGCGTTGGCAGCGTACTTTGTCAGTTCCGCAGAGCGGACGTCCATGACGAGGAGACGTTCGTGATTGCGCTGGAATGGCGCATAGAGCTCACGCATCAATTCCACGGCCCGTTCGTCGTCGGCGCCGACGACGATCCGGTCAGGTCGCATGAAGTCGTCTATTGCCGCGCCTTCCTTCAGGAACTCGGGATTCGAGACGACGCTGAACCCATGCGAAACTCCGCGCGACGACAACTGTTCAGCGATGGCCGCACGAACCTTGTCAGCGGTTCCGACCGGCACGGTAGACTTGTCTACGATTACCCGATAATCGTCCATGTTCGCGCCGATGCTTCGCGCGGCTGCGACGACATACTGGAGATCCGCAGATCCGTCCTCACCGGGCGGGGTACCGACTGCAATGAACTGTACCGTTCCGTGTCGGGCGGCCACGGCGACATCGGTCGTGAATCGAATCCGGCTGGCATCCCGGTTCCGCTGAATCATCGCCGCCAGCCCAGGCTCATGGATCGGGATGCCGCCGGAATTCAGGATCTCGATCTTTCGCGGATCGACGTCCAGACACAATACGTCATTGCCCACCTCGGCGAGACAGGCGCCACTGACGAGCCCAACGTACCCACTTCCGATTACCGTTACTTTCACTGTGCTTCCTCCAGCATTCGATTGGGAAATGGTTCGATTCTAGCCGTCGGGCATTACGGCGTCAGGTCGTATTCCTCGGTTCGTTTGGGAGGATAGGTTTCCCATCCACCGCAGGCGGGACAGCGCCAATAGAACTGTCGCGACTTGAACCCGCATTCGTCGCAGCGATAGCGCGCCACCCGGCGGGTATGTGAATGAACCAGCCCCTTGACCAGCTCGATATCCTTGCGCTGCTCCGGCGACACCGTAAGCAGCGCCGCCTCGAGAAGTTTGTCTAGCCCGAGGAGCGTCGGATTGCGCCCCAACTCGTCGCGCACCAGCTGGTATGCCGCGCGCGGCCCCTCTTTCTCCATCTCCCACTGAAAGACGGCATCCAGCAGATCCAGCGAAGGATGCTGCGTCAAGTATGCGCGAAGCAACTGGATGCCCTGTTCGACGCGCCCGAGTTTCCGGTATCCATCCATGATCCGTGCAGCAACCAACGCCAGATAAACCGGATTCTGTTGTTCGACACGTTTCCAGATGGAGAGCGCCCCTTCCATGTTCCCTTCCGAGGCTTCGAGGTCACCCTGCAGAATGCTGGCCCTCACGCATTTGCGATTGGTTGCGATCGCCTGCTCCAGATACCGCCTTGCAGAGTCGTTGCGAGAATGAGCCATTTCGACCGCCGCCAACTCACAGAAGAAATTTGCAATTTCCTTCTGCCAAAGATGTCCGGCCGTATCCGGCAATTCGCGCGCGACCTCGATCGCCTTCACCCACTCCTTTTCCTGCTGATAGATCTCGAGCAGGAACTTCTGTGCAATCTCGTGCAGGGACGAGTCGCGAAGTTTCACGAATATCGTTTCTGCGCGATCGAGCAAACCAGCCTTGAGGAAATCATGGCCGAGTTCCGCCATCGCCTGGATACGCTGTTCCGGTCCGAGGTCTGCGCGGTCGACCAGGTTCTGGTGCATCCGGATCGCACGATCGGTTTCACCCCTTCTTCGGAAAAGATTGCCGAGGGCGAAATGCAACTCGATAGTTTGCGGGTCTACCTTGACCGCTTCGAGAAAGGCGTCGATCGCCTTGTCGGGTTGTTCATTGAGAAGGAAATTCAAGCCCGTGAAATACGACCGCGGAAGTGCGCGCGATTCGCTGACAAGTTGCTTGATGTCGATGCGTGCTGCAACCCACCCGAGGGCAAAAAAGAGCGGGAACGCAACAAGCCACCAGAGTTCGAATTCCATGGTTTCAACCAGAGCGGGACGTTTCCCGAAACGAGGCGCCGTCGTCCTCGATTTGCCGCAGGCGAGCCTTGAGTTTCACCACCTCGCGCCGCTGGCGCAGACCAGTCGCCATCGTTGCGCTTGCCCCAAGGAGCACGCCAACCGCAAAGAAAAGCAACATCAGCATTGCAAGCGGCAATTGCCACGATGAGTCGAGAAACAGGCGCACCTCGACAGGCCCGCTGTTGCGGCTCAGAAAAGCCAGAAGCAGCAGGAAAACGACAATACGCAATAGCCAGATCAGCAAACGCATGATCGCAAATAGAGAGGCCGTACAAAAAAAACAAGGGCGACGCGCGCGCCGCCCTCGAACAGAATCGTACCAGTCACAGACAAGGGATCAGGGGTTCTGATCGACGCGTTCGCGCAGTTCCTTGCCCGCCTTGAAATGCGGAACGTACTTCTCAGGAACGTGCACCCGCTCGCCGGACTTGGGATTCCGTCCGGTTCGCGGGGGACGATAATTCAACGCGAAACTGCCGAAGCCGCGAATCTCGATCCGATCACCGCGCCCTAGCGACACCGTCATCTGATCGAGAATCATCTTGACTGCAAAATCTGCATCCTTGGCCACGAGCTGCGGAAATCTCGCAGCAAGACGTGCAATCAGCTCGGATTTGGTCATGATGATGCGCTGCTCCAGTTTTGCTGTCGTCAGTTCTGGGCGCTATTGAGCTTCGCCTTGAGCAGTGCCCCAAGGTTGGTCGTTCCGCTCTGCGCGTTGCCGCCATCACTTGCGAGCTTCTGCATCGCCTCGCTCTGTTCGGCCTGATCCTTCGCCTTGACGGAGAGATTGATGCCGCGCGACTTGCGATCGACGTTGATGATCATCGCCTCGACGGAATCACCTTCCTTCAGCAGAACACGCAAATCGTCGATTCGATCGCGCGACGCCTCGGACGCACGCAAGTAGCCCTCCACTTCGCCGTCGAGGGAAACCACTGCGCCCTTGGCGTCGACAGACTTCACCGTACCGGTAACCACGCTGTTCTTGTCGTGCGTGGCGATGTAGTTGGTGAAGGGATCTCCCTCGAGCTGCTTGATGCCGAGCGAGATGCGCTCGCGCTCAACATCGATCGACAGAACCACGGCCTCGACTTCGTCACCCTTCTTGTAGTTGCGCACGGCTTCCTCGCCAGGCAGCGACCACGAAAGATCGGACAGGTGAACCAAGCCGTCGATGCCGCCTGGAAGGCCGATGAACACTCCGAAGTCTGTGATCGACTTGATCTGGCCTCGGACCTTGTCACCCTTCTTCTGGTTGAGCGCGAAATCGTCCCACGGATTGCTCAAGCACTGCTTCATGCCGAGCGAGATGCGGCGGCGGTCTTCGTCGATCTCGAGGATCATCACCTCGACCTCGTCGCCAAGCTGTACGACCTTGGTCGGATGGATATTCTTGTTGGTCCAGTCCATCTCGGACACGTGGACCAGACCCTCGATACCCTGCTCAACCTCAACGAACGCACCGTAGTCGGTGATGTTGGTGACCTTGCCAAACAGGCGCGTGCCCTGCGGGTAGCGGCGCGAAATGCCAACCCACGGATCCTCGCCGAGTTGCTTCAAGCCGAGCGAAACGCGGTTCTTTTCCTGGTCGAATTTCAACACCTTGGCCTGAACTTCATCACCGACATTCAGGACTTCGGACGGGTGGCGCACACGGCGCCATGCCAGATCGGTGATGTGCAGCAGGCCATCGATGCCACCGAGGTCGACGAACGCACCGTAGTCGGTGATGTTCTTGACGATGCCCTTGACTACCGTGCCTTCCTTCAGGTTGGCCAGCAGCGCTTCGCGCTCTTCGCCTGCAGTCGCTTCCAGCACGGCGCGGCGCGACACGACGACGTTGTTGCGCTTTCGATCGAGCTTGATGACCTTGAACTCGAATTCCTTGTTCTCGTACGGCGTCGTATCCTTCACCGGACGGATATCGACCAGCGAACCCGGCAGGAATGCGCGGATCCCATTGGTCATGACGGTGAGACCGCCCTTGACGCGGCCACTGATCAGCCCCTTCACCAACAGGCCATCGTTGAGCGCCTTTTCGAGGTCATTCCAAGCGGCGATGCGCTTCGCCTTGTCGCGAGACAGGCGCGTTTCGCCATACCCGTCTTCGAGCGACTCGATGGCGACGGTGACATAGTCGCCGGCCTTGACTTCCACCTCGCCGCGATCATTGCGGAATTCCTCGACGGGAATATAGCTCTCCGACTTGAGGCCGGCATTGACCACGACATGATTCTGGTCGACACGCACGACTTCGGCGGTAATCACCTCGCCCGCGCGCATTTCCTGACGCGCAAGGCTCTCTTCGAAGAGGGCGGCAAAACTTTCCATGGGTGCTGCGGAGGCAGCGGCGGTTGCTGTAGACATGAATGACCCTAGCGCCGTCCCGAGACGGCAATTGGTTGAACTGCATTGAACACAGTCACGTGCCAGGCATTCCGTTTCCCGGATTCACTGCAGAACCCTACCGACGGAACAGACCTCCCGACACACGACACCTAGCGCCTGAAACGCTCCGCCGCCCATTGCACGACCCTTTCGACGGATTCGTCGATGGTCATGCCAGTGGTATCCAGCAGCAGCGCATCGGCACATTTTTGCAGTGGCGCAACCGAACGCCCGGAATCCCGTGCGTCGCGATCACGCAAATCCTGCAAAAGACCCGCGAGTGTAGCAGGCAAACCCTTTTCCTTCAACTGGTTATAGCGGCGTTCAGCGCGGGACTCGACGCTCGCCGTGAGAAAGATCTTCAGCGGTGCATCGGGGAACACGACCGACCCCATGTCCCGCCCCTCGGCGACCAGACCGGGCGGTTGACGGTACGCCCGTTGGCGCGCAAGCAATCCAGCCCGCACCCCGCTGAGCACGGCAACCCGCGAAGCGCCACTGGACGCCTCCTCCGAGCGGATCGCATCGGTGACATCTTCTGTGCCGAGCAACACCCGACCAGAGTCGAAAACCGCTGGCAACTCGGCCGCCAGCGCCGAGAGCGTCGACTCGTCGTCCAGCGCAACCCGGTCGCGCAGCGCTGCCACGGCGACAATCCGGTACAACGATCCGCTGTCCAGGCAATGCCATGCCAGTTGCTGCGCAACTCGCGCAGCTACCGTTCCCTTCCCGGAGGCAGACGGGCCGTCGATCGCAATGACCGGAACGTCAGGATGCACGAGTCACCTGTGCGAATCGATCGAAGAACTCGGGAAACGTCTTGTTGACGCACTTCGGGTCGTTGATGCGGACGCGAACGCGGCCAAGAGCCGCAAGCGAAAAGCACATCGCCATCCGGTGATCGTCGTAGGTATCGATCGCCGCCCCGTCGACCAACCTGGCTGGCGGCTGGACTGCAAGCCAATCGCTACCTTCCTCCACCTTCGCCCCGAGTTTGCGCAACTCGACCGCCATTGCCGCAAGCCGATCGGTCTCCTTTACGCGCCAACTCGCTATATTGCGCAAACGGCTCGGTCCATCGCAAAACAGTGCCGCAGCGGCAAGCGTCATGGCCGCATCCGGAATGTGGTTCAGGTCGAGATCGAAAGCCTTGAGCGGACCCGACCGCGGCGCACGGGCCTCGATCCAGTTGGGCCCCATGTCAATCCGCGCGCCGAGGGATTGCAGCGCCTCGGCAAAGCGCACATCCCCTTGGATGCTGTCGGTTCCGACCCCCTCGACACGCACCGGCCCACCACCGATCGCCCCCGCCGCGAGAAAATACGAAGCCGATGACGCATCGCCTTCGACATGTATCGAGCCCGGACTCGAATAATGCGCATCGGCCGGAATCGTGAAACGCGACCATTCTTCGCGGATCACCGTCACGCCGAAGCGTCGCATCAGATTGAGCGTGATCTCGACATAGGGCTTGGATATCAGATCGCCGACCACCTCGACGACCGCCCGGGCACCCGTCATCGGCAGAGCCATCAGGAGAGCGGTCAAAAACTGGCTCGACACATCTCCGCGCACACGAATCGGTTCCGCCACCACGACACCTGCCGGACGGATCTCGATCGGCGGGAACCCCTCATTTCCCAGATAACGGATATCCGCCCCGACTTGGCGCAACCCGTCGACCAGGTCCCCGATCGGCCGCTCGTGCATGCGCGGTACGCCGGATAGCGTGTAACGCCCGTGCGCCAGGGAGAGTGCCGCAGTGAGCGGCCGGATCGCCGTGCCCGCGTTTCCGAGAAACAAATCTGCCTTCTTGACCGGAAAATTGCCGTTGCCGTGCACTGTGCACGCATTCCGCTCCGGCTGCGCCTCGACCTCGATGCCCAGTCGACCCAGCGAATCTAGCATGCGATCGACATCGTCGGACGCGAGCAGATCGCAGATCTCCGTCGAACCTTTCGACAGCGCAGCAAGCAACAGCGTGCGATTCGAAATGCTCTTCGAGCCGGGAAGTTTGATGCTACCGCTTGCGCCGGCCAGAGGCCCGATGTCGAGATACTCCACGAAGGTTCCTGATGTGTTTGGGGACAATCGATCGCCGTGCGCAAAACCTACTGCCCGTTGATCCGCCGCCCGGAGACCCAATCGTCACGGGTCGTCCGCGCGAGATCGAAAGTCGCTTCAAGGGCCGCCGCATCGGCGCGGCTCAACGCGCCGCGCAAGCGTGCAAGTTCATCGGTGTAGGCATCCAGTTCTGCGAGCAGCGCGACGCGGTTGGCAACGCAGATGTCGCGCCACATTTCCGGATGGCTGCTCGCAATGCGCGTGAAGTCCCGAAATCCGCCCGCTGCAAACGAAAAGAGTCGCTCGGCATCGGGTCTCGACGCGAATTCATGCACCAGCGCAAAAGCCAGCAAATGCGGCAGATGGCTCACCGCTGCGAACACGGCATCGTGTTCTTCTGGCGACATTTCTCCCACCAGTGCCCCGCAGGCCTCCCACATGTCACGGACGCGTTCGATCGCCTCGCCCCCACTCTCGGGCAGCGGCGTCAGAACGACGCGGCGCCCGCGATACAAGTCGGACACGGCGGCTTCGACTCCGCTTTTCTCCGCCCCTGCAATGGGATGTGCGGGAACGACGTTCACCAGACAGGCGCCAAGCCGACGACGGATCGCCGCAACCACATCCGCCTTGGTGCTGCCGGCATCGGTCACGATGGTCTGCGCACCCAGGTGAGGCGCCATCGCAGCCAGGATTGCATCGGTCTGCCCGACCGGAGCCGCAATGAGGACCACGTCGGCTTGATCGAGCGCATCGCCCCAACCCTCGGCGATGTCGTCGATCACCCCAAGGTCGCGCGCAGTTTCGAGCGATGCGCGTGATCTGCCGATTCCGACCACGCGATCCACCGCCGCAGCGGCCTTGAGTGCGAGCGCGGCGGAACCGCCAATCAGGCCGACGCCGCACACAACCAGTTTTCCAACCTTGCGCATCAGGTCGCGAGAGCCCGTTCAAGTGCAGCCAGGAAGCGCGCGTTCTCGTGCTCGAGTCCGATCGAGACGCGCAGATGTTTCGGCATGCCGTAGCCACCGATCGGACGGACAATGATGCCCTCGCGCAGCAGGCGATCGTTTACGGCAGGCGCGTCACCGGCGACAAAGGTCACGAAATTTCCATATGACGGAATGTAGTCGATACCCAGTCGCTCGAAACCGGAAACCAGTTGCTTCATGCCGAGGGAGTTCAGCTCAAAACTGCGACGGATGAAGTCGTCGTCGGCCAGTGCAGCCTCCGCCGCTGCCAGGCCGAGGCTGCCGACATTGAACGGCTGGCGCACACGGTTCATCAGATCCGCCACGTCGGGATGAGCCAACGCGTAACCAACACGCAGCCCAGCCAGCCCATAGATCTTGGAGAAGGTACGGCTGATCACCAGATTAGGGAATCGCGCGAGCCACGCCACGCTGTCGTAGCGCACCTCAGGCTCGAGGTATTCGTTGTAGGCCTCGTCGAGCACCACCAGGACATCGTCGGGCACCGAAGCAAGAAAGCGCTCGAGCGCGGGACCGAAAACAAAGGTTCCCGTGGGATTGTTCGGATTGGCGATGAATACGATGCGCGTGTCCGGCACGATCGCGGCGCGCATTCCGTCCAGATCGTGGCCGAAAGCGATCGCCGGCACCTCGATGCCGCGCGCACCAACGGTCAGCGTGGCGATCGGATAGACCGCAAAAGCATGCTGGGCATAGACAGCCGACCGCCCCGGGCCAAGGAATGCGCGCGCAGCGATATCCAGCACGTCGTTTGACCCGTTGCCGAGAACGATCTGGCTCATCTGCACGCCAAAGCGCCGACAAAGCGCACTTTTCAGTGCAAACCCGCCACCATCGGGATAGCGTGCCACATCCGCGGTCGCATCGAGCATGGCCTGTCGGCCGCGCGGCGACATGCCCAACGGATTCTCGTTGGAAGCCAGCTTGATGATGCCCTGTTCCGAAAGGCCCATTTCGCGCGCCAGCGCTGATATCGGTTTGCCCGGTTGGTAGGGTGTAATGGCGCGCACGTATTCCGGTGCGCGATCGGCTAGTCCCATTTTGGCTCCGGCGGCATATCAGGCTGCGGCACGCGGATACGAGCCGAGCACCTTCAGGAATCCGGCACTGTCGCGCATCTCTTCGAGCGCTGCAGCGACGTGCCGGTCCGATTTGTGTCCTTCGAGATCGACGAAGAACACATACTTCCACTCGCTTGCACCGAGCCCGCGCGCAGGCCGCGACTCGAAGCGGCTCATGGACACTCCATGGCGGGAAAGCGGTTCAAGAAGTGCCAGTACTGCCCCCGCCTTGTTCGGTACCGAAAACACGATCGAGGTTCGATCAAGTCCCGATGGTCCGGCGTCATGCTCTCCGATAACCACGAAGCGCGTCGTGTTGTTCGGATCATCCTCGATGTTCGGCGCAAGAATTTCGAGCCCGTAGAGCGCGGCCGCTGCTTCGCCGGCGATCGCGCAGGACTCCACATCCTCCGCGGCCAGGCGTGCCGCCTCCGCATTGCTCGCCACCGGCACGCGCTGCAACTGGGCCGCGTTGCGATTGAGCCATTCGTGACACTGTGCGAGCGACTGCGAGTGTGAATAGAGACGCTTTACCCCGGTGAGCTCGCACGCCTTCGAAAGCAGATTCTGGTGGATGCGCAACTGCACTTCCCCGCAGATTTCCAGGGAGCCGGCAAGCATAAGGTCGAGCGTGCGGCCGATCGCTCCTTCGGTCGAATTTTCGACAGGCACGACACCGTAATGCGCATTGCCGGACTCGACCGCACGATAGACGTCATCGATCGCTGGCTGAGGCAAGAGCGTCGGTGCCGAGCCGAAGTGCTTGCGTGTGGCAGACTCGGAGAACGTTCCGGCCGGCCCGAGAAAAGCGATGTTCAGAGGCTGTTCCAGGCCGAGGCACGCCGACATCACTTCGCGGAAGATGCGATAAACGGAGGCTTCCGGCAACGGCCCCGGGTTGGCTTCCGTCAACCGCCGCAAAACCTGCGCTTCTCGCTCGGGTCGGTAAATGTTCCCCTGCTTGATCTCTCCGATGCGATGCGCGAGCCGGGCGCGTCGGCTGACCAGTCCCAGCATCTCCGTGTCGAGATTGTCGATTTCCGTTCGCAGCCGAAGCAGTTCCTCGTCCATGCCCCCCCCGCCGCTAGCCATATCGCCGCTCGAAATCCCGCATGTACTCCACCAGTGCCGCGACCCCTTGGGTCGGCATCGCGTTATAGATGGAGGCACGCATGCCGCCAACCAGCCGGTGCCCCTTGAGTTGCACCAATCCCGCCTCTTCCGCACCCGCCAGGAAACGGCCATCGAGTGATGGGTCGCGCAAGGTGAATGGAACGTTCATACGCGATCGGTCGGGCTTTGCGACGGGATTCGCGTACAGTCCGGAAGCGTCGATCGCATCGTAAAGCAGCCTGGATTTCGCCAGGCTGCGTTGCGACATCGCCGCTACCCCACCTTGGCGCTTGAGCCATTGAAAAACGAGACCGGCAACGTAGATGCCATAGGTCGGGGGCGTGTTGAGCATCGAATCGTGGTCGGCCATCTGCCTATAATCGAGCATCGTCGGCGGTGTCGGTACCGCATGGCCGATCAGGTCTTCGCGCACGATCACGATCGTCAGGCCTGCCGGCCCGATATTCTTCTGCGCACCGGCATAGATCAGCCCATAGCGCGAGACATCCACGGGCCGCGACAGGATGTGCGATGACATGTCCGCCACCAGTGGAACCTCACCGGCGTCGGGCACCCAGTTGAACTCGACACCGTTAATGGTCTCGTTCGAGCAGTAGTACAGGTAGGCCGCATCGTCGAACTGCTTCCACGCCGACTGCGGCGGCACATAGGTGTGGCGACGATCTTCCGAGGAGGAAACCACGCTCACGTCACAGAAAAGGCGCGCTTCCCTGATCGCCTTTTCCGACCAGACGCCCGTCTGAACATAGGCTGCGCTGCGCTTTCCGCGCAGCAGGTTGCACGGAACCATTGCGAACTGCAGCGTGCCCCCGCCCTGGAGAAACAAGACCTTGTAGTTGTCCGGAATGGCGAGCAACTCGCGCAGGTCGGCAACTGCCTGCGCATGGATAGCCATGAAATGCTCGCCGCGGTGACTCATCTCCATGACCGACTGGCCGCTGCCATGCCAATCGAGCATCTCCTCGGCCGCCTGACGCAACACCTCCTCGGGCAGTACCGCCGGCCCCGCGCTGAAATTCCAGACGCGCGCCATCAGGCCTCCTGCCCGTCCTCGGCACCGCCATCGGACTCCCCGGATTCGTCGCTCTCGATTACCTTTTCGAGTCCGGCCAAGGTCGTCCCATCGTCGAGGGAAATCAGGGTCACGCCCTGGGTCGAACGCCCCATCTCGCGTATCTGCGAAACCTGCGTACGAATCAGCACACCGCCGGTGGAAATCAGCATCACCTGATCCGCCTCGCCGACCAGCAC
This sequence comes from Rhodocyclaceae bacterium, assembly GCA_016791115.1. GTDB lineage: Bacteria > Pseudomonadota > Gammaproteobacteria > Burkholderiales > Rhodocyclaceae > Methylophosphatis. The sequence goes on from JAEUNL010000073.1 coordinate 44,466, forward strand.
CGCGCCGATCAGCTTGCCGTTCCGATCCGAGGTCTGGATCGCGATCATTCCCTTGGTGCCGCGACCATGCTGCGTGTATTCCGCAATCGGCGTGCGCTTGCCGAAGCCGTTCTCGGTGGCGGTCAGCACGCTTTGCGATTCGTCCGCCGCCACCAGCATCGAGATCACGCGCTGCCCCTCGTCCAGCCACATGCCGCGCACGCCACGCGCAGTGCGGGAGAGCGGCCGCACGTCTTCTTCATGGAAACGCACCGCCTTCCCGGCATCCGAGAACAGCATGACGCTGTGCTGACCGTCGGTAATCGCCACGCCGATCAGGTGGTCTCCCTCGTCCAAGTCCGCAGCGATGATGCCGGCCTTGCGCGGATTGGAGAAGTCGGTGAGCGGTGTCTTTTTGACGGTACCCATGGCGGTTGCCATGAACACGAAATGGTTCTCGTCGAAATCGCGCACAGGCAGCACTGCCGTGATCTTTTCGCCGTCGACCATCGGAAACAGATTCACGATCGGCTTGCCGCGACTGTTGCGGCTGCCCTCGGGCACCTGATAGACCTTCATCCAATACACGCGCCCGCGATTGGAAAAACACAGGATGTAGTCATGCGTGTTGGCGACAAACAGGCGATCGACGAAGTCGTCCTCCTTCATCGCGGTGGCAAGCTTCCCGCGGCCGCCACGATTCTGAGCTCGATAGTCCGCCAGCGGCTGGCTCTTGATGTAGCCGCCGTGCGTAATCATCACCACCATATCCTGCGGCGTGATCAGATCCTCGTCCATCAGGTCTTCGGTGTGTACCACGATCTCGGAACGGCGGCGGTCGCCACGCTTCTCGACGTACTCAGCGCGAATCTCGGTCAATTCCTCGCGAATGATCTGGGTGATTCTCACCGGCTTGGACAGGATGTCGAGCAGATCCGCGATCAGGTCCATCACCTCGCGATACTCGGCAACAATCTTGTCCTGCTCGAGGCCGGTAAGCTTCTGCAACTGCATTTCGAGTATGCGTTGCGCCTGCACTTCCGACAGGCGATAGCCGTTGGGCTTCAGGCCGACATCCGGCGGCAAACCCTCCGGCCGATACTCCTCGACCATCGCGCGGGAAAGCATTTCCTCGACCAGAGGCGAGCGCCAGGTCCGGTCCATCAAGGCCCGCTTGGCTTCGGGGGGCGTCGGCGACGCCTTGATGAGCGCGATGATCTCGTCGACATTCGACAGCGCTACGGCCAACCCCTCGAGGATGTGGCCGCGGTCGCGCGCCTTGCTCAACTCGAAAACCGTGCGCCGTGTCACCACCTCGCGCCGGTGCGAGAGGAACGCGCCGAGCATGTCCTTGAGGTTGAGCACACGCGGCTTGCCATCGACCAGCGCGACCATGTTCATGCCGAACGTGTCCTGCAACTGGGTCTGCTTGTAGAGATTGTTCAGCACGATCTCGGGCACTTCACCGCGCTTGAGCTCGATGACGGCGCGCATCCCCTGCTTGTCGGATTCGTCCCGGATGTCGGAAATGCCTTCGAGCCGTTTTTCGCCCACTAGCTCGGCGATCCGCTCCAGCAATGTGCGCTTATTCACTTGGTACGGCAGCTCGTCTATGATGATCGCTTGCCGGTTGCCCTTCTCGAGATCCTCGAAGTGCGTCCGTGCGCGCATCACCACGCGGCCGCGCCCGGTGCGATAGCCCTCGCGCACCCCTGCCGTACCGTAGATCAGGGCCGCAGTCGGAAAATCCGGCGCCGGCACGATGTCGATCAGATCCTCGATGTCGACTTCGGGATTGTCCAGAAGCGTCAGGCAGCCTTGCAGCACCTCGCCCAGATTGTGCGGCGGGATGTTGGTCGCCATGCCGACCGCGATGCCTGCACTGCCGTTGATCAGCAGGTTAGGAATGCGCGCCGGCAACACAGACGGCTCCAGTTCCTTGCCGTCGTAGTTCGGGACGAAATCGACCGTCTCCTTGTCGATGTCGGCCAGCAGTTCGCCGGCGATCTTTTCCAGGCGGCATTCGGTGTAGCGCATCGCCGCAGCGTTGTCGCCGTCCACCGAGCCGAAGTTGCCCTGGCCGTCGACCAGCGTGTAGCGCAGGGAAAAGTCCTGCGCCATGCGCACCAGCGTGTCGTAGATCGCGGAGTCACCATGGGGGTGATACTTACCCATCACGTCGCCCACCACCCGGGCACACTTTACGTAGGGCCGGTTCCAGACGTTGTTTGCCTCGTGCATCGCGAACAGCACGCGGCGATGCACCGGCTTCAGACCGTCGCGCACGTCGGGGAGCGCCCTGCCCACGATCACGCTCATCGCATAATCGAGGTACGAATGGCGCATCTCCTCTTCGAGGCTGATGGGCAGCGTTTCCTTGGCGAATGTATTCATCGTTTTCGCGGTCGATCCGGGAGGCGCGGCATGATCGCGCAATCACGCAGCCGGTGCTGCGCGAACGCGCTAAGTGGCTGCCGGCAAAAGCGAGAATTCTAACATGCGGGGGCCCCTCCCCGGTGGCTTGCGGATGCTTGTCGGTACAGATGCAGCCGGGCGGCCGGTGACTCCGGACGGATGTGCTTTAATGCGCGCGCGTCCACCGCGCGTGGGCGCCGGCGCCGCCGGATGCGGCGTGCGGACACCACAAACCGGAAAGACGTTGCGATGCCCGAATCCATCGACGTGCTGGTCGAAGCCCGCTGGGTGATCCCAATCGAGCCGCCCGGCAGCGTGCTCGAACACCATGGTGTCGCAGTATGCGACGGCCGCATCGTCGACATTCTGCCCATCGATGCAGCACGCACGCGCTACCCCACGTCCGAGCGCGTCTCGCTGCCAGACCACGTGCTGCTGCCCGGGCTGGTGAATGCGCACACGCATGCCGCCATGACGCTGATGCGCGGGCTCGGCGACGACCAGCCCCTGATGCGCTGGCTGCAGGACACGATCTGGCCCGCCGAGGGCCGGCACGTCTCGGAGGACTTCGTCCGCGACGGCACGCTGCTCGCCTGTTTCGAGATGCTGCGCGGCGGCGTCACCTGCTTCTCGGACATGTACTTCTACCCCGATGCCGCCGCCAAGGCCGCTGCGACGGCTGGCATGCGTTGCATGCTCGGCGTCATCGCAGTCGAGTTCCCGACCGTCTATGCAGCCGATGCACACGATTACCTCGCCAAGGGCCTCGCGACACGAGATGCCTGGCGCGACCACGAACTGGTCAATTTTTGCATCGCGCCCCACGCGCCCTACACCGTATCGGACAAGACCTTCGAGCGCATCCGCGTGCTTGCCGAACAACTGGATCTGCCGATCCACATGCACATCCACGAAACGGCGCACGAAATCGACGAAAGCATCGCGCGGCACGGCGTCCGTCCGCTGGCACGCCTGACCGGACTCGGACTGGTCGGCCCGTCGCTGATCGGCGTGCATGCGGTTCATCTCAATCCGGACGAAATCGAACTGCTCGCGCGCCACGATTGCAGCATCGTGCATTGCCCGAGTTCCAACCTAAAACTGGCCAGCGGCATCGCCCCGGTCGCGGCCCTGAAGCGCGCGGGCGTGCGAGTGGCGCTCGGCACCGACGGCGCAGCCAGCAACAACCGACTCGATCTCCTGGAAGAAATGCGCCTTGCCGCGCTGCTGGGCAAATGTGCAAGCGGCGATGCCGCCGCGCTACCTGCCCACGACAGCCTGCGCATGGCAACTCTCGACGGCGCGGCAGCGCTCGGGTTGGCGCGGCAAATCGGCTCCATCGAGCGGGGCAAGCTCGCCGACATGATTGCCGTGGACCTCGGCGGATGGATCACCTCGCCCTGCTATGACCCGGCTTCGCACCTCGTTTATGTCGCCGGAAGGGAACAGGTCAGCCACGTCTGGGTCGGCGGGCAGTTGCGCATGGCCGAATGCAAGATGTTGCAAATAGACAACATTGATTTGCGACAACTTTCTACTTTGTGGCAGAATAAAATGATGAAATAAGCTCGAATGGCAACATCATTCGTGCGCATATCGGTTGTCGGAAGATGTGTGTGCGACATGAGGGAAGTCGCCACACTCCTTACCAGAAAGCTCTCCCGCTCTTTCCTTGCTATGAGGACGTCATGAAAAAACTCAATACTTCTCTGCTCGTCGCCGGTACCGTGGCGGCCCTCGCGTGGGGCGCCAGCGCCCACGCGCAATCTGCGCTCAAGGAAGTCGTGCTCGACACCAAGACACCCGCCCACAAGCCCTATGTTATCGACAGCCGCGGCGTCGTATCGCGCAGCGGATATGGCCTGTGCTGGAGAACCGGCTACTGGACGCCACAACTGGCAGCCAGCACGCTCACCGTTGACGGCAAGCCCGCCGGCTGCGAGTGCGACAAGGATCTGATGCCGAAGGACGCCTGCGAACCGAAGGCTGCTGCTCCCGCCGCCCCTGCCGCGGCAGCGCCCGCCGCGCCCGCCGCTGCTGCGCCGGCCGCCGCCCCCGCACCGAAGCCCGCCGCCGAGAAGATCACGCTGGCCGCCGACGCGCTGTTCGACTTCGACAAGGCCGTGCTGCGTCCCGAAGGCAAGGCGAAGCTCGACGACGTCGTCAGCAAGCTCGACAAGATCGCCCTCGAAGTGATCATCGCCGTCGGCCACACCGACCGCCTCGGTTCCGACAAGTACAACCAGAAGCTGTCGGAGCGCCGCGCCCAGTCCGTCAAGGACTACCTGATCGGCAAGGGCGTCGAACCGAACCGCATCTACACCGAAGGCAAGGGCGAAGCCCAGCCGAAGACCACCGGCTGCAACATGAAGCCCGAGTCCAACCGCAACAAGAAGTTGATCGAGTGCCTGCAACCCGATCGCCGCGTCGACATCGAGATCATCGGCACCAAGAAGTAAGCCGGATCCGTTTCAAGGAAAGGCCCTGCGTTCGCGCAGGGCTTTTTTTTCGCCGCCCCGTCCGACGAACCAAGCCGCCGCGGGCCGGTCAGAGCGCAAGGACGTTTTCTGGAGTATTCGCATGAACGCCAATGCCGATCCGCTCGAACTACAGAAGTTCGGCGACCTCGCCCACCGCTGGTGGGATCCCGAATCGGAATTCAAGCCATTGCACGACATCAATCCGCTGCGCCTCGACTACATCGACCGAAGCGTTGGCCTGCGTGACAAACGCGTGCTCGACGTCGGCTGCGGCGGCGGCATCCTGTCGGAAAGCATGGCGGCACGCTGCGCCAGGGTCACCGGCATCGACCTTTCCGACAAGGCGCTGAGCGTCGCGCGCCTGCACCTTTACGAAAGCGGGCACCAGGTCGAATACCTGCATGCCAGCGCCGAGGATCATGCCGATGCCAACGCCGGCACCTACGATGTCGTCACGTGCCTCGAAATGCTCGAACACGTGCCGGACCCGGCCAGCACGGTGCGCGCCTGTGCGCGATTGCTCAAGCCTGGCGGCACCGCGTTCTTCTCCACCCTCAACCGCAACCCCAAGGCCTACCTGTTCGCGGTCATTGGTGCCGAGTACATCCTCAACCTGCTGCCCAGGGGCACGCACGATTACGCCAAGTTCATTCGCCCGGCAGAGCTTACGCGCTTCTGCCGCGAAGCCGGCCTCGCGACCGACGATCTGATCGGTATGACCTACAACCCCTTCCTCAAGACCTACGCGCTCGGCAGCGACACCAGCGTCAACTATCTGATCCGCACCGTGCGAGACTGATGTTGGCGGCCGCGCGCTTCGACGCCGTCTTCTTCGACCTCGACGGCACCCTGGCGGACACCGCGCCGGACCTCGGTGGCGCGCTCAATCGCGTGCGTCTCGAAGAAGGGCTCGAACCCCTCCACCTCGACGCCCTGCGCCGCGTCACCTCGCACGGCGTCCGCGGCCTGCTGCAGGTGGGCTTCGCCCTCGCGCCGGGCGACCGCGGTTACGCTGCCCTGGCCGCGCGCGTCCTCACCCATTACAGCGCCGCACTGTGCGTCGAAACGCAGCTGTTTCCGGGCATCGCCGAACTCCTCGACCTCGTCGAGGCAAACCGGCTGCGCTGGGGCATCGTCACCAACAAGGCACTGCGCTACACGGTTCCCGTCGTCGACGGCCTCGCGCTGCTCCGGCGGGCCGCCAGCGTCGTGGGCGGCGACAGCGCACCGCGCGCCAAACCTTCCGCCGATCCGCTGCTGCTGGCCGCTGCCGTCGCCGGCGTAGAACCCGCCCGCTGCCTCTACGTCGGCGACGACGCGCGCGACATCCACGCCGGCCTCGCCAGCGGCATGGCCACTGTCGCCGTGCGCTACGGCTACCTCGGCGACGGCCTGCCGATCGAAGCCTGGGGCGCCGACCACATCGCCGACCATCCGCTGGAAATCGCCGGGCTGCTCGGCATCGCCAGTGCTAGAATCGCCCCTTGACTTCGCCGCTACCGCCCGCATCTTGGGTGCATCGGCGAACATCACGGGGGCGACCTGGCTTCGACGTGGGTCAAGAAGCAGCGCAGTGCATACCGAGGACCAGTTACCTCGTAAATCCATCTGGAATGCAATAACTGCCAACGACGAGCGTTTCGCTCTAGCCGCTTAATTGCGGCTGGCCTCTGCACCGGTTTGCTCACGGGCCGGGTAGCGCAAGCTACAGCAGAGTCATTCACATGAGATAAGGGTGGCCTTCGCCGCGCGGGTCACCACGAAAATCCAGCGGATCGCCTGCAATCAGCTTGCCCGGCGGCGGGTTGCAGGTCAGATCAAATGACGAGGCTAAGTATGTAGGGCTGCCTGTGGAAGTCTTGCGGACGCGGGTTCGATTCCCGCCGCCTCCACCAAGTTAAGCATCAAAGAAGTCCAGCAACATCCTAACAACCCGCCAAGTGCGGGTTTTTCTTGCCTTTTTTGTCCGCCGAGGGGTAACATCGTCCAGCGGCATCCAGCTTTAGATAGGGGTAACTCTGGGCGGTAACTCCAAATCTCGAAAAGGAGTTACCCCACTTGCCCCTCACCGATACCGCAATCCGTAACGCCAAGCCCGGCGCAAAGCCCGCCAAGATGTTTGATGAGCGAGGCCTGTTCCTACTTGTTACCCCTGCCGGAGGTAAGTGGTGGCGACTTCGCTACAAATTCGCCGGTAAGGAAAAACTGCTATCCCTTGGCGTCTATCCCGATGTTGGATTGAAAGAAGCCCGAACCCGGCGCGACGCTGCCCGGAAACTGCTGGCCGATGACATCGACCCTGGCGAACACCGGAAGGCGACCAAAGCGACCAAGGTTGAACGCGCCGCCAATAGCTTTGAGGTGGTGGCGAGAGAGTGGTACGGGAAGTTCGCCCCCAATTGGGCGGAGCACCATGGCGACCGCATTCTTCGCCGCTTCGAGCGGGATATTTTCCCGTGGATCGGCGGCCGACCCATTGCCGAGATCAAGGCACCCGAACTTCTGGCCGTGGTGCGCCGAATCGAGGATCGGGGCGCAATCGAAACAGCGCACCGGGCGCTCGCCAATTGCGGTCAGGTATTCCGCTATGCCATCGCGACCGGGCGAGCGGAACGGGATATTGCAGCCGACCTTCGCGGCGCCCTTCGTCTTGCGCCGCTTATATTCGTGCGCCCCGGCGAATTGCGCAACGCGGTGTGGTCAGACATTGACCTGGACGCCGCCGAATGGCGCTATCACGTCACCAAGACCGACAGCGAACACATTGTCCCGCGGGCCACACAAGCGGTCGCGATCCTGCGGGAGCTTCAAGCCCTGACCGGCTCGGGAGAATACGTGTTTCCGGGAGCGCGGACCAACGGCCGCCCGATGAGCGATAACGCGATACTCGCGGCCATGCGGCGAATGGGAATTGCCAAGGAAGAAATGAGTGGCCACGGCTTCCGGGCGATGGCGCGAACCATCCTCGACGAAGTACTCCAGGTGCGACCGGACCTGATCGAACACCAATTAGCCCATGCCGTCAAAGATCCGAACGGGCGGGCCTACCACCGCACGGCGCACCTTCCCGAACGGAAGAAGATGATGCAGCAGTGGGCGGACTATCTCGACAAACTGAAGGCTGGGGCCGACGTGATTCCGCTTCACGGCAGCGCCGCATAGTTAGCCCCTCATCCGAAACTGCAGCCCCACCAGCGCCGACTTTTCACCACTGCCCGTCCAAACTGCGACAAGTGTGAAAACGCATCCTTCGTTCCATCTCCTCACCGTGATGGCGGACTATGGCGATGCGCCGTTCTTGTGGCTTGTCGATAGTGCCGACGAAGGCGGCGTCGGTGGGAACCTCGGTGACGGAACCAGCACTCAACACCTTTCGGCGCCGATCGCCAGCCCAAGAGTCGAGCGAAGGTTTAGGGACATCGCCTTCGATACAACTGTGCCGGCCGAAACGCCCCGGTCCGCATCTGCCCTTCCACCGCTTCGAGCAAATTGCGCTCATCGAGGCGTCGCCTGAAACTCGACTTGTCCAGGTGCCGGCCAAGCATCGCCTCGCAGCAGGCCTGCAATTCCCCCAGCGTGAAGGCCTGCGGCAGAAACTCGAAGGGCAGCTCGAGTCGGTCGATCTCGCCGCGCGTGACCTCGAGCGCACCACCGATCCGTTCCGCATGGTCGAAGGCCAGTCGCGCATCAGCCGCGGCCTCGTCGGCCGCCACCCACTTCAGCGCCTCCAGCCGCTTGCCCGGATTCGGGTCGATCGCCTCGAACGGCACCAGCGCGCGGTAGATCACGCTCAGGGTCCACGGCGCGCGCGGATCGCGGGAGCGGCCGCCGATCGCCGTGAGCTGGCGCAGATAGGGGAGTTCCACACCCAGCCGTTCAATGCCGACCCGCCGCGCCGCGGCATCCAGATCCTTGTCCTGGTCGATCCGCAACACCCCGCCCGGTAGCGCCCAGCGCCCCTGATACGGCGCCTGCGCGCGCCGCCCGAGTAGCACCCCGAGCCGCCCTTCGATCACCGAGAGCACGACGATCTCGATGCGGGTAAACGGCATTTCGTGGCGGCCGGAGGTCGGCATGGTGTCTTCAGGTGACTTGGGCATAGTTGCGATGTGCTACTAAGTGGTTTATAGTGTGTTCGTAGTGTAGTGCAACTAAGTGACGGGAGCAATCGATGGACTACGACATCATCGGCGACGTGCACGGCCAGGACGGCAAACTTGTCGCCCTGCTCGGTAAGCTGGGCTACCGAATCAAGGGAGGCGCCTACCGTCACCCGCAGGGTCGCATGGCGCTGTTTCTCGGCGACCTGATCGACCGCGGGCCGGGCCAGCTCGAAGTGGTCACGATCGTGCGCCGCATGATCGAGGCCGGCAGCGCGCGTTCAATCATGGGCAACCACGAATGGAATGCGATCGGCTTCGGCCTGCGCGACCCGGAGGGTCCGGACTTCCTGCGCCCGCGCACCGAGAGCAAGATCCGTGAACACAAGGCTTTCCTCGAGCAGGTTGGCATGGATACGCCCTTGCACGAGGAACTGGTGGCCTGGTTTGCCACCCTGCCCCCGCTGCTCGACTTGGGAGATCTGCGTCTGTGCCACGCCTGGTGGGAGCCAGGCAGCGTCGACACGCTGCGCGCCGCGATGAACGGCGACGGTGCGCTCGATGAGGCCTTCCTCGTCGCGTCGTATCGCAAGCGCAGCCTGCCCTGGCAGGCGCTGGAGCGGCTGACCAAGGGCTGCGAGATCCGCCTCCCCGAGGGGGTCAGCTTTCTCGACCACAACGACATCAAGCGCAAGGATATACGGGTGCGCTGGTGGGACGCCGCGGCGAGCGGGTATCGCGATGCGGCGCTGGTGCCGGAAGGCCAGCGCGATCGCCTTCCCGATTTGCCCCTGCCATCGGAGATCACGCTGGGTGCAGTGAGCGAGGTGCCGACCTTTGTCGGGCACTACTGGCTGAGCGGGGAGCCGGCGATCCAGAACGCGAAGACGGCGGTGCTGGACTACGGGGCCGGACTCGATGGTCCGCTGGTGGCATACCGCTGGAACGGGGAGTCGGAACTCAGCAATGCGGCGTTCGTGTCGGTTGGTTCCAGACCGATGTAGGTGCCGATGACTGCCTCCGACTGGTGAGGCTGCCGATCAGAACGATCCGATCGAAGGAGTCGAACATGAACTGTCGGCCTGGCACCGTTGCCTTGATCGTGAAGGGTCGTCCGAAGAACATTGGGCGGTTCGTCTATGTGGCGTGCCGCTACCCGGATGTCGACTATTCATCATGCGGCTACGGGGTGCTGTCCAGCTGGACTGTCGAGAGCCTCGGGGCTGATCTTGACGCCATTGAGGGCCCCGTGCGACGCGGCCACATTCCGGACCTCGCGCTGCAGGTGCTACCCGGGATCGGCAAGCGGGCAGCGAAGGCCTTGCGCCGCGCGAAGGCGGATGCGGATTTTGATGCGGCGCTCGAACAGCTGGCGGAACTGGCGAAACGGTATGGTTTGGTGCCAGCAGCGATTCCTGACGAGGACCCGGCTCTGGTCGACTCGCTGGACCTTGATCAATTCGCGTAATGCTTATGGGTCAAAGCCTGCGCCTTACCTGGACCAGTGAACCTTGGCTTTCGACCCTCAGCGGATTTTCGTCGCTCAGGCACCATAACGACAGGATACTGAGCGGAGCAGACGTTCAGGGCATTTACTGAACGCGATCTCCTCGGCCATTGCTGCCGTTGATCTTGCGGCGCATGGACGGCCGCATTGGCTCCGTCACCCGACGCAGGCGGGAGCGGCTGCCGAACGGCAACTTTGACGTTCTTGCTCCCGCCGAGCTGCTGAAGACCAGGTCGACCTTCCCGCTCCTGCAGATTCTGAAGCCTGAGAAATGCTATCCGGCAGATGGGTCAGCACTACCGCGATTCCAAAGGTCTAGCCGCTGGTCCTTTTCCGCGGCACGCAGAAGATTGAGAAGACAGAGTCCATCCAGCATCGGGACTTTGATCTGCAGAGCATGTCGAGGCCGTAAACCGCGTCACATGGGGTGTGATTGGGTGTCGATTTGGAATGGAGAGTCATCTTTATTTCCCGATCGGGAATAGAAGACTGAGTTATGTCCTAACCACACCGAACATTCCCGATCGGGAAATATCGCTTGTATTTAGTCCGGTTGTGGCTGATAATTTCCCGAATGGGAAACCGAGTAAGCCATGCTATCCATTCGATCACCTCAACAACTTGGCGATGCACTACGTGCCGCTCGCAAGCAGCTCGGTCTGACCCAGCCCCAGTTGGCGCTGGCGGCCGGGGTGGGTGTGCGCTTCATTGTCGATCTTGAAGCAGGCAAACCCACCTTACGACTGGAAAACGTGCTGCGTGTCATTGATGCCCTGGGTGGAGAGTTCCAGTTGAACGGATTGCCATCATCGGTGGCCGACGATCAACGCGAGGGTGGTGCCCATGGCGCATGAGCTGGAAGTCTGGCTTTTCGCCGACCGGGTCGGCACGTTGGCCTTGGTCGATGGACGACTGAACTTTTGCTACGCCCCCGATTGGCTGTCACACAAAGACGCCGTGGCCTTGTCCGCCTCACTGCCCCTGCAAGCGGAGCCATTCGACGATCGCAAAACACGCCCCTTCTTTGCGGGTCTTCTACCCGAAGGGCAGATGCGCCGCCTGATTGCGCAGCAGTTCCAGGTTTCCGGTCAGAACGACTTTGCGCTGCTGGACCACATCGGCGGCGAATGCGCCGGAGCCGTGACGTTCCTTGAGCCGGGGCAGGCTTTGCCTGTGCCGATCCGCAGCGATGACGTTCAATGGCTGAGCGACGAGGAAGTCGTTGCTATCCTGGATGAATTGCCGCGTCGCCCCATGTTGGCAGGAAAAGACGGCTTGCGGCTTTCATTGGCTGGTGCCCAGGACAAACTACCGGTGGTGTTTGATGGTGCCCGCATTGGTCTGCCCCTCAACGGCACGCCTAGCTCCCACATCCTGAAACCGGCCATCCACGCCGTCGACGATAGCGTGATCAACGAAGGATTTTGCATGGCACTGGCTGAGGCCATGCAGCTCAAGCCAGCAAAATCAAAAGTTCACTGGGTATTGGATCGTTCCTTTCTGCTGGTTGAACGCTATGACCGATTGATTGATGCGCACGGGCAGCGGCAACGGCTTCATCAAGAGGACTTTTGCCAGGCACTGGGCGTGGTGCCGGAAATGAAATACCAGAATGAAGGTGGCCCGGATCTGGCCCAGTGTTTTGATCTGGTGCGCAGTGCGACGCGCCCCAGTGCGCCGCAGGTCCTGCGACTGCTCGACTACGTTATCTTCAATGCGCTGATCGGCAATCATGATGCGCACGCCAAGAATTTCTCGCTGCTGTATTTGGGTCGAAAGTCAGGCAAAGCTCCCATTCTGGCACCGTCTTACGACACGCTCTCGACGGCGGTTTATCCAACACTGACACAGAAGATGGCGATGAAAATCGGCAGCAAGTACAAGTTCAGCGAAGTCCAGGCGCGGCACTGGGAGCAGTTCGCCGGAGGCGTAGGCTTTACGAAGGCGCAGGCCAAACGGCGCATTCTGGAATTGGCAAAGTTACTGCCAACGACGGCGCGCAAGCTCCAGTCTGACCCCGGACACTGTTTTGCTGGCAATGCTGTGGTTGAGCAAATCAATACCTTGATTGAACAACGCTGCGCCCTGACGATTCGGAGGCTCACTGACCTCGCCGCCGAAAATGACGCAGCCGCCGAACCCTCCGTTTGAACCACCATGCGGACGCGGGTTCGATTCGGGTTTGGGAATTGAACTGGCACTGGAATGCAGACGGGTTTGATGCACGTTTCCGGCGACCAGCATGGCTGGAAAACCTGCTTGCAGGTCTACAATCCGGCAGGCATTTCGATGGAGTTCACAATAGTTCGCAGCGGCCCGCAGCGCTTGGATTGCGTACTTTCAATAGTCGTTTGGCGCAGGGTTCCACCCCACCACCAAATCGAACAAAACCCCAACCCGAAACGGTTGGGGTTTTTGTTTTTGGCCGTGCCAGAACGCGCAAGGATGCTGGTTCGCAGGCCAACGATCGCCACAAGGCCCTCGGGATGGCGGCTGCAGGGCATACACCGCCACGGCCCAATATCCACGGTATTTCCAGGGCATTTCATTTCACGTGGCTGGCTACCGAGATGCCCTCGTCCGTCAGCCACGAATGCGGGCGCCACAGGCGCCTTGCCGAGGACGGGGTCGGGCGCATCGTGTTCCTGGTCGACGCGCGCAAACGAGGCAGGCAGCCGCACCAGGCGGTCATCGCGGCACGCCGCCGAACGCTGACCGCACGCTAACCGAGCTTCACAGCGTGCAACGGCCGGGCGCGCCGTGCGTGGCGACCCGGCAACGACGCGGACGGACGGGGGGCGTGCGCGGCCGCCGGTGTCGTCCGGATTGATCTGCATTAAAGCGGTGGCCCCCTGTTCCATCCACGATGAATGCGGAATCGAATGGTTCCCGAGTGAAGGGTCGGATGGGTGGGAACCCGGTTATTGCATCTTCCTGGACGCGGAGAGATGAAATGGGGTCATTCTTGAGACGTGCCTGCTTGGCCCTCACGCTGATCATCGAGTTGTTCATCGCCAGTGTCGCCGCGCAGACACCTGCCGCAGGTGATCTCGGGCAATTCCCCTTGCCGGGCAACTTTTGCAGCCACGGCGAGCCCATGTGGGTGAATGGGCAGATTCGTTGTGTCGGATGCGGCGGTGCGGGCGAACCGTGTTGCAGTCAGAGCCAACCGCGCTGCTATGGCGCGCAGCAGGATTGGGCATGCTTTGCCGGACCGGGCGCACCAGCCGGTTTTTGCGGACGCATCTCGCGTCAGGATGTTTCGTTTGCGGGCTGCAGCTATCCGGGGCATCCGCCTTGCGACGTGCTGGCGTGGCCGCAATGTCACTCGGGGTTGCAGGCGATTGCAATCACACCGCAAATCCTGCTGTGTCCCGCCGCGGGCGACAATGGTCAGCCCTGCCGCGCCGATCCGAATTACCCGTGCGAAGGAGCATCGACCTGCAGCGGGGGATTCTGCATCCCCGGGGAAAATCTCGACGAGTGGTGTCGCAAGATCGCAGTCGAGCTCGATGCCGCACAACAGACGGGGGACTTTGCGCGCTTCGCGGCTGCAACGGACAACGCCTGCAAGCCGCCGTGCCCGTTCTGCCAGCGGGCGACCGCGCAACGCGATGCGTGGCAGCAGAGCCTGGCGACGCCGCCCCCGCCCGTCTTGCCGCCGGCACCGATTCCCGGCGGATCGCAGCAGCCCGGCAGCGCACCGTCTGCGGCCGGCAGCACGCCAGCGCCGCCAGCCGGCGGCCGTGCCTGGCATCTGAAAGGCGCGCTGGCGGAGCCGCTGGCGCCGCTCAATCCGCACGTCCGCATCCTGAGTTCGAATGCCAATGAAAGCCGCGGCATCGTCAGACTGCAGTACGAACCCCGCAAGGACTGCTGGGAGACTTACGAGCTCTCATGGCAGTTTGCCGGAACGATCTCGCTGCTTCGCAAGGGAGACCGCATCGGCGTCACCCTGCAGTCGACGCTTGTCGGCGCCTCCTGCGGCAGCGCCCTTGGCACCTACGTGAGCATCGAAGGGCCGCGGCTGGAGGATTTTCTCGCCCGCCGGGCACGCCCGGACCAGATCGAGTCCGCCGTATTCCAGGTGCAGGCGCCGCGGGCACAGTCGAGTTCCCAGCAAACCCGCGGGAGCGCGCAGGGCACGATCGAGATCGTGACTGCCGCACCAGGTAATCGCAACGACAAATATGCGTTCCTGCGTTTCTACGCCTATTCGCCGGGACAGTTCCATGTCGTTGCCTATGTATTCGAGCCGGGGCCTTGACGATGGCGCCACGACGCCACGGCGTGCCAGGCGACGCACCGGATCGTCTTCGGCATCCCCTCTGATCGGCGCATCGCGCGCGGGTAACTTGAGGCAGCACTTCTCGGAAGCGGGCCAAGGCTGAGTCGTTGGCTTCAGCGCGCCTCGGCCGCGCCAGAAGTCTTATGGTTAGGCGGCCTTCAGCATTGCATGGCCGAATGGCGCATGGATGCTTGCTGTTCGCGATGGCATGCTGCAGAACGCCTATCCACGCGGGTCACGAGCCGGTGACCGCGACACGCGTTTGGCGAAAACCGGCAGCGGGGGCGAAGGAGTTCGCCGCCCTAGTACGAACCCGGCGCGGCGAAGTTCTCGAACTTGGTGTATTCGCCGAGGAAAGTCAGGCGCACCGTGCCGATCGGGCCGTTACGCTGCTTGGCGATGATGATCTCGGCCGTCCCCTTGTCCGGGCTGTCGGGGTTGTAGACCTCGTCGCGGTAGATGAACTGGATCAGGTCGGCATCCTGCTCAATGGCGCCTGATTCACGCAGGTCGGACATCACCGGTCGCTTGTTCGGCCGCTGCTCGACGTTGCGCGACAGCTGCGAAAGCGCGATCACCGGCACGTTGAGCTCCTTCGCCAAGCCTTTCACGGCACGCGAGATCTCCGACAACTCGGTCGCGCGGTTCTCCGTATCGCGCACCGAGCTCATGAGCTGCAGGTAATCGATTACGATCAGGCCCAGCCTGCCGTACTGCCTGAACAGCCGCCGCGAGCGGGCACGCAATTCGGTCGCGTTGAGCGCCGGCGTCTCGTCGATGTGGATCGGCGCCTCGTGCAGCTTGCCGAGCGCGAAGGTCAAGCGCGCCCATTCGTCGTCGTTGAGCCGCCCGGTGCGCACGCGATGCTGGTCGAGCTTGCCGATCGACGACAGAAAGCGCATCGCGAGCTGCGTACCCGGCATTTCCATCGAGAAGATCGCGACCGGCTGCCCCATCTCGACGGCGACATGTTCCGCGATGTTCAGTGCGAACGCGGTCTTCCCCATCGACGGTCGGCCGGCGATGATGATCATGTCGCCCGGCTGCATGCCCGAAGTCTTCTGGTCCAGATCGGCGTAGCCGGTCGGCATGCCCGTGACATCGCTGCCGTCGCGCTCGCACAACTCCTGAATGCGCTCGACGACCTGCGCCAGCAGCGGCTGGATGCCGACGAAGCCGGTATTCTGCCGCGCGCCCTGCTCTGCGATCTCGAAAACTCGCGCTTCGGCCTCGTCGAGAATCTGCTTGGCGTCCTTGCCCGCAGGGTTCAGGGCGCTCGACGCGATCTCGTCGCCCGCCGACACCAGTTTGCGCAGGATGGCACGCTCGCGCACGATCTCGGAGTAACGGCGGATATTGGCCGCAGAGGGCGTGTTGTTCGCGATTTCGCCCAGATACGCCAGGCCGCCCGCCTGCTCCGACTCGTTGCTTTTCTCGAGCGATTCATACACGGTCACCACGTCCGCCGGGCGACCGACCTCGATCAGCTTCGCGATGTGACGGAATATGCGCCGGTGATCGTCGCGATAAAAGTCCACCTCCGCAACGATGTCCGCGATCTTGTCCCACGCCATGTTGTCGAGCAGCAGGCCGCCGATGAGGGATTGCTCGGCCTCGATGGAATGCGGCGGCAGGCGCAGCGCAGCGATCTGCGGATCGGCCGCAACGGACTGCAGGGTACGGGACTGGGCCATGAAGGAACGATCTCTCGCGGATCTTGAAACCGAAGAGTCTACACGCGAGGCGGCCGGCTGCCGATAGAACAACCTGTGTGCAGCCTGTGGATAGGCTGTTGAAATGCGGCGAACACGCAAAAAAGAAAAGGGCCGCAACGCGGCCCTTTTTCTTTCTTTCTGCGCCCGCGGGTGCTGCTTACTGCTCGCCCAGCACCGACACGGTAATCGTGACGACCACGTCGCCATGCAGCGCGACCTGGATGTGCTCGTCGCCCACTATCTTGAGCGGACCTTGCGGCAGGCGAACCATGGATTTCTCGACTGCGCTGTGGCCCTGGGCCTGCAACGCTTCGGCGATGTCGGCAGTCGACACCGAACCGAACAGGCGGCCATCGACGCTCGCCTTGCGTGTGATCTGAACCGTCGTACCTTCGATCTTTTCGGCCAGCGACTGTGCACCGGCGAGCTTCTCGGCCTGCGCCTTTTCCAGCTCGGCACGCTTGGCTTCGAACACGGCCAGGTTCTCCGGCGTGACGCGCTTGGCCATGCCGTGCGGAATCAGGTAGTTGCGCGCAAAGCCGTCCTTGACCTTGACGACGTCGCCGAGGTTGCCCAGGTTGGCGACCTTTTCCATCAGGATGATCTGCATCTCGTGTTCTCCTTACAGGTGCAGGTCGGTGAAGGGCAGCAGCGCCAGGAAGCGCGCGCGCTTGATCGCCGTCGAAAGCTGGCGCTGGTAGCCGGTGCGGGTGCCCGTGATGCGGGCCGGCATGATCTTGGCGTTCTCGGTGATGAAGTCTTTCAACAGGTCGACATCCTTGTAGTCGATCCAGGTGATCTTCTCGGCAGAGAAGCGGCAGAACTTGCGCCGCTTGAACATGCTGCGGCCGCCGCGATCATCCTTGCGCTTGTTGGCCGTCTTGCTCGGTCTGAATGCCATCTCGATTTCCTTCCACAAATTCCATCTGCGTTATGTGCATCACCAGCCTTGCGCTGCGCAGGCTCTTCCTTGCGAGGAAGCCGGTGAGCCTCAATTGCGTTCCCAGTCCTGCCTGAGCGATCAGATGCGCCACCTGCCCCAGTGCCACCGCCTCGATTTCGCATTCGACCTCTCGCGGGTGCCCCGCTTCGATCTGCCGCGACTGGTGGTGCAGCTTGCAATTCCTTGCCGGAACCCCGGCGGGCGTCATCCTCGGTGCGGCGATCTCCACCAGGCGGCCGGTCAGCCGCAACTGGTTATCCGGATCGCTCACGCCGCGTTCAGGCTGCAGGTTGCGGCGCCTCTTCGGCCTTCTCCTCGACCGGCGCTGGCGTCAGCGACTTCGCCTTCTCTTCCTTCATCATCGGAGAGGGCGTCGTGATCGCCTTGTCCATCTTGATCGTCAGGTGGCGCAGAACGGCGTCGTTGAACTTGAAGGCGTGCTCGAGTTCGCCCAGCGTCTCGCCGTCGCACTCGATGTTCATCAGGACGTAGTGGGCCTTGTGCACCTTCTGGATCGGGTAGGCCAGCTGGCGGCGCCCCCAGTCCTCGAGGCGATGGATCTTGCCCGACTTGCCGGTGACGAGCGTCTTGTAGCGCTCGATCATCGCCGGGACCTGTTCGGACTGGTCCGGATGCACGATGAAAACGATTTCGTAATGTCGCATGTAATCTCCTTTTGGCTGTTCAGCCCCCCGGCATGCGTTTCCGGTGGGGCAAGGGTGGAAAGCCGAATATTATAACCTGATTCGCGATACGGCTCAATGCGTTGGCCAGCCTGGCGGAACATCCGGGCACGCCGCGCGGCGTGCCCGGACCAGGCCCCCTCTCCGTGGCCTGCCCGCCGTGTCACCGCGCTTGGAACGGCGAGCGCCATGCCTCATACTGAATCCAGGTGCGGTCCAGCTTGCGCCCCTGGGGAGCGGCGCAGGAGTCTTGGAATGCCCATTCCACGTGAATTGCTCGACGCGCTGAAGGCACGGCGGGAAGCCGCGCTTGCCGGTGGCGGCGCGCAGAAGCTTGCAGAACGCCGTGCCATCGGCTTGCTCGGTGCGCGCGAACGGCTCGACGCGCTGTTCGACCCCGGCACCTTCCAGGAATCCGGCATGCACGTGCGCCACGGCGCAAGGCAGTTCGGTCTGGAGGGCAAGGACATTCCGGCCGACGGCGTGATCACCGGAAGCGGCTACATCGGCGGACAGCAGGTCGCCGCGCTCAGTCAGGACTTCACCGCATGCGCCGGCACGCTGGGCAAGGCCCACGCGAAGAAGATCGTGCGCCTGATGCGCTACGCGCTGAAGAACGGCGTGCCGCTGGTTGCGTTCCAGGACTCGGGGGGCGCACGCATACAGGAGGGCGTGGATGCCCTCTCCGGTTACGGCGAGGTGTTCTACAACAACGTGCTCGCCTCGGGAGTGATTCCGCAGATCGCGCTGGTGCTCGGCCCCTGCGCCGGTGGCGCCGCCTATTCGCCGGCGCTGATGGACTTCATCGTCATGACGCGCCGGCACGCGCACATGTTCATCACCGGGCCGGATGTCATCAAGACCGTCACCGGCCGCAGCGTCGGCATGGATGAGGTCGGCGGTGCCGAGATGCATGCCGGGATAAGCGGCAATGTCCATTTCCTGGCCGATGACGACGCCCATGCGATCCGTATCGCGCAGCAGTTGCTGGCCTACCTGCCGGCCAACAACACCGAGGATCCGCCGCACCGCCTGGACGGCGACATCGTGCTGGAGCGCGACGAGGCCCTGAACCGCCTGATTCCGGACGACACCGCCGAACCGATGGACGTGCGCCGGGTCATCGCCCGCCTCGTCGACGACGGCGAAATGCTCGAAGTGCACGCCAGCTGGGCTCGCAACATCATCGTGGGCTTCGCCCGCATCGAGGGTGTGGTCGTCGGCCTGGTGGCCAATCAGCCATCACACCTGGCAGGCGCGCTCGACATCGATGCGGCCGACAAGGCGGCGCGCTTCATTCGCTTCTGCAATGCCTTCAACACGCCGCTGGTCACGCTGGTGGACGTGCCCGGGTTCCTGCCCGGGGTCGAGCAGGAACGTGGCGGCATCATCCGACACGGCGCCAAGCTGTTGTTCGCTTACGCGGCGAGCACCGTGCCCAAGCTCACCGTGATCCTGCGCAAGGCCTACGGCGGTTCCTACCTCGCGATGTGCAGCCAGGAGATGGGCGCGGATTTCGTGTTCGCCTGGCCGACCGCCGAGATCGCGGTGATGGGCGCCGAAGGCGCGGTCAACCTGCTTTACCGCAAGGAGTTGGCCGAGGCGGCCGACCGGCGGGCGCGCATGGCCGAGCTCGTCGCCCGGTATCGCGGGGAGTTCGCCTCGCCCTATCTGTCCGCCTCGCGCGGCTACATCACCGACGTGATCGAGCCGGCGGAAACGCGATCGGCGCTGGCGCTGGCGCTGCGCAAGACCCTGGACAAACGCGAGCTGCGTCCCGCCAAGAAGCACGGCAACGTGCCCTTGTGAGCCCGGCCACGATGCTGCTGACCGCCCTGCAGACCTACGCCCTCGCGATCGCGGTTTCGCTCGGCGTGGCCGCGCTGATACGCGCCATTGTCGTCGTGCTCGGTGCGCTGGATCGCGTGCGTGGTCAGTCGCCCGCCGCCGAACCACCCGCCGTCGCAACGAGCGATGGCGCGGTTCCGCCTGCGCATCTTGCCGCCATCGCGGCGGCCGTCCATGCGACGCTCGGTGCACATCGCATCGTGCATATCCACGATGCCCACCGGCACGAGGGCTGGGTCGCCGAGGGGCGTCGGGCGCAACATCACACGCGCGGTCCCGCGCACCACCCGCACCGATAAAGGGGAGCGCGAAACCATGGAAAAGCGATTCCGCATCACGGTGGATGGCCATCCCTATCTGGTCACCGTCGAGGATCTGAGCGAGGGCGCCAACCGGCTTTACCCGGAACCGGGCAGCATGCACGTCGCACCGGCGCAGCCCGGTCCGGCAGCGCCGCCGCAAGTCGCGCGCCCGCCTGCCGGACCGGGGGACGTCGTCACGCCGCTGGCCGGGGTGGTCGAGTCGATCGCAGTGACGGTCGGCCAGACGGTGGCGCAGGGCGAACGCGTCGCCACCATCGAGGCGATGAAGATGAAGACCCCGGTCGTCGCCCACCGCCCGGGCACCGTCGCGTCGATCGCGGCGCGGCCCGGCGACGCGCTGGAAGCCGGCCATACGCTGCTGGTGCTGGGCTGAGCGCGTTGGACGGCCTGCACCTGCTCGACATCTTCCAGGGTATCGCCACCCTGATGGCGGCCGAGTCGAAGCTGTTCTGGGGCCGCATCGGCCTGATGGTGCTCGGCCTGCTGCTGATCTACCTCGGCCGCAAGGGCGTGCTCGAGGCACTGCTGATGATTCCGATGGGCCTGGGCATGGCCGCCGTCAATGCCGGGGTGATGTTCATCGACGCCGGCCGACCCGGCACGCTGTTCGTCGATCCGCTCGTCAGCGGCACCGAGGTGACGATGAGCGCACTGCAGATCGACTGGCTGCAGCCGATCTACACCTTCATGTTCAGCAACGGCCTGATCGCCTGCCTGGTGTTCATGGGCATCGGCGTGCTGCTTGACGTCGGCTTCGTCATGGTGCGGCCGTTCCAGAGCATGATCCTCGCGCTGTGCGCCGAACTCGGCACCATCGCCACGCTGCCGATCGCCGTCGCGCTCGGCATGACGCCGCAGCAGGGGGCAGCGGTCGCCCTGATCGGCGGCGCCGACGGCCCGATGGTGTTGTTCGCCTCGCTGGTGCTGGCAAAGGATCTGTTCGTGCCGATCACCGTGGTCGGCTACCTGTATCTCGGGCTGACCTACGGCGCCTATCCCTGGCTGATCAAGGCGCTGATCCCGCGACGCCTGCGCGGCATCGCGATGCCGCCCGAACCGCCGGGGAAACCGATCACCGCCGGCCAGAAGCTCGCTTTCGCGGTGATCGCCTGCATCGTGCTCTGCCTGCTGTTTCCGGTTGCGGCACCGCTGTTCTTTTCGCTGTTCCTCGGTGTTGCGGTACGTGAAAGCGGGCTGGCGAACTTCCGCGCGTTGCTGGGCGAAACCGTGCTCTACGGCGCCACCTTCTTCCTCGGCCTCACGCTCGGCATCCTGTGCGAGGCGGGCACCATCCTCGAACCGGTGGTGCTCAAGCTGTTGCTGCTCGGCATGCTGGCGCTGACGCTCGGCGCGCTCGGCGGCATTGCCGGCGGTTACCTGCTCTATTTCTGGAGCGGCGGCCGCTTCAATCCGATGATCGGGGTAGCCGGCGTGAGCTGCGTGCCGACCACCGCCAAGCTGGTCCAGAAGATCGCCAGCGAGGCCAACCCGGCCGCCGTGATCCTCCCCCACGCGCTCGGCGCCAACATTAGCGGCGTCATCACTACCGCGATCATCGCGGGCATCTACATTGCCGTTCTGAGATAGGCCACCCTGAAAGGCACGTGGTTTGGCGCTCTCAGGGCATGCCACGCCAGGAAGCCCTGTCCACAAGGATTACAGGGCATGACGGGTCAAGATCGCCTATCCACGCGCTGTTACGCACGGCGGTCGCCACGCACGATCTGTTGTCATGCGCATTTCCGGATGACGAGCCAAGACCCCGTGACAACGCCCAACCCGCTTTGTGCCCTGTTTAGGTGCGTTATCGCACCAATGC
Organism: Rhodocyclaceae bacterium; assembly: GCA_016791115.1. Lineage (GTDB taxonomy): Bacteria > Pseudomonadota > Gammaproteobacteria > Burkholderiales > Rhodocyclaceae > Methylophosphatis. Next base: position 66,566 of record JAEUNL010000073.1, read on the forward strand.
AGTGCTCATTTCGTGCAAAATCCGGGCCGGATCTATTAAATGCACCAAATGGAGGCGTAAAAGTGAAGTACAACTCGCTCGACAGTTTTCTGACCCATGTCGCTTCGAACAACCCCGGACAGCCTGAATTCCTGCAAGCCGTTACCGAGGTCATGGAAAGCCTCTGGCCGTACATCGAAAAGCATCCGCGTTATGCCGAGCATGGCTTGCTCGACCGGCTGGTGGAGCCGGAACGCGTGATCCTGTTCCGCGTGTCGTGGGTGAACGATCACGGCGACGTGCAGGTCAATCGCGGCTACCGCATCCAGCACAGCTCGGCCATCGGCCCCTACAAGGGCGGACTGCGCTTCCATCCCTCGGTCAATCTGTCGATCCTCAAGTTCCTCGGCTTCGAGCAGACGTTCAAGAACGCGCTGACGACCCTGCCGATGGGCGGCGGCAAAGGCGGCTCCGACTTCGACCCCAAGGGCAAGAGTCCCGGCGAGGTCATGCGTTTCTGCCAGGCATTCGTGACCGAACTGTTCCGCCATGTCGGTGCCGATACCGACGTGCCGGCCGGCGACATCGGCGTCGGCGGGCGCGAAGTCGGCTTCATGGCCGGCATGATGAAGAAGCTCAGCAACCGTGCGGACTGCGTGTTCACCGGCAAGGGCCTCGCCTTCGGCGGCTCGCTGATCCGTCCCGAAGCCACCGGCTACGGCACGGTCTATTTTGCCGAAGAGATGCTCAAGCAGAAGGGCCTCGGCTTCGACGGCCTGCGCGTCAGCGTATCGGGCTCCGGCAACGTGGCGCAGTACGCGGTCGAGAAGGCCATGGCGCTGGGCGCGAAAGTCGTGACGGTTTCTGACTCGAGCGGCACCGTGATCGACGAGGAAGGCTTCACCGCCGCCAAGCTCGCCGAACTCATGGAGGTCAAGAACCACCTCTACGGCCGCGTCAGTGACTATGCGAAACGGGTCGGCGCGACGTTCCATGAAGGCAAGCGTCCATGGCACGTGCCGGTCGACATCGCGCTGCCCTGCGCAACGCAGAACGAACTCGACGGCGACGACGCGCGCCTGCTGATCAAGAACGGTGTCATGTGCGTCGCCGAGGGCGCCAACATGCCTTCCACGATCGAGGCGGCGCGGGTGTTCGAATCGAACGGCGTGCTCTACGCACCCGGCAAGGCCAGCAATGCCGGCGGGGTGGCGACCTCGGGCCTCGAAATGAGCCAGAATGCGATGCGCATTTCCTGGCCGCGCGAGGAAGTCGATGCGCGCCTGCACGGCATCATGAAGAGCATCCACCAGGCCTGCCTGGAGCATGGACGTCGCGCCGATGGCTCGGTCAGCTACGTCGACGGCGCCAACGTCGCCGGCTTCGTCAAGGTGGCCGACGCGATGCTGGCACAGGGCGTGATCTGAACCCCTGACGCGCACGCCGCGGGCCGCCACTCGGGCTCGCGGCGGCATCGCGCCGTTCGGCTCCAGCCGGGCAGGCGCAACGCTGCATCCCTTGCTTCGGAACGGTGCGTTTCAACCACCGGCAGCCCGGGAAGGCGCATCGACAGGCGCTCTCCAGGCACACGAGCCGGCGAGGCAGTCACCAAGCGGCTCCTGCAGCATGCAGCCCCGGGACGCCCTATCCATGCGGGCTCCAGACGTATCGCCAACCGCGCTTCGCAACACCGTCCACCGCGTCGCCCGCGCGCCGACCCGCCGCATGGTCAGCATACGGGTCGAACCGGGGAACGACATCGCGGCCTTGCGAACGCGATCGGGTAATGCGCCGAGCCGACGGGTCGGATCGGGCGCCCCGCGCTGCCACGGCAGCGGGGGCATCAGGACATCAGCCGTTCTTGATGCGGCTGACGATGGCGTCGGTCAGTTGCTTGGTGCTGGCCTTGCCGCCGAGGTCGCCGGTGCGCACGTTGTCGGTGATGAGCGTGGCGCTGATCGCGGTGCGCAGGCGGTCGCCGAGATCCTGGCGCTTGACGTGGTCAAGCATCATCGCGGCAGCCAGCATCAGGGCGATCGGGTTGGCGATGCCCTTGCCAGCGATGTCGGGCGCTGAACCGTGCACCGCCTCGAAGATCGCGGCGTGCTCGCCGATGTTGCCGCCCGGCGCCATGCCGAGGCCACCGACCAGGCCGGCGATCAGGTCCGACAGGATGTCGCCGAACAGGTTGGTGGTGACGAGCGTGTCGAACTGCCACGGATTCATCACCAGTTTCATCGCGCAGGCGTCGATGATCACCTCGTCCATCAGGATCTTGCCCTTGTACTTCTCTTCGTACATCTGGCGCGCGGTTTCGAGGAAGATGCCGGTCAGTGCCTTCATGATGTTGGCCTTGTGGACCACCGTCACCTTCTTGCGGCCGTGCGAGATGGCGTACTCGAAGGCGTACTCGAGGATGTGGCGCGCGCCCTGGCGCGTGTTCACGCCGGTGGCGATGGCCACCGCATGCGGGTCGCCGTCGATCGGGATGAAGTGCTCGTAGCCCATGTAGAGGCCTTCGTTGTTCTCGCGCAGCAGCACCAGGTCGATGTTGTCGTAGCGGCCGCCGGGGATCAGCGTCTTGACCGGACGCACGTTGGCGTAGAGCTTGAACTCCTCGCGCAGGCGCACGTTCGACGAGCGGTAGCCGCCGCCGACCGGGGTTTCGAGCGGCCCTTTGAGGGCGAGCCGGGTCTTGCGGATGCTGTCCAGCGTGGCCTGGGGCAACGGGTCGCCCGCGGTCGTGACGCCGCCCATGCCGGCCACGGCCGATTCCCACTCGAACGGCGCGTCGAGCGCATCGAGCGCGGCAAGCGTGGCGTCCATGATCTCCGGCCCAATGCCGTCGCCGGCGATCAGGGTGGCGGGTATGCGTGTCATTCGGTATCTCCCTCTAACGTTTTCGACTGCCTGTGTAATCGCCGCCGGGCGGTTGGCCCGCGGCGGGCTTGCGTCCGCTGGCTGCCCTGCGCAAGGATCGCTTGCGCCGGCTCTGCCTGCGGCTCTTGTCGTGGGGCATCGCTTGCAGCCGGTTTCGGCCGGGTGCGCGAGAAGCCCGCGTCTCCTATCCTATCTTCCCGTTCGGGCGCTTACGCAGCGCTTACACGCCCGCCCCACCTTCGACCACGGGCCGCCAGACGCAGCGCCCCTTCGCCTCCCTGGTGATCTCGTCGAGCAGCTTCTCGTGCGCGGCAAGTTCATCCTCGTTCGCACACAACACGCGCAAAGGCACGCGCTCGGCCGGCGAACCGTTACCTGTCTCCGGCGCAGCGGGCGGCAAATCCAGATCCATGACGAGCGATTCCTGGCCGCGCGTCATCGCCAGATACACTTCCGCCAACAGTTCCGCGTCGAGCAGCGCCCCGTGCAGCGTGCGGCCGGAGTTGTCGATCCCGTGGCGTTCGCACAACACGTCGAGCGAGGCGCGCTTGCCGGGGTTGAGTTCCTTGGCGAGCTTCAGGGTGTCGACCACGCCGCCGCACACCTCCGCCAGCGGCGCCATGCCGAGCAGGCCCAGTTCGTTGTCGAGAAAGCCGACGTCGAACGCCGCATTGTGGATGACCAGCTCCGCCCCGCGAATGACATCGATCAATTCGACCGCGATCTCGCCGAAGCGCGGCTTGTCGGCAAGGAACTCGGCGGTAATGCCGTGCACCGCCTGCGCGCCCGGATCGATCTCGCGCCCGGGATTGAGGTAGCAGTGGAACCGCCTGCCGGTGAGCTTGCGGCCGACGATCTCGACGCAACCGATCTCGATCACGCGGTGGCCCTGCTGCCATTCGAGGCCGGTGGTTTCGGTATCCAGCACGATCTGGCGCATCGGGTGATTCTCCCTTCTTATGCCTTGCGGATGTCTGCTATGCCGCGCCGTGCCAGCGCATCGGCACGTTCGTTCTCCGGGTGCCCGGCGTGGCCGCGCACCCAGCGCCAATCGACTTCGTGCTGAGCGGCAAGCCGGTCGAGCTCGCGCCAGAGATCGGCATTCTTGACCGGCTCCTTCGAGGCCGTCTTCCAGCCGCGCGCCTTCCAGCCGCGAATCCACTCGCTGATGCCCTTCTGCACGTACTGCGAGTCGGTCCATACCCGGGCTCGAACGGGGCGCTTGAGCGCCTCGAGCGCGCGAATCACGGCGGTCAGCTCCATGCGGTTGTTGGTGGTCTCGCGCTCCCCGCCGAACAATTCGCGCTCCTTGCCGCCGGCACGCAGGATCGCGCCCCAACCGCCCGGCCCCGGATTGCCACTGCAGGCGCCGTCGGTGAAGATCTCGACTTCGGTACTGTCCTGCATATCCCCACTCATTGCCCGGCGCACCGGCGACGTTCGACTTCGAGCGCAGCCTGGCTCTCGCGCCGCCGCTGCACCACCGGCGCCAGCCCGCCGGCGCGTGTGCGCGCATCCTTCCATTTCGGCTGGATCAGGCGCATGCCGTGCACGCGCTTGATCGCCTGCACCACATACACGGCGCCGGCGAAGGGCCACCACCGGTCACCAGCCTTGGACATGAACTCCCAGCGGCGGATCCATTTTTCCTGGGAAACCGGCGGCACGTAGCAGCCGAACGCCCCGGCGTGGGTCTCGAAACCGAGCAGCGCCAGCCAGTCCTTGAGTCGACGCACGGAAAGATAGGTACCGTTCCAGGGCATCGGCCCCTGGCCCCGTTCCCAGCTACGCTTGATGCCCCACAGGCTGAACGGGTTGAATCCGGCCACCAGCACATGGCCCTCCGGCACCAGCACACGCTCCACCTCGCGCAGGATCTGGTGCGGATTCGCGGCAAACTCCAGCACGTGCGGCAACATGACCAGGTCGATGCTGTGGCTGGCGAAGGGCAGATGCTCGGAATCGGCGTAGACCTGCGCCGCACCGCCAACGCAACTCCTGAAGCGGAAGGGAATCCGGCTGGCGCGCAGATACTCGATGTGCGGCAGCCCGACCTGCAGCGCGTTGAAGCCGAAGATGTCGGCCGCCACCTGATCGATGCGCGACTGTTCCCAGTCCAGCACGTAACGGCCCTGCGGCGATTCCAGCCAGGCGGCAAGTTCGCCGTTTGACAGCAGCGGCGCCAGCTCGGAAACTGGCAGCTTGAGATCGTCCTTCACCTGCACGCCGCCCCGCCATGAAGACCTTCGGCATCCCCGCCTTCGAGGACAACTACATCTGGTGCATCGAGCACAACGGCACCGCCGCCGTGGTCGACCCGGGTGACGAAGCACCGGTGCTTGCGCATCTTGCGCACAACGGCCTGCGGCTCGGGGCGATCCTCGTTACGCATCACCATGGCGATCATTCGGGCGGCATCGCCGCACTAGTGCAGCGATTCGACGTGCCGGTTTTCGGACCTGCGGGTGAGGACATTGCCGGCGTGACGGTGAAATTGCGCGAAGGCGACACGGTGAACGTTCCCGGGATCGGCGCGCCGTTCAGCGTGATCGACGTGCCGGGACATACGCGTGGACACATCGCGTATTATCGCCCGAATCAACTTTTCTGTGGCGACACGCTGTTCGCCTGCGGCTGCGGCCGGCTGTTCGAGGGGACCGCGGCCCAGATGGCCGGATCGCTGCACAAGCTCGCGCAATTGCCTGGCGATACCGAGGTCTATTGCGCTCACGAATATACCCAGTCGAACATCCGCTTCGCGCGCGCCGTCGAGCCGGAAAATGCGGCGCTCTCGGCCCGCAGCGGGCAAGTCGACGACCTGCGTGCCCGGCGGCTGCCGACGGTGCCGTCGACGATCGAACTGGAGCGCGCCACCAATCCCTTCCTGCGCTGTGAAGTGCCGCAGGTGGCAGCGACTGCCCGTTCGCATGGTGCTGCCGACTCCAGCCCACTCGCTGTATTCGCTGCGCTGCGCGAGTGGAAAAACCGCTTCTAGAGTTGGGACACCATCACCCGGTTCCGGCCGGCCGACTTGGCCGCGTACAGGGCCTTGTCCGCCCCTTCGAGCAGTTCGTCCCCTGCCGCCGGTGAGCCGCGCTTCGGAATCATGCAGGCCGCGCCGACCGAGAGCGTGACGCGGCTGGCCACTGACGACCGGCCGTGCGGAATGCCGAGTTCGGCAACCGCGCTGCGTACGTGCTCGGCGACCATCTGGGCGCCATCGAAATCGGTGTCGGGCAGCACGGCGGCGAATTCCTCGCCGCCGTAGCGCGCGACGAGGTCACCTGGCCGCTTCAGGCTCTCCTCGATCGCCCGCGCGACGTTGCGTATGCACTCGTCGCCGGCCTGGTGCCCCTGGGCATCGTTGTACTGCTTGAAGTAGTCTATGTCGCACATCAGAAGCGAAATCGGATATTGGCGCCGCATTGCACGCCGCCATTCCTTGTACAGCACCTCGTCGAAACGACGGCGGTTGGCGATGCCGGTCAGCGCGTCGACCGTCGACAATCGCACCAGTTCGCGATTCATGTCGTCGAGACGGTTGGTCAGATCGACCAGCGAATTGCGCATCGACAGGATGCGCTGCATTGCCCTCACCTTGGCCGCGAGCACGACTTCACTTACCGGTTTGCGCAGGTAGTCGTCACCGCCAGCGATGATGCCGCGCTCGAGGTCGGCATCCTTGTCGCGCGCCGAGAGGAAAATGATCGGCGTCCATTCGCCCGGTTTCTCCATCTGGCGGATATGCTGGGCAACTTCAAATCCGTCCATCTCCGGCATGATCACGTCGAGCAGCACCAGTTGCGGACGGTTCCGCTGAAACAACTCGACGCCGTCCTTGCCGTTGTGCGCAATCAGCGCTTCGATGCCCATGCGTTCGAACTGCTGTGCGACGAGCGCTGCGCTCGTCCTGGAATCTTCGATGATCAAGGCCTTCATGCGGGGCTCCACCCGGTCGATGCCGTAGAATGACACATTTCGGTCTTCATATTCTCATTGACGAATGGAAGTCCGCTCCGTAACATTATGATTTCATTTCAATACAATGTCCAAACGAAAGGCGCAATGCTGCCTTTCCCGCGGACAGTGCCCAAGGGGACCCGGAAGGCATGAATACTCCGCGCAAACTGAAGGGCGTTATCGCCATCCTTTCGCTGCTGCTGGCCAGCGGCGGGGCATTCGCGTATGACAGCGCAATGGCCGTGGCCGGATCTGCTGCAACCACCGTGGCAATCGCGCCGTCGGCGCTCGACGAATCGCTCGAACTGCCGTCTGCCGCACCGGGCGAGGTGTTGCGCAGCCTGCCGCCGCTCAAGCCCATCGACCTGACGCTGCAGGCCGACGACCTCTGGCAGCGCATCCGCCATGGTTTCGCAATGCCGGATCTGGTGAGCGACCTGGTCACCGACCGCCAAGCGTACTATCTGGAACGGCCAGAATACCTGATTCGCATGGTCGAGCGCAGCCGCCGCTACCTGCATCACATCGTCGAGGAACTCGAGCGCCGCGGCATGCCGACCGAATTGGCGTTGCTTCCGATGGTCGAAAGCGCCTTCAACCCGATGGCACTTTCCAGCGCGCGTGCATCGGGACTCTGGCAATTCATCCCGTCGACCGGCAAGAACTACAACCTGTCGCAGAACTGGTGGTACGACCAGCGCCGCGATGTCGTCGCCTCGACCAACGCGGCGCTCGACTACCTGCAGACGATCTACGAAATGCATGGCGACTGGCACCTCGCGCTGGCTTCATACAACTGGGGTGAGGGCGCGGTCGCGCGGGCGATCGAACGCAATCGCCAGGCGGGACTGCCCACCGACTACAAGAGCCTGAGCATGCCGACGGAGACGCGCTATTACGTGCCCAAGTTGCAGGCCCTGAAGAACATCATCGCCCAACCCCACCTGTTCGGGGTATCGCTGCCCACGATACCCAACCAGCCCTATTTCGCGTCAGTCACCAAGCCAGCGGGAATCGATCTCGCACTTGCTGCGCGTCTTGCCGATACGCCCCTCGATGAATTCCGCGCGCTCAACCCGGCGTTCAACCGCCCGGTGATGCCGGGGGGTGGCATCCAGTCGATCAATATTCCGGCGGACAGGGTCGATACATTCAAGCGCAATCTCGCCGGACACGACGAACCCTTGAGCAACTGGACCACCCGGCGCCTGCAGCGTGGCGAAAATCTGGATTCGCTCGCCGCCCGCCTCGGCGTAACCGGCGCAAAGCTGCGCGAAGTCAATGGCATCCCGGCTGGCTGGCGGGTTCCGGTCGGCCATGCGCTACTCGTTCCTGCGTCGGCTGCCGCACGCCTGCCCATGACCGACGCAGACATGCCGGCGTCCCGCGCCCTGGCCTCTGCCAACGGAGAACGGGTCAAGGTGCGCTACAGCAAATCCGGTCGCACCACCATAGCGAAATCCGCGCACAAACCCCGCGCATCAAGATCCCATCGCGCAGCCGCCACGCGCATCGCCTCGCGGCGCTGAACGGCAAACGTTACCCGATGAAAACGCCGGCAGAAGCCGGCGTTTTCATTTCATCGGTAGAGGTGGCAGCGCACGACTCGTCCGGCCCCGAGTGCCAAAGCTTCCGGGTAACTGCGCCGGCATTCGTCGCTCGCCTGGCTGCAACGCGGATGGAAGTGACACCCGGGCGGCGGCGCAAGCGGGGACGGCATCTCGTTGCCCGCAGCGGCCGCGCCGTGAAACTCTCCATCGATTCCGGGCACCGCGGCGAGCAGCGTGCGGGTGTAGGGATGGCGCGGATCGCGCAGCACGTCGTCTGCCGGCCCCTGTTCGACGATGCGGCCGAGATACATGACGGCGACGTCGTGCGCCAGGTAATCCACGACCGCGATGTTGTGGGTGATGAACAGGTACGAAAGCCCGAACTCGTGCTGCAGGCCGCGCAACAGATTGAGAATCTGGGCCTGCACCGAAACATCCAGCGCACTGGTCGGCTCGTCGCAAATGATGAGTTTCGGATTGACCGCCAGCGCTCGCGCAATGGCGATGCGCTGGCGCTGCCCGCCCGAAAACTCGTGCGGATAGCGTGCCGCCATGCTGCCATCGAGGCCGACCCGCTGCAGGAGTTGCTCGACGATCCAGGCACGCTTCGCCCCGTCCGCCTCGACATTCAGCGCGAGCATGCCCTCCTCGATGATCTCGCCGATGCGCATGCGCGGGTTGAGCGAGCCGAACGGATCCTGGAAGACCATCTGGATGGCACGGCGCATGGCGGCCAGCCGCGACGGTTCATTGGCGGAGACCGGCTCCCCGGCCAGCATGACGGTTCCGCCGGTCGATGCGATCAGGTGCAGGATTGCCTTGCCGACTGTCGTCTTGCCGCATCCCGATTCCCCCACCAGCGCCAGGGTGCGCCCGGCATGAACGCGCAAGGACACCCCGTCGACCGCGCGCACGTGGGCAACCGCACGCTGCAGAAGACCCCGCCGGACCGGGAAATGCACCCGCAGATCATCGACCACGAGCAGGTCGGCCGGCGCATCGGCGTTGCCCGGCTTCTGCTCCGGGACCGCCGCAAGGACCGCCGGCGCCGGTGCTGCCTGCGCCGGATCGTACAGGTGACAGCGCACTGCCTGGCCCTGCGCCGGAACATGCCAGGTGGGCACTTCGCCGTGGCAGCGATCCCAGGCGCGCGGGCAGCGATCCGCGAAACGGCAACCGCGGAAGTCCTGGTCGAGCCGCGGCACGCTGCCGGGAATGGTTTCGAGGCGCTGGCCGCGCAAGGCCGCCTTGGGCAGGGCTGCGAACAGCTTGCGCGAATAGGGATGCAGCGGCGCGGCAAAGAACGCTGCCCGGCTGCCGGTCTCGACGATGTGGCCCGCGTACATGACACCGACACGGTTGGCCATGCGCGCGACCACCCCGAGGTCGTGCGTGATCAGCAGCATGCCCATGCCGCGCGCACGCTGCACGTCGGCCAGCAGGTCCAGCACCTGTGCCTGGATGGTGACATCGAGCGCCGTCGTCGGCTCGTCGGCGATCAGCAGCTCGGGTTCCCCGGCAAGCGCCATGGCGATCATCACGCGCTGCTTCATGCCGCCCGAAAGCTGGAACGGATAGTCGTCGAGCCGCCGCGCCGCATCGGGAATGCCGACAGCCGCGAGCAACGCCACCGCTGTCGTGCGCGCCGCTTCGCCGCGCAGACCGCGATGCTGCGCCAGCGATTCGCCGAGCTGACGTCCGACCGTGAGCACCGGATTGAGGCTGGTCGCCGGTTCCTGAAAGATCATCGCCACCCGGCCACCACGCAGATCCCGCAACTGCGCCTCGGTCATCGAAGTCAGCTCCTCGCCCTCGAGCCGAACGCTGCCGCCGGCAAGCGAACCGCCGTCGGGCAGCAGGCGCATGATCGCAAGCGCGGTCATCGACTTGCCGCAGCCGGATTCGCCGAGCAATGCAAACGTCTCGCCCCGCTCGATGGCAAGCGACACCCGATCGACCGCGCGCACCGTGCCGTGCGCCCCGGCGATCTGCGCCGACAGTTCGGTGGCCTCGAACAGGCTCGTCATGCCGCGCCCCTTGCCACACCTCGCGCCGCCGGCCAGACCGTGCGCGGCCGCACGATGCGCCGCATGCGCGGATCGAAGGCATCACGCACCGCGTCGGCGAACAGATTCGCCGCCAGCACCAGCAGGAACATGAACACGAAGGCTGCCAGGAGAGACCACCAAACCATCGGCTCGCGCGAAAGCTCCATCCGCGCGGTGTTGATCATCGTGCCGAAGCTGATTGTGCTCGGATCAACGCCGACGCCGACGTAGGACAACACCGCCTCGGCCAGCACCAGGCCGCTGAAATCCATGACGACCGATATCAGCACGATGTGCATCAGGTTGGGCAGGATGTGGCGTGCCATGATGCGAAGTTTCGACACGCCGAACGCGCGCGCGGCCTGCACGTAATCCAGTTCGCGCAGCTTGAGCGTTTCGCCGCGCAGCAGGCGGCATAGTCCGGTCCAGCTCGTCATGCCGAGGATCAGGCACAGGGCGAGCAGTCGTGCGTCGGCGCGTTCCGCCGAGGTCGCGAACCAGTCCGGATGCGTATCGATGACGACCTGCATCATCAACACCGACGCGGCGATCAGCAGCACGCCGGGAATCGAATTGAGCGTCGTGTAGACATACTGGATCACGTCGTCCACCCAGCCGCCGAGGTAGCCAGCGAGCAGGCCGAGGCTCACCGCGATGGGCAGCGTGACCAGCGTGGTCAGCGTGCCGATCACGAGGGCGGTGCGGATGCTCTTGAGCGTCAGATAGAGCACATCCTGCCCGACCTTGTCGGTGCCCAGGACGTGCCACCCGCCCGACAGCATCGCCACCGGCCCGGCAATGACGAGCAGCAGCGCGCCCGTCACCATCACGGCGCGCCAGGCGACCGGTGTCTCGCCGCGCCAGATCGCCCGCCAGGTCTCGCCCGCAGCAACGCCATGCGCATGGCCCTGTGCCGCGGCGATGATCGCGCCGAGCGACAGCCAGAGCACTGTCGCCAGCGCCAGCCCCGACAGCACGCGCCGGGTGATATCCGCGTCCGCCTCGCGCGCGGGGTCCGCGAGGTGCGCGCCGCCGTGCTTGAGGCGCGGGAACTCGCGCGACTGGGTACCATCCGGTCGCTCGACACTTTCCTTCGCAAAAAGATAGGCGTCGAGCGGCGCCGAGTAAGTCTTCTCGGTGCGCTGGCGCAGCCCGCCGACCAGCACGTCGAAGATCGACTGCACCTCGACGGCGTAGCGCGGCGCCTTTCCTTTGACGGCTTCGAGCGGCGCGCGGAAATGCAGCGAATCGAGCACGCCGATCACGACGAACACGGCGAGCACGGTCGCCGAAGCCATCGCCGGGCCGTTGCCCATCACCTGCCGCCAACCGGCGCGCAGGTGCGGCTGCCGGCGCACGTACAGCCCGGCGCCGATCGCCGCCGCGATCAGCGCGAACAGCAACAGGTCGGTCCATAGGATGACGGGCAGGATTGGCATGGTCGCGCGCCCTCCGCTATTGCAGCCTGACCCGCGGGTCGACCAGCGTGTAGGAAATGTCGGTGAGGATCAAGCCGACGATATAGAGCACCGAACCGATGAACACCATCGCGCGCACCACGGCGAAATCCTGCGAGTTGATCGCATCGATGGTGTAACTGCCGAGTCCCGGGATGCCGAAAAAGGATTCGGTGATCAGGCTGCCGAGGAAGAGCGTCGGGATCACGACCACCACGCCGGTCAGGATCGGGATCATCGCGTTCTTCAGCACGTGGCCGAACATCACGCGCACCTCCGACAGCCCTTTCGCGCGCGCGGTGCGCACATAGTCGCGATTGATCTCCTCGAGGAAGATGGTGCGATACCAGCGAGTGCCGGCACCGATGCCGCCGATCACGCCGACGATCACCGGCAGCACCAGGAAGCGCGGCGCATCGAGTCCGCCGGAATAGCCGGAAATCGGCACCAGGTTCCACAACTTCGCGACCAGGAACTGGCCGCCGATGATGTAGAACAGGCTCGAAATCGACATCATCGCCACGCACACCACCACGCCCCAGAAGTCGAGATAGGTGGCGCGGAACAGCACCAGCAGAAGGGCGAACGAGATGGTCACGAACAGGCTCAGCACGAACGTCGGCAAGGCGATCGCGAGCGACGGACCCATGCGCGTGCGGATTTCGTTGGCGATGTCGCGCCCGTCATCGGCACGGCCGAATTCGAAGGCGAACATGCTGATTGACTTGGTGTAGAAGATGGTCTGCGTGAGCTTGTCCGTTCCGCTCGCCTGAGCGTTGATGAACAGTGGCTTGTCGTAGCCGCGCTCGGCCTTCCACTTCTGGATCGCCTCGGGCGTCACGCGCTTGATGCCGAGTTGCATACGCGCCATGTCGTCAGGCGTGTTGACGACGAAGAACAGCGCGAAGGTGATCAAGTTCACACCGATCAGGATCGGAATCGCATACAGCACGCGGCGGACGATGTAGGCGAACATGTTCAGCGAACCGCCGCGATCAGGATGTTGCGCGGCGTGAGCCGCCGTTCGCAGAACTGCGACACGCTGACGCGGTAGCCGTGCTGTTCGAGGAAACGCGCACGATCGAACACCAGCCGCGTTTCGATCACGCGGCGAAACGCCAGCCGCGGCAACGCCAGCCGGCGCACGCGGTGTTCGAGCGCAATCGCCTCGCGCTCGGCCGCCGCCCAGTCGATGTCGCTGTCGATCGCGAGGCCGGCGTGCGAGGCCGACTGTTCGCAATAGTTCCGGAAACCGCCTTCGCATGGAATTTTCGCATGCCGATGCCCGGAAAGGCGCATGGATTGGCGCTCTCCAGCCACCACCGCCCTGAACCCCAGCATCCATGCGGATTCCAGCCTGGCGGCCATGATTTCCCGGGGCGCGGCCGTTGCGGCATCGCTGACGGCAAGGCGCAGATCATTGCGCGACAACATGACGGAGCCCGGATCGCCCATCACCGCGCGCGCAGGCGTCGCGACCTTGTGGTAACAGCAGGGCGCGAGGTGAATCGCGCCCGCGCCGTCCTCGACCGCCTGCTCCAGCAACGCGCGATGCAGATCCCCGCAGGCATGCAGCGCGACCGCATGTCGTTCGCGCAGATGGCCGCGCGCAAAAGGGCCGGATACGTCGCCCGTGACGAAGCGCTGGGTGTCGATACCGTCGCGCCGCGCCAGCGCACGGCCCTCGTCGCACAACCGGGCGTCGACTTCCAGGCTGGTGACCAGCGCGCCGTACGACAGCGCCAGCCTTCGGCCGAGATGGCCCTTGCCTGCGCACCACTCCACCACGGGCATGGCGCAATGGCCGACGGCCGCCGCAAAGCGCTCGATCTGCGCCGCCTTGCGTCCCGGCACGTCGCGCATCGCATGCGGCCCGGGTTGCGGCAATCCATGGTTTTCGGAAGGCGGCAGTTCGATCAGCGGCGCTGCTCGTCGGATCGTCGGCACGGCACGCGCGACGAAATCGATCAGTGCGCCGTGATCCGCCATCAGGACGTCGACGTCATGATCGGGCAACGCCAGCAGGTTCGCGACAAGTTGCGGATGGCGTTCGCACCAGGCCGGCGATTCAAGCTTGTATACCTGCGGACGCCAGAGGTCGGCGTGCGTCTCGAGCAGGTCGTCGAGCCGCGCCAGGCGATCGGCGATTGCGCTGGATGTCGGCACGGACAGGGGCACCATCAACGGCTCACCGGCAGGGCCTGCGCCCGTTCGCGACGCCGCAGCGCGATCACCGCAGGGGCAATCGCTGCCGCGAACAGCAGCACCATGAGGCCGAGCGGCCACAGCACGACCCGGTTCCATTCGGTGCGGCGTTGCGCGCGCAGCGCGGTGTCGATCTTCTGGTACTTGAGCGTGTTGCGCGCCATCTGGTTCGGCTTGGAGTTACCGGTCCACGCGTGGCGCAGGCTGTAGTCCTTGGGATGGAAGCCGAAGGACCACGGCGCATCTTCGCGCAGGATGGCAATCATGCGATCGATGATCGCCTGCCGCTCGGTGCCGTTGTCCATCAGTCGCATGCGCTCGTAGAGCTGGTCGAACTCGGCGTTGGAATAATTGGCGGCGTTCTCTCCCTGGAGCTTCGCGCGACTCTGTTGCGTAAGGAAGAGAAAGAGGAAGTTTTCCGGGTCCGGATAATCGGCGTTCCAGCCCCAGATGAACATCTGCGCTGCGCCCTTGCGCACGCGTTCCTGAAAACGGTTGTAGTCCGAGCCCCGGATTTCGAGCTGGATCGAAAGTTTGGCGAATTGCTTGCGCAGCCAGTCGAGTCGCGATTTGTCGTCCGGCCCGCGCTCGGTGGTATCGAGCGTCAGGGTAAGTGGCTGACCAGTCTTTTCGTCGCGCCCGTTCGGATAACCCGCCTCGGCGAGCAGCTTGCGCGCAACGTCGATCGACTTGCGCCTCGGGCCGCCCGGTGTCCAGTCGTAAATGACCGGATTCACGCCGTGCTCGCCCTCGATGAATCCGAAGATCCCGGGCGGAATCGGTCCCTGCCCGGCAATGCCGCGGCCGTTGGCGAAGATCGAAATGAACTCCTCCCAGTCGAGCGCGATCGAGATGGCTTGGCGCAACTTCTTCGCACGTTCGCCGGCGGCCCCGCCAACTACCGGGTCGAGCCAGTTAAAGGCGAAGTAGCGCGAGGCCGTCGACACCGCCGTTTCAAGCTGGATGCCCTTGTCGGCCATCTCGGGCGACACGCTCGCCTCGCCTTCGACTGACACGCGCACTGCACGGTCGAAACTGTCGGACGAGATGCCGGATTCGTCGTAGTAGCCCTGCAGGAACTTGTTCCAGTAAGGAATGCCTTCCCTTTCCCGGGTGAACACCACGCGATCGATGAAGGGCAGCGCACGCCCGGCGTCGACGAGCAACCTCGCCGCATGATCGGCTGTTTCGCCGTCGGTCGGGTAGGTCTCGCCGTGGTAGTTCGGATTGCGTTCGAGCACCATCCGCGCATTCGGATTGTTCTCGGTGAGCATGTACGGACCGGTACCGACCGGATACCAGTCGAGCACGAGGTTCTTCTCGGCCATGCCGGGCTGCGAATAGAAGCGATCGACCTCTCGCGGTACCGGCGCGAAGAAGCTCATCGCAAGCCAGTACACGAACTGCGGGTAGCGCCCCTTGACCTTGATGCGGTAGGTTTGCGCATCGACCACCTCGACCCCGGAAAGAGGGTATTGCGCGAGATCGAGCCATGCACCGGATTTGCCCTGGGCAGCGAGCGCTTTGTCGGCGTCACGCAACGTGTCCGACAATTCCTTCAGTCCGACGATGTACTCGCTCATCAGGCCGAAAATCGGCGAATGCAGGCGCGGATGGGCAAGCCGTTTGATCTGGTAGGCAAAGTCCTCGGCATGCAGCTCGCGCGTGCCGGTTTCGCGGAAATCCACGAGCCTGCGCTTGCCTGCGAGATCCTGCGCCGACAGCGCGTGATACAACAGTGCGCCGTTCGCGTCGCGCGCGAGCGCCGGGTGCGGCTGGTAGCGCACGCCCGGCCGAATGCGGATGTCGTAGATCCCATAGGCAACCTCGGCCGCATCGGCCGCGACCTCGCGGTGCTGACTGTCGTAGTAGCGCGGCCTGGGCACCGATTCCGCGAGCAGGGGCACCAGCTCGTAGGGTCGACGCAGGTAGTGGTACTGCAGCGGCGGCTCGTAGATCTGCGCGTTGTACCCAGCCTCGTCCTCGCTGTAAGACTGCACCGGATCGAGGTGCTTGGGACGTTCGGTGAAGGCGGCGTAGAGAATGTTGCGCCCGCGGTCGGTCGCCGGATACGGGTCGTTCCACACCTCGCTGCAGGCGGCCGTGAGTGCCGCAACGCATGCGAGGACGACTGGAACGAGTCCGCGGGCAAGTCCGGTGGCGAATCGGCGCATGGCGCGAGTGTAGCGGAAGCGGCCGCGCCGCGCGGCCCGACCGGACCACCCGACGGCGACGCAGAGGCATCGGATATAATTCGCCCAACTTAAATGACAGGGGTTCCCCGCCATGGGTTTTCTTGCCGGCAAGCGCATCCTTATCACCGGCCTGTTGTCGAACCGGTCGATCGCCTACGGCATTGCGCGTGCGATGCACCGCGAGGGCGCCGAACTCGCCTTCACTTACCAGAATGACCGATTCCAGGATCGCGTGGCCAGGATGGCCGGCGAATTTGGCTCGACGTTGATCTTCCCGTGCGACGTCTCCGACGACGCGCAGATCAGCGGCCTGTTCGCGGAACTCGGCAGATCCTGGGACGGACTGGACGGCATTGTCCATTCGATCGCGTTTGCGCCCGGCGATGCACTGGACGGGGACTTTCTCGACGGCCTGTCCCGCGAGGCGTTCCGGATATCGCATGAGATTAGCGCCTACAGCTTTCCCGCGCTGGTCAAGGCCGGCCTGCCGTTGATGATGGGTCGCAATGCGGCGGTGCTGACCTTGTCCTACCTCGGTGCGGTGCGCACGATGCCCAATTACAACATCATGGGCATGGCCAAGGCGAGCCTCGAGGCATCGGTGCGCTACCTTGCCGCGTCACTCGGCCCCAAGGGCATTCGCGCAAATGCGGTGTCGGCCGGTCCGATCAAGACGCTCGCGGCATCCGGCATCGGCAGCTTCGGCAAGCTGCTCGCATACAACGAACACAACGCGCCGCTGCGCCGCAACGTGACGATCGACGAAGTCGGCAACGTCGCCGCTTTCCTCTGCAGCGATCTCGCCAGCGGCGTTACCGGCGAGGTGACCTATGTCGATGCAGGGTTCAACACGACGGCGCTGGGCAACCCCGAATGATCTCGTGAAGGACCCGATAGCAAAACGCCGGCATTGCCGGCGTTTTGCTATCGGGCGCCCTGGTCATCAGGGTTGCTGCCTGGCCTCCAGCGCGGCCAGATTGACCTCCACCTTGTAGCGCGTCCGCAGGGCTGCAAGATAGGCATCCAGCTCTGCACCCCCCGAAGCCTGCGCGAGTTGCGACTGCGCCGATTTCAGCCTGGGATCATCCGGCTTGATCGCGGGTTTGTTGATGGCCGTCACCTTGTAAAGGAACGTGCCGGCAATGGGCGATTCGGCCATGGCATACGCCGGCAGCTTGTCGGGCGAGACCTTGAACAGCGAGCGCACTCCTTCAGGCGAAACACCCGGCATTCCGTTGCGCGTGATCTTGCGCGCTTCGCTCCAGGCGATGTCGACAGACTCTCCCTTCCTGAGCTTCTCCAGCCTTGCGGCTGCATCCTGTTGCGCAAGCTTACCGGCTTCCACCAACGTCAATTGTTTCTCGATGTCTGCGCGGACTTCTTCGAGCGAGCGCAACGCAGCCGGCTTGTGCTCGAGTACCCGCGCTGATACCAGCGTATTCGGCGCAATCTCGATGGCCTCGGTGTTGCGCTTGTTCTTGATCGCATCGTCGCCGAACAGCGCGGCAATGACCTTGGGATTCGAAAGCTTGCCGGCGCCCTGCCCGGCCTTGCCTATCCAGTCAGTCGTCTGGGCCGTGAGCTTGAACTTTTCGATGACGGGCTTCAGGCTGTCCGCCTGCTCGTAGACGGCGTTGGTGAACTGCTCGGCAGCCTCCGCGTACTTGCGCCCCGCGGCCGCGCGCTTGAGTTCGTCAGCGATCTCGCCACGAACCTCCTCGATAGGGCGAGACTTTGCCGGCTTGATTTCCGCGAGCTTGATGATGTGCAAGCCGAAATCGGATTGAACGACATCGCTGATTTCGTTGACCTTGAGGGCGAACGCCGCGTCCTCGAAGGGCTTGACCATTGCACCCCGCGCGAAGAAGCCCAAGTCGCCGCCGTTCTGCGCCGATCCCGGATCCTTTGAGTTCTCCTTTGCAAGTTTCGCGAAATCACCGGGATTGGCTCGCGCCGCCTTCAGCAGGCTGCCTGCCTTGTCGCGCGCTGCCTTTTGATCGGCTTCTGACGCATCCTTCGACAACGGAATCAGGATATGGCTTGCACGCCGCTCTTCGGCCTGCTGGTAACGATCGGGGTGGCCGTCATACCACGACTTGATCTCGTCGTCCGTCACGCTGATCTGATGCATCAGCGAGTCGAGGGAGAGCGTCACGAACTCTGCCTTCACCTGCTCGGGTGTTTCGAACTGTGCGCGGTTTGCCTCGTAGTGCTTTTGCACCGCATCCGGCGCCAGTTTGACCTGCGCTACGAATTGTTCGGGCTTGATCTGAACTTGAGCAAACTCGCGCTCCTCGACCTGCAGCGCGACCCAGTGTTCGGCCAATGCCCTGGCCGAAAAACCGCTCTCGGTAATCGCGCCGACAAGTTGCTGCTGCACCAGATCCTGTCGCAGCGTCTGCTCGAAGCCCTCGCGGCTCATGCCACGCGAACGAACCAGCGCGTCGTACTTCGCAGACGAGAACTTGCCATTCTCCTGAAGCGCTGGAGCCGTCGATATGAAGTCCCGCAGCTGTTCATCCGACACGCCGAGCCGCGCACCGCTCGCTTCGAGCGCCAGCAACTTCTGGTTGATCACCGACTCGAGAACCGCGCGCCGCGCTTCGGGGTTGTCGAGCATCTTCGGATCGAACTGCTTGCCGAGGACTTCGCGCATCCGGTCCTGCTGATTTCGTTGCGCCTCGGCAAACTCGCCGTGAGAAACGCGAATCTTCCCGACGCGTGCAACTTCGCCGCCGGCACCAGGAGATTTGACGTAAGCCTCGATTCCGAAGAATGCAAACGTCAACGAAACGAGTCCAAGAATAATCTGAGCGAGTTTCTTGTTGTTGCGAACGGTATCGAACATATGACTTCAATCGAGAAGTTGAGGAACGGCGAACCGGGGCCGATCCGCAAAGCAAGAAAGGCGAACCGAGGTTCGCCTTTCAAAGTGCTGTTGGTGGGTGCTGACGGGTTCGAACCGCCGACATTCGCCTTGTAAGGGCGACGCTCTACCAACTGAGCTAAGCACCCGACCGCGCCAACATTCCGGGCGACCGGATGCGTGACGAAGCTGTTAGTTTACCGCATCCTTGAGTGCCTTGCCTGCGCGGAACTTTGGAACTTTGGCTGCCTTGATCTTGATATTGGCGCCAGTGCGAGGATTGCGGCCAGTGCGCGCCGCGCGCTTGCCCACGTAAAACGTGCCAAAACCAACCAGCGTAACCATCCCACCCTTCTTCAGCGAAGTCTTGACCGACTCGATTGCCGCATCCAGAGCGCGCCCGGCAGCCGCCTTGGAAATGTCGGCCTTCTTGGCGATGTGATCGATCAGTTCGGATTTATTCACTTAAGCCCCCTAGTTGTGCATTGGTAGTGGAGATGTCTCGGGTGTCGCATCAGACGTTCATCGGGAATCAAAACATCATAGCGAAACGTCTGGGAAGTATACCGCGAAGGTTTATAGCAAGCGGCAAATCCTTGTGTCAAGCTCGGGGCTTCGGTGCTGCGGTGCAGCCCCAGAAACGGCAACGCGCCCTCCGCGATACCTCGCGGAGGGCGCGTCAATGAACCTGGAGCGACTGGATGCTCTTCAGTGGGTGATCACGGTTCCCGCCGCCGCATTGTCACCCACAGGCGCCAGCGACGGATCCGTCGGCGTATCGGCCAACGGTTCCGGCTTGCGTTCGAGTGCAAGCTCCAGAACCTGATCGATCCACTTCACCGGAACGATTTCAAGTACGTTCTTGATGTTCTCGGGGATCTCGGTCAGATCCTTCACGTTTTCCTCGGGAATCAGCGCGACGCGGATTCCGCCGCGCACTGCCGCGAGCAGCTTCTCCTTCAACCCTCCGATCGGCAGCACCTCGCCGCGAAGCGTGATCTCACCTGTCATGGCGACGTCAGCACGTACCGGAATGCCGCTCAGCACGGACACGAGCGCTGTCGAGATCGCGATACCGGCCGACGGGCCATCCTTCGGCGTTGCACCTTCCGGCAGGTGGATATGAATGTCCGATTTCTCATAGAAGGAATCCGCGATTCCGAGCGTCTTGCTGCGCTTGCGCACCACCGACAAGGCGGCCTGGATCGACTCCTGCATGACCTCGCCGAGCTTCCCTGTGGTCATCGTCTTTCCCTTGCCGGGAAGCACGACGGCCTCGATCGTCAACAGTTCGCCGCCGACTTCAGTCCAAGCAAGGCCGGTAACCTGGCCGACCTGGTTTTCCTTCTCGGCCATCCCGAACGTATAGCGCCGCACGCCAAGGTACTTGTCGAGGTTCTTTTCGTTCA
The DNA here is from genome assembly GCA_016791115.1 of Rhodocyclaceae bacterium. Classification (GTDB taxonomy): domain Bacteria; phylum Pseudomonadota; class Gammaproteobacteria; order Burkholderiales; family Rhodocyclaceae; genus Methylophosphatis. The sequence goes on from JAEUNL010000073.1 coordinate 87,115, forward strand.
CCACAACCTTCGAACTGCGCTTCTTCAACACGAGTGACTTGACCACCTTTCGGCAGATCTTCGAGACTTCGCGCTCGAGGCTGCGCACGCCGGCTTCACGTGTGTAGTAGCGGACGATGTCGCGCAATGCATCCTCGGTTACCGAGATCTCTTCCTTTTTCAGGCCGTTGTTCTTGACCTGCTTGGGCAGTAGATAGCGCTGTGCGATGTTGACCTTCTCATCCTCCGTATAGCCCGAAAGACGGATGACTTCCATGCGGTCCAGCAACGGTGCAGGAATATTGAGTGTGTTCGCCGTCGCGACGAACATGACATCGGAAAGGTCGTATTCGACCTCAACATAGTGGTCAACAAAGGTCGAATTCTGTTCGGGATCCAGCACTTCGAGCAGAGCCGACGACGGATCGCCGCGGAAGTCCTGGCCCATCTTGTCAACTTCGTCCAGGAGGAACAGCGGGTTACGGACAGCGACCTTGGTCATGTTCTGCAGGATCTTGCCGGGCATCGAACCGATATAGGTGCGCCGGTGCCCACGAATTTCGGCCTCGTCGCGCACGCCTCCAAGCGACATGCGCACGAACTTCCTGTTCGTCGCCTTCGCGATGGATTGCCCGAGCGACGTCTTGCCCACACCGGGAGGTCCTACGAGGCAAAGGATCGGCGCCTTGAGCTTGTCGACGCGCTGCTGCACGGCGAGGTATTCGAGGATGCGCTCCTTGACTTTTTCCAGACCGTAGTGATCCTTGTCCAGCACCTGTTCGGCCCCGGAAAGATCCTTGCTCACCCGCGACTTCTTGCGCCACGGGAGGTTGGTCAAGGTTTCGATGTAGTTGCGCACGACAGTCGCCTCGGCAGACATCGGCGACATGAGCTTCAGTTTCTTGAGCTCCGAAGTCGCCTTGTTCATGGCCTCCTTGGACATGCCGGCGCTCTTTAGCTTCTTCTCGATTTCTTCGAGATCGGCACCTTCGTCGCCCTCGCCGAGTTCCTTCTGGATGGCCTTGACCTGTTCGTTCAGGTAATACTCGCGCTGGCTTTTCTCCATCTGGCGCTTGACGCGCCCGCGGATCCGCTTTTCGACCTGCAAAATATCCAGTTCGGTTTCCAGTTGGGTGAGCAACCGCTCGAGCCGCTCGAACACCCCGAACAACTCGAGAATCTCCTGCTTTTGTTCGAGCTTGAGAGGCAGATGCGCCGCGATCGTATCCGCGAGCCGCCCCGGCTCCTCGATACCGGCCAGCGAGGTCAGAATTTCCGGCGGAATCTTCTTGTTCAGTTTGACGTACTGGTCGAACTGGCTGATGATCGCCCGACGCATCGCCTCGACCTCGTGATTCGTTCCGTCGTCGGTTGCGACCGGTGTGACTCGCGCGACAAACAGCGAGCGAAGATCCTCGACTTGTTCCACTTGGGCGCGCTGCGTGCCTTCGACAAGCACCTTGACGGTGCCGTCAGGCAACTTCAGCATCTGAAGGATATTGGCAATACAGCCAATCCGGTAGAGATCTTCCTCGGCCGGCTCATCCTTTGCCGCGGATTTTTGCGCCACCAGCAAGATGCTCTTGCCGGCTTCCATTGCCGTTTCAAGCGCCTTGATCGATTTGGGCCGCCCCACGAACAGGGGGATTACCATGTGCGGAAAAACTACGACATCCCGCAATGGCAGTAGGGGAAGTTCCAGACTCTCTTGGGGGTCAAGCGTGCTTGACATGGCAGTTCCTTCTGAATGAGGTTTCCTCGGCTATATTGGGCCGGGAAAACGAAGTTCAAGCTACGCGAAAAGGAACACTCGCCCTGATTTGCCGGCCGAAACCGTCAGGTGAAACAAGGAAGAAGGTCAGTTCGAGCCCGCTACCTTGGGCTGATCGGCGTAAATCAGTATCGGTTTGCCGCCACCTTCGATCATCGACTCGTCGACCACGACCTTTGAGACATTTTCCATGTTCGGGAGTTCATACATAATGTCGAGAAGGGCTGCTTCCAGAATCGAACGCAGGCCACGCGCCCCCGTCTTGCGCTTGAGCGCCTTGCGCGCAATCGCCTGGAGCGCGGGAGGGCGAACCTCAAGTTCCACCCCCTCCATGGAGAAGAGCTTCTGATACTGCTTGATCAGGGCGTTCTTTGGCGCAATGAGGATTTCGATCAGAGCGTCTTCGCTCAATTCATGTAGCGTCGCAACTACCGGTAAACGGCCGACAAACTCGGGGATCAGCCCGTATTTGATCAGATCTTCCGGCTCAACCATGCGCAGCGCCTCGCTGACATCCTTGGTGTCCCGGCTCTTCACCTCGGCACCGAACCCTATGCCACCTTGCTCGTTGCGATTGCGTATTACCTTGTCGAGCCCGTCGAACGCCCCGCCGCAGATGAACAGGATGTTCGTCGTATCGACCTGCACGAAATCCTGATTCGGGTGCTTGCGCCCTCCCTGCGGCGGCACGGAAGCCACGGTGCCCTCGATCAGCTTCAGCAGTGCCTGCTGTACGCCCTCACCCGACACGTCGCGCGTGATCGACGGGTTGTCCGATTTGCGAGAGATTTTGTCGATCTCGTCAATGTAGACGATACCCTGCTGCGCCTTTTCGACTTCATAGTCGCATTTTTGCAGCAGCTTCTGGATTATGTTCTCGACATCCTCCCCGACGTATCCCGCTTCAGTAAGCGTCGTCGCATCAGCCATCACAAACGGCACGTTGAGCAGCCGCGCGAGCGTCTGTGCAAGCAGCGTCTTTCCGGAGCCGGTCGGCCCGATCAGCAGGATGTTGCTCTTGGCGAGCTCGACATCGTCGCTCTTCGACAAATGCTTGAGGCGCTTGTAGTGGTTGTAAACAGCGACCGAAAGAATGCGTTTGGCACTTGGTTGTCCGATCACATACTGATCGAGAATCGCGCAGATTTCCTGCGGCGTGGGAAGATCGCCCTTGGCGCCCTTGCCACCGGCATCATTATTGATTTCATCCCGAATGATGTCGTTGCAGAGTTCAATGCATTCGTCACAGATGAAAACGGACGGACCCGCGATCAGCTTACGGACTTCATGCTGGCTCTTACCGCAAAACGAGCAGTAAAGTAGCTTTTCGCTGCCTGACTTCTTGTCCGACATGTGTTCGTCTCCGTCCGTGCGAAGCTCAGGATGCCTGAGCCCGATTCAACAATACCTTATCGACTAGACCATACTCCACGGATTGATCGGCCGAAAGGAAATTGTCGCGGTCCGTGTCCTTCTCGATGCGCTCGATAGGCTGCCCGGTATGCTTAGATAGGATTTCATTCAGCTTCGCACGCAGCGTCAGGATCTCGCGTGCATGAATCTCGATGTCGGATGCCTGCCCCTGGAATCCACCCATTGGCTGGTGGATCATGACACGGGAGTTAGGCAGGCAATACCGCTTCCCCTTGGCGCCTGCGGCCAGAAGAAATGCCCCCATGCTGGCAGCTTGGCCAATACACAGGGTGGAAACATCCGGCTTGATGAACTGCATCGTGTCGTAGATCGCCATGCCAGCCGTAACGGAACCACCAGGCGAATTGATGTAGAAATAGATGTCCTTGTCGGGATTCTCTGATTCCAGGAACAACAATTGCGCAACGATCAGATTGGCGGTCACGTCGTTTACCGGTCCGACAAGGAACACGACCCTTTCCTTGAGCAGGCGCGAGTAGATATCGTAAGCGCGCTCACCCCTTCCACTTTGTTCGATCACCATGGGCACCATGCCAAGCCCCTGGGGATCCCACGACGCCCCGCCCGATTTGCCGAAATCCATGGAAGCCTCTCTGTCCGAGCAACTCACGCTGCTGCGCCCATCAATTCATCGAACGAAACGGTTTTGTCGCTGGCCAGCGCGTTGGCAAGCACCCACGCCACCACGTTTTCCTCGACCACCAGCGCTTCGACCTGAGCCATGCGCTGCTGATCGCCGTAGTACCAGCGCACGACAGAAGCGGGATCCTCGTAGCTCTGGGAAAACTCCTCAACCTGGGCGCGAATCTGCTCGGGTTTCGCGAACAACTCGTGCTTCTTGACGATCTCCGCGAGGAGCAGCCCCAACCGTACACGCCTCACCGCCTGGTCAGCAAACCATTCGGCCTGGATCGGCATCTTCGAGACATCCATGCCACGCTGTGCCATGTCCTGACGCGCATTCTCGGCCATGTGACGTGACTCAAGCTCGACCAGCGCCTTCGGCACCTCTATCGGATTCACCGCCAGGAGCAGGTCCATCACCTGTTCCTTGAGCCGCACGCTGATGCGTTTCTTGACCTCACGTTCAAGATTCGCCCTCACCTCGGCCCGCATTTTTTCGAGATCGCCATCGGCCACTCCCAGCGCGCGAGCAAAGTCGGCATCCAGCGCCGGCAAGCGCGCCTCACGCACCTCCTTGAGAGTGATTTCGAACTGGGCGGTTACACCCTTCAGATCGTCCGCGTGATAGTCCTCGGGGAAAGTGAGATCGAAAGACTTCGTCTGCCCGATGGCCATTCCGGTCACAGCGGTCTCGAAGTCCCTGAGCATCTGCCCCACGCCGATCACGAATCCGAAATCGGTTGCAGTGCCCCCTTGGAAAATCTCTCCGCCTTTTCGCCCGGTAAAGTCGACGATGACTTGGTCACCCTCGCTTGCAATGCGATCCACCTTCTCGAAAACCTGACGCTGCTTGCGCAACACCTCGATGGTCTTGTCTACCTCGGCCTCGCCCACCGCCAGAACCGGTTTCTCGATGCCTTTGCCGGAGATGTCTCCCAAGGCAATCTCCGGATACACCTCGAAAACCGCACTGAACTCCAGGCTCTCGGGAGAACCCGCCTTCTGTTCGATCTGCGGGTAACCAGCAACGCGCAGATTTTGCTCGCGCACCTTTTCGCCAAAGCACTTGTTGACTGCTTCGCCTACCACCTCAGAGCGGACCTGCGAACCATACTGAGCAGCAACCAATTTCAAGGGAGCCTTACCCGGCCGGAAGCCAGCCAGCTTGACCGTTCGTGCAAGCCGTTTCAGTCGCTCCTCGACATCCTTCTCTATCGCCGCCATGGGAACCGCCATATCGAGCCGGCGCTCAAGTCCGTTACTTGTCTGCTCAGTAGCCTGCATGAAAACTGTCCAGTTGCAAAAATGCCTTGTCGAATGCCGGCAGCGGATATCCGTTTCGCGTCATGTTATCGATCGGTGGATTGGCATTCTGTGGAGGGATGCCGGCCTCGACACCAGCGACAACCCGCGTTTGCGGTTCATACGCTGTCCACTGATCGGATTTCCGATCGATTCTAGCACAACCACACCCTCGTCGCGCCGCCGCGGAAACCTGCCCCTTAGCCGTTTGTTCAATGGATTCCGCAACTTGGCACCTGCTCGCACACCGGCCCGAAGCTTGGCCAGCCAACCTGTGTGAATCGCGGACCTCCATCCCGCGATAGATGACATCATGGAGCGGGCAGGCAGAGGTTTTTTCGATCCGCTACAAAGAACTGGCGGAACTTGTTCGCATGTCGCATTATCGATATAGGAGAGTTGATTCGCCGGGCGGGGTCGATACCTTGCATTGCAGTAGGTCGATCGCATTCAAGCCTCTTGGCCGCGTTCCGAACGAACGCGTCGGAAGCCAGCGCTGGCGAGTGCAACCTGAATTGCAGAGACAGGCATGTTCAGGGCAATGCACGTCATTTCCGGATCAGACCCTGATGGAGGTACGTCAATGACCATATTCAGCAGCTACCAATCCCGCTACGACGCCGGCAAGGAAGAAGAGCTTTCGATCAAGGACTACCTCGATATTTGCAGAACAGATCGCTCCGCATACGCCACGGCAGCCGAACGGATGCTCATGGCGATGGGCGAACCCGAACTGGTAGACACGCGTCTTGATCCCCGTCTATCCCGCATGTTCTCCAACAAGATCATCAAGATCTATCCCGCCTTCCGGGAGTTTTACGGAATGGAGGAAGTAATCGAGAACATCGTGTCATATTTCCGACATGCCGCTCAGGGCCTGGAGGAAAAGAAACAGATTCTGTACCTGCTCGGCCCGGTTGGTGGCGGCAAGTCTTCCCTCGCCGAGAAACTCAAATCGTTGATGGAGAAAGTACCGTTTTATGCGCTCAAGGGTTCGCCCGTCCATGAGTCGCCGCTTGGACTGTTCAACGCAACCGAGGACGGGAACATACTCGAGCAGGACTATGGCATTCCGAGCCGGTACCTGAACAACATCATGTCGCCTTGGGCAGTGAAACGCCTGCACGAGTACGGCGGTGATATCACGAAGTTCCGCGTCGTCAAGCGCACGCCATCCGTCTTGCAGCAGATTGCGGTCGCCAAGACCGAACCCGGCGACGAAAACAATCAGGACATTTCTTCGCTCGTTGGCAAGATTGACATCCGCAAGCTCGAACAGTACTCGCAGGACGATCCGGACGCCTACAGCTTCTCCGGCGGCCTTTGCCTTGCGAACCGCGGCTTGCTCGAATTCGTCGAAATGTTCAAGGCACCGATAAAGGTGCTGCACCCGCTACTCACCGCAACGCAAGAAGGCAACTACAAGGGCACCGAGGGCTTCGGTGCAATACCTTTCGACGGCGTGATTCTGGCCCACTCGAATGAATCTGAATGGCAGGCCTTTCGCAACAACCGAAACAACGAGGCCTTCCTCGACCGCATCTATATCGTGAAGGTGCCCTACTGCACGCGAGTGACAGAGGAGATCAAAATCTACCAGAAGCTCATCACCAACAGTTCCCTCGGCGATGCGCCCTGCGCGCCCGACACACTGCGAATGATGGCGCAGTTCGCGGTTCTCTCTCGCATCAAGGAACCCGAGAATTCCAGCATCTTCTCCAAGATGCGCATCTACGACGGCGAGAACCTCAAGGACACCGACCCAAAGGCCAAGTCCTACCAGGAGTACCGGGACTATGCGGGCGTGGACGAAGGCATGACCGGACTATCCACGCGGTTTGCGTTCAAGACGCTGTCGAAAGTATTCAATTTCGATCACCGCGAAGTCGCTGCCAATCCGGTACATCTGATGTACGTGCTCGAGCAGCAGATCGAACAGGAGCAGTTTCAGCCCGAGGTCGAACAGAAGTACATGGGCTTCATCAAGGAGTACCTCGCGCCGCGTTATGCGGAATTCATCGGCAAGGAGATCCAGACGGCCTACCTCGAGTCCTACTCCGAGTATGGCCAGAACATATTCGATCGTTACGTGACCTATGCCGACTTCTGGATACAGGACCAGGAATACCGCGACCCGAACACCGGCGAAATCCTCGACCGCAATGCACTGAACGACGAACTCGAGAAGATCGAAAAACCGGCGGGCATCAGCAACCCGAAGGATTTCCGTAACGAAGTGGTGAATTTCGTCCTTCGTGCCCGCGCCAAGAACGACGGCAAGAACCCGTCGTGGACCTCCTACGAGAAGCTGCGCGCCGTGATCGAGAAGAAGATGTTCTCCAACACCGAGGAGCTTCTGCCGGTGATTTCGTTTAACGCGAAGGCCAGCGCCGACGAGCAAAAGAAGCACGCCGACTTCGTCAATCGCATGATGGCAAAGGGCTACACAGAGAAGCAGGTCCGTCTATTGTCGGAGTGGTATCTGCGCGTGCGCAAATCGAGCTGAGCGGGAGTCCCCGTGTTCCGCATCATCGACCGAAGGTTCGACAGCAAGAACAAGAGCGCCGTCAACCGCCAGCGATTCTTCCGCCGCTTCAAGGGCCAGATTCGCAAGGCGGTGTCGGATGCCATTTCCGGCCGCAGCATCACCGATATCGACAACGGCGAGAGTATTTCCATTCCCTCGAAGGATCTTTCCGAGCCGCAATTCGGCCATGCCCACGAGGGAGAGTGGGAGACGATCTATGCCGGCAATGATCAGTTCGCGACCGGCGACGAAGTGCAGCGACCGATGGGTGGCGGCCAGGGACGCGGCAAGGGTGCGTCGAACGAGGGGGAGTCCGAGGACGACTTCGTCTTCCAGCTTTCACGGGAAGAATTCCTGAATATCTTCTTCGACGATCTCGCACTGCCGAATCTGGTCAAGACGCAACTCGCGCGGCTGGTAGAGAACAAGTCCGTGCGCGCCGGTTTTACGTCCGATGGTGTGCCGGCCAATATCAATGTCGTCCGCTCCTTGAGAGGCGCCCTGGGCCGACGCCTCGCTCTGGGAGGTCCATACCGGGAAGAAATCCGCCAATTGCAGGACGAGATCGACGAGCTTTCCAAAACGCTGCCAGAGGACCACCCGGATCTCAAGGCCCGCTGGGAGCGCATCGAGCGGCTTCGATCCAAGATTGAGAACATTCCCTGGATCGACAGTTTCGACTTGCGCTACAACAACCGGGTCAAGGTTCCGGTACCGTCGACCTCTGCCGTGATGTTTTGCGTCATGGACGTCTCTGGTTCGATGGACGAGGAAAAAAAACAGATTGCCAAACGCTTCTTCATGCTGCTCTATTTGTTCCTGAAACGCACATACGAACACATCGAGCTCGTGTTCATACGGCACCACACGGTAGCCCAGGAGGTCGACGAAAACGACTTCTTCCACTCCCGCGAATCGGGCGGCACCGTCGTATCGAGCGCGCTGGAGATGATGCGGGACATCGTCCGGGAACGCTACGCGAACGGCATGTGGAACATCTACGGCGCACAGGCGTCGGACGGCGATAACTGGGAGAACGATTCGCCGATCTGCAGGCAGATACTGGCGGACGAGATCATGCCCTTCGTCCAGTACTTCGCCTACATAGAGATTACTACCGGGGAACCGCAGAATCTCTGGCGCGAGTACATCGGGGTGCAGGAAGCCTGCAAGAACTTCGCAATGCAGCGGATTGAAGGCATCGCCGACATCTACCCCGTCTTTCGTGAACTGTTCAAGAAGAAGCTCGCATGAACGACAGGCAAGTACCACTGCCGGCAGCGTCCGAATGGACTTTCGAACTGCTCGACCGCTATCACGCCGAGATCGCCCGCGTCGCCGGGGAATATGGACTCGACACCTACGCCAACCAGATTGAGATCATCACCTCGGAGCAGATGATGGATGCCTACGCCTCGGTAGGCATGCCGGTGAACTATCACCACTGGTCATTCGGCAAGCACTTTCTATCGACCGAAAAGGGCTACAAGCGCGGGCAGATGGGGCTCGCCTACGAGATCGTGATCAACTCCGATCCCTGCATCTCGTACCTGATGGAGGAAAACACGATGACCATGCAGGCGCTGGTCATCGCACACGCCGCCTACGGACACAACTCCTTCTTCAAGGGCAACTACTTGTTCCGCACCTGGACCAACGCCGACGCGATCATCGACTACTTCCTGTTTGCGAGAAACTACGTAGCGGAATGCGAGGAACGCTACGGCGAAGAGGAAGTGGAACTGTTGCTCGATTCCTGTCATGCCCTGATGAATGTCGGCGTCGACCGCTACAAGCGCCCGCCGAAGTTGTCGCTCTTCAAGGAAATGCAGCGCCAGAAGGAACGCGAGGCGTACCTGCAATCTCAGGTCAACGCGCTTTGGCGCACCCTGCCCGCCCGCGAAGCCCGCGAGGAACGGGAACATGAAGTGCGCTTTCCGTCGGAACCGCAAGAGAACCTGCTGTATTTCATCGAAAAGAACGCGCCGCTTCTGGAGCCGTGGCAGCGGGAAATCGTGCGCATCGTGCGCAAGATCGCCCAGTACTTCTACCCGCAGCGGCAGACGCAGGTAATGAACGAAGGATGGGCCACCTACTGGCATTACACGCTGGTCAACACCTTGTACGATCAGGGACTGCTCGCCGATTCGTTCATGCTGGAGTTTCTTCAGTATCACACCAGCGTCGTCGCGCAGCCGCCCTACAACAGTCCTTACTATGGCGGCATCAACCCCTATGCACTCGGGTTCGCCATGTGGAAGGATGTCCGCCGCATCTGCGAGGAACCGACCGACGAGGATCGCGCCTGGTTCCCCGAGATCGCCGGCAGCGACTGGCGCAAGACCTTCGACTTCGCGATGCGCAATTTCAAGGACGAGAGCTTCATTGCGCAATACCTGTCACCGAAGCTGATGCGCGAGTTCAAACTGTTTGCGGTCCTCGACGACGACCACAACGACAACCTGAAGATCTCGGCCATTCACGACGAACAGGGCTACCGCAAGATCCGCAAGATCATGTCAGATCAATACAATCTCGGCTCGCGCGAACCCAACATCCAGGTCTGGAATGTCGACCTGCGGGGTGACCGCATGCTGACCCTGCGTCATCACGAGTACCATCGGCGCCCGCTGGGCAGTGCCACCGATGAAGTGGTCAAGCATATTGCCCGGCTATGGGGATTCGCCGTCAGGCTCGAAGCGGTCGGCGAGGACGGAACAGTCGAAATCGCCCGGGAACTGAAACTGGAAAAGCGCCGACACTGAATCCGGCCGGAAAGCTGGTGCGAAGGAAGAGACTCGAACTCTCACGCCTTGCGGCGCTGGAACCTAAATCCAGTGCGTCTACCAATTCCGCCACCTTCGCATGCGGCCTGCTATTCTAGCGGCCGCCAGAGATTTCCCCAAGCCGTGCGGACCCGATGCCGATCGATCACTACGAGAATTTTCCGGTCGCGTCGGTTCTCTTGCCGCGCCGTCTGCACCGCCCGGTAACCGCCATCTATGCGTTCGCTCGCAGTGCGGACGACATAGCCGACGAAGGCGACGCCTCTGCAGACGCCCGTCTCGCGCAACTCGACACCTATCGCGCAGAACTCGATGCGATCGAACAGCAACGCCCATCCGGCCTGGCACTTTTCGAACGCCTCGGCGCGTCGATCCGCGAACACGCGCTGCCGCTTCAGCCCTTTCGCGATCTGCTCGACGCGTTCTCGCAGGATGTCGTCAAACAGCGCTACACCGATCTTTGCGAATTGCTCGACTACTGTCGGCGCTCCGCCAACCCGGTCGGTGCCCTGATGTTGCATCTGTATCGTGCCGCAACCCCCGAGAACCTGCGCCAATCCGACTGCATCTGCACGGCGCTGCAACTGATCAATTTCTGGCAAGACATCGCAATCGACTGGCGCAAGCCACGCGTTTATCTGCCGCAGGACGACCTTGCCCGCTTCGGCGTCACGGAGTCGTGGATCGCGGAAGGCCGCACGGACGATCGCTGGCGTGCGCTCATGCAGTTCGAGGTCGACCGCGCACGCCGACTGATGTTCGAGGGCGCACCGCTTGGACGCACGCTTCCCGGGCGAATCGGACTGGAATTGCGCATGGTGGTCGCGGGCGGCCTGCGCATTCTCGAGAAGATCGAGCGTGTCGATTTCGACGTGTTCGCGCGACGCCCGGTGCTGACGGCCCGTGATTGGCCTCTGCTATCATTCCGCGCACTTTTCGGCACCGTCGCCTCGCGTGGCGTGTCGCAAATCGGCCCAAACGGATGACCCCGGACGACTATTGCCAACAGAAGGCCGCCCAGAGCGGCTCGAGCTTCTACTACAGCTTCCTGTTCCTGGAACCTCGCCGTCGCCGCGCCATCACGGCGCTCTATGCGTTTTGCCGTGAAGTCGACGACGTGGTGGACGAGTGCAACGACCCGCAAATCGCCGCCGCCAAGCTCGCATGGTGGCGCCTGGAAGCCGCACGCATCCACGATGGCACACCGGAACATCCGGTCGGCCTCGCACTGCAATCCGCGGCTCACGAATTCCGCCTACCGCAGGAGCAACTGCTCGAGATCATAGACGGCATGGAAATGGATCTCCAGCAATCGCGCTACCTCGACTTCAAAGGCCTGCAGCTCTACTGCTATCGCGTCGCGGCGGTCGTCGGCCTGCTCGCTGCCGAAATATTCGGCTACCAGGATCGTGCAACACTGAAGTACGCGCACGACCTCGGCATCGCCTTTCAGCTCACCAACATCATTCGCGACGTCGGCGAAGACGCGCGGCGCGGCCGCATCTACCTGCCGGTAGACGAACTCCAGCGCTTTGGCGTACCCGCGAGCGACATCATGAACGCAAGACACACCGAGGCGTTCATGCGGCTGATGGAGTTTCAGATCGAACGCGCACAGAAATTCTACGATCAGGCGCTCGCCCTGTTGCCGCAAGTCGACCGCAAGAGCCAGAAATCCGGCTTGATCATGGCGGCGATTTACCGCACGTTGCTCGACGAAATCCGGCGTGACGGCTGCCGCGTGCTGACGCATCGCACGGCACTCACGCCGCTGCGCAAGCTCTGGATCGCGTGGCGCACCTCGCTGAAGGTATAACGGCATGAGCCACGCGATTCCGATAGCCGTCATCGGCGCCGGCTATGCGGGTCTGAGCTGCGCGGTCGAGCTGGTCGGGCGCGGGTTTGCGGTAAGCGTGTTCGAATCATCGCGCATCCCCGGTGGCCGGGCGCGGGTCGTGGCAGTCGGCGGGCTTGCGCTCGACAACGGCCAACACGTCCTGCTAGGCGCCTACCGCGAAACGCTGCGGATGATGCGGCGCGTCGGTGCAAACCCCGAGCGTTTGCTGCTGCGCCGACCGCTCAACCTGTGCTACCCAAACGAGTTCGAACTCACCGCCGCTCGCGTGCGTCCGCCCTTCAACCTGATTCTGGGGCTGCTGCGAGCGCGAGGCGTTTCCTGGATGGAAAGGCGCGCGGTTGTTCGGCTGATGTCCGCACTGCGTCGAACCGGGTTTGCCGTTGCAGGGGACCAGACCGTCGCAAGCCTGCTCGGCGAAGCCGGCCAGCCGCCCCGTTTGTGCCAGCTGCTTTGGGAGCCGCTCTGCGTTTCCGCACTGAATACGCCACCGGAGCAGGCATCAGCCCAGGTATTCGCCAATGTGCTGAAGGACGCGCTCTTTGACGATGGCACGTCATCGGACATGCTCCTGCCTCGCACCGATCTGACGCGCCTGTTCCCGCAGCCAGCCGTCGAATGGCTGCAGCGCCAAGGCCACACAGTCTGGCTCGGCGAGCCGGTGCGCCGCATCGTACAGGGCAAGTCGGGTTTCACCATCGAATCCGGCCGCGGGCCGTTGCCGGAACGCTATGCCGGCGTCGTGATCGCAACTGCACCCTACCATGCCGCGACTTTGCTGGAGGAACTACCGGAAACCTTCGCGCAGAAAAGCCAGATCAGCGCACTGGATTGGGAGCCGATTTATACGGTCTATCTCGCCTATCCGGAAGGAACTCGCTTGCCCGCCCCCATGGTCGGCATGACCGGCGGATTCGGTCAATGGGCTTTCGACCGCGGTCAGCTGGGCGGCCCCTCGGGACTGCTCGCAGTCGTAATCAGCGCGAGCGGCCGACACCAGGCGATCCAGCGCGATGATCTTTCCCAGGTGCTGCACAGCGAGCTTTGCGGCATCGTTGCCGGCCTGCCGCCACCGCGCTGGACGCAAATGATCGCCGAAAAGCGCGCAACATTCTCCTGCCGCCCTGGCCTGCAGCGCCCATCGGTCCAGACTGACATGGACGGCATCTTCCTCTGCGGCGATTACACGCAATCTCCCTACCCTGCCACCCTGGAATCGGCAGTGCGCAGCGGGGTGGCTTGCGCGCTCGCGGTCGAGGCCGCGTCACGCGGCTAGAGGATCGCTGCCGACCAGCCGGCCGCCAGCAATGCGCAACGAGCGGTCGCAACGTTGTGCGATTGCTTCATCGTGCGTCACCAGCACCAGGGTCGTTCCTTCCTCGCGATTCAGCGAGAACATCAGGTCGATGATCGAAGCGCCGGTTGCGGCATCGAGGTTTCCGGTCGGCTCGTCCGCGAGCAACAACCTCGGCCGCGTGGCAAAGGCACGCGCCAGCGCAACCCGCTGCTGCTCCCCACCGGAAAGGTGTTTCGGATAATGGCCAAGCCGGGCACGCAAACCGACCCGCGCCAGCCATTGCGTCGCCTCTTGGCGCGCCGCCGGCTTGCCGGCCAGTTCCAGTGGCAACATCACGTTCTCCAGTGCGGTCAGGGCCGGCAGCAACTGGAACGACTGAAACACGAACCCGACCAGCCGGCCGCGCAGCGCGGCGCGACGATCCTCGTCCATCGCAAACAGATCCTCGCCCTCGATCCGGACCGTGCCCGCGCTCGGCGTGTCAAGCCCCGCGAGCAGCCCGAGCAGGGTCGACTTGCCGGAACCCGATGCGCCGAGCACGGCGACCGCTTCTCCCGCGCGCACAGCAAATCGGATCTCGTGCAGAATCACCAGCCGGTCATCGCCGTTCGGCACCTCCTTCCCGAGGTCGACGGCTTCGATGACGGGAACGAGGGTTTCATCGATGTTGCGATCCATGCTGTTCTGTCTCTGTCTGGTGCTAAGCGCGGCGGCACACGCCGCACCACGCGTGATACTGGTCTTCGGCGACAGCCTGTCGGCTGGCTACGGGCTGCGCGTCGAAGAGGCATGGCCCACCCTGCTCGACGCTCGCTTGCGCAGCGAGAAGCTCGACTACACGGTCGTCAATGCCAGCATCAGCGGCGAAACTACCGCGGGCGGCTTGTCGCGCATCGATGCCGCGATCGCGAAACACAAACCGTCGGTCGTGATTATCGCACTCGGCGCCAATGACGGCCTGCGCGGCCTCTCGCTGTCGGCGATGCGCGGCAACCTCGAAGGAATGATCCAGTCGTCGCGTCGCGCCGGGGCGCGCACGCTGCTGGTCGGCATGCGCATGCCGCCGAACTATGGCCCCGATTACACGCAGAAGTTCCAGCGGAGTTTCGCCGATGTCGCACAGTCACGGCAGATTGCGCTGGTGCCGTTCATGATGGATGGCTTCGCCGACCGGCGTGATTTCTTCCAGGCTGACGGCATTCATCCGACTGCGCAAGCGCAGCCCAAGATCCTCGATACCCTCTGGCCAGCCCTCAAGCCGCTCCTGCGCAAATAGCGTGAGGGCGCCACACCGGCCGTTTCCGGGCCACAATCGCGGTTTACCTGAAGTGGTTTCTCCATGACGCAGCACCGACAGGGCGTGGCTGGCATAGCGGCAATCGATGAGTTCGACGACATCATCGACGTACGCTCGCCGGCCGAGTTCGCCGAAGACCATATCCCCGGCGCAATCAACTGCCCAGCGCTGGACAACGCCCAGCGCGAGCGTATCGGCACGATCTACAAGCAGGTTTCGCCGTTCGAGGCGCGCAAGCTCGGCGCCGCCATGGTCGCGCACAACCTCGCCGATGCACTGACCTCGAACTTTCTCGACCGCCCCAGAACCTGGCGCCCCCTGATCTACTGCTGGCGCGGTGGCCAGCGCAGCGGTTCGTTCGTCACCTGGTTTCGCCTGATCGGTTGGGACGCCTGTCAGCTCGAAGGGGGCTACAAGCGCTACCGCCAGCATGTCGTCGATGAACTCGTCCGCCTCTCTCCGCGACTGGACTTGCGCGTAATCTGCGGTGCCACGGGCAGCGCCAAGACCCGGCTGATCGAGGCACTCGCCGCCCAAGGCGCGCAAACGATCGATCTCGAGGCGCTTGCCGCACACAAGGGCTCGGTGCTGGGCGCCCTGCCGGGCATCGACCAGCCGTCACAAAAGCAGTTTGAAACACGCCTGCTCGCCACGATGCGGCGGCTCGATCCTGCACGCCCGACCTTTGTCGAAGCAGAAAGCCGCAAGATCGGCCTGGTGCAGGTTCCCGAACCGCTGATCGATCACATGCGTGCCGCGCCCTGCATCGCAATCGAGGCCACGCGAGAAGCGAGAATCGCCTTTCTGCTGCGTGACTATGCCTATCTTGGCGACGACGTCGAGGCACTCAAGGACAAGATCGGCGCAATGAAGGCCGTACAGAGCAACGAGACGCTCGCGCAGTGGAAGGCCCTGGCCGATGTACACGATCTGAAGCGCCTGTTCGGCGAATTCATCGACCGGCACTACGACCCTCTCTACCAGCGTTCGCAGAACCGAAACTTCGCCGGATTCACCAACGCGCCCCGCTACGTCACGGACGACCTCTCGCCGCCGGCACTCGACGCACTGGCCCGGCAGATCCTGCTCCAAACCACCTGATCACGGAATGCGCAGAGCCGGCGTGTCGGACCGGATCGCACAGATCCGCTGGATCATCGCCGGCTTCACGTCGTCGATTTCACCCTGCTCGAACGCAAGTACCGACAGACCCGCGCAATGCACGAGCAATTCGCCCGGCCGCAAAAGGAAATCCGGGTTCGACGGCTTGCCGAATCGTTCATTGCCCAGCATGAAGGTTTCGTAGACCAGCAGGCCCCCCGGTAGCAGGCTGTCGCACAGCACGGGGAACAACGGCCGATGCAGATAGTTCGTCACGACGATGGCGTCGAATCGGGTTGCGGGAAACGGCCACGGCCCGTTCTCCAGATCGGCGCACACGGCGGTTACCGTTGGCTGCTCGCGCAGGCGCTCGATCGCCTGCGCATCCCTGTCGACGGCAATCACCACGGCCCCGCGCGCGGCAAAAAGTCGTGAATGGCGCCCCCCGCCACATGCGAGGTCGAGCACGTGTGATCGGGACGGAAGGAGCGTCGCAAAGCGCTCGACCCAGCGCGAGGGGCGTTCCAGGTCTGGGTGATGGCTCATGGCGATCAAAACGCGAATTCCGAAACGCGGGATTCTATTCGCACTTTCGAGCGCTTCGCTTTCTCCGGTGTCTTGCCTATTGTGGATGGAGGTCACGACCGCAGCAGGATGCGCAGGAACCGCACCGGATTGTGCGTTGCAATAAATCACGAGCCCGTTTCTTGAACTATGTCAAACTTGCGCCTGCTGCATCGCAGTAACGTGATCATCCGATGCGCGAAAAACACAGCCGAAATCCGGCCCATCGTTTGCAGAACGACAACTGACACCGGTCAGGCGGCGCAACCGCCAAGCCCCGAATACCATGCATGAACAGCACTATCTGACACCGCTATTCGAGCCACGGTCGATCGCCATCATCGGCGCATCGGAAACGGAGAAATCCGTCGGCAATTTCATCATACGGAACATGCTCGACGCCGGGTTCAAAGGCAAGCTTTTTGCCGTAAACCCGAAGCACGAACAAATCTACGGAATTGCTTCCTATCCCTCGGTCGAGGACATTCCGCAGCGACTCGATCTGGTCATCATCGCCACCGCGGCGCAGACGGTGCCCGGCATCATCGACGCCTGCGGCCGCGCTGGCGTGAAATACGTCGTGGTCATTTCCGCCGGATTTGCTGAATCCGGCACGCGCGGCGCCATGCTCGAACGTTCCGCATTGGAAACCGCACGCCGCCACCGCATCCGGATGATCGGCCCGAACTGCCTTGGCATCATCCGCCCGGGCATCGGCCTGAATGCGACTTACGCCCACAGTTCGGCACTGCCGGGTTCGATCGGCCTGATTTCGCAATCGGGCGCACTGATCGCCTCGCTGCTCGATTGGGCGCGGCCGAACAACGTCGGATTCTCCAGTGTCGTCTCCATCGGCGCTGCAGCCGACATCGACATCGGCGAAGTGCTCGACTTTCTGGTGCAGGATCCGAAGACCGAGAACATCTTTCTCTATGTCGAAGGCATCCGTCATGCGCGCCGCTTCATGAGCGCGCTGCGTGCCGCAGCCCGGGTGAAACCGGTGCTGCTGATCAAGGTCGGCCGCCATCCCGGCGGCGCGCAGGCGATCAAGTCCCACACCGGCATGCTGGTCGGCGACGACGACGTGTTCGACGCTGCGCTGCGCCGCGCCGGCGTGGTGCGCCTCTACAACATGGGGCAGATGTACGCCGCCGCGAGCGCACTGTTTTCCCACTTCCGCCCGCGCGGCAACCGCCTTGCAGTGATCACAAACGGTGGCGGACCCGGCGTGATGGCGGCCGACCGTGCCGCGGATCTGCGCATCCCGCTGGCACGCCTGTCCGACGCGACCATCACCCGGCTCAACGAGGTGCTGCCGGCGACATGGTCGCATGCCAACCCGCTCGATATCGTCGGCGACTCCGACCCTGTGCGCTATGCGGCCGCGGTGCAGGCCTGCATGTCCGACGAGCAGGTCGATGGGGTACTGGCCATCCTGACGCCCCAGGCGATGACCGAGCCCACCGAGGTGGCGAAGAAAGTCATTGAACTGGCCAAGGATTCCGACAAGCCCGTCGTCACCTGCTGGATGGGCGAGGATCTGGTGCGCGACAGCCGCTGCCAGTTCAAGGAGGCCGGCATTCCCACCTTCCGCACGCCGGAACCGGCGGTGGAACTGTTCTCCCATCTGTCGTCGTTCTACCGCAACCAGAAGCTCCTGATGCAGACGCCGGCCTCGCTGTCGCATCTCGATCCGCCCTCTGTCGAAAGTGCGCGACTGGTGATCGAATCCGCGCTGTCGGAGCGTCGTTCGACGCTCAACGAGATGGAGTCGAAGGCGCTGCTCGCGTCGTTCCGCATTCCGATTGCGCAGACCGTCGTGGCGCGCACTGCGACGGAGGCGATGGTGTACGCCGAGGAACTCGGGCTGCCCGTGGCCCTGAAGATCGATTCGCCGAACATCCAGCACAAGACCGACTCGGGCGGCGTGCGCCTCAACCTGAACAGTCTGCTGGCGGTGCGCAACGCCTTCCAGGAGATCCACGAGGACGTCAAGAAGAACCGCCCCGACGCGGTCATCAACGGCATCGCCATCGAACCGATGATCCTTAAGCCGAACGGCCGCGAGCTCACCGTCGGTGTGGTGCGCGACGAGGTATTCGGGCCGGTGATCACGCTCTCCGAAGGCGGCACCCGCGCCGAGGCCGGGCGCCATCGCGCCGTGGCACTGCCGCCGCTCAATAGCTATCTCGCGGCGGACATGATCCGCACCTCGCGCGTGGCGCCGCTGCTGGCCGAGTTCCGCTCAATGCCGGCGGTCAAGATGGAAGCGCTCGAGCTGGTGCTGCTGCGCGTTTCGGAAATGGTCTGCGAGCTGCCGTGGATACGCAGCATGGAGATCAATCCGCTGATCGTGGACGAGAACGGCGCAGTCGCTGTCGATGCGCGCGTCGTGGTCGAGAACGTGTCGCCGACTGCGGACCCGTACGACCACATGGCGATCCATCCCTACCCGTCGCAGCTCACCCAGGTGTGGAAGCTCGCCGACGGCATGGAGATCACGATCCGGCCGATCCGGCCGGAAGACGCGGACCTCGAGGTCGAGTTCGTCAAGAAGCTTTCGCCCGAAACGAAGTATTTCCGCTTCATGAGCACCGTGCGCGAACTCTCGCCCGCCATGGTCGCGCGTCTCACCCAGATCGACTACGACCGCGAGATGGCCTTCATCGCCACCGTGCCGCAGGAGGACGGCAGCGAGCTTGAACTCGGCGTCTGCCGCTACTCGGTCAATGCCGACCAGGAGTCCTGCGAATTCGCGGTCGTCGTCGCCGACGACTGGCAACGCCGCGGCCTCGCGCGCAAGCTGATGGGCGTGCTGATCGAAACCGCGCGCGATCGCGGCCTGAAGTACATGAACGGCATCTTCCTGTCGAACAACGACAAGATGCTCAAGTTCGTCCAGGGACTGGGCTTCGTGCTGTCCAACGACCCCGAGGACAATACGATCAAAAACGGCGTGCTGGCGCTGCAGGGCTGAACGGAACTTTCTTCGGCACGCTCCGGTCAGAACTTGCGTCCGTCGCGTTGAGCGGCGGATTCCCGCCGAAGGGGAGTAGCTTTTCGCGGTTGCATCGTCATCACGGGTAATCCCCGGTGCAGCCGGTGGTCGAAAGACTGCAAGCGAGACCTTTGCCAGACAGGCTCGGTCTCGCTTTTGTTTTTGCGAGCGGTCTGGTTGCGGGTGTCTGAAACCTATCGTGATCAAGGAGAGACACCATGCTGAAGAAGATCGTCGCCGTTCCCGCCCTCGTCGCTGCCGCGCTGTTCTCGGGTGCTGCAGTCGCCAATACCACCACGCCGCCGGCGACCACGGCGCCGGACAAGGCCACGTTCAAGGGCGCAGATGCGTCGAAGACGCGGGACTGGTCGCAGCTCGACACCAACAAG
Source organism: Rhodocyclaceae bacterium (assembly GCA_016791115.1). GTDB lineage: Bacteria > Pseudomonadota > Gammaproteobacteria > Burkholderiales > Rhodocyclaceae > Methylophosphatis. The sequence continues at coordinate 107,039 of JAEUNL010000073.1, forward strand.
GATCATTCCATCTCGCCCGAGGAAATGCGCAAGTGGATGGAAGCGAACACCGAGTGGGGCAAGGCGGCAACGAAGCGCAACTGATCGCAGGCAGATCGGGTTCGCAGCTCCACCTCCAGAGGGCTGCGGGTTCGCGGCGGGCGCGCAGCGCCCGCCGCATCAACCAAGCATTCTCGCAGCGGGACTTACTCGGTTATCGCAGCCACGTAGTCCTGCAAGCGCCGCCCGGATGCATCGGGGAAGGCTTCGCCGGTGCCGCGAATCTCCTGCATGCGGTCGAGGCGAAACGTGCTGAAGTCGGCGCGCAATTCGCACCACGCACCCAGCGTCCAGCTCTCGCCCCAGTTAGACAGGCCTAGCGGCCAAACCACTCGCGTCGACACGGCGCCGTCGGCGCCCTGGTAATCGAACTGCACCTTTTCCCGCGCGGCGATCGCGCTGCGCAGTACGCCGATCGGATCGACCATCGCGGACGTCAGATGGAAATCCGGGAACAGCACGGTCTCGCGTTGGGCTGCAAGCCGCAACGGCTCGGGCAGCACCGCGGAAACCTTGGCCATCGCCGTCTGCGCTGCCAAGGCGAGTTCGCTGTCCGCCAAACTGCGCACGAAGCTCGTGCCGATCAGCAGCGCCTGCAGCTCGACTTCGCTGAACATCAGCGGCGGAACACGGTAGTGGCTGCGCATCAGGTAACCGACGCCGGCCTCGCCATCGATCGGCGCACCGGTTGCGATCAGTTCGGCGATGTCGCGGTAGATGGTGCGCTCCGAAACATCGAGCATGCCGGCCAGCTCGCGGGCAGTGAGTAGTTGACCGCGGCTCAGCAAGAGCGCGATCTGATACAGCCGTTCGGCGCGCCGCATGAGTAGCCTCTTGACCAAAATGTCAGTATGCCATGCCAGAAGGTGCATGGATTGTCGATCCTGCGATAACATTGTCAGTAGTATCCATCTATCGAGGTTCCCGTCGCCGGTCGGGTGCGCGCGTACGATCCGCCGGCGAAAGCGTGGTCATGCCGCGCACCGAGATCAGCGACGGGATCGGCCGATTCGCGGTGAGCGTCGATAGCGTGGCAACCGCGTCGGCCTGCATTCGACTCATTGAGCGCTTTTTCACGACATCCCGGAGCACCATGACGTCCAAAGGCACCGCCCCGTTGGTTCGTTGCGCCTGGTGCAGCGACGAACCGCTGTATCAGGCCTACCATGACACCGAATGGGGCGTACCCCTGCACGACGAAACGCGCCTGTTCGAGATGTTGATCCTCGAGGGCGCGCAGGCAGGGTTGTCGTGGATCACGATACTGCGCAAACGCGAAAACTACCGGCGCGCATTCGACGGCTTCGATGCCGCGCGCATCGCACGCTACGACGAGCGCAAGCAGGCCGCGTTGCTCGCCGATCCGGGCATCGTGCGCAACCGCCTCAAGGTCGCCGCGGCGATCGTGAATGCGCGTGCCTACCTCGACCTGCGTGACGAGTTCGGCAGCTTCGACGACTGGATCTGGCAATTCGTCGACGGCCGCCCGCGCCATAACGCGTGGCGCAGCATGGCCGACGTGCCGGCCTCGACCGTCGAATCCGGCGCCATGTCGCGTGCGCTGGCCAAGCGCGGATTCAAGTTCGTCGGCAGCACGATCTGCTACGCTTTCATGCAGGCGGTGGGCATGGTGAATGACCACACCACCGATTGCTTTCGGCACAAGACGGTCCGTTGAGCGGCCACCCACAAGACTTTTCGGGAACCCTGGCCTGCGAGCACGCGTACATGCGCCCCGCGCGCCTGTGATGCCAGGGAGCAATCAACCATGCGGCCTGCAGGCCGATGTACGACGAAAGTTTCTGACACCATGAGCAACCCACCGGACTGGATCGATTTCAACGGATTGCCGGCGGTGCGCATTGCCGCGCCCGACGGCGCCACGGCCATCATCACCGCGCACGGCGCACAACTCGTTTCGTGGGTGCCGGCGCGCGGCCGCGAGCGGCTTTACCTTTCCGACCGCTCGACCTTCGCGCCGGGCAAGGCGATACGCGGCGGTGTGCCGGTGATCTTTCCGCAATTTGCGGAACGCGGCGGCGGGCCGCGCCACGGCTTCGCGCGAACGACGAAGTGGGAACTCGAAGAATCCCACGGCGGGGCGGACTTCGCCTGCGCCACCTTATTCCTTGAAGACTCTGCGGCGACGCGCGCCCACTGGCCGCACGCCTTCCGCGCCGAGTTGACCGTGGCAGTAAGCGGCGCGCGCCTCGACATCGAACTGGAAGTCGAGAACCGCGGCACGGCGCCATTCGACTTCACGGCAGCCCTGCACACCTATCTGCGCGTTGCGGAGGTCGAGACGGTGTGCGTGGAAGGGCTGCAAGGCCACAGCTACGAAGACAATGCCGCCGGCGGCGCATCGCACATCGACCGCGCGGAAACCCTGGTCGTGGGCGGCGAGGTCGACCGGCTCTATCCCGATGCGCCGGCTACCCTGCTGCTGCGGGAACGGGGGCGCTCGCTCGCACTGCAGAGCGACGGCTTTCGGGATGCGGTGATCTGGAACCCTTGGGAAGAAAAATGCGCGGCGCTCGCCGACATGCCGCCCGACGGATTTCGCCGCATGCTGTGCATCGAGGCAGCGAACGCCGCACGGTCGATCCGTCTGGAACCCGACGCCACCTGGTTCGGGCGCCAGACGCTGGTCGAAGTGTAGTCGCGATCCTTCGTCACGCTGCGCGCGCGGGCTTCGCGTGCTCTGGCACCACGCGCGAACCGACCGTCGCTGCAGTGAATATCGCCACCGCCTGCAACGCGCCGATCAGCGCGAATGAGAGGGCGAAACGGCCGGCGTCCATCAAGGGACCGAAAATCAGCGGCGCTGAAGCGAGACCGATATCGAGCCCCGAATATACGAAGCCGTAGATGCGGCCGTAGGCGCCCGCCCCCGTCGTCGACATTGCGGCGCGGCGCACCAGCAGGTCGCGCGAGGGGCCGGCGACGCCAACCGCTGCGCCCATTGCGAACATCAGCGGCGTCACGAACCATGACGGCAGCCACCCCGCAGCGAGCAGCAGCGCGATCGATGCACCAACGCCCAGCGCCCGCACGATGATGCGCTCGCCGGCATCGACGCGGGCGGCAAGGAAACCGCCGGCGGCCATGCCAGCCACGCCACCGATCAGGTAGGCGGTAAGGCCCAGCGTCGCGACACCGAGTGACAAGGCGTAAAGGCCAGCCAATGCCGGCGGTGCATAGTTCTGCAGAAAGCCGAAAGCGGCCGTCGTGAACACGAAATAGCCGAAACACAGCCACACCGGGAGCAGGCGCAGGAAGGCCAATGCCGAACCGTCCGCGCTCGCGGCTTTTCCTGCCGAATGCGAACCGCCGCTTGGCGTGTCGTTCTCCTGTCCAGGCTCCAACGCGCTCCGCTGCCATCCGAGAATCGCCAGCATTGCCAAGCCGATACCGCCGGCGGCGAACGCCGCAGCCTGCCATCCCGCTACCGTCGCGATGCCCGCCATGAACACCGGCCCTGCCGCCCATCCCAGATTGCCGGAAAGACCGTGGACGGAAAAGGCATGCCCGAGACGTGGCTGCGCGATGCACCGATTGAGAATCGTGAAGTCGGCCGGATGGAATACGCTGTTGCCGAGGCCCGCAAGCGCGGCCGCGGTTGCGAGTCCGGCGTAGCTGGATGCGAAGCCGAGCAGAAAACCCGACACGGCCAGCAGGCCGACACCGGAGAAGAGCGCGCGCCGCGCGCCGAAACGGTCGACGACGAAACCCGCCAGCGCCTGCCCGATGCCCGAGACGACGAAAAACACGGTCATCAGAAACCCCGCCTGTGTGTAGTTGAGCGAGAAATCGCGCATCAGCCACGGGAACAGCGGTGGCAACATGAGGTGGAAGAAATGCGACACGCCGTGCGCCAGACCGACGATCGATATCGTGTGAATGTCGCGTCTGGCGAGGGGATCGTTGATCAGTGCATGCATGGCCGGCTTCGCGTGAATCGAACCGGCAGTTTATACCCGAGGCAGTACACACCGCCGGTCACATGCGGCGCTTGCGGGCCTCGACACGCGCGTCGCGCTCGATAACTGTGACCGACGGCGCGACCAGTCCGTCCTCGTAAGGATGGGTGGCGAGCGGATACAGTTCGAGCACGCGCTTCACATAGGCCCGCGTTTCTTCGTACGGTGGAACGCCACGGTATTTGTCCACCGCGCGTTCGCCCGCGTTGTAGCCCGCCAGCGCCAGTTGCACGTCGCCGCGGAAATAGGCGAGCAACCAGCGCAGGTAGGCGATGCCACCCTTCAGATTCTGCTCGGGGTGCAGCGGATCGGCCACGTTGAAGCGCTCCGCCGTTTCAGGAATGAGCTGCATCAGCCCCTGTGCATTTTTCGGCGAAATGGCCGCCGCATCGAAGCCGGATTCGGCGACGATCACCGCAAGCACCAGCCGCGGATCGACCTTGTAGCGCGCCGCGAGGGTTTCGACCACCTTGACCAGCTTGCGCTTGCCGGGAGGCAGCACGCTGGCATAGTGCGCGGTGCTGCGTGGCTGCGGGGTTTCCGCCGAATCGGCCGAAACTGCACCTGAAGGCAAGAGAGAATCGCAATCGGGCTGGCGACCTTCGGGCGCCGGCAGGTCGCCGAGCATCTGCTGCGCACCGGCATGCCCGAGCCGGCTTGCACTGCCCAGCAGCGAAGCGGCCACGGCATTGTCGCGCCTCACGCCGAGGCCGACACTGTACAGGCGGCCAAGACGAAACATGGCTTCCGCGCTGCCCTCACGCGCGGCTTCGCAGTAGCGTTGCGCCGCGAGCGGGTAGTCGCGCGCCTGTTCGCCTGCACGGGCCGCATCGATCAGCCCGGCGACGTGTGGCGATTCGTCAGCCAGCGCCGCACCGGGGTCGTCGGCAAAGACGGCCGACACGGAAAGCAGCAGACCGGTGCCCAGCACCGGTCCGGCAAATCGCCTCGAAAACCACCTGATCGAACGACTCGGCAATCGCCACCCCTGAAACCTGTTGCCGCCCTGCGGCCGACCGCCTCAGGAGGGCTTGCGGAAGGAGAAACGCCCCCCGTGTATATCGACAATGATGACATCCTTCGGCCCGAAACGCCCCTCGAGAATCTCACGCGCCAGCGGGTTCTCGATGTGCTCCTGGATCGCCCGCTTGAGCGGCCGCGCACCAAACACCGGGTCGAAACCCGCCTTGCCGATCTCTGCCAACGCGGCATCCGACACCTGCAAGCCGATCTCCATGCGCGCCAAGCGTTTCTCGAGGTAGCCGAGCTGGATCTTTGCGATCGAGGCGATGTGCTCCTCGTCGAGCGCGTGAAACACCACGACCTCGTCGATGCGGTTGACGAACTCGGGGCGGAAGAACGTCTTTACCTCGGACATCACGGCGAGCTTCACCACCCCATAGTCGCTGCCGGCCATCTGCTGGATCATCTGCGAGCCGAGGTTCGAGGTCATCACGATCACCGTATTCTTGAAGTCCACGGTGCGGCCCTGCCCATCCGTCATCCGTCCGTCATCGAGCACCTGAAGCAGCACGTTGAACACGTCCGGGTGCGCCTTCTCAACCTCGTCGAACAGGATCACGCTGTAGGGCTTGCGTCGCACCGCCTCGGTCAGATAGCCGCCTTCGTCGTATCCGACATAACCGGGCGGCGCGCCGATCAGCCGCGCGACCGAGTGCTTTTCCATGAACTCGCTCATGTCGATGCGGATCAGATGCTCCTCGCTATCGAACAGGAAACCTGCCAGCGCCTTGCACAACTCGGTCTTGCCGACCCCTGTCGGGCCAAGGAAGAGGAACGATCCGTACGGGCGATTTTCCTCCGACAGCCCCGCCCGAGAGCGGCGGATCGCGTCGGAAACGAGCCGCACCGCCTCGTCTTGGCCGACCACCCTCTCGTGCAGCTTGGCTTCCATGTGCAATAGCTTCTCGCGTTCGCCTTGCATCATTTTGCTCACGGGAATCCCGGTGGCTCGCGACACGACTTCGGCAATCTCTTCGGCGCCGACTTCGGTGCGCAACAGCTTGTTCGCCGGCTTGCCTGCGCCGGATTTTTCCGCCTGCTTGAGCTGGGATTCGAGTTGCGGCAGCTTGCCGTATTGCAACTCGGCAACCTTGTCGAGTTTGCCCTCGCGCTGCAGGCGCGTGATCTCCGCACGCACGCGATCGATCTCTTCCTTGATGTGCGCGCTGCCCTGCACCTGCGCCTTCTCGGCCTTCCAGATTTCCTCGAGGTCCGAGTACTCCTTCTGCAGGCGTGCGATCTCTTCCTCGATCAGGCCAAGACGGCGCTGCGAGGCTTCGTCGGTTTCCTTCTTTACCGCCTCGCGCTCAATCTTGAGCTGTATCAGGCGGCGGTCGAGCTTGTCCATCGACTCGGGCTTGGAGTCGATTTCCATCTTGATGCGCGCTGCGGCCTCGTCGATCAGGTCGATCGCCTTGTCGGGCAGGAACCGGTCAGTGATGTAGCGATGCGAAAGTTCGGCCGCAGCGACAATCGCCGGGTCAGTGATGTCGACACCGTGGTGGAGTTCGTATTTTTCCTGCAGGCCGCGCAGGATGGCGATGGTGCTTTCGACACTCGGTTCATCGACCAGCACTTTCTGGAAACGGCGTTCGAGTGCGGCGTCCTTCTCGATGTACTTGCGGTATTCGTCCAACGTGGTGGCGCCGATGCAGTGCAGTTCGCCACGCGCGAGCGCGGGCTTGAGCATGTTGCCGGCGTCGATAGCGCCCTCGGCCTTGCCGGCGCCGACCATGGTGTGGATCTCGTCGATGAAGACGATGATGCGGCCCTCTTCGGCGGCAATATCCTTTAGGACCGCCTTGAGGCGCTCTTCGAATTCGCCACGGTACTTGGCACCCGCGAGCAGCGCCGCCATGTCGAGCGACAGCACACGCTTGCCTTTGAGCGTTTCGGGCACCTCGTCGTTGACGATGCGCTGGGCCAGCCCTTCGACGATTGCCGTCTTGCCGACGCCGGGCTCGCCGATCAGCACCGGGTTGTTCTTCGTGCGCCGCTGCAGTATCTGGATGGCACGCCGTATCTCGTCGTCGCGCCCGATCACCGGGTCGAGCTTGCCGGCGCGTGCGCGATCGGTGAGATCCATGCAGTATTTCTTCAGCGCCTCGCGCTGGGATTCAGCGTCCTGGCTGCCGACATTCTGGCCACCACGCACGGCGTTGACGGCCTGCTCGAGCGCCTTCTTCGTCAGTCCGTAATCCTTCAGCAGGCGCCCGGTATCGCCCTTGTCTTCGGACAGGGCAAGCAACAACATCTCGGAGGCGATGTATTCGTCGCCGCGCTTCTGCGCCTCCTTGTCTGCAAGGTTCAGTAGATTCGCCAGATCGCGGCCGATCTGAACCTCACCACCCGTGCCCTGCACTTGCGGCAGGCGGTCGACCGCCTTGTCCAGCGCTGCTTTCAAAGGCTGCACATTCGCGCCCGCGCGGCCAAGCAGCGAGGCGGTCGCACCGTCGTCCTGGTTGAGCAGCGCAAGCAGCGCGTGCTGCGGCTCGATGTACGCGTGGTCGTGCCCGACGGCCATGCTCTGCGCATCGGCGAGGGCCTGCTGGAACTTCGTCGTCAGCTTGTCGAATCGCATGTCTGGCTCCCTGATAGGACTACCAGCTATCTGGGGTCTCGCCGGGCGGTTTCAACCTTGCCGGGCGACGATTTCTCGGCCTTGGCGCAGAGGAAAGGGCATGGTCGAAGGCTTCGATTGAGATGCCACCGTTGAGACTCAGGGAACGCTGCTCGGACTACTGCTGGACGATGCGCAAAAGTCTGTTGTTGCCCTTCCCCTCTCGCGCATTGCGGCTATGGCTGAACCATTGATCGAATTCACCGAACTCGCGCATGCAGACCTGGTTCGCGCCAGCGCTTTCGTCACCATAGGGTCGAAGGTGGCGAACGACAATTGAATCGACCTCGCGATACGCCTGATCTGTCCGACCCGCCATTTCGAGAACGCCTGATTGCGGGCAGCAGTCTTCCGGCATCGAGGTACGTGAAAGCGCAACGTTTTCGAAGCGGGTTCCGCGATCAGGCACGACATCTGTTCGCGTCTTGGGACATACTCATCGCCTTGGCTACTGCCTGCGTCGCCCGGCCAATCGGAACCGCGCTTGCCCAGCTTGGTGGCCAAACAATTCCGAACCGCCCAAACATCGGATTGATTATCCAGCTCATTTCCTTCATCGCGCTTCCGGTCGCCAATGTTCCGCTGACTACCGCGTCGGGGCTTCCCTTGGGAGTACAGATCGTCCCTGCGTCGTTGCGCGAGGCTCTCGTTTTGCAGGCTGCAGTTCATCTCGAGCAGCGGGGCGTAGTCTGATGCCCGTCTAACTCATGAAGCAAACCCGGTTTCCGTCATAGTGATGTGAGGAGGTGGGTTGTGTTGAAGTGGGTGGATGTAAAGCACAAAGCCCCTGGAGCTGGATAGCTGCAGGGGCTTTGTATTTGGGGAGTCTGGCGCTGACCTACTTTCGCGGGCGTA